>CAZCYW010000014.1:0-54327 GCA_964503105.1 uncultured Haloferacaceae archaeon
CGCTTCTGGACGCCCCATCGTTTGACGGGACCCTGGGTTCCTTTCCCCTTGGTGACTCCCGAGACATCGAGGTACTCGCCGGCGCGGAACACGTCACTGACGCTGTGTTCGCCGCCGTCTTCGAGCAGGTCGAGTGCGAACTCACACCGCTCGTCAAGCGAGCCGCCACCGATTCGCGTCTCCATGATGTCGGGTTTCTTTTTCGGGACGTTCTTGTTCGGGCCGGGCACCGTGTGGGTGATCAGCCGGAGGTCGTCGACGTCGCCGTCGGCGACGAGCTCCCGAAGGGCCTCCGCGTCGTCCGCGAAGGTGTTTTCGGCCGGCAGGTCGAGCGCGCGGTCGAGTTCGTCGTCGAACTCGGTCGCCCAGACCTCGGTTACCGGCTTCTGTCCGTACGGCGTGTCTTGGTAGGCTCGGACGGCGACCGCCCGCATTGGAGGCACCTCGACAACGGTGACAGGAACGGACTCTTCCATTCCTTCACGCGGCGAGTCTGCCTCGTCGTTGACCATGACAACGTGGGTCATGCCTGCTTTGTAGCCGGCAAAGCCCTGTGGAGCCGCTGCTCCGTCGTCGTCTGGCCACGAGCGAATGCGTGGAACCTCTGAGGTTGCACGCTTTCGCGGGCCGTAGCCCAGCGAGCCTTTGCGTGGTCTGCTTGGTTGTGGCATTTTGTGTTACTCCGTGAGCGTAAGGCAGCCGAGCGAGGCGAACATCGCTTCCTCCGTTCGCACCGTCTCGCTTGCCTGTCGCGGAATCGTATTGAGCCAGCGGTCGAATCCGGGGTCGGATTCAACATGGTCTCCAGCCGCGACTGCGGCCGAGACTGCCTCGGGTTCGATCCCGAGTATTTCCGGCAACCCTCGTCCGGGCGAACCAAAGGCGACGGTCATCCCCTCCCGGAGATCCGGAAGGAGGTCGCCGAGTCGAGCATGGGAGAGTAGTTCCCCATACTCGGAGGCGGCGACCGTTACGCCTGATTCGTCGTCGAGGGCAGCCGAGAGGTCCGCACATTCGACAACAAGCCCCGATATGGGCTCGTCGACGAGTCGTGCACGGACCGGTTCTCTCGAAGAGATCCTGACGGTGACGCGCTCTCCCTCGGCGGGCGTCGCCATATCCGGCGGCACCATGAGGGAGATCGGGTGTTGCAGTCCGCAAGTGACCCGAACGCGGCCTTCAGATCCGACCTTGGTCACGATTCCTTGGTGTGTAGCCGGCTCCGTTGAGTCGGCTACGGTCTGTGACGAAACCCGGAGCGGAGGGAGTATGCCCGCAAACTGCAGTTCGTCGCGTTTTCCCCACACCTCGTTTTTGAGGTAGGGAGGTGTCGCGGCGTACTGCAGCACAACGCGGACGAACTCTTCGCCCCACCGACGTTCGCCCTCCCGGTCCGGGAAGACGACGAGTCGGTCGGCCCCGAACACCGCCGCCGCGCGGGCGACGTAACCGAGTTTGCGAGTTGCCTCGCGTTTGTCCTCGGCTTCGCGGACGACCGACGACGGAACCAGTAGTGTTAGTCCGTCCATCGGGTGTGCCTCGTCACTAGACTGTACGTTGGCTTTCTAATCGGAGCCTAAAAGGATAGCGGAACGAATCCACCCTGTGTCGGCTTCACACGGCCCATACGCGGTGTTTATCCGGGTTTTACCATGTTGGTTGGTGTGGTGTACCATGCTGTAATCGAGATAGTTGTCGACGGTGATTGAGATTGAAGTGATAAATTGGTCACCTCTCGCGTGCGTGCGAAGGAATCTTAATTGCTCCTTTTTAGCCCGCACAACTCCTGCTTCAGCTACTGGGAGGATGAACCGAAGGTCGACAATAGAGATTTGCAAGACTGAGAGGATGGATACGGCACAGTGATCACCGTTATTTATTTTGCGCTCTGTTGAATTAGCCGTGCTATGCTGAGTGTTCAGTGACTGACTCCCGAGAAACTGTTTTTAGACAGTATACATTTGTCATTAGTATGAATTTCAGGTCGCTGGCCGGGGTTGCAATTGGATATACTGCCTATGGAGTCTGTCTGTTGGCCTTCTGTTATGCGCTCTACGTTATCGGGTACGCAACGCTGGTAACTTCTCCAGCTACTGGTCAGGAAACTGAACGTGCAGTCGGTCAGGTGGTGTTCAGTTTCGGGTTAACGATATTCGCCTTCGTGGGTGCAAAGGCGGCGTTCCATGTGGCGAGCCATCCAAAATGGGTGCTTGACCGAAGCAACATGAATGAGTCAATTCGCTTTCGTTGAGAGAATCGCTCGGTCAGACATATTTTACTGACCGATTACAGATCACTCATCTGTACTGTAGTTGCGCTCGCAGTCTTGCATACTATGCTGCTACAGTTCAGGTAGGATAATAAAAAAGAAAGTATCGAGTTGAAAAGAAGACTACTCTTCGGTCATGGTCTGCAGATCAAGCCGTTGTGCGAACCCTTCATAGGCGTCGTCGGTGGAAACGATCGTGTCCCCACCCGACTCAACGAGATGGAGCGCATCGAACGGCGGAAACCCGTGGTCTTCGACGTATGTCGCCGCTGAAACGACTGTATTGATGTTGCCACGAACCTCGACAAGACTGGCAGCGTTGGTAACGACTCGTCGATTAGTACAACAGATCCGCGTCGTTGTCGACCATATAGACCGTCCGCGAGGCGATATTGACTGCGTGGTCGCCGACGCGTTCGAGATCACGGACCGTCAAGAGGAGCCGTGAGACGTCAGTCATAAGCTGTTCTGGGTCGGTCTCAGTAGCTACCGTATCAACATCTCTGCGAAGGAGATCACGGACAACGGTTTCACTGGCGGCTTCGCACCGTTGGTCGACAGCGTCGTCGCGGTCGGCCAGCGCATAGCACAGCTGCGTGTCTTTTTCGGCGTAGGCGATCATGGCGTCTTCGACCATTTCGGCGACGACCGTCCCGATGGTCTGAACGTCGACCTCTGGAAACACATCGCGGTCGGCGGTCAGTGAGTAGTCAGCGAGGTTCGCCGCCAGATCACCAATCCGTTCGAGGTCAGTAAGTAGTTTGAACGAGGCAGCAATAAACCGCAGATCGGAGGCGACCGGCTGCTGGAGGGCAATCAGGTCGACGCAGTCGGCTTCGAGATCGAGATACAGCTCGTTGATTTCGTCGTCGCCGTCGATAACGTCCTGTGCGAGCTCGGCGTCTTTCTGTTCGAGCGCCGTCAGCGCCAGCCGAAGCCGGTCGAGGACGACCTCGGACATATAGAGGACGTCCTCACGGAGTGTTTCGAGATCGGTCTGGTAGGCGGCCCGTGGCATACAGGCGACTATACACTACCAACATAAGTAGGTTCGGTTATACACAGTATATTCTACAATGACGCCAAGGAATAGGAGTTAACAAGCGTAGAATAATATATAAATAAGGTTATTTGGGTCAACTTTGTACGTTTGTCAAAATAGTTTGGCAGTGATCAATACGCTGATTCCAACCGCTGTTCAAGCAGGGACAATCCCGGTTCCGTCGCATGGTTTTCGCTCACATGGTAGGGTGGTTTCGCAACTCTTATACAGTCGCCACCAGTTAGCATTAGATGCGCAGAACCGCACCACGCGTCGATAGTGTAGTGGTATCACGTAACCTTGCCATGGTTACAACCGGGGTTCAAATCCCCGTCGACGCATCTTCTTCCGAGCACAACACCGCGAGCGACCGCCGTGTCGCTCGCATATCCTGTGAGGATGTGATCGTTTCTCTGGGATATGAACTAGAGAGCGATGCGAGGTCGCTTGCGACCTCGAAAGCGAACGGCGCAGCCGTGAGCACACGGAGCGACTGGAGTTCAAATCCCCGTCGACGCATACTTTTCCCGCGACCAATCCAACAAGCAGCGCGTCTTGTCGTGCTGCGAACACAGTCGTCGGCTGTCTGCGTATAGGGAACACATTCCTGTGAGAAACCCTACTCCTCGATAGTAGTCGGACTGACTCGCTCGTCAGATGTACTATGCTCCGGCGCGACATCCGAACTAATCGAGAGCGTATTGGCGGTTTCGACCCGGACAATGGCTGGGAGCTGACACAGTTCGTCAACCGCTGGCTGTGGAACCTCGATCAGATACCCGTTGAATTGCAGCGCTTTTTCAACAGTTCCCGAAAGCTCCGCAACGGCGTCCGAAAGATCCGACGACTCGGCGTCTGCGACCGTGACTACGAGCGAAGCCGACTCACCGGCAATCGGATCGGCTCGGATTCGGCGAACAGGATGTGAGAGATAGCGAGTCATACATTCCTGTTCGTTGCAACAGTCAAAAGCGTGTACAGTTGTCGACCTCGGCGGTATCTATCTGTAATGCGGCCAATCAGGAGAGTTAGGAGCGTGCGACGAGAACCCCGAGATATGACCGTTATTGCACTCCTCAGTGTTGCCCCCGTCATCGAAGACAGCATGGCCGAGGAGGTCGCCGCCGCCGTCGAGGCGCTCGATAGCCACGACGTAAGCTACGAAACCAATCCGATGGGAACGGTAATCGAGGCCGACGACATCGACACGCTGCTGGCGGCCGTTGGCGACGCCCACAAGGCCGTCGACGCCGACCGCGTCAGCACGGTGCTCAAAATCGACGACAAGCGGACGAGCACCGAATCGGCAGACGACAAGGTTGCGGCCGTCGAGGCGGCACTCGGTCGGGACGCGAAAAAACAGCGGTAACCGCCGGCCGGGCAGCACAACTACGAACGCCTTTAGGAGATCACGGCCAACTTGCAGGTATGGAAAGTATCAATCGCTCGGCCATCGAGCTCGTCGACGAGGCACTCGATTTTGCCGAGGAACTCGACATTGTTGCTGCCGAACTCGACTGTGGGGCGACTGTGCTCGACTTCGGTGTCGCTGCCGACGGTGGCGTCGAAGCCGGACTTATGCTCGCGGATATTCAGACGGCCGGACTGGCGACGATCTACACGCAGATGGGTCGTGTCGGCGGCGCACCGATTCCCTACGTCGAACTCACGACGGACCACCCCGCCATCGCGCTGCTGTGCTCGCAGAAAGCCGGCTGGGAACTCAACTTCGAGGGCTTCAACGGCCTTGGATCGGGACCCGCCCGCGCGCTAGTCGGCGAGGAAACCGATTTCGAGCGGGTCGGCTACTACGACGAATTTGATTTCGCCGTCCTCGCGATCGAAAGCATCGACCTTCCAGATGATCGGATTGCCGAACACGTCGCCGATTATGCCAACGTCGAGCCGTCAAGCGTCTTTCTGCCGACATACGCCACCGGCTCGATGGCCGGGAGCGTCTCGATGGCCGCCCGTGCGGCCGAGTTGGCGATGTTCCGACTCTCGGAGTTGGGCTATCCAATCACCGAGGTCATGAGCGCAACGGGGCGGGCCCCGGCTGCCCCGGTTAGCTACAACGAATCGGTCGCAATGGCTCGGACGAATGATGCGCTCGCCTACGGCGGTGAAGTCTATTTGCAGGTTCGCGAAGAGTCGACCGTCTTTGACGACGTCCCATCGAGCGCTCGCGACGAGTACGGGATTCCCTTCGAACAGATTTTCGAGGAGGCAGAGTGGGATTTCTACGAGGTCCCCGAAAGCGTCTTTGCGCCCGCAAAGGTGACAATCGACGTCGTCGACGGCGAAACGTATGTCGTCGGCGAAACTGACGAGGAACTCGTTGCGAACTCGTTCGGAATCAACTAACAGCGTCATACATCACCGAATATATGCGGAGTAAGTGGGTTCCAGCGCCACCACCAACACAGAAAACCGAAGCGACGCTGACAGCTGTTCGGGCCGCCCAGCGGGCGATTCCGCTGATCCCGAAACGCGAGGCGGTCTGTCTCCAACGACTCCAGTCGCGTGCACGCGAGGCAGGTATTGAGAATGAGGACGATGCCCGTCAGTGGCTACTATTTTTGCGATCGGTTGGCCTCATTTCGAAGACGCCGAGTGGCTACCGCCGGACACGTAGTGAGCCGGATGCAACACAGCTGTTTGAGAACCTCTGTGAGCAAATCTATGGGGCTCGGGAACTGCAGGATGCGCTGCAAGCGACCGACAAACCACTGGCAAGTTCGGCCGCATGGAACCGCGCAGCTGTGACAATGCCGACATGGGAACGACACCATCACGGCTCGCGGTGGGAAGAGATTCACCAACAGCGTGGGCACCGGCTATGTGAGTGGTTTGTACTGCTCGGTGGTGCAACCCAGTGTACAGCCGACAATGGAGAAGTACGGTACAGATCCGCAACGTCGTAGTTAGTCAGCCCCAGTTTCATCGACCGACAATACGGTACCGACGCCTTTGCTTGACCCTTCGCGGAAGACGAACCGCTGGCCCGACTCAACAAAGTAGGGGCGGAATTTGAACTCGACTATCGTCTTGCCCGTGTCACCGGGCAGTAGCTTACCGCCTTCGGGTGAGAAGACAGCCGTCTCGCTCAGTGTTTCGAGGTGGATTACCGGCTCGTAGCCGTCGCGGATCCGTGTTGGATGATTGAGTACCATCACCTCGGCTTCAAACGAGCGAACCGAAGTTGGCTCGGCGTCTCGGGGCAGCAACACCATTCCGCGTTTGACATCGGCCTCCTTGACTCCTTTAAGCGCGATTCCGACGATTCGGCCGGCTTTCGCCGCATCAACCCGGTGATAGTGCATCTCGATCGAACGGACCTCGACCTCGCGGAAGCTACCGTCAGCCATCGGCCCCAAGAGGAGTTCATCGCCTGCTTCGACCGAGCCGGCGTTTATTGTTCCCGAAGCGACCGCTCCGACGCCCGTGACGCTGTAGGTCCGGTCGATATACATCCGGAACTCGCTGTGTTCGTCGGTTGCGCGCTTTGGCAGCGTCTCGAAGAGTCGGTCGAGGTCGTCCATGCCATCGCCACAGACGGCACTGGTCCGAATAATGGGAACGACCGTTTCGCTCAACTCGTCGGCCGCGTCCTCTATCGAATACCGCCCGACGCGGAGCGGGGTTCGACGGACATCGCGGAGGAGTGATTCGACCGCCTTTTCGACCTCGGCGACGCGCTGTTCGGAGACGGCATCGACCTTCGTGATCGTAACAATCGTTGGCAACTCGGTTGCAAGGAGGATGCCGAGATGTTCCCGTGTCGTTTTCGTCGGGCCGTCGTCGGCCGCGACCGCAAGCAGCCCGTAATCGAGTTTCTGGCCGACCAGTCCGCGAATGGTCGTCCGCAGCCACGGCTCGTGGCCAACGGTATCGACAAACGAAACAAGCCGGCTCGCCTCTTCGACCACGCGTGCGCGATCTGTTTTACGGTGCGGATTGTCCATCCGGATCGCCTCACCGTGGTCGTCAAAGCCATAGACGGCATACGACAGGTCCGCCGAGAGACCGCGTTCGACCTCGTGGGGCTGGACATCGAGAAATCCCCGCGTAAAGCCGTTTCCGTCGTCGGGTTCGCCGGTGACCAGCGAGCCGACGAGTGTCGATTTCCCGTGGTCGACGTGGCCGGCGGTCCCGATGACGATATGGCCGTCATCGGCTTCTAACATCGCTCCTTCGCAGATTGTTGCGATGCCAACGAGACCGCCGTCGCCAGCGCCCCAGGTCTCGACATCGTCGATGTGGGCACCGGCTTCTTCGGCGAGCAACGAAAGCACATCCATTGTTTCAGCAAAGGCTGACGGCGAAATGCCTGCAATGCCGCCATCGTCAGTGACGCCGACGACGTAGGTCGCCTCGCCATCGCCCGAGAGGACTCGGTGTCGGAGCTGGGCTGCGAGACTTTCCATCCGACCGTCTGCGAGATGGAGCGTCCGTGTGAGCCGCTCTTTGAATTCGATGTTGCCGCCTTCTTCCTCGCCGCGCTCAAGGGCCTGCTCTAAGACGGCCCGATCGGCGCTCATGAACGACCGTTAGAAGGGGGTTGTAAAAACCCTTTTCGTGCCGTGTCAATTCATACCACAATAATCCGCAAGAGCACTCCGTAGGGAGTCCACAGCGAAGGAGGCTCAGTCAGTGAGGGTTTCGTAGGCCCGACGGACGGATTTGAACGCCTCTTCGTCGCCGTCAGGAGCGTCGGGATGGGCAGTTTTGACTTTCTCGCGGTAGGCGGTTTTGATTTCGTCGGCTTGGGCACTCGAATCAACGCCGAGAATCCGGGAGGCTTCGGTTCGAGAGAGCCCCGAGGGCTGGCTCGCACGTCGCGTTCGACGGCCGCCTTGACGAGCACGCTGGCGATTTCGGCGGGCCTGCTCGCGAGTAAATCGGCCGTCAGTGAACGCACCGGCACCGAAGGAGCCGGGACCTCGACCGGCCGCGCCGCGAGAATCGCGGGCGTACGCGTCGGGGTTCGAGCGAATCCGGTCGGCGAGCTTGCCGCTTGCCTGATACCACATCAGGTAGGCGGTTGCACCGAACGGGAGGGCGACAAGCAAGAAAAACGGGTTGATGACGATTCCAACCATTACCATGAGGACGGTAATCCCCAACAGAACGGCGGCTATCCCCAGTATCAACCCGTTTCGGTTCACACAATCACTATGTGCGCCATCATTGAAAGCCTCTCGGGAGCCGGGGGCTTCGCAGAATAGCTCGGACGAGTGTCGATTATGCGTTGTCGTCGCGGTACTGATTCAGCCGGTTCTTGAGCCGCTTTGCGGACTGGCCGGCAGCGACGTCAAATCCCTCGCCTTCGCCAGCGAAGATAATCCCGCGCGAGGAGTTGACGAGGCCGACCCCATCAGCCCGAAGTCCGTGTTCGACGGCCGCCTCGGCGTCCCCACCCTGTGCGCCAACACCCGGGACGAGGAACGGAAGTGAGGGGACTTCCTCGCGAAGCGCTTCGAGTTCTTCGGGACCGGTTGCCCCGGCAACAAGCCCGACGTTTTTGTGGGTGTTCCATAGCTCAGCCAGCGCTGCAACCCGTTTGTAAAGCGGTTCTCCAGACGCGAGTTCGAGGTCTTGGAGATCCGCCCCACCGGGGTTCGAGGTCCGACAGAGAATAAAGACGCCCTTGGATTCGCGGTCCAAAAACGGCTGGAGGGAGTCTCGTCCCATATACGGGTTGACCGTGATCGCGTCAACCTCGTCGAGCACCTTCGCGTACTGTCTGGTCGTGTTGCCAATGTCGGCGCGTTTGGCGTCCAAGAGAACTGGAACGTTCTTGCCGTGGGCATACGCAATCGTTTCGCGCAGCGACCGCCACCCATCTGCGGACTCATAGAAGGCCGCATTCGGTTTGTAACAGGCGGCATGTTCGTGTGTGGCGTCGATAATTCGTCGATTGAACGCCCACTGTGGCAGGTCTCTGTCCTGAAGATGGTCGGGGATTCGTTTCGGATCCGAGTCGAGTCCAACCGAGACGACGCTGTCGATTTCGGCAATCCGGTCTGCAAGGCGGTCGAAGAACGCGATAGCCATTACCCGGAACTATTCGGCAACCCCTAAAGCCGCTTCTGTGTGTGACGGGACGCTTTCAGCAGCGAAGTCTACAGGCGTAGCAACCCCGGTTACGGCCGGAGCGAAGCCACCCCATACCCAGTCCTGTGATTCAGTGAGTCGGTGGCTAACGAAACTACCAGCGGCTCAATCCCGGCCAATGGACGGCAGACACCCACAGATTCGGTGGCTCCAACGGCGGCAGTCGGCGCTGTGGGCCCTTGCGGTTGCCGGTTTTGGAATCGGTGATATGGTGACGACGAGTGTTGGCCTCCAGCTTTCGGGCGTCGTCGAAATCGGCCCGGTTGCAGCCCCGCTTATCGAGACGTTCGGGCTGTGGGCGATGGCCGCGGTCAAAACGGCACTCCTCGCCGGGAGCTACGGCGTTTGGCGAATCTGTCCGCGTCCACACCGCTTGGGGATTCCGCTCGGATTGGCGCTCGTTGGCGGTGTCGTTACCGGCTGGAATCTACTCGTTATTGCGGCGGCCGTCGGCTGAGTCGGCACGTCGAGACGGAACGGTAAACACGGGGGACAACGTGGCCGGACGTATCAATGGATCAAGAAACGATGCAGTCGTATATGCAGGGCGGTATCCTCGGAAGCCTCGTCATCGGTCTGATGGCCGTGATCATCACCTTCGGCAACGAGGGGGCAGTCAACTGGCGAACAGTCTGGATTGTCATGTTCGCCTTCGCGCTTCCGTGGGCGATCTATATCTATCTCGCCGGAAACGACATGCTCTGATCCGCCCTCACCGCACTACTGCGTTGGTGTCTCAGCCGTGAAAATAACGCTTCCATCAGAACAATCGGTCTGTTCGATCCGGTAGCCAAAGTGTGAAATGCGTTCGCGGTTCGACCGGACGTGATCGGTGAGACGTGGGATTCGTACTGAGCCGCCGGCAAACACTAAAAAGATCAAGAGTTGATCAGCCATGTGTTCGTCGACGACAGCGCCAGTCTCATGGAGTCGACAGAAGTGCTCGACAGCGTCAAAAGCGACCGCTTCGGCCGGTTTGCCCCGCCTACCGAGTTCGCTTACACCGAGGCGACTCTGCTCGTAGATTCCACAGAACACGAGCGACGAACCGGGTGCACTCGTCTCGACATGCTCGCTGGCGACGATCGTTGGGTCGAAACCGCGGTCAGTGAGTGCGTCGGCGGCTGTTGTCGCCTGTCTGTCGGCGACCGCGGCCGGTTCGAGATCCACGCTGGCTTCGGAAAAAATGTGGACTGCTTCGAGGCGTCCGCGTTGCCGGAGACGGAGTGGCGACAACGTTGCGGGATGTACTGTCATCGTGACCACGCCGCCGCCAGTCGGATAGTAGCCGACACGGTGCGTTGTGCAGTCGACCGAAAGGCCGAATTGGTCGAGTAGTGGGAGTTTGACGGACAAAAAATATCGAACGGGGGGTGCCCAGGCAACCGCCGTTCCGCCCGTTGCTCGGACAGTCAGTGGCTCATCGATCGAGGTTGCAAGCGGCACGAGAGTGTCGAACAGGAGCGCAACGCTGCCGGCGGTCCCGATGTCGGCGGTGTAGCTCCCGGCACGGATCGCATCCGGCCGAAACGTGAGCGTCGTCGACCCCAGTGTGTCCCCTGAGACAGTGGCCCCACAGCAGTCTGCGACGAGTCTGACCGCAGTGAGATGGTGGGCTTTGAGCCCCGGATCGGGGCGATTCTCACGAATCGACATCATCCGAAACGGCCGGCCAGTGTGTGCCGAAAGCGTCAGTGCAGAGCGGAGCAGTTGGCCGCCACCAGCCGCACCGTCGAGATCGATCATACCAGCATCACGAAGCCGCCGGCCTTAGGTTTCGAGTTCACGCGGGATAACCGCCATCGGACGGGTCGAGTGGAGCAACACCTGTTCGGTGACACTGCCGATCGCAACCTTGCTCGTCGGTGTCGGCTTCCGGACGCCAATAACGATTTCGTCGGCATCGAGTTCCTCAGTTACCGAGAGAATGTCTTCTGCGGGGACGTTGCCGCGGATGAGCTGTTGTGTTTCGACGGTTGTGACCGCCCCCAGCCGCGAATAGATCGCGTTGAGCGCGTCCTGGCCGTCGCGAATCGCCTCGGGACCGGCATCGGCCTCACTGAGGTGTGAGTTGAGTGCATGGACGGTGTCGTCTGTGTCCACCCGGTCGATGAGATAATCACAGAGCGCTGCACTCGTGTGTACAGAGTTGGTTGCAACCACGAAGGTCGTCATAGCTGTATGACTCTCGGCAGTGGCGATAAGTCTGTACGGAAGACGAACAGCAGAGCATTTGTCAGGCACGTATCGATGACTGCAGACACACAAACTCCACAGATAGTGAGTAACCAGTTAGTGTCGGCAGTGAGCAACCAGTTAATGTTGGCAGTAAATAGCCAGTTAGTATTGACAATTACTCGAAAATAACGAAGGGTGATAAGATTCTGTTCTAGAATCGAGCAAGAACAAAAATATATCCGCACCAGGCGAGGAGAAAAACAACTATACGGAAATAGTCAATCACATGTCCACAATAGACACCAAGTGGTTTACTTTATTATAATTCAGTGGTTCAGACGAAGTAGAGCAACGAATGGGAGCTAGGTGGGGGCAGTCGACTGAAAATTGCTGGGTCTGGCACAGCCACCAGCTTCGGTACCGCCAACAGTGAACACCGATACAACCGAGTCTGATGATACAGCCGAGTCCAGTGATACAGCCGAGTCCGATGGGCGGTTCGAACGGCTATTCAACCAGCTTGCGGATGCGATTGTCGAGTTTCGGCTCGAAGACGGCCAGCCACTCATTGTTGATGGCAATAAGGCGTTTTGCGACGCATTCGCTCACGGGGTTGAGGATGTCACCGGAGAGCCGCTCAACGAACTTATCGTCCCGACTGACCACCAACAGGAGGCGAAAGCCTTCGATCAGCGCACAGCCGACGGCGAGTCGAACGCCGCTGTCGTCAAGCGAATGACTGTCGATGGAAATCGGACATTCATCTATCGGGGCGTTCCCTGCGATGACGGCCACGGGTTTGCAATCTATACCGATATTACCGAAGAACTCCGACGCGAGCGACATCTCGACGTGCTCCAGCGCGTCCTCCGACACAACCTCCGAAATGATCTCAATGTCGTCTTAGGAATGACCCAGGAGGTCATCGATACTGCCGAAACCGACCGGACGCGCGAGGCCGCACGAACAATCAGACAGACCGCAGAACGACTCTCGCAACTCAGCGACGAAGCGAAACTCGTCCACCGAGTGCTCGGTGAGCCGACGCACGTCGAGCCGACGCCACTGACACCAGTTATCACCGATGTCGTCGCAGACTGTCGAGGCCGATTCACTGACGCGACAATCATGATCACTATGCCCGAGCCACTGGCGGTCAGTGCCGACAGCAGACTCAAAACGGTTGTCGAAAATCTCATCGAGAACGCCATCGAACACAACACCTCCCAGATTCCTCGCGTCGCAGTCGAGGCGACCGCTGTGGCCGAATCGGCCGTCGAAATCAGTGTCACCGACAACGGGCCGGGAATTCCACTGAGCGAGCGGCGCGTTGTGACCGGCAACGAGGACATTACGCCACTGAATCACGGCAGTGGACTCGGTCTCTGGCTTGTCAAATGGATCACCGATAGCTACGGTGGGACGCTCGAAATCGAGGTCGGTGAATCGGGTGGGAGTACTGTTCGAATCCAACTCGACCGCCAGACCGAAGCCTAACCAGTCACACTCGTCGGATACAGTGCGAAAAGTGGATACAGAAGCAATGCCAATCGACTGTCTCAGTCGCCCTATCGGGCCAGACGGTGTCGCCGTCGTCGGTATCGATGTTGACGACGAAACACGGTGTCTGCACTACCACACAGATCGTGACGTAGTGGCGATTAAATTTCGCTGCTGTGGTGTCTACTACCCCTGTTTCGAGTGTCACGCCGCCTGTACCGACCACGAACCCGAGCAGTGGCCCGAAACGCGGTTCGACGACCAAGCAGTCCTGTGTGGCGTCTGTGGCATCGAGCTCTCGATCAATACGTATCTCGACAGCAACCACGAGTGTCCGGCGTGTGGAGCCGCGTTCAATCCCGGCTGTCGCCACCACCTGGAGGAGTACTTTGTGGTCGATGAACGCGCCGGCAGTGAGAGTGAATCCGGCCAGTAGGGAACACCAGACAGGCGATATTTACCCGGTGGCACCATACGAACCCCCAATGGCACGTGATTCACTCCAGTGGGAGACACTGGATTCGGAACTCGAGTACCGCTGTCCGGGGTTTGCCGTTCGCCGCGATGACGTACGGCTGCCGGATGGAACCGAGACTGACTATCACTACGTCGACGAATCGCCGGCAGTCGTCATCCTCCCGCTGACAGCCGAGGGCGACGTCGTTGTTATCGAGGAGTGGCGACAGGCTGTGGACAACACGAACTGTGGGCTCCCTGCGGGTTCGATGGAGGAGGGCGAAGACGTCCTCGCTGCCGCACACCGCGAACTCCGCGAGGAAACCGGCTATGTTGCGGGCGACCTCGAACACCTCTTGACGGTCGAGCCCTCGAACGGCATTGCCAACTCGGTGCACCACCACTTCGTCGCCTACGACTGTGAGCCAGCCGGCGAGCAGGCGCTCGATTTCAACGAGAGTATCCGGGTCGAGGTGACCGACTACGACGAGTATCTGGCCGCGGTTGTCGACGACGAACTCTCGGATGGGCGCTCGGCACTCACGGTCACACACTACGAACTGACTCGCTGACGGCAGAGTTGCTGACGGTGGAGTCGTAACCTAGGTGGTGTAGATCGACAGCAGATTCCAGCCGGTGACAACGCCGCCGACCAAAAGCAGTGCAAGCGGGACCGCAACGCGCGTTGGCTTCCAGAGGACGTACCAGAACAGCCCAAAGCCGAGAAACGAACCCAGTTTAGCGATGAAGAGCCCACCGAGGCCGTACCGGTCGATGAGCGGGCCGACAAGCGGGCCGATTTCGGCGACATTTGTCTGTGACAGCCCCCAGAGCGTGGTAGCCGTATCACCGATACCGTAGAGGACGACCGCGCCGATCCACAGCAGACGCTCGTGGTCGACGAGCCACCAGAGTCGGTCGTCGGTGCTCACGCGGTCCACCAAGCGCGGAGGAATACTGACACGGGATAGTCAGCCATACAGACAGGTAGTGGGTACAATAAGCTATCGTCGAAAAACAGACAGCGACGTTCTTAGACCAACAGCGCCGCCGCGGTCAGTGCACAGAGCGTCACTGCCAACCCAACCAACAGAAAATCGGCCGTCGGTGAGAGCAACACAGGGTGTGAATCGTGCTGTCGGTCAGCGGTGTCCGTCCCCTCGGCGGTGTCCCCAATCATATCCGTTCTCTGTGGAATAACCATATCAACCTACGGTTCAAATTATTAGAACTGAAAGTTTGCTGCCGCCGTGAGCGGCCGAACGCAATCCTTACCGACTCCCCACCGATACTCACGTCCATATGCGCGATCACTTCGAGATTCGGGATGGCGACGGTGCTGGCCGGATCGGCCGGCTAACCGTCCCACGGTCAGAGATGACCATCGAGACCCCGGCACTGCTTCCGGTTATCAATCCCAACCGGCTCACGATCGAACCAGCCCGGCTCGAAGCCGAGTTCGGTGTCGACATACTGATTACTAACTCCTACATTATCCGACAAACCGACCGACTCCAACAGCGAGCACTCGATGAGGGGCTGCATGAGCTACTAGGATTTGACGGCACCATTATGACCGATTCGGGCTCGTTTCAGCTTTCTGAGTACGGCGACATTGAGGTCACGACCGAAGAAATCGTCCAGTTTCAGTACGACATCGGCTCGGACATCGGAACGCCGGTCGATATTCCAACCCCGCCGGATGTGAGTCGCAACCAGGCCGAAGCCGACCTCGAAATTACCGAACAGGCGCTGGCTGACGCCGAATCGATCGATGTCGGTGAGATGTTGCTCAACGCCCCGGTCCAGGGGTCGACCTACCCGGACCTCCGCGAGCGGGCCGGCCGTCACGCCGCAGACACCGATCTCGATATGTTCCCGATTGGGGCAGTCGTTCCGATGATGAACAACTACCGCTATGACGACCTCGTGACGGCGGTCGCCGCTTCCAAGCGCGGTCTCGGTGCGGACTGTCCGGTTCATCTGTTTGGCGCAGGCCATCCGATGATGCTCGCACTCGCGGTCGCGCTCGGCTGTGATCTGTTCGATTCAGCGGCGTATGCGCTCTACGCTCGCGCAGGGAGATATCTCACGGTAGCCGGCACCCAGCAGCTCGATGAGCTGGCGTATTTCCCGTGTTCCTGTCCGATCTGCAGTGAGCACACCCCCGAAGACATTCGAAGCGAGGATGACGAAACCCGCGAACGGCTGCTTGCCGAACACAACCTCCATGTGACCTTTGAAGAACTCCGCCGGATCAAACAGGCCATTCGCAGCGGCAACCTCCTCGAACTGGTCGAACGTCGCGCTCGCGGCCATCCCGCGATGTACGACGGCTACCGCGCCCTGCTTGATCATGCCGACCAGCTCGAAGAGGACGATCCGGTCTCGAAAGGAGCCTTCTTTTATACCTCCCAGGAAAGTGCCCGCCGGCCGGAGGTACGCCGACACCACCGCCGGCTCAGTCGGCTGGCCGTTCCCGATCGGTTGTTACTGACTGAAGCCGGAGCACCCGACAACGACGCCTTCGACGACGCATGGCGGGTGATGGCTCCGTTCGGTCCGTTCCCACGGGAACTGGCCGACAGCTATCCGCTGACCGCGACGGTTCCCGACCGCCCCGACCGCGCTGGGCAGTTAGCCGCCGCCGACGGAGTAACCGCACTCGTCGAGGCCAACCCCGGCACCGAGTTTACACTCGCAATCGAAGACTGGCACGCCGATGCAGTGGCACGCATTCCGGATCGTGTGACCATCGAACTACTCACAGAGGTTCGTGAGCGACACGCCTGAAAAACGACAAAACGGCCGCTACTCGATCGCTTTCGGGGGGTTCGAGAGCAACTCGTCGAAAATGTGTTTTTCGGCCTTTCGGAGATGTTGGTGGAACGTTGCTGGGGCGACACCTGCGGAGGCTGCGAGTTCTTTGCCTGAACTGCCGCGGGGCCATTCGAAAAAGCCGGCATGGTAGGCGATTTCGAGCATTGTGTGTTGGCGGTCGGTAAGCTTCTCTGTGAGCTGTTGTCGGATCCGTCGAGAGTCGTCATGTGGCCGTGAGAGCTGTTGGCGGCGCAGCATCTCAGCCTGTGGGTACGCCGTTTTGACCAAATCAACAACCGGCCGTACCTCGGCGCTCGGTGAGACATGGATCGTCATCCAGTATTCGTCGTTCGAGAGAACCGCCTCGTCGATGGAGGCCCCCACAGAGGCGAGCTCCGAAAGCACCGGTGGATCGCTCACTCGGAGTTCGAACGACGCGGGATCGCCCGTCGTTTGGAAGGTGATTTCCTCCCAGTGAGGGACCGTCTCAACGAGCGTTTCAAGTCCTGGTGTTGCGTCGGCTGAAGCGGTGCCGTAGACGAGAAACTCGCTGTCGGCGATTGGAATCATATGGGTCAATTTGGTCGTCCCCGAGAGTTCAACCGCGGTCTCAAATGCTGCGGACATATCTCGAATGTGGAATTCGAGTTCGATGATTTCCGTACTCATTAGCGCCCGTTTTCGTTCATTGGCCGCAATCGCATGGCCGATCAGTTCGCCGAGCTGGCTGATGACTGCTCGTTCTTCCTGTTCAAACGCATTGGTCCGGTCAGCATAGACATTCAGGACGCCATAGACGGTTCCCTCGTGAACAATGGGAATCGCGGCCGACGAACGGATTCCGTGCGTGTCAACCTGTGACCGCCACGGATCGTGTGTCGAATTCGTTGGAATATCGTTGACGACCTGTGTTGTGCCGGTCTGCAGCGCCCGACCCGTTGGGCCACTGCTTAATTCGCTCTCGTGATCAACCGATATCGTGATCGAGTCGGTATAGCCTGGAATGCCAGCCTCAGCTCGTATCTGAACCTGTTTCGAAGCTGAATCGACATCGCCGATCCATGCAAGAAGATACGAATCGGTCGCAGCGAGATGCTCACAGACAGTCGATTCAATCTCGTTGCGTGTCGACTGTTCGATAACGGCATCGGTCGTATCTCAAATAACGTCATTGAGATAGTTCAGCGCTTCAACCCGCTCGCGTTGATCGATTAACTGCTGTTCGTACTGGTGGCGGTTGATCGCGATCGCAAGGATGTTTGCGACGGACTGAACGAAGTTGGTATCGTGTTCGGAGAACGCTCTACATGCGGTATCGTGGGTCCCCAGAATGCCCCACGGCTCTGTGACGGGGCCGATAATTGTGCTGATTCCGCTTCGGACATTGTGGTCAGTCAGCAGCGCAGGACCGCTGAACCGAGTCTCCGTTCTGAGGTCCGAAACGACAACCGGCCTCTCTGTGCAGAGTGTGTATGAGGCCTGCGATTCGTCCTCAATCGCTGAGACCGTCGCCGAGCCGACGATCCCGTCATCCCACCCGACACCTGCTCGAAGGCCGAGTTCGGCCGTTTCCCAGTCGAGCTCAAGAATCTTGCAGTAATCGGTATCCAGGGTCGCAGCGACAAGTTCGACTGCATCAGTCATTAGCTCATCAAGATCAGTGTCATCGAGCGCACGCTTGCCGAGTTCCGTGACTACTTCCTGTTGGATAATTCGGTTCCGTAGCTGTCGCTCGCGTTGTTTGCGCTCGCTGATGTCACGGCTAATGGCGAGAAAGCGGTCCTGTCCGATTAATTCGAACCGGACGAGATTGACTTCGACCGGAAATGTTGAGCCATCAGCCCGCTGGTAGACTGCCTCGAATGTCTCGGGTTCATCGACCGATAGCGCCGAAAGAAGCGAATAGACGCCGTCTCGATCGATCGTCACATCGTACTCCCAGATGCCTTTTCCGAGTAGCTCGCGCTCAGTGTAGCCGAGTTCGCGACAGAGTCGCGGGTTGACTTCAACAAGCCGGCCCGCGGGGTCGAGCACGTCAATCATATCCGGCGAGTTTTCAAAGAGTGCCCTGAGTTCGTGTTCTAACTCACCGCGCTGACGCGCCAGGCGCTTGTTTTGGCTCTGGAGCTGTTGTTTATACAGCCGGTGTTCGGTCATATCTCGAGTGACTTTCGCATAGCCGGTGAGTTCGTCGGCGTCATTGCGGAGTGCCGTGATAGTAACAGATGCCCAGAACTGTGAGCCGTCTGCACGAACGCGCCAACCGCTGTCGGTGATCGATCCCTCTTCGGCTGCGGCCGCCAAATTTGCTGCTGGAACACCCGCACGCTGGTCAGTATCGGTGTAGAACATCGAAAAGTGGTTGTCGATGACCGCGTCGGCAGTATAGCCTTTGATCCGCTCAACACCAGGATTCCACGTCTGGACGCACCCATCAGTGTCAAGCATAAATATCGCGTACTCCGTGACAGCATTGATCAGTGATCGAAACTGGTCACGGGTTTCGAACGCGCGTGATTGAGCATTGGTATCTGCTGGGTATGGTTCCTCATCAGCCAGATTGTCTGCTGAACCCGAATCACGGTGCTTGCCGTCCGACTGGTCAGACGCTGTTGGCGAGCGCCACCACACGCGGGCACTTGCACCCACATGCTTCGTTTCAAGGACGTCGTGGTCGACTAACCGCTCTAAGCGATCGTAGGCACTCCGCCGCCCGATATCGAGTTGTTCAGCCACTTCACTCGTTGTCTGTGGGGTCACGACCGTCTCGAAGAGCTCAACGGTTTCCTCCAGTGCGTCTGTGAGTGATCCAGTGGCCATAGGCTGTCGTATATCTCGATTGGTAATGAAGGCTCCGCCGGCGGAGTCAGTATCAGGACAGAAAGTATGGTAAGTGAGTCCGTATGGAGTCCCAAACAGTCTCCAATGATTACGTGTAGGGGAGCATCTGCCACTATTTCGTGTGTGAGCCGGTCGACGAACATGTTACTAAGAGATAGAAGCGTCGTATAAGGGGGGACCCGAGATGCACAGAACGCATCACAACGCGGTCGCGTCTCAGAGATACCGGAGAGACGCGCGGTATCAAACGCGCAATGGACAGGCACGCCAGAGGGGGGAAGTAGGTGGAGGGCTGGAGGGCCAGATGGTAGACCAGGTGGATGGGGAGTTGTCCAGGACCCGGTATCTCTACTGCAGTGGATGTGCTTTCGGATAAAAAGTTCTGGGCCTAATATTATTGGTAACCGTTCCACAGTCTGATATAGAATCGGCCTCGAAGCGTGGTCATCAAGAGGGTTCTAAAAGTCGAGCCTACCGCTCATCGGCTGCTTTCTGCATTCGGTCGGTGAAATCCCATGTATAGACGCGGGACGGATCGATTCGAATACGGACTTCGTCGCGTTCGGGCGACAGCAGCCGGTCGGCGAGCGACGAGTCAGTCCCACCGAGATACCGTTCGAGCAGCCGTCTCAGGAGTTTTTTCTCGGAGTCGGCCTCGACACTGGCAGTACCGTTGCCACGAACACCTTTGTACGGCGGTTCGTTCGTCGAAATCTCGAACGCAACACGGTCGTCGTTCTCGAGGTATTCGACGACGTCGGCCGTGGCGCTTGTGGCACACCAGAGTGCATCGTCGTCATAACAGTACCACAGCGAGAGCATCCAGAGACTGTCACCCCGTGTCCGACACGAGAGTCGAAGTGGGACTGTCGTCATCGAGAGAAACGTCTCGGTTTGGGTTAGATCCCACGCGCCAGTGAGCCGATCCATACGCGACCATCGGGCGGCAGCTCGAAAAGTACCGGGGGATGTGCTGTCGAACAGTCACACAGGAGGCTGTTCAGGGACGACCTCAACGTCAGTAAACTCGAAGCGAGCGCCACCGGCCGTAGATTGGGTGATCGAAACCGTCCAGTCGTGAGCCTCGGCAATCCGTTTGACGATCGCCAGCCCAAAACCGGTTCCGTCGGTCCGTGTTGAATAGCCGGCTTCGAATACGGTCTCACGCTCGTCGGGAGCGATCCCCGGCCCGTCGTCGGCAACGTAAAACCCATCGCCGCTTGCGAGCAACCCGAGTGTAATCGTCTGTCCGGTGTCGTCGCTGTCGGCCGCTTTGGATGTGCTGTGTTCGATACTATTGCGAAAGAGGTTCTCGAAAAGGTGGCTGAGACGGCTGGGGTCAGCACGGAGCCCGAATGACTCGGGGCAGACGAGTGTCGCCTCGGGGGCGTCAATAATGGCCCAGCACTGTCTGGCAAGCGCGTCGGCGGTAACATGCTCAACGGAACCGACAGCTTGGCCCTCTCTGGCGAGCGTCAGTGTGTCTTCGACGATCGCCTCCATACGCGAAAGCGCCTTTGTGACCGTTGGAAGCCGGGTGAGATCGCCCGTCTCCTCGGCGAGTTCGGTATAGCCTTGGGCGTAATTGAGTGGATTGCGGAGGTCATGGGCAACGACATGGGCAAACTCTTCGAGCCGGTCGTTCTGGCGTTGCAGTTCGATCTCGCGTTGTTTCTGCGCCGTGATTTCGGTGATTGCCCCGCGCAGTTGGACGACCTCGCCGTGTCTGCGTACAGCCTGTCCTCTGGTCTGAATCCACCGTGTCTCGCCGTCGGCAGTAACGATTCGACACTCAAGCTCGTAGGGAGTATGTGATTTGATACACCGTTGAATACTGGCTGCAACCCGGTCGCGGTCGTCGGGATGAAACAACGAGAGTGCGGTCTCAAGTGTCGGCTCGAAGTCCTCCCCGACACCGAAAATTGCCTTGGTTCCAGCAGTCCACTCGACGGTTTCGGTCTCGGGATCAAGCACCCAGCCGCCGGTTGCACCGAGCTGTTCGACTTTCTCCATAAGATCGCGCTGCTGTTCGAGTTTCCGTTCGTGCTGCTTTTCTTCGCTAATATCAGTTTCGACGACCAACAGCTGTTTGTCGCCTGCTGGCCCCTCAATTCGTTTGATGCGTGATTTGACGATCCGTTCGGTGCCCGCCGCATCGACGATCCGATCTTCGGGGATCGTAATACTGTCGCCAAATTCGAGGACGTAGTCGTCATCGCGGGTGTAGTCGCGGTCGGCTGGCTCATGGGCGTACTGCTCATCTGTTGTCCCTTCGATCTGTTCGACGGTCGCCCCATGAGCATCGGCCACGGTTTGATTGACGAGTACGTGCTCTTTGTCGGTGTTTTTAACGAGGACGAACTGTGGAAGTTCGTCGATAATCGTCCGGACCCACTCGTAGGTGCGGTCGGATGCGAGCGCCTGTGCTCGCTCGTGGGGGGCTCCAGCGTCTGACGAGTCCGACTGCTCGGTCATTGGCTATAAATTTGAATTAACAATCATGAGTGTTTCGTCTTTCTGAGAGACGCCGAAAGGCAAGATAATTCACGCTCGACTGCCGACGAACTGCAATGACTGACTATTTTGAAGTCCATAGCCGCGATAGGGCCGCGCGGCTCGGCGAACTTCGGCTGACACCGCCGGTGTCGACACCGGGGCTCGTCGATGACGTGCTCGTTGATAGCGGAAGCCTCTGGCAGGCCGAGCGAGATCAGCCCACGGGCGACGACAGTTCGCTGACAGTGCTTCCACACCGATCGTTTCCGGCTGGCACCCGCGAGGAGGTACAGGAGGCGTTCGCAACCGACGCCGACGCGACCGATTTTCCAAGCGCGGCCGTACTCTCCAGCGAACAGCCACGTGACCAGGGTGCAGACGCCTACATTCTGAGCGACGCCTCGGGCATTGTCGGCCACGGCGAAGCGTTGAAAAACGCAATTATCCGCGTCAAATCGGCACTGCCGGCCGACACTGCACTGATTCTGTCGGGCGTTGGGACCCCCGTCAATGTCGCCACGCTGGCGTATGCTGGTGTCGATGGCTTCGACGCGAAACTGGCGAAGATAAAAGGGAGCCAGGGAAAGTATCTCACTAGCGACGGCGAGATGTTTCTCGAGGACCTCAGAGAACTCCCGTGTGCCTGTCAGGCCTGCCAGCAACCACGTGAGGAATTCACCCGTGAGGACTGTATCGACCACAACATCGCTGCACTCCGTGCAGAACTCCGACGGGTCAGAGAGCGAATCCGCGCGGGTCGACTCCGCGATTACATCGAAGGACAGGCGCGTCACGACAACTGGCTTACCGCCGCGTTTCGAGAGTTTGACAGCCAGTACAGCTATCTCGAAGAACGGACGCCCGTCATCCGCGATACCGAGCTTTCGGCCGCAACAAGCGATTCGATTCGTCGAGTTGAGATCCAGCGTTTTGCCGAGCGGGTCACAACCCGGTACCGAAACCGATTTTCGAATCCGCTCGTGCTTGTTCCGTGTTCGGCTCGTAAACCCTACAGCGACTCCCAAAGCCACGGTCAGTTCCACGACGCGATCGGCTTCCGAGGCCACACGGTCTCTATGACCTCACCGATTGGCGTCGTCCCACCAGAACTCGAACTCACCTATCCGGCACAACACTACGATTCGGTTGTCACAGGCCGGTGGTCCGAGGACGAAAAACAGTTTGTCGCCGAGGTGCTCCGTCGGTATCTACGTCGCAACGAGTATCCGCGCGTCATCGCCCATGTCCCGGATCACGGGTATCGTGATATTGTCGAACGGGTCGACGCCGACCCCGAAATTGAGCTTGATTTCGAGTATACCGTTGAGGGTCATCCAACCGCATCGGCCTCGCTCGCGAACCTGGCCGAAACACTGCACGGCGAACTCAAATTCTCGAAACGCGAACGCGAGCACAACACGGTCAAAGCGATTGCCGACTACCAGTTTGGCCCCGACGCCGGTGACGCCCTCTTTGGCGACATCGAAATCAGAACCACTGGTCGGTATCCAAAACTCCAAATTCGGAACAGCGATGGCGACCAGCTAGCGACGATGGTGCCACAGTACGGGATGTTGGCGCTCACACTGGCGGGAGCAGCCCACTGGCTCGAAAGTGACGCGCCGACGAAGGTCGTCGACATCGATGGCTTTGTGCCACACGGAAGCGTGCTTGCCCCCGGTGTCGTTGACGCCAGCGAGGAGATTCGGCCGGGCGACGAGGTCGTTATTACCGGCCCCAAGGCGTTCGGAATTGGCCGCGCCGAGATGAGCGGCCCCGAGATGATTGAGTCGACGCGGGGAATTGCAAGCGAAGTTCGGCACGTCAGAGAGCGGTAGGCAGTAACTACGCTGACAGCGACCATTCACGCAATGCGGACTCTCTGTTGTGGCTGAAATATAATTTAGTGATGACCCACCAAACCCAGGGGTGTGTCCCTGCGAACAGAGTTCGGGTACCCGCTGGTGCTCGTTGGTGTTGGTGTTGGTAGTTTGCGACAGCTACAGCGGTGGCTGCCGCAGTACGAGCTTGTGAGCCCAGCCCAGCTCGGCTATTATGGAGCAGTGATGAATCTGCTCGTTCTCTTGGTCGGTGCCGTTGGAGCCTTCGCGGTTGGCGTTCGCGCAAGCAAGCGGCTCACCAACGGGTGGGACATCCAACAGACCGCGTGGCTTGCACTCGTTGGGAGCGTCGTCGGTGTCCTTATCGGGACGTTTGTGACGTTTGCGATCCAACCGGCGCACAATACCGTAACCAGCGAGCCGGCCATCGCGTTCGTGGCGTCGCTAACGCTCTTTACTGTGACAGAAGGAGTTCCCATTGGTCTCGCTGGCCTCGCAGGACTTGCACTCCATCGGATTCGAACACTCGAAGCGCGAAACGACTCACTATCGGTATCAACATCATCGAACCCATCGGCCGAACCAGCCGAGGATAGTGAGCCGAAAGCGGTTGCTGATGGAGGCGACCGGCCGGATGAGACGGTGTCGGGAGGTCCGTCGACAGCCGAGAGCGACTCTCCTGACGTAACAGAGTTTTAGCGACGGCATCCTAACAGCGGGTATGGTCGTGTCACTCGAAATGGGCTGGCGACAGCTGCTATTTGAAAACTGGCCGGTCGAAACGGCTGCTCTCGCCGAGCGGTTACCCGAGAAACTTACCGTTGATGAACACGACGGAACCGCCTGGCTCTCGGTCGTCCCATTTACTAACGTTCAGGTCCGCCCACGCGGGCTGCCTCCTAGTGTTGGTCTCACCTTGCCGGAACTGAATCTCCGAACCTACGTTACATGTGAGGGCGAGCCCGGCGTCTACTTTTTTAGTCTCGACGCACAGGGGCTGTTGAGCGTGCTTGGCGCACGGATTGTCCAGCATCTACCCTACTACTATGGGCGAATCTCACTCGAGATGGCCGACGGCCGGGTCGATTTTACGAGCAAACGACTCCATCCCGGTGACAGACCAGCACACTACGTAGCACAGTACTGGCCGACTGGCGAACCGTTTGCCGCCCGCGAGGATGCGTTGGCACGGTTTCTCGTCGAACGGTACCGGCTGTACACCCAAGGAACGGACGGTACAATCCGCTATACTGATGTCGAGCACGAGCCGTGGACGCTGTATCCTGCCGCCGTCGAGACTGAGACCAATACGCTGTTTGCCGCAAACGGCTTTAGCAGACCAACGGGCGAGCCAGTCTGTTATTATAGTCCGGGGCTTGATGTGACAGCCGGAACAAGCAACCGGTGGAACGACGAACCGTAACTCCATGACACCTGATTCATCACCCACGGCCGATCGAGACCCGCTTGCCGAGCTCGGCGACCAGCCTGTCTTGCTGTTTGACGGCGTCTGCAACCTCTGTAATGGGACGATTCAGCGGATTATTCCGCGAGATCCCGATGGGGAGCTCAAATTTGCGCCCCTCCAATCGGAGGTCGGAACCGCACTACAGGAGCGGCATGGATTCGATCCTGAGAACCTCGATACCGTTATTCTCGTCGAGGGACGGGGCATCTATACGAAATCAACGGCAGCGATCCGTGTTGCCGAACTTCTCGGCTGGCCCTACAAATTCGCCCGTCTCGGACGGCTGCTTCCACGAGCAGTACGCGACCGGCTTTATGACGTTGTTGCCGACAATCGGTATGACTGGTTTGGCCGAAAAGATCAGTGTATGATTCCCGACGAAGACGTCAGCGACCGATTTTTGGGCTGAACCCGCAAGATTTCGATCGTCTCAGCAGTTCTTGTTAGGACAAAATGATTAATATCTATCAGCTTAGAGTGACAGATATGTATCTCGTTGACAGCAGGTCGTCTCTCAACTATTGGCGAGGGAGGCCATAGATGTCGAACAAACGGCCCTCACGGACGAAATCGGATGCCGACGTGGCGTCCAAGGAGCCCGATGACTCACAGAAAAATACGCAATCCACAGCAGATTCCTCGCTTGCGACCTCCCTGCACGCCAAACAGTCCTCGCTGGCAACGGCGAACACGACCGGACGCAGCCAGCCGATCCAGGGAAATGCCTGGACGCCACCGGGAACCTTCGAGAAACCCGAAGTTATTGGCGAAGCAAAACCGTTCGACCGCGAAGCGTACAACCTCCAGCGGGCGTTCGACGGCACGGGGACAACACCCAAAGACGTTCCACAAGAAGTCCTCGATGTGCTCACCGCGGGCGGCATGCCGCTTCGGCCGCCGATCCGCCGCGAACTCGAAGACCGAATGGACGCTTCTTTTTCCGAAGTTCGGATTCATACGGGCTCGAAAGCCGCCCACGCCGCCGAAGCAATTAACGCGAAAGCTTTCACCTGTTGCAACGACATCGTCTTTAATTCCGGCGAGTACGATCTCGACAGCCCGGAAGGCCAGCACTTGTTGGCCCACGAACTCGCGCACGTCAAACAGCAGACGGGCGCGGCGATCTCGATGATGCCGCAAGCCGGCGCAGAGTTGGAGATCGATCCCGATCAACAACTGGAACGCGAGGCCGACGAAGCGGCCGAACAGGCGCTCTCGGAGGGTCCGGTCGTCATCAACCGAATGGGAACCGATGTACACATTCAGCGCTCGATGGCCGATCATATGCCGTCAGTCGGTGGACGCGGACGGTACAACGACGCGCCACCACAAGGAACAACAACCAACACAGCCGAACCGGCGGAGTCGGAATTTGCCGATCTCAAAGATGGCGATCTCAATGAAACGATTGCGTCGCTCGTCGAAAACCAGCGAGAGATTATTGGACAACTTGAGACGTCCGAACAGAGCCGATCGATGCTAGATCAGCTGGGTAAAGCCACCGGTAAAGGCGCGATCGGTGCCACCGGTGGGCTCGTCGGAGCCGCAGCCGGAACGGTGTTTTCACCCGGACTCGGGACCGCCAGCGGCGCGGTCGCCGGCCAGCAGGTCGCCAGCTCAATCGCTTCGGGAGTCGCCAGGGATGTCTCGAAAACCGCTTTCGAGCCCGTCTACGAAACCGGCTCGAAAGCAATCGCCGAACAATCGAGCGCGTTCGGTGACTATATTGAGAATCTCATCGATGAGAAAATCAAACAGCGATTTGGTGGCAACGAACACAGCGGAGACACTGTGGCCGGTGAAGGAGGATATGTCTGAATATGAAAGCAGTAATCACCGGTGAAACAGCAAATCTAGTTGGTGTCAACTTGCGTGACAATGGGGGTGCTGAGCATATTTTGGATATCCGAAAAAACGATGGCGAAATTACCGCTCACCAATGCAAATCCTACGCTGACAAACCGAAAAATCGAACACCAGAAGAAAACGAGCTAAACGAACAAGCCCGCCGATTCGCCCAGTACTATGTCTACCGCGAACGCGGATACGACACAGTCCGGCCAGAAATCCATCCCGAACGCATTGACGCCGTCCGCGTCGCGATCCAGAACCTCTCAGACGCCGAGTTCGAGAGGTTGTTCGGCGAGTTCTATCAGCAACTACAGAGCTATCACGACACCAGCGTCCAGCGGGCGATTCCAATTCCTTCGAGTGCCGCCGGCCCCACTTCCGTGCTCTACCGCCAGCACGTCTACCTCGGCGTCGACCCACTCCAAACAGAGCTTGAAAGCGACGCAAAAACGCTCGCGACGGTCCACGGGATCGACCTTGACACCGCTGCTGAATCAGTCGATGAACTCAGTGAGGCTGCACTGTCTGACTGGAAGGCTTTCACCGACCAGTTCGAAACCCTTGCTCGCGAGAAGAGCGTGGACGCGACCGACACCATCGAACTTGGGGGCGTCTCCTCGCTGTATACCGCGTATGTCGATTCGGCCGGAAAAGAACACATCGGCGAACCTGATGAGGACCCATTCAATCGCGAACCGGACACGCTACTCGAACTTGCACCGATCGATCCGGGATCGATTTCGGAATTCCGTGCGTTCCTCGATCACCAGTTGAAATGCCAGATTCGAGATTGTTTCGTGCGGATGGGAGTGCGCCCACCGAAAGACGTTCGGGTGCTTGGAACGGGGCGAATCGAAGCCGCCGAACAGTACAAACAGCTCGAACTATATCCCGATTTTACTGATCCGGAGAACCAAGCGCTGCTTGCAGAAAAATAAGTAGACGTTTCGCTGGCGGATGTCAGCGGCAAAGTGCATGCGGAATTCGACACCCAACGGCTGTGAGAGGCGTGAGGCTAATGAATCAGGAGCGTGTTTCACAGCTATGGACAGAGAGCCAGTCTCACTGGGCGTTCCGCGACCGATTCTCGACTCGCTGCCCGAACCAGAGGGTGCGGCTGCACAGGATATGCAGCAGGCGGTCGCTGGCATCGAAGCCCGGATCAACGAGGCTATTGAGGCCGCTGGTGACGATGCCGAAGCCGTCAGCTACATTGTCGATGCTATCGAGCGGCTCGAAGGACAAATCGACCGATATGACGCCTTCGTCCCCGAACTCCGGGCATGGGGGCAGTCACCGATTTACGCAATCGGCTGGCGAAATCTCTATGCCGACATCCTCTTGCAACTTCACGAAGTCGGCTGGCTGGCTGACCAGCTTGATCGCGAACGCAATTACCGGGTTGTCGAAGATGGCATCCGGTTCGGCAAGCGCTGACGAAACCAGTCGCGCTATCGATATGCCATAGCACGCAGCTTTTTGCCGGTTGGGCGACTGGTAGGCGTATGGAACTCACGCTCCGGTTTTTTGCGACCTTTCGGGAGATCGTCGGGGCGAAAACGGTCACCCGTGAGTTTGACGAGAGCCAAACCGTTTATACGGTGTTGAATGCGCTCGAATCCGAGTATCCTGCCTTTGAGGAACAACTACTTGTCGACGGTGATCTCAAACCACAGATCAACGTGCTCAAAAACGGACGCGAGGTGCTTCACATCGATGGGATCGACACAACACTCGAAGACGGCGATACGCTATCGCTGTTCCCACCGGTTGCAGGGGGCTGATCGTCGTGACGACACAGCGAACAAAACAGTTTCGTGGAATCTCACAACGGCTTGCAGTGAGGTATCTTCGCAAACTCGGCGGGACACCACGCGTCGATGGTGAACCCGCACCAGAAGCCGACGATACGGAGGTATCAGTTGTTGTCGGTGACGGCTGGCAAGCGGCGCTCGACAGCGAAAAAGTAGCGGTTGGCAGTTCGTCGCTCACACTGACGGAAGTCAGCGTCGAGTTTTCTGGCGAATCCGAGGCACTTGAGCCGCTTATCGCGGCGTTCAGCCAGAAAGCCATGCGTGCAGGGGGCTGAGGTCAATGGTAGATCCCGAGCGAGAGGACGAGCAGGCGGATGCAGACGAAAAACGGGAGACTCCAGCCGACGGACAACGCAAGCGACCCAACAGTGAACATCCAATCGGGAGCCACGCGCTCGTTATTACAGCCGCCCAAGCGAGCGTTGCTGCCAACCGCCTGCCATCGCTTCTCACCCGCGTCCAGACAGAGCTATCACAACAACGTCAACAGTATCACAGAGAGTTCGAGTGTATCGAACAGACGGACGACCGAGCCGTTTTCTTTGTTGCCAGTGATCACTGGGAGACGGTTGGCGAGCGACTTGGATTCACCCAGCGAGAGATCGACGCTGTCCGACGGGCACATGTCCAACAGTTGCTACGGATTGGATCTGCAAGTGGCCGACGCGAAGAGTTCGAAGCCGCCATCGAAATCCGTGATGCAGTTGTTATCGGCTGCGAATAATAGGTCGCTGGTCGAGTAGGTCCCGATCAGTCGTCTGCGGGGGCAGCCGAGTCCCCGCCGCTGCTGACGCCCGTGCCGGGACCAATATCGATCCCGAGTGCGTCGAGTTTCTCATCCGGCACAACACCGTCAACCCAGCCGCGGTGGCTGTAGTATTCGCCCTTCATTTCGGGGAGTTCACAGAACTCACCCTCAGAGGCACCCTGGCCGGCAATTCCGCCCGGGCCATCGAGGAACCGTGCTGGCAGCGAGTCGTCGGTGCCGTCGAAGCCATTGAGATTGTTGTAGTACCGTTCGAGGTTGTAGATCCGCTCGCCGGCCTCCATCAGCTCGTCTTCGCTCACGTCGAGACCGGTCATCCCGTTGTACTGCAGGACGTACTCGTCGATCCCCTCGGCGAAGGCGCTGAATTTGCAGATATCGAAGCTGTCGGAGATGGCGTGCATATCCTGGAAGATCGCGGTGAGTTCGCCTTTGCCCTCCCATGCGTAGGGATCGACCTTTTCTGGAATGCCGAGCAGTTCGGCCGCGGGCGTGTAGGCACGGAGATGACAGGCCCCGCGGTTCGAGGTCGCATACGCGATGCCCATCCCTTTCATACAGCGTGGATCGTAGGCCGGAATCGTCTGACCTTTGACCGCAAGGGAGTTCTCGTGAGCATCGCGGGCTTCGGCGATCCGGCGTGCACCCTCCGCGAGTAGGTCCGCGAGGTCGCCCTCGCGGTGGGCGATCGACTCGATCATATCGATCATGGTCTCGGAGTCGCCCCAGTCGAGCCCTCCGGTGTCATCGAGTTTGCCCTCTTCTGTCATCTCCATGGCCATCGCCATCATGTTGCCGACCTCGATGGTGTCGACACCCATCGCGTTACAGCGGTCGATCATCACGGCGATGTCGTCGCGTTCGGAGTGCCCCGAGTTCGGCCCGAGCGCGAACGCCGACTCGTACTCGTAGGACTCCATTTTGACGTTCATCTCCTCGCCTTTGTGCATCGTCTGCACCTCGACTTCCTTCTTGCAGGCGACCGGACAGGAGTGACAAGTCGGCTCGTCGACGAGGATGTTTTCTCTCACGTTTTCGCCCGAGACGCGTTCGGCGTCGATATCGAAGCCTTCGGCCTCGTTGTACGCCCGCGTCGAGGTGTATTTCGCGTTCTTCGTCGGCAGGCCGTCCATCTCTTCGGTGACGTTCATCAGGACGTTCGTTCCGTACATCGACAGCCCGCCCTCGTTGGGTGCGGTCACGTCAGATTCACGAATAACCGTCATGGCCTGCTGGTAGCCTTCTTTGAACGTCTCTGGGTCTGCGGGCTTCTGCATTCGGGTCCCGGATTTGACGACGACAGCTTTGAGATTCTTGGTGCCCATCACACAGCCGGTGCCACCACGGCCCGAAGCCCGGTCATCTTCGTTGACAATGCAAGCGTATTTGACTTCGTTTTCGCCGCCCGGCCCGATCGCCATCATCGAGAGGTTCTTGCCGTAACTGCCTTCGACTTCGTCTTCGAGTGTATCGCGGGTCTCGTGGACTGTCTTGCCCCAGAGATGCGAGCCGTCCCGAAGTTCGACCTCGCCGTCTTCGACGACCGCATAGACCGGTTTTTCGGCCTTGCCGTCGAAAAGCAGCCCGTCAAAGCCGGCCCATTTGAGCCGTGCGCCCGACCAGCCGCCCTGGTGAGAGTCCGTAACGGTGCCCGTAAGCGGGGATTTGGTGACGACGGCCATTCGGCCGCTCATCGTGACCTGCGTGCCCGTCAGTGGCCCGTTCATGAAACAGAGCCGGTTGTCCGGACTCATCGGGTCGAGTGTTGGCTCTTTTTCGAACATATATCGGACGCCCAGCCCACGTGCGCCGATGTATTTTTTCGCATCGTCGTCGTCGACGCTGCGATAGCTCACCGTCCCGTCAGTGAGGTCGATCTGTGCAACGCGGTCGTGGAATCCGCCAAGGTCAGTCATAGTAATGTACTATCATGATATTCGTTCTACGGACTGTTAGGTGTTCTCGTAACTGCGTAATGAGATTTGGTTTCGTTGCAATTCGCCGAGTGCAGCCGTGTCATTCAGTGAGTACGCCGTGATCCACCGGCTTCATCACGGTGCGGTGACCAGCGACAGCTATCGATCAACAATGAATCGGACTCGACAGCTCGGCGTTGGTCTCTGTGTGCTGACAGCCGCAATTGTTGGTGCGTCGATTGTTCCCATCCCGGAGACGGTTCCCTCAATGGATCCAACTGGATGGATTGGCGTCACGACACTGGCGCACATCGCGGGATACGGGCTGCTTGCGGCCGGTGGGGTTGTCTACGCCGAACGGAGTGGATGGAACCCGAGTATGCAGTCTCCTCAGTTGGGGCGGCTTATGATGGTTGTCGCGCTCGTCTCGGTGCTCGGTGTTGGAACCGAACTAGCCCAGGCGGCGATCCCGTGGCGACAGTATACACTCGCGGATATGCTCCTCAATAGTGTGAGTGCCCTTGGCGGGGCGCTTCTTGGGGTTGGTCTCTGTCGGCTCGCAACTGATCCGTCCCGCTGAAATCGGAATCGGTGGGGCGATGCGGTTTTATCCCTCACGCGAGTAGCTTCGGCAATGAGCAAACCGAGCCCTGAGGTCTACGAACAGGGGCGCGGAATGGACGCACACAACACGGTGATGCGTGAAATCCGCAGTCTCAAAGAGAAACACTACGATCCACACGAGCCCACGCGTGTCTGGATCGACGAGGACAACACGCCCGACGGCGTCTACCAGTCGCTGACGATCATCCTCAACACCGGTGGCTGTCGGTGGGCTCGCGCCGGCGGCTGTACGATGTGTGGCTACGTTGCCGAAAGCGTCGAGGGCGGGACCGTCGAACACGAGGCGCTGATGGATCAGATTCAGGTCTGTCTGGATCACGAGGCCCGAGAAGCCGACGAACCCGGCGGGCTCATCAAAATCTACACCTCCGGCTCGTTTCTCGATGAGCGCGAGGTTCCGGCCGAAACCCGCAAGGCGATTGCCGAGACCTTTGGCGACCGCGACCGGATCGTTCTCGAATCGCTCCCGGATTTCGTTGATCACGAAAAACTGACCGACTTTACCGAACAGGGACTCGCTGTCGACGTTGCGGTCGGCCTCGAAACCGCGACTGATCGAGTGCGACACGACTGTGTCAACAAGTATTTCGATTTCTCGGATTTCGAGGCGGCCTGTGCGGTTGCAAAAAACGCAGGCGCTGGCGTCAAAGCCTACCTGCTGATGAAGCCACCGTTCCTCTCGGAGCGCGAAGCTCGCGACGACATGATCGAGTCGGTTCGACGCTGTGCGACGGTCGAGGGCTGTCACACCGTCTCGATGAATCCGTGTAACGTCCAGCGGTATACGATGGTCAACGAACTCTTCCGCGAGGGTGGCTACCGGCCACCGTGGCTCTGGTCGGTGGCAGATGTCCTCGAACAGACCGCCGACGTCGACGCCATCGTTATTTCGGACCCCGTGGGCCATGGGTCGGATCGCGGCGCACATAACTGCGGAGAGTGCGATGACCGCGTCCAAAAGGCAATCAAGGATTTCGATCTTCGACAGGACCCGAGCGTGTTCGAACAGGTCGACTGTGAGTGCAAGCGGACCTGGGAGCTCGTCCTCGAAGAAGAGACGAGTTATGCGATGCCGTTGGCGCGGTAGAGCCACGCTTGGCCGATAAAGACGAACGGAGCGTTGTCGGGTAACGAGGGAGAGACGATACTAGGGGCAGAAAAAATGCCGGAAGATATAGATGCTGTGGGGGAACAGCGATCAGCGGGGGCCTATCTTCCGACATAAATGATTATAGTCTCTAACTGTAAAAGTTGCAGTGTTTTTTCAGGTAGTAACAGGGGAACAAAAAATAACGGATAAAGTGGAACGCGTGTTCATATTTTTCGCAGATCTACATAGGGTTTCCAAAATCAAAATAACACCGAGAATCCGGTCAGTTGTAAACCGAAACGTCCCGGACTCGGTGCTGGTTCAGGTCTGAAAGCCCACAAGCACGTCTTGACCATCGGTGCCGCCAACGTCGGGGAGTGTCGCCCGCTCTGGGTGCGGCATCAACACAGCCACTGACGGCGACTCACCGAGAATACCGGCGACGTTACCGGTCGAGCCATTCGGGTTGGCCGCGTCGGTCACGTTGCCCTCGGCGTCGCAATACCGAAAGAGCACGCGGTCGTCAGCTTCGAGCTGTTCGTACCGCTCGGCAGTAATCTCGAATCGGCCCTCTCCGTGGGCGATCGGAACCTCGATTACATCGCCCTCCTCGAAGGCCGCAGTCCACGGTGTGTCTGCGTTTTCAATCCGGAGGAAGACGTGTTCACACTGGAATCGGGCGCTTTTGTTGGTCGTAAACGCACCGTCGGTCAGTCCCGATTCGGAGCCGACCTGTGCACCGTTGCAGACGCCCAAGACTGGAACACCATCGGCGGCGGCCTCTCGCACCTCAGCCATGATCGGCGAGCGGGCGGCCATCGCCCCGGCGCGAAGGTAATCACCATACGAGAAGCCGCCGGGAAGCATGATGCCCGTCGTGTCTTCGGGAAGCCCATCTTCGTGCCAGACCCGCTCGGCGTCGATGTCGAGGAAGTTCAGCGCCCGGACCGCATCGCGGTCGCAGTTCGAGCCACCGAACTGAATTACGGCGACGGTCATGCTGACTCGTTGGCGTTCTGGACCGACACCTCGTAGTCGTGGATGGTCGGATTCGCCAGCAGCCGTTCGGCCATCGAGTCGGCACGGGCTGCAGCTTCGTCGACATCGTCGGCTTCGAGATCAATCTCGAAACGGTCGGTCGAGCGCAATGCCGAAAGCTCGAAGCCCAGCCGTTCGAGGGCATGTTTCGTCGTCTCGGCTTCCGGGTCGAGAACGCCGTGTTTCAGACGGACCGTGACGGTCGCGGTGTAGGCAGTCATCGTCGAATACTGCGCGAGCGTGGTCAAAAGCTCTTTTGGAACCGCCCGATACCCCATGTTCGTGTATAGCAAGACGGCCGATTACAGACGACTGACACGCAATCCAACAGGATGAACACGTTTTTGCCCAGCGGTTCCCTTCGGCTGGTAATGACCACATTCGACAGCAACGCGGCGGTGGTTCGATGACGACTGAACTCACCGAGATTACGGTAATCGGCGGCGACAAGACCGGGCTAATTGCGCGGGTCACCACCCTGCTGTTCGAGCGCGGAATCAACATCGAAGACCTCGACCAGGCGGTCCGCGATGGCCTCTTTCGGATGTCGATGCGGGTCGATGTCGATGAAATGACCACCGAGCGCGACGAACTCCGGGCGGCACTCTCGGATCTGGGCCGAGAACTCGGCGTCGAAATCCAGGTTCGGTTCCCCAGCGACCGTGAAACCCGGCGGATCGCCGTGTTCGCCACCAAAGAATCACACTGTCTCGAAGCCCTGCTTGCGGCCGCCGAAACCAACGACCTTGATGTCGAAATTGCCGCCGTTATTGGCAACCGTGGGACGCTCCGCGAGCTCGCCGAGTCACACGATGTGCCGTTTTACGACGTCGGCGACGGCAAAGGCTCGCCTGATGAGGACCGCATGTTGGATATTCTGGCCGAACACGACGTTGATCTCATCGTACTGGCGCGGTATATGCGGATTCTCGGCCCGAAAATCGTCTTCCGGTATGAGGATCGGATTATCAACATCCATCCCAGCCTGCTGCCAGCATTCCCCGGCGCGGCGGCCTACCGACAAGCCAAAGAAGAAGGTGTTCGTATCGCGGGGGTCACCGCCCACTACGTGACAACCGACCTCGATCAGGGGCCGGTTATCACCCAGCGGGCGTTCGATGTTCCTGACGATGCGCTGATCGACGAAATCAAAGCTCGCGGCCAGCCACTGGAGGCCGACGCACTGCTCGAAGCTGTCAAACTCCACCTCAAAGACGCGGTGGCGGTCCACCGTGGTCGGACCAGTCTCCGGGACGGAGCCGATCCGAAGCACTACCAGCTTGGGCTCTCGAAAACGGCCCAAGACGACAACCCGACAGAACCGATCGATCGGTCGCTTGAGCCCAGTGAGCTTTCGAGTATCGCTGACGACTAACGACCGCCACGCTCGCTCCGACTGCCGGGCAAAAATGACGACTGCCGATCAGAATGCGCGCATGTTTAGAGCGAATTGATTGTCACAAGCGTCGACGACAGCGATGGGGTATCGAACCAGTCGGTTTCGGTATACGTGTTGGCTCCGGCGGTGTACATCGCGGCGACCGGCGAGACGACCTCCTCGGGCAGCGAGATCGGATCGATGTCACAGATTGGTCGCCAATCGGCCCCATCGGCGGCTCCGACGTTGGCTTTCGCCGCAGAGAGGGCTCGAACCCACTCGGGCTGCTCGCGTTTGTAGTACTGTCTGATGACTTCTTTCGAAAGCTGCTGGCCGTCGACTGAAAAGCGGTTTTCGTCGAACGTGCCGACCACATCGGCGACAGCAATACCGCCGTCATGATAGAGACACTCGATTTTCCCGTCTTCGTGGGTAAATCCAACCGACTCTGCCTGGTCGGTCACGACTTCGTTGACCGACAGCGCAAGCGATTCGAGGGCGTCGACCGACGCGCGACCGGCAATCCGTTCGGCTTCCTCACGTCCCACATACCGGTCTTGCTCCTCGTACTTCGTCGAGAACTCGACGACCGGTTCGGGCAGGGAAACCGTCTGTTCGGGCCACTCCTGGTATTCTAGACCGTAGTCGGCGGGGCGGCCGCGTGTGCGGAGACTGGAGCCGACCGGGACCGTATTTCGAAAGATGATTTCGAGCGGAATGAGGTAGTTTTCACCCGCTGCTGTGTGGTAGGCGTCGTAGTCGTATGCGTCCTCACCATCGCCGCCTCGGTATGGGAGAGAAGGCACCTGTGTCAGCTCGATTGCCATCTCAGTCGGTGCAGTAGCACAGTCATCGAGTGTCGTCACCTCGCCATCGGTGTCGACAACACCTGCATAATGGGTTGGAATACCGGCGGCTTCGAGCCGTTCGAAATTGAATGCCCCCATCGTACAGAGGCTCGCACCCTTCTGGGGAATCGCGTCGGGCATCTGCCCCCAGTCGAAAACCGAGTAGGCGTCAGTGAATACGAATCGACCACGGCCGAGTTCCGTTGCGGTCGGCTCGGCGGCCACCCGGAACTCCTTTACGCTCGTCATGGTCGTATCGGTGGCTGCCGACCGTATGAATCTTTCAGTTCGACAATTTGTGCAGCCAGTAACAACGCGCTATGAGAACAATCAGGTTGACAGCTCACTGTCCTCAATTTCGGTCGCGTTGCCACGGACGGTGCGGGCGATTGCCGTGGTTTCACCCACAATTTCGGTCTGCTCGGGTCCGAGGAAGGTCACTGTTACTCGGTCGCCAGGATCGATCGGTCGGTCGCCACGGAACTGAATTGGATACCGGTTTTCAGTGCGGAAAAACGCTTCATTGCCTGACCGCGAGATGTCGTTCCAACTGGACTCAACGTACTGCTCACCGATCTCGTCAGGATCTGTTTCACCACCGTCTTGGTACCGGTTATGTGCCATTCGAATCGTCAGTTGGTCCCCAGCACTGAAACTCCCAGTCGAGAAGTCACCGACAACATCTTCGTGAAACTGCTGTCCGGTCTGGGCGCTAAACTCATTCGGATTAAGGAACTCGAGTTCACCCTGTTGGCCATCAGTTCCCTCCCAAGCGACGACAATCGAACCGATGTCGTCGCCGTCGAATACTGGCCCGTGGTCATACTGAATGCTAATATGGTCGATATCCCCGTTCGTCTCGTTGCCACCACCACCGTCCCATGATCGGTATTCGACACCAAGAACAGCATCCGTTTCACCCATGAACCGGATTTCTTGTGGTTCGTTGACCTCCTCGGTGAAGTCAAAAATGACCGAACTGAGTGAGCCAGCAATCACCAACACGACCGCAACCAACAATATCGTCGCGACGACCGGTGAAACCGCCCGCCGATCGTGTGAAAGTATAGACATGCGGTCGAATTGCAATGCCTCTAAGTAAACATTACTGCTGAAATTATAGTCGCTGATAGTGAGAAATGCGAAGACACCGGCGTCGATGTCCGTGACCGGCCCTTTTTTACTCGCCACTCCCCACCCTCCGGTAATGACGAGCCGGACTGCGTCGGATCTCGATCCCGATGATTTCGCCTTCGAGAACCTTCCAGAGACCGACCAGTCCTTTGAGAACGCACTGGCAAATGCCCGCGACGGGCGACGGCTCACTGTTGCCGACGGTGTTGAACTACTGACGACAGGGACCGACAACTCCGGAATCGACCCACACCGGAAAGAACAGGTCCTCGAACTGGCCGACCGCCGCCGAGCCGAGCGCGTCGGCGACGAGGTCACGTTTGTCGTCAACCTCAACAACAACGTCACAACCGCCTGCAACGTCGGCTGTCTGTTCTGCAATTTCAAAAACACCGCCCACCAGTTCGAAGTCGACCACAAAACCGACCACGCTGGCTTTACGAAAACGCCGGGCGAATCGAGACGGATCGTCGAAGATGCGCTGGACCTCGGTATCTCGGAGGTCTGTTCAGTGTCGGGGTTGCATCCGGCGTTCGCGCTCAACGAGGAGCACCACGAGATATTGGCGAGCTACGGCGAGCCCGCCCAGGAGGTCACCTACAAGCCGCCCGAGCGGTATACAACTGACCCCGGCACCTACGTCGAGCAGATTGAGGCAATGGCGGTCGACGGCATTCACGTCCACTCGATAACGCCCGAAGAGGCTTATCACGCCCGCCGAGGAACCGACTGGTCCTACGAGGAGGTTTACCGGCAGCTCCGAGCGGCCGGGCTCAACTCCGCGCCCGGAACAGCCGCCGAAATCCTCGTCGACGAGGTTCGTGATGTGGTCTGTCCCGGCAAAATCACCTCGGCCGACTGGGTCGAAGCGATGGAGGGGGCGATGGCCGCCGGGCTCGATACGACGGCGACGATCATGTACGGCCATGTCGAAAACGAGATGCACCGAGTCATGCATCTGCAAGTCGTCCGTGATCTTCAAGACCGGACAGATGGCATCCGCGAGTTCGTCCCGCTCTCGTTTGTCCACCAGAATACGCCACTGTACAATCACGGCGTTGTCGACGGCGGGGCCAGCGATGCGGAGGACGAGTTAATGATCGCCGTCTCCCGGCTGTTTTTGGACAACATCGACAACATCCAGAGCTCGTGGGTTAAATACGGCAACGCCAAAGGGCTCAAACTGCTCAACTGCGGGGCCAATGATTTCATGGGGACGATTCTCTCCGAAGAAATTACCAAACGCGCCGGCGGCAGCTACGGCGAGTTCCGGAGTGTCGGCGACTACGTCGAGATGATCAGTGCAATTGGCCGGCCTGCAGTCGAACGGTCGACCGATTACCGAACCAAACAACCCCTCGTGGTCGATGGCGGTCCATACGGCCCAACGCTTGGCCCACGGGCCGACGGGACGCCGATGTTTTCGGCGACGACTGACGAACCCAAAACCGGCTCAGAAGAACAGCTCACAGCCGACGACTGAGTGCCGAATCGATGACCGAGTAGCGAAGCGGCGACTGAGTACCGGATTACAGTTTGCGCGTACGCTGAGCGACCGCCCGATACCGCCGTCCTGCATCGGTCAGTGCGGCGAGCGCCTCTCGGACTGGATCGGTGAGCCAGCCAGCCGAACCGGTCGGTGTTGGGGCAGCAGCAGTATCGGCGTGTCGGAGGTCAGCCGGAAGATATCGGTTATAGACGGGCAACCGTTCGAAAAGCGGGAGGTCGGCGTCGGCCGCAATCGATTCGAGTTCATCGAGCGCTGGCCATGCGTACGCAGGATTGATGTAATCGTCAGTCACCGGTGAGACACCCCCGAGATCATCGACGCCACAGTCGATGAGCTCACGGGTCGGCGAGAGGTTTGGTGGCACTTGCACCGAAATCTCGTTGGGAAGGCCGACCCGCGCCATTGTGACCACCCGGCGCATCGTCTCAATGGACGGCTGGTCGAATCCCGAACGCTCATTTGGGACCACGTTCTGAATAATAACTTCCTGAATGTGGCCATACCGCTCGTGAAGCGCACGAATGGCGAGCAGGCTTTCGGCGCGGTCGCGCCAGGACTCACCGATGCCGACGAGCAGACCGGTGGTAAATGGAACGCTCTCGCGGCCCGCTGCACGAATCGTGTTGAGCCGTTGGCCGGGGGTTTTACGACGGCCACCGCTGTGAGCATCGACCTCGGCGGTTGTTTCCAACATGACCCCCATCGAAGCGTTGACGTCTTTGAGAGTCCGGAACTCCGACTGAGTAAGATCACCGGGATTCGAGTGTGGAAGCAGTCCAGCATCGAGGGCGATCTCACAGGCCGCAACGAGGTATTCGATAATCGAGTCATAGCCCCACTCGGCGAGCTGGCTGTGGATCTCAGTGTATCGCGCGTCAGGTTTGTCGCCGAAGGTAAACAGTGCCTCCGTACAGCCGGCTTCAACACCGGTTTCGACGACACGGCTGATGTCCTCGGGTGACATGAGCGTTGCCTGGCCGGGAACGTCGTAATAGGTGCAGTACTGACAGGTATACCGGCAGGCGGTCGTCAACGGAAGAAAAACGTTTTTCGAAAAAGTGAGTTCGGCCGGCGAGTCGGCATCCTCGGGCGTGACCGACAGCAGTTGCTCGGTGTCGGCGCTGTCGATCGAAATGTCGATATCGTACTCGTCGGCCGCCGGGAACATACCAAAACACCGTCCGCGAGGAGCAAAAACGACTCGTCTCGAGAACGTCTGGGTGTCGGGCCAGATGGATGGGCACCGAAAACCCACGCTTACCCGATGCGACGAACACCAACGCGGCCACCGCTGTCGTCGAGTTCGAATCCGGCGTCGACGAGCCAGTCACGGGCAGCACCCTCGCCGTGGATGAAGAGCTCAGCGAGATCGCTCGGTTCGTCGATATCGGTCGCCAAGCGCCGTGAGTCGACGGTGTCAACGCTCGCACCGAGACGGTCGGCGATCCGGCAGTGATCGAGATACGACGCCCCATGGTAATCGACGCGAAATGCCGGCTCGCGAACGACAAGCGCGTTCGTCCCCCCGCCGAGACCGGGAGCGATCGTCACATCGGCCGGTGAGTCGACGAGCCGGTGGATGTCACCGGGAGTCGCCAATGGAACATCTGCCATCAGAATAAGCGTCGGAGAGCCCGCGGCGAGCTGCGTGTTGACCGCGGCAGTCAATGGCTGGCTGTCGACGACGACCGTCGCTGCCGACGAAAGCCACTCGTCTGCAATCGGGGCTGCCGACAGAATCGTTGGCTCGAAGCCGGCGGTGTGGAGTGTCTCGACGACGCTCGAACAGAGTGTCCGCGAAAAGTCGATTCGCTCGGCCGCCGAAAGGAGACTCGACAGTCTCGTCTTGGGAGCATCAGCCGAAAAGGGGACGAGCGTACGCATCAGTACAAATCCTACGTCGTCGAAGGAAAACGAAGCTATCGGTTGTCAACGCCGGTCAGAAAGTGGGGAGAATCCACTGCGTGGTCGATTCAGAACAGCGATTCGAGTTCGTCGCTGTCGTCGTTGACCAGACTGCTGAGGTTGTCTTCGCTTTCGGTTCGGATTTCCTCGATGTTCTCTTGGGCCTCGATGGCGACCTGCTGGAGTTCCTTGATCCGCGGAACGTTGGTGACGCCCGAAAGCAGGACGACGCTCGAAACGCGTCCAGAGCCCTTGATCGGGTAGTCGCCACCACGAACTTCCATGCTGCCGGTCTGCTCTTCGAGCCACTTGCGGCCGCGCTCAATCCCCTTTCGGTTGAGATACTTCGATGGCCCAGCCATCACGAGCAGTGCACGCTCGGTTCCTTCAATCTCACAGGGGAGCGTCAGGCGGCCAAGTGCGGCCTTTCGGACAAGACTCGTAATCCGGTTTGTCGTGTGGGCGGTGTCGATGCTGTCGTCATCACCGCTGCCGCGAAGCCGCGACAGCAGCCCGCCGGTCGAGGCTTCTTCGACTTCCTCTTCGGCAAAGCCGACCGTCGAAACGCCGCCACCAGCGAGCGTGTTGATAATCTCCGAGGAGTCGACAACCGATTCGGCGACCTCTTGGCCCTGCATGACTTCGCCGGCACCGAACAGAATCCCAAAGCGGCGGACGATTTCGCTGTTGATCTCGTCGTAGCCGCCTTGGACTGACTCGCCGGTTTTTCGCCACGAGTCGTTGTCGAAGACGATCAGGTTGTCTACCTCACGGACGAACGTCTGCAATGAACGGGCCGCGTTGAGCGTATAAATGCCACCCTCGTCGCTGCCGGGGAGCACACCCAGTCCATAGACCGGTTCGGTGTAGATTCGCTTGAGATGTTTCGAAATTACTGGCGCGCCGCCCGAACCGGTTCCGCCGCCGAGGCCGGCGACAACGAGGAAGGCGTCAACTTCGTGGACCGGAATCGAATCGATCGAGCCCTGAATCTCGTCGATATCCTCTTCGGCGATCTCTGCACCGAGTTCGTTGTCCGCACCAACGCCGTGACCCTTGACGCGTGATTGACCGATCAGTACCCGTTGGTCTTGTGGGATGTTTTTCAACCCCATCAGATCCGCTTTCGCGGAGTTGACCGCGATGGCCGCCCGAACGATTTTCGAACCGGTCTGGGCGTCGTATTCGAGGAACTTGTCAACAATCTTGCCTCCGGCCTGCCCGAAGCCGATCATTGCGAGTTTCATTTGGTATGTCCCCTCTTCATTGGGAAAAAAACAGTACGATAGTGAATATAAAACTTGTGGCTTTCTTATCAGTCACGATAATCAAACAAGCAATGTGATATATCCCCATGAGAGCCAGTAACGCACCATAATTCGCGGTCTGGAGACCTTCAAAACGTCGAATACAGCGGGACAGCCAGACAAAACGTCAGACAGAGAGCGGACACAACTCGGGTAAAAGACAGGTCACTAGTGGCAATCAACAACCTGTTTTTATTTTGGCAATTCTATGCTTTGAGTTGTCTGTTTAGGCGTCGAGGTAGTCGCTGAGACTCGTGAGCTCAGTCACGTTTGTTCCGAAGGCTGAAACCGCATTTTCCTCGGTCGTATTGTCGAATTTCAACGAACGATACTGATCAGCGCCCATCGGGAAGCCGGGGATGTTACCGCCGATCGAGAGCCCGACACCGGCAAGTGCCATTGGAACGGGCAGCACCGTTACCGACCGGCCATCCGCACCGTGTGCGAGTTTTGCGACATCTGCAAGCGAGAGTTTGTCGGGGCCACCGAGTTCGTAGGTCTCACCGACGTGTTCGTCAGCTTCGACGGCATCAGCGAGCATGGGGACGAGGTCGCCAACCCAGATCGGCTGGAATTTCGTCTTGCCGCCGCCGGGAAGCGGCGTGACGAACGGTGGGGCGAGTTTCTTTGTAAAGGAAACGAACTCGCCACCGTCACCGAAGACGACCGACGGGCGGATGATAACCCAGTCGAGATCCGAGTCGGTAACGTGGGCTTCGGCCTGGCCTTTCGCCCGGATGTAGGCGGTCGCCCCATCTGGATCCGCACCGAGGGCACTCATCTGCACGAATCGTCCGACACCAGCGTTTTCGGCGGCACGGACGAGGTTTTCCGTGCCGTGGCGGTGGACCTCGTCGTGCATTTTGTTGCCGCCTTTCGGCTTGAATAGTGGAGAAAGCGCAACGAGATTGACGACGGCATCCTGGCCCGCAAGTGCCGGTTCGACCGAGTCGTATGCGGTCACATCACCACTGACTGTGTTGACGTCGTCAGGAAGTGATGCCGCATCCGGGTTGCGTGCCAGTACCGTCACGTCGTGGCCACGTTCGATGAGCTCGTCGACGAGGTTTGTGCCAATAAAGCCGTTTCCGCCGGCAACTAACACGTTCATACCATAATCTCTCACTGAACCGACCTAAAGGTAGCGAGAGTCGCCGAAGACAGCAACACCGCAGGGAGAACGAACCGTTCATACTGCCACGCTCTGAGTCGGCCATATGCTCGTGACCTTAGAGGGGCTCGATGGCAGCGGCAAAACAACGGTCTGGGAGGGCCTTGGCGACAGCTATCCGGATGCGGTTCGCACGCGGGAACCAACCAGTTCGTGGTACGGCGACGCAGTATACCGGTCTATTGAGGATGATGACGCCGATCCGCTTGCTGAGCTGTTTCTGTATACGGCCGACCACGCCGACCACCTCGCTCGCGTTGTTCGGCCCGCACTTAGCGACGGAAAACTCGTGATTTCGGACCGGTATAGCGATTCGCGGTACGCCTATCAGGGAGCGACCTTGGCCGAAAGCGATCTCGATGACCCCGTGGCGTATGTACAGTCAATTCACGAGCCGTTTTCGCGGACACCGGATCTCACGTTCTATCTCGATATCGACGCCGAAACGGCCGCCGAGCGAAGTGGAAAAACGAACAAGTTCGAGCAAGCAGCCTACCTCAACGCGGTGAGAGACAACTACGAGCGGCTTGTCGATGCCGACCCCGAGCGATTTGTCCGGGTTGATGCCAGCCAGCCGCCAGAGGCCGTTCGAGAGACAGTGACAACACGCCTCGAGACGACACTCGAAACCCATGCAGAACGCTAACCCGAACAACGAACGGAGCGAAGCGAACTCACTGCCAACAATCGGATCGGTGCTGACCTACTGTTTTTGTGGAAGTTCGACTTCGTCGGGCTGGGCAACATAGAGGAGGTCGATTGTCAGCCCGAGTGCAACCGGCAGTCCGATCATGACGGCGAACGCAACCGTTGGCGACCCGAGATTTGGCCCGATCTGAAACACACCGGTAAAAACAAGCGTGGAGAGGAACAGCACGACGGGAATGAACCCCAGTGAGTACGCCACCCAGCCAGCCTGCGTTTCAAGTCGAAGCCGGAAAAATCGCGTCATAACGGCGGCAACGAGCGTATGGATGGCCAGCACAATAAAAAACAGTACGAGTCCGATGATCGAGAGCATATGCGTTGTAGGGGGTCGGTGCCCTTTGACGTATCGACTCAATAGCGGGCGGCCAAGCGAAAACGCTTCGAACGGAATCTGCCCGACGCAGGAAGGCCCACTCAGTCTTCGAGCGAAATGTAGGTTTTCGTCTCCTCGACGCCGCCGAGTGCTTGGACTTCACGGGCGGCGGTGTGTAACACCTCGTAGACTTCTTCGACTTCGACTTCAACAATGAGATCAAACTCACCGGCGACAATATGGGCCTCGGTTACTGACGCTAGCTCCCGGACGGTTCCGATGAGCGATTCGGAGGCACCGACTGCGGTTTTGACCATCACAAACGCATGAACCATGCTGTACATACACACACCAAGTGGCAAAAACGTTCCCACGGTCAATCGGCAGGACGGGGATACAGTTATCCGCGCAGAGCGTGTTAGCTTGCCCCATGCGCTTTATTATCATTGGTGCCGGTCGGGTTGGGCTTCGTACCGCCCGTGTCCTCCGTGAAGAGGGCCACGAGGTGACGCTTGTCGAGCGCGACCCGACGAAAGCAGATCGTGCGCGAGTACAGGAGTTCACTGTGATCAATGGTGATGGCTCTCGAGAATCTATACTCCAAGAGGCAGGCGTTGAGCAAGCCGACGCCCTTGGTGCGCTTACTGGCGATCTCAATGTCAATTTTGCAGCCTGCCTTATTGCGAGCCACCATGGCTGTCGGACGGTCATGCGGATTGATGAGGACTACCGCGAGGAAATCTATCAGAAGTACGCAAACGAGGTCGACGAGATCGTCTATCCCGAGCGCCTCGGCGCGATCGGGGCGAAAAATGCCCTCCTCGGTGGGTCGATCAGAGCAATCGCCGACGTCGCCCAAAGCCTCCAGATTCTGCTTATTACCGTGACTGAACAGTCGCCAATGAAAGGCTACAGTCTGAGCGAAGTAACCCTGCCTTCGAGTTCGCGAATTCTGGCGTTTGGAAAGGCCGACGGAGCACTCGGCATTCCGCTCCCGGATGACTCATTGGAAGCAGGCGACCGGGTTGCCGTCCTCGCGGAATTCTCGGAACTCTCGGACGTCAGACAGCTCCTCGTTGGGGAGGAACCGGCGACTGCAGCCGCCGGAGGTGAGTGATATGACGGTTATCGCCTACATTCTGGTCAAAGCAAACACGAGCGAAGCCGACCGGGTCAAAACAGAGATGGAAGCACTCGATGGCGTGTTGTTGGCGAACATCGTCGCTGGTGACATCGACTTCATCACGAAAATCTCGGTTGAGACACCCGCAGAGGTCAAAGACATCGTCGCAAGCGGGATTCAGACAATAAGCGGCGTCGAAGACACCCAGACCTACATCGCGATGGACTGATCGTCGTTACTCGCTACCGGCGGCCCGTCGAGCCTGGTCGATGATCTCCGATACCGGTTCGGTGTATTCGTAACCGGGGATGATTCCCTGGACGAAGGTTCCTTCGACGAAATCGATAACGGCCCCCGCATCGGCCACGCCGCGCTGTTCGTTGATGTCGGTGAAGGCCGCCTCGACAACGACCGAGTCTGCGTGTCGCGTGACCGTCGGGTCGAGATCGCGCGTCGTTTTGAAAATGCCGCCAATGTCGGCGACACGGAGTTCGAACGTTTCGTACCAGCCGTCTTCGACGACATCGGCAACGTCGTCTTCGGTGACCGCGTTCAACAGCGGGACGGTCGTCCGAACAACAAACCGAATGTGGCCGTTTTCCTGTTGTTCAGCAGTGACAACACCGTCGAATGGGGTCGTCACCGAGGTGAACGTTGCTGGCTCGGACGACTCGAATGATGGATGGCTGCGAAACGCTCGGCGAACACGTCCGGGGAGTTCAGTCATACCTGCCGAAAGGGGTTGAATCCGGAAAAATACGTCTCTTTAGGCCGCTCTTACTGTCAACGACTGGTTTTGTACGGTGTTTGAAATTCTGGCCGCACCCGAAATTATTAAGTAAATACGACCATTTGGTAGAAATGACGCTTCGCTTTGGAGGGCCGAAGCGTCAGCGGGGACCAATTTAAGGCAATCGGCCTACGCGAGACTTTTTCCTTTCGCGTGGGCGGATACGCCTTTTCCGAAACACTAGATTCTGAGCGACTGTCTCGGGAGTATGAACTGATTACTTATTCGTTTTTTCGTGAGTCATTGGTACTATGTTATTAATCTGGCTCGGGGGAAATGCCAACGAGAGCAACAAAGGCGACAAATCGTCCGTCAGTCTGTACGATGATTTGGAGAAAATGCGAGGGCTGGGATTCGAACTCACTCGCAAATCTTCGATTTGCTCGCTGCTCGATTCCAGCCAGTACGATTTGGATGACATTCGCTTACGCTCATGTCGCACTCATGCGAGGGCTGGGATTCGAACCCAGGGATCCCTTCGGAAGCGGGTCTTAAGCCCGCCGCTTTTGGCCTGGCTCAGCCACCCTCGCGCAGTTGTCTTTCACTCATCGGACAAAAGTGGGTTTCGGTATGGAGGCTCCGGCGCGCGAGCTACCAATCAACACTCAACGAGCCGTCACCGTGCGGGTCGGGCGCGATTTCGATGTCCTTCCGACGGTCAATGATATGAATAATACCGTCGCCTTTTTTTGCCGGACACAACTCGGCTGCGCGGATATTTTCGTCGAGTTCCGACTCGTCGAGGAAGTATGACCGCGGCTTGGCGACGCCGGTTTCGAGATCGAGCTCCCAGTTGCTGGTGGCTTCTGCACACCGACCAGCGCCAAAGCACTTGTTGGCCTCGAAAATGATTTTGTAGGGCTTTTCGTCGATCGGGGGGCCGTCACTGTCGGATCCGAACTCGCTGGGTTTCGGCCGCTCGTCGCTCATACCGTCTTTCAGTCCTCACCGACCTTTCGTCTATCGGTTGAAAACGACGAAAACGAAGGTGATTACTGGCTCTCGGCTAACAGCTGTTCGTACTGCGCACCAGTCTGTTTCAGCGTCTCGGTTGAATAGAGTCGTTCGTGAGCAACGGGGAGATACTCCGCGGCCAGCTCGTCGATTTTGGCATCGACCGCCTCGGCCTCCCGACCGTGAACCATGGTAAACAGATTGTATGGCCAGTCGTGTTCGGGCCGTCGAGGTCGGTGATAACAGAGGGTCACATACGGGAGACTGCCGACGAGTTCGCCCCACTCATCGAGCCGCTCGTCAGGAACATCCCAGACGACCATACAGTTGTTGTGGAAACCAGTGACGACGTGGTTGACGACACAGCCGATTCGCTTGATACAGCCGGTTTCGAGTAGGCGCTCGATGGCCGTCAGCACCGCAGAGACGTCGGCGTCGATCACGTCGGCAACGTCCTGGTACGGCGTGAGACTCAGCGGAAACCCACCCTGAATCGCCAAGAGCAACTCGGCCTCAAGCGAACTCAGATCGCCGGTTGCCTCTTCGGAAATCCGCGTTGCATTCACCGTCGTCGATTCGACACTCTCGCGAGCAAAACGATCATCATTGACGACCGGGAATTCGAGATCGATGTAGTAGTCAGTCAGCATCGGGAGGTTCAACACCGCACAGCCGGTTTCGGCTTCGATCTCGGCGAGAATCGAATCTCTGACCGCCCGAGAGCCGGCGGTGACAACGAACCACATGTTCCAGGCATGGTCCCGTCGGTAGTTGTGGTTGATTTGTCGGTAGCCGTTGATCGTCTCGGCGATGTCATCAAATCGATCGCCAGGAGCCTGAACGGCTGCCAAAGTTGAACTCCCGATAACGGGCGGGTTGAGCACGGGCCCAAATCGGCGGAAAATGCCTCGTTCGGAGAGTCCCTTGAGACGATCGAGAACCTCGACAGCGGTCAGCTCGATGCCCGTTTCGGCCGTCAGGTCGGCCGCGATCGTCACAAACGGATCGGAGGTAACCGGAAAGCCGCTTTGGTACTCGTCGATGAGGGTCGCATCGACGGTGTCGAGATCCGCTCGCCAGTCGGCCTCGAGACTCATTGATTCTTTTAGGAAGCGAGGGTATACACCGCTTTCGGAGTTTCCTGTGAGCCGAAGCACCAACCGAAAGCGGTTGCGGTCTCTGACAGGGACAACGGGAGGCTTTTGGACGCCACGCACGAAGTGGCCCTATGGCGCAGGCGAGCAAATCTTTCGGCGAGTGGCCCCTGAAGCGACTGATGACCGAGGTCTGTGGCTCCGGCCACAAATCCGCTGACGATCTGACCCGCGAACAGGCGACAGAGGCCTTCGAACGCATTATTGCAGGCGAACCCGATCGGACCACACTCGGTGCCTTCTGGCTGGCAAACCGGTGGAAGCGAAATACCCCAACCGAACTTGCCGCCTATACCGACCTAATGTGCGAGCACGTCGAGTACGCCGAACCCGACTGCGACCCCGTCGACTGCGGAGCCAACTACGATGGGAAGGGCAAAAGCGCGATTCTCGGCGTCGGTGCCGGTGTCGTCGCCGCCGCCGCGGGAACCCCCGTTGTTGTCCACTCCGGGGACCGCGTTCCAACCCAGAAACAGGACGCCTACAAACACGTCCTCGACGAACTCGGCGTTGGAACCGAGTTGACGCCGCGAGATTCGGCCGACATGGTCGACGAAACCGGCTTTGGCTTCTACTACCAGCCCGCGTTCAACCCCGTCATCGACGAACTGTTCGACCGCCGCGATATGATGGGCGTCCGGACCTTCGTCAACACGATCGAGACAATCGCCAACCCGGCGAATGCCGATGTCCACGTCGGCTCGTTCTACCACCTGGCCTTTGCAAAGAAGATTGTTGACACCTTCATCGAGAGCGAACACCACGACCTCTCTCACATAATTATGTTCCAAGGCATGGAGGGCTACGACGACATCCGGCCGGGCTTTACCAAAGTCGCCGAGTGGGATGCTGGCGACGACGGTGAGGCGACGTTCGATGACTACGGGATCGAGACCGCCGAGTACGGCATGGACTTCGAGGGCGAGGATCTCGCGGTCGACGACATTGCGGCCGATTCCGCAACAATCACCGAGGAAGTTGTCGCCGGCGACCGTGAGGATCAGTTTGCCGACGCCATCGCGCTCAACGCAGCGCTGCGAATCTACGCCCGCCAGGACGTCGACTCGATTGACGAGGGACTCGAGGCCGCCCGCGAGGCAATCGCTGACGGCAGCGCGAACGCCGTGCTCGAAGACCTGCAGGCGTTCTAATACGACCCGCGACGCTGGACTCGTCCCGACGGTTGACAGGGTAGAACGAGGTGATTTTATGCGGCGGTGACATACCACCAGTATGAATTGGACTGCTGTGTTGCACGCAACAGCGACACTCTTGTTGGGGGCTGGAATTTTTCTCTCAGGCCGACTACTCACAGTTGGACTGATTACGGCGGCCGTTGTCTGTTTTGTCGCCGGAATCGTCGTGGCCCGGCGCAAGTCCAGTGACGAGCCATCGCCCGACGTGGCGGGCTAACCTCCCTATGTTGGACCGATCGGCACACCGCGTTGTCCGTCGACCGTGACCGAACACGTACTCCTGGCCAGCCACCAAGCCGAAATAACGCCGTGGCTTGCGGCCTTCGTCGCCAGCACCGAATACGACCTCACAGCAACGGTCGTCGCCGACGGCCCCGTAGATGGACAGTACTACCTCCCGCCAGCTGTCGTCGACCGCGTAGAAACCGAAATCGACGGGCGAAGCGAATCGATGCTCTTGGTCGTCGACGGTACGCTTCACGTCGGTCAGCTCGCCGACCTGCAAATGCGGTTTCCGGACACTGAAATCCATGACCGATCGAGCGTCGTCTGGAAGTGGCTTGCTACGTCGAATCCAGTCGCCGCCGAACGGCTCGCGCTCAGAAACGCTCGCTTCGACCGGCGGGTAGCCGAACAGACACAGCGAGACCAACAGGGAGCGTTGCCGTCAGGGACCAGTAGACGAGTCACCGACCTTGAGGGCCGATGCGACAGAATACGCAGCCGGCTCACAGATGCTCGAAAGCAGGCGCGAACCCGTGTCGAAACGGCATACGTCGATGCGGACGGATACGTCGTGCTTGCAAACGCAATCGGAACGGAGACTCATATTTCGAAGCACTGCCTGCGTGAGGAGTCCGGCCGGTCGGTGTCGCTTCCGTTGACGGCCAAAACTGACATCCTCTGCGTGGGCGTCCACGACGTTGCCGTAACCGAGCTCCCGGCGATTCCGTGGGAGGGAGAGATTCCCGACTGGTTCGAGGCCGTTGTTCCTGGATCAATGGCAGCACTACAGCGGGCAGCTATCGTCTGTTCGGCGAATCCGGCGGTCGCCGAGCGTCTCGCTGATCGGTTCGACGCTCAGCCGGTCGTCGTTTCCCGTGGTGATGCAGACGCGATACGGCGGGCACTAGCTGACTGTTTTCAGACAATCACTGTCGAGGCGTCGGTGCCGCACACCGATGCGGGATATGCCGCGGTATCCTGGCTGTATGACCACGCTGACGTGGTGGAGAGGACGTATGGTGACCGAATCGAGCTTACGCTGACTGTCTCTGAAGGAAAACTATCGGCAATTGAACGGCGTGTGCAGGATGTCGGTGGCCGGATTGTACCGGTGTCGGCCGAAGGGAAAACTACGGAGTGACTGCGCTGGCAGGCTCATGGGGACGCCTCGAACAGGCACCATGGATTGTACCACGAACACATAATACGTGATTGGCTTGTGGACCCAGCAGACCACTGTCAAAGAGTGGCTTCCTGAGAACCGGACAAACGGAACTGTGTGCCGTCAAAGTGTTTCGGGTCTACGCGGGAGCACCCAACAGTGACTCACAGGACACTAAATTATCTACCGCAGGTAGTATATTGACTCGATTGACGAGAGATTTCGATACCACTCTCAAAAAATGACTCGGTTACGATAGTTACTCGGTGTACCCTTCTTGTCGGAGGATGATTACCATCGAAAGTCCTGAGACGAGCAGCAACAACAGCGCTGGAATCGCTGCATAGCCGTATAGACCGGCGGATTCGGCCGCCCAGATGCGGGTCACAAGTGTCTCAAAACCAGTTGGGCGGAGCAACAAGGTTGCCGGTAGCTCTTTCATTGTCGTCAAAAAGACGAGCGCGGCCCCAGCAACAACGCCCGGAGCAATCAACGGCAGCGTTACGCTCCTGAATGTCGTAAGTTGATTATGGCCGAGCGTCCGTGAGGCCTCTGTGAGTCGCGGGTTGACCTGTAAAATCGAGGTCCGCGTCGACCCCACTGACTGCGGAATAAACCGAACGACATAGGCGAAGACGAGAATCGGGATTGACTGATAGAAGCTGATTTCCAGACCGCCGACTGAGAAGCCCGCGTAGTTCGCCCCAAAAAAGACCAACGCAAGTCCGATCACGATACCAGGAACCGCATAGCCAATATAGGTTGCTCGCTCGAAGATTGCGCCTGCGGTTGAATCTGTCCGCGCTGAAAGATACGCTACTGGGAGTGCCGCAATAGCGGCCACGAGAGCGGCTGCAAGCGCGACGTAGACCGAGTTGAGGACGTGACCCCACTGGAACTGAAAGCTTGTGGGGACGTCTGTCTGACTCGTCAGTAACCACTGGAAAAACGTCCCGATAGGCAGTACAAGCGTCAGAACACCAACAAGTGCACAGAAAGCCATCGCTGGCCACTTCCACTGACCGAGTTTGACACGGTGAGTGCCAGCACCTGTTGTGCTACTGTCAGTGTACAGCGTCTCATCACCACGGATTCGCGATTCTAGTGCGAGAATGAAGACAGTAAGCGCGACCAATTGGAGCGACAAAAATGAAGCGTAGTCGCCGCCACCGAGACTCCGCTGTTCGAGATAGATTTGTCGAGTAAACACTTCTGCTTGCATGAACGCGGGCGTTCCGAAATCAGAAACAGCATAGAGGGCAACGAGTAGCGCGCCAGCGATAATTGCAGGACGGATCTGCGGCAGCGTTACTTGTTTGAATGTCGACCACTGGCCGTGGTTTAGTGTGCGAGCGGCATCGATGAGCGATTTGTCAAACGTTTTGAGTGCGGCCCGAGTGGTAATGTAAATATACGGATACGTATAGAGTGCGATCACGACGGTTGCGCCGTGAAGGCCGTAAATTGAGGGCACTGATTCAACCCCGAGCGGTGCGAGCAACGACTGCAGCTCACCACGCGGTCTGAAGATCGCGACGAACGCGAATGCCCCGAGATAACTCGGGATCGCCAGCGGAAGCGCGACGACAATCGTCCAAAACCGGCGGAAGGGCAGGTCGGTTCGAACCGTCAAAAACGCGAGTGGAACGGCGATCAGTAACGATAGCAGCGTAACACCGACCATGAGTGCAATGCTGTTAGCAATGATTTCGACGGTCCGCCACCGAAAAAGAATGCTATTGGCACGGGCAAAATCAACAGTGAATGCCCGCATGACGATCCACGTCAGCGGGAAAACCATCACAGCGGCGACCGCCCCGCTCAACATCGTCAGACCAAACTGTCGACCAGTAGAAGGGGCAGATGAATCAGTTGTCGTCTCTGTTGACATAACTCGGTTGACTCCGCTGTGTAACTACCAAATCTGAGTTGCGCTGGCTTTTTAGGACTTCCTAAACCTGTGCGGTGGCGGCAGCCAGTAGACGGTCAGTGTTAGCGGAGCCCAGCGTCCCGAAGCACGTCAACTGCTGGCTCGATATCAGCCAGTTCGTTGAGATCGAACTGTGGACTGTTGAGTTCCGACAGTGGCGGGAGGTCACCAACGTAATCAACACCGTCAATCACAGCGTACTCCTTGTTGGTGTCAACAAAGAACTCCTGGCCTTGGCGGCCGAGCAGATGGCGAACAAAATTGCGTGCAAGATCAGTGTTGCTACTGGTGTTGAGAACAGCCGTTCCTGAGACATTGAATAGCGAGCCAACATCACCATCGGTGAACGTGACATCAACCGGAACATCCGACTGATCAGAAACGAGACGACCGATATAATAACTGTTCACGAAACCGATTGTGACCTCGCCGGCGGCAAGCGCATCAGGCGTTGTCGATCCACCCTCATAGTTGGTTACACCTGCGGCAGCCATGTCTTCGAGGTACTGACGAGTGGTTTCTTCACCCTGGTCGACCATCATTGCGCGAATCCACGCGAGAAACGAACCTGAGTCGATACGCCAGCCCATTTCATCGACGAATCGGTCGTCAGTGGGGTATGCAAAAATATCGTCGGGCAGTTCGTCCGCATCCCATGCGTCAGTGTTGTAGGCGACACAGCGGGTTCGACCCGAAACACCGGTCCAGTTGCTCTCTGGATCACGCCAGCTTTCTGGAACAGTGTCGACGACGTCTTCTGTCAGCGGAACGGTTCGACCGAGGTTTTTGAGCGCGCCGAGTGTCCCGGAGTCTTGAGTATACAGAACGTCTGCCGGACTATTTTCGCCTTCTTGTTCGATAGCAGTAATATGTGCCTCGTTGTCGTCGTATCGGATGCTAATATCGAGATCAGGGTAGAACGCCTCAAGTTCATCAAACACACCTTGAATCTGCGCTTCGCGTCGACCTGAGTAGACGGTGAGTTCACCGTCAAGATCTGGAAGGTCCTCCCAATCAGTTCCTGCTGTCGAAAGTGCTGTACCGTCAAAGGTGGCCGGGGTAGAGTCGAGTTCGGTGGCTGCGTCGCCACCACTGAGACAGCCGGCAAGCGCTGTTGTGCCAACAACCGCAGCCCCGGTCAGGCTGAGAAACCGGCGGCGGTTGCTGGATAGTTCAGTAGTGCGATTATTCGATGTGCCGACAGGATTGTGATCTGCCATACTATTTTAGGCCGACCTAAAACATATAGTGGTTACGGTTTTGGTCGGCCAAAAACTCTGTGAAGATCGAAAGTAAACGCTAATATTTGAATGTCCCGGTTTGTCTACCCGGTACCAGTGGTTGAACAGCCAGATACTACCAAGATGCGTATCACAACGGTTCGGCGATCCC
>CAZCYW010000014.1:54427-56110 GCA_964503105.1 uncultured Haloferacaceae archaeon
GTGGTTGAACAGCCAGATACTACCAAGATGCGTATCACAACGGTTCGGCGATCCCAACGAGTTTCTGGCCTGCGGTGACCGTCGCCTCGCGGGCGATCGAGTAGACGATTCCTGGATGGTCTGTGGTGGCCGCTTGGATTGGTTCGTAGGTTGTTGGCTCGTAGACGGTTCCAAGGCGGTCACCGGCTTCGACAGCCATTCCGAGGTCGACGGTATCGTCGACAACGAACAGCCCCGAATCAGCAGCATCTACCCGCCCAAGGTGGTTGCGTGCGCGGGTCCCGCCCCACGGATCGGGGTCGCCGGTGAGTAACCCGATCTCCCGAAAAACGCCGAAGAGTCCATCGAGACCGGTCTGAATCGCCGTTTCGTTGAGCTGTTTGTTCGAGCCGAGTTCCGGCGTAATCGAGGGAATGCCCTCGCGCGTAGCTGCCACCCGGAGTTTCCCACCGAAGTTGCGCACCTCCCATTCGTCGGTCGCCTCGTCGCCAGCGGCTTCGGCGAGAAGCAGGTCGGTTCCGAAGGCTTCGGCGAGCCGCCGAGACTCGTCGTCACCGCGCAAATAGACCGTATGGGTCAGCATATCGGGACTCCCGGTGTGGAGGTCGACAATGGCGTCGGCCGTCCGTGCTTCCTCCCAGAGCCGGGCGGCCATCCGCTCGTGGAGTGAGCCCGCAGCGTCGCCAGGCCAACACCGGTTCATGTTGGGATTGGCCGAATCGAGACTTTCGGGAGTCGTATACGAAACGCGATCGAACGTGAGGGGGTCGGCGACGGGGACGACGACGAGCGTGCCGCGGAAGTCGCTTACAGCGGGCATATCGTCACCATCGCCGGCGGTCTCGCTGGCGGTCGTCAGCGTTTCGTGGAGTCGCCGACAGAGTTCGGTTCCGTTGATTTCTCGGCCGTGTTGGGCCGCCTGGACGTAGAGTGTCGGCTTCTGGCCGGTCCCGTACCGGTGAACCGTTGTTTCGAGTTCGACACCGGAGGGAAGTCGGGCAAGCGTAATCCGTTCGGCAGTGTGCATTGGTCCGAAATTGTGCCGCACGATTGTAACTGTGGGGCCAGAAGCCTGCAGAGAGAGCTGTCGGCTGCGATGAGTTGCTCTCGGCATCGGACCCGATGGTGAATCGTTCTCGGAGTGGACCCGACGATGGGTCGCTGTCGGATTTAGGCCCAAAGTGAGCGCCTACAGCCCGAGCAGCCCAAGCAGGTCGACGCCGACATCCAGCGTCTGAATCAGTTTGTAGCCCAAGAAAATACCGACAATTCCCATGATACCTGCAAGCTCCGGCGGCGCGGGAATCGGGACGTTGAGAAACGCGAACAGGGCACCGGCCAACAGCCCGGTCGTCAGTGCAAGCAGTGAAAGCAGCCAACTCATACAGGCGACTCCGAACAGCGACGGCAAAGTCCTCCCGGTTCGCGTGGCTATTAGTGAATCAAGTACAGCCGGCGAGCGGTCCAAGACAGCCAACAGTCGACTGAGCACAACTATACCAGTCGACCGGAGACAGCTAGAGTCGACCGAAGACAGCCAGTGTTTTCACCGTGCCGACCAATCGTCGTACATGGCAAATCCAATCGCAACCCTACACACCAATCACGGCGAGATCACCGTCGAACTTTTCGAAGAGCGCGCCCCGAACACCGTCGGCAACTTCATCGGGCTGGCGACCGGCT
>CAZCYW010000015.1:0-55914 GCA_964503105.1 uncultured Haloferacaceae archaeon
GCGACGAGGAAGAAGAGGAAATCCCCTCGGAACTCGTTGAGTTCGCCTGCTTCAAGGGCGACCGCGAGACCGTCCTTCAGAACACGGCCGTCCAGTATCCGATGTTCCTCGTGCTCAGGGACATCGCGCTGCTTTCGGAAAAAGGCACACTGACTGCCATTACCGAAGAGGACGGCGATCTCGAAGCAACCCGAATCGTTGAGGGCGAAAAACGCTCGGCGACCGTCGAGGTCGTTGAAAACCCCCGACAGAACCAGTCGGGCAACACGGGCGTCAACTGGCGGGACAACGAGTTTATTTCCGACTGAGTGCGCAAGGCGGCCGTTAGGCAGCCGTCGAACGCGGCCATGCTTTTCAGTCTTTTTTCTCCCGGATTTAGCAGCGCATCTCGGCTTGCGGGCTATTGATCGGATAGATCGGACGGATTAGTCGGCCGACTGGCCGTCGCTATCGGCCCCTGGAACGGTTGCGATCGTCGTAATCGCCTTTGGACTGCCCTGGCTCGCCTGCTGGATGCGGTGTTCGAAGTCGGTATAGCCTGCCTCGGTAAACATTCGGTCTCCTTCTTCTTCATCGTAAAAGAGCATGATCGCGTCGGCCATACGCTGCATGACCGCCGAGTTCGGATAGTCGGGGCCGACGACGAGGACGCGCCCACCGGGTTTGGTGACGCGGCGGAACTCGATCAACGCGTCGACGGGATTCGGCCAGTATTCGATCGACCCCGACGACCAGAGGTGATCGAAGCTATTGTCTGCAAACGGTAGCCGTTCGGCGTCGCCTCGATAAAATCGGACCCGGTCGTTTTTGCCGAACTTCTTCCAGGCCTTCTGCATCTGGTGGATGCTCTGATCTAAGCCGTGAACATTTTTGGTGTGTTGGAGCAGTCCCTCGGTTCCAAAGCCGGTCCCACAGCCAACGTCGAGCACGCGGTCGCCCGCATCGATGTCGAGCCAGCCGAGCGCTTCATCCCGCATCTCGTCGTTCCAAATGAAGGGGTTGACTTGGTCGTAGACCTTCGAGAGATATTTGTAAAAAAGGCGGGCACGAGCCTTGTTCTCGAGAACTCCCATGTTGGCTGTTCCTACGGGTGGCGTACCAATAACGGTGCGGTTTTCTGATCGGTATCTAGAATCGGTTTGGATTATTCTGCGTGAGTGGCCTGTTGGGCTCGCCGGAGTCGACGTAGCCGGCCCTCTATGGGTGGATGGGTCGCGAACAAACGCTGTTTAATCGTATACAGCGGCTGAAATAGTCCGTCTTGTGGCTCTGAGTGGGGCTCAACAATCGCGAATGCAGCCACCGATGACCGTCGGAAGTCAGTCGTTGGCTGGTTGGCGATCCTGCCATCAATGCGTTCAAGTGCCCTTGTGAGAGCCGCTGGCTCACCCGTAAGCGTAACCGCTGCCCGGTCAGCGGCAAACTCACGTGTTCGCGCGAATGATGCTGCAAGTAGTACTGAGATGAGCCAGAGAGGAGCGATGAGAACGAGGCTCACCGTCAGTATGGCGTCAGCGTAATCCGCACGGCTAACAACACCGTGCTCAATCCCTGCTGTCGGCCCAGTAAACAGATTACGGATGCGTTCGGCAGCCTCAACCGGCAATGCTGCGGCTGTCATCACTGCGACATCGTTATTTTTCACATGTGAAAGTTCATGCGCAATAACAGCTTTGAGTTCTGCTTTGTCAAGCATGTTCAAAAGTCCGGCACTGAGAACTAGCCGTGTCTCCGACGCACGAAACCCAGTTACCAGCGAGATCGGCGAATCTGTGGGAGCAACATAGAGCGTTGGCGTCGGAACGTTCAATTGTAGAGATAATTGTCTCACGATGGCCATGACGTCCGAAGTTGCTGGCTCATCAATCTGTGTCGCTCCGAGAGCCTCAACCGTGTGGACAGGAGCGTTGCGCTCACCCCATGCAATCATCGAAAAGACTGCAACTGACGAGCTACCAATCAGATATGGTGCGACAGAAACAACTGAATCAATACTTGCGCCCATACTGAGCAACACGAGATTCACTACAAGTGTAACAGCGATGCCGCTAAACAGCAGTGCGGCGAATCCAGTCATTCCTAAGAGTGTAAGAGTAAGTAGTATCCAGAGTCTGAATCTCCAGTGTGATGATGATTTCATATGCTATGTTTATATCGCTAAACAATGCTGACGTCTACAAGAAATCAAACATTAGCCTATAATTTTGGACGGTAATATTTTTGGCAAAAGAAGCGATGATATTCCTAACACGAGAAATAACACTAATGTTAGCAAAGGATAAAGCTGATCTATATATCCCCAAATACCGACAAATATTGATACTACACCAACAAACCAGAAAGCTACCTTATTTGTTACCTTTTTTAATGGTATTAGAAAGCCGGTGAATGCTAAAGCAATATATAAAAATAATATCGGAGTCGGTGCATTTAGATCTCCCAAAAGCACTATAGTTAGAATAATTCCAATTGGCGCTATCAGTGACTTTAAATTCATGTTTGAAACTAAACCTTGTATCGCGTAAATTATTTCGATCAAGTGGTGTATTATGACCCTACGGCACCACCGGTAATCAACCAAAGAATTGCAAGTGCAATAATTACGAGTGCCGTGTAGACTGAACTACCAGTAGTCCCGGTATTGGGTCCGCCAAGATTATCTAATGCAGAACTTATTCTATGAGAAAAACTCTGTAAATGATTAATGATTTCATCAATTGTCGCAGTTGGACTTGGTGGGTTAGCATAAATGCGGGTACAATTGCCGACAGGGTCACCTACCCAAATTGCTGATAGGTTTTCTTCAATACCAACCCAGACTGATGAAGAAGCAACCACTTCAGTCCCAGAGAGAGTTAATTCTTTTTCGGCGTATGTGATACTCACAGACGCCAATCGTGGAGTCATTCCTGAATTGCAGGAGCGCCGACCACCAATAATTAGATCCTCTGCATCAACACAATGAGACGACCGGCCTGTGGGCACACACACACTAAATGGGATTGTATTTGGTGTAGGAATATTGAGTGACATTATTTAACCACCTCCGCATTCGCCAGTGTTTCTTCTGCATCGACAACATTTTTTTCTTCTAATTTGTGTTCAAGAACTTTGTACGATCGAGGTAGTTGAATAGTATATCTTGATAGGTTTTTTTGGAAGGATAGGTAATTACCCGATTTCCATTTCGGATCATATACGCCACCGGCAGTGTCAGTAGTTATTTGATAAATTTGAGATGGGACATCTGATTCATCGTAAACATCTTCAGCGACATATAATTCGATACCATCCTCAAATGCTGCTGAAATGAATGCAGCCCTGTCTTGCGAATCGTGGAATTCAATTTGGGTTCCAATCCTATCTAATTCTTTTTCAGTATCTTTGATCTCGTACGTTTCAGATTTCGCAACTGCTGCTGTAGGCAGCAATGTTGCTGAACTAACAAGTGCAGTGCCGTGAATAAATTTTCTACGCTGCATTATCCAGTTAGAAATTAAGAATATACAATTAAATATGTTTTCAAAGATGAAAGTATCCCCGGCAACCCGCTCTACCTAGTCAAACACAGCCAAACAAACGCCGAGCGGTTCCGCAAACACCTTATACGCAGGTACTGCAATTTCAAGTGATTAGTGAGTATGCCGAGACCAGAGGTTCTTCAAGAGATCAAAGACGCCGAGCAGGCGGCCGACGAGATCGTCGCGGAGGCCAAAGCGGACCGAGAGGACCGCATCGCCGATGCACGGTCGGAAGCCGACGAGATTCGCTCGGCGGCTGAAACGGCAGCCGACGAACACGCAACAGAACAACTCGAGGCGGCAGAATCAGAGATCGAAGCGCGCCGCGAGGAAATCCTCGAAGCGGGTCGCGAGACCCGACAAGCGCTCGTTGACGATGCTGCCGGCCGGGTCGACGAGGCAGTCGACCTCGCCATCGAGCACTTCGAGGAGGCAGTGAATGCTCAGACCTGAACAGATGAGCAAAGTCTCGGTCGCGGGATCCAAGCGTGTCTTGGATGACGTGATCGAGGCGGTTCACTCCCTCGGGCTCCTTCACCTGTCGGACTACGACGATTCGTGGGACGACTTCGATGGTGGACGCTCGCTCGCGGGGGCCGAGGAAACGAACGAACAGCTCGTGACGATTCGCTCGCTCGAAAGCATCCTCAATGTCGAGGCCGAGGATGCCGGGCCAACCCGCGTCGTTGACGACGCCGAACTCGAAGCCGAGCTTCCCGAACTCCGCGAAACGGTCAATTACCTCGAAGACCGTCGCAGCGAACTCCGAACCCAACTCCGTGAGACCGACGAGGAAATCGAAGCCGTCGAACCCTTCGCCCAGCTTGGGATCGACCTCGACCTCCTGAGCGGCTACGATTCGCTCGTTGTCACTGTCGGCCAGGGCAAACGCGACGCCATCGAGGCGACCCTTGAGGCAGCCGACGAAATCGGCGCATTCGATGTATTTTCGGGTGAAAAAACACACGCGATCTTCGCACGCCCAGCCGAGGATGCCGATGCCAGCAACGACATCCTGGCCGACGTCCTCGTCGGTGTCGAATTTACGACCCTCTCGGTTCCTGACGCCGAGACAACGCCGGAAGCCTACGTCGAGGAACTCGACGGAAAAAAAGCCGAGCTTCAGTCGGAACTCGACTCGGTTGAGGCCGAAATCGAGACGATCAAAGCCGATGCGGCCGGCTTCCTGCTTGCCGCAGAAGAATACCTGACAATCGAAGCCCAAAAGAAGGAAGCGCCGCTTTCGTTTGCAACGACGAAAAACGCCTTTGTTGCCGAGGGCTGGATTCCAACCGAGCGGTACGACGACTTCGTCGCAGCGCTCACCGGTGCGGACAGCCCGGTTGACGGCCCGGTCGATGTCGACGAAATCAAGCGCGCGAAATTCAAGGCTAACGGCGAACACCACGTCGAAGACAGCCACGACACGGGGGCGGCCGCTCCCGACTCCTCGACCGACGCGACTGCTGCAGACGGTGGCGCTGCTGATGAGAGCGCCGAAGAGGCTCGTGCCGACGGCGGTGTCATCACCACCGACGACGAGCCACCGGTGATTCAGAACAACCCGAAAGGAACGAAATCCTTCGAGGTACTTGTCGGCGCAATTGCCCGACCCAAATACTCGGGCTTCGATCCGACGTTCTTGGTCTTTCTGACCTTCCCGCTCATGTTCGGCTTCATGATCGGTGATATCGGCTACGGACTGCTCTACATCGCGATTGGCTACTATCTGTACACGCAGTACGAATCGAGCGGGATGCGCGGTCTTGGCGGCGTCGCACTGTGGGCCGGAGCGTTCACGACGCTCTTTGGCTTCTTCTACGACGAGTTCTTCGGCCTCCACCCCGAGGACTTCCTTGCCTTCATCAACCAGCCGTTGCCCGAGTATCTCGGCTTGCCGCTATTGAACAAGGGGCTGTATCCCGGCTACGGTGACTGGGCGCTCGCCTGGTTCGTCGTGAGCGTGCTGTTTGGCGTGCTTCACCTCAATCTGGGCTACATCCTCTCGTTTGTCGACGACTACAACTTCCACGGTTTCAAGGAGGCGCTCTACGAGAGCGGCTCGTGGGTCCTGATGCTCAACGGCTTTTGGGTCTTTGTTTTCAGTCCCGTCGCCGGTGGCTCGAAACCCGACTTCATCTTCACCGTCTTCGACGGCCAGCCGCTGGCACTCGGCTTCGGTGGCTTTAGCGAAACGGTGGGACTCATCGGCCTGGCTGTGTTCGTTCTCGGACTTGTCCTGCTTGCGAAAGCCTCGATTATGGAGCTCGTCGAGTTCCTGAACGTGCTTGTCAACGCCCTCTCGTATACCCGGATCGCTGCGGTGTTGCTCGCAAAGGCCGGTATGGCCTTCGCGGTCAACCTACTGGTATTCGGCGCCTACGAAACCGAGGGGGGCAGTTACACCTACATGGGAACCGGCGACGCCTTGGCGGCCGCCCAAGCCGACGGCGCAGATATCGTCTTCAACGGTATTCTCACCTCTGCGGAGCTGAGTGCAGTCGGTATCCTTGCGGTTGTCGGTGGTGTGATCGTCCTCGTTGTCGGCCACCTTGCCGTGCTTTCGCTCGGAATTACGAGTGCGGGACTGCAGGGCGTCCGTCTCGAATATGTCGAATTCTTCGGCAAATTCTACGAGGGTGGCGGTCGCAGCTACAATCCGTTCGGTTACGAGCGCAACTACACCACAACTGACGACTGAATTCGTCTGAAACACGCTTTTTTGTAGATAGTTACGGCCGGATAGTGACGGCCACTGACACCAACTGGGTGATAATCCTTCTCATGAATTCGGCCGAAATCAACGGCTGTAGCCGTTTTAGCCAATGGTTTTGGGAAGCTTTATGATGCACGTAAGAACAAATACGACTGTTCGGCTACAAGCGAACGAAACTATAGCGGACGAGACATAACCATGAGCGAAATAGAACTTGCGACAGAATTTGTCAACGTACTACAGAACGGAGAAGCCAGCGGTCCAGCCCTCGACGCTGAGGGTGCAGCCGCCCTCGCTGTTGGTCTGGCCGCATTCGGTGCCGGCTATTCCCAGCGAGCAATCGGTGCAGCCGCTGTTGGCGCAATGGCCGAGGACGAAGGGCTCTTCGGTAAAGGGCTTGTGCTGACAGTCCTTCCCGAGACGCTCGTGATTCTCGCGCTGCTTGTCGTCCTGATCTAAGCGACCCCCTCTTTCAACCAATGAGTTTGGAACAAGTCGCAGACGACATCAAAGACGAAGCCCGCGCGCGTGCGGATGAGATCCGCACGGAGGCCGACGAGCGCGCAGCCGATATCATCTCGGAGGCAGAATCGGATGCCGCCGAGCTGAAGGAGGCTCGCGCTGCGTCGGTCGAACGGGAAATCGCCCAACGGCGCGAACAGGCGCTGTCGAGCGCGAAACTCGAAGCGAAACAGCAGCGACTCGAAGCCCGCCGAGATATCCTCACCGATGTCCGCGAGCAAGTCGAGACAGCGCTCAGTGAGCTTTCGGGTGACAAGCGTGCGGAACTCACCCGCACACTGCTCGACAGTGCGGCCGAAGAATTCGATGACGGCGCTGCCGTCTCGGTCTACGGCCGCAGCGAGGATCAAGAACTCATCGAGGAGGTTCTCACAGACTACGATGGGTTCCAGTTCGGTGGCGAACGCGAGTGTCTCGGCGGCGTTATCGTCGAAAGCGAGACCTCTCGCGTTCGGGTGAACAACACCTTCGACTCGGTTCTCGATTCCGTCTGGGATGAGAATCTGAAGGAACTGTCGAAACACCTGTTCGAGCAATGAGTACGACCGGAAGCTCGAATCCGGCGTACGTCAATGCCCGAGTTCGTGCCCGCCGTGCGGCACTGTTTAGTGACGATGAATACCGAAAGCTCGTCCGGATGAGCCCCTCGGAGATCGCCCGCTACATGGAGGAATCCGAATATGAGCAGGAGATCAACGCACTCGGGACCCGACACAGCGGTGTCGACCTCATCGAGTACTCGCTCAACCGGAACCTTGCACGGCATTTCAACGCGCTGTTGGGCTTTTCGGAAGGCCAGCTACACGATCTGATTGCGCGGTATCTCCACAAATTCGATGCGTGGAACGTCAAGACGATCATTCGTGGCGTCTACACGGGGGCCTCACGCGAGGCAATCGAGACGGATTTGATCCGCGCCGGCGAGTTCGACGATGCACTCATCAGCCGGCTGCTTGAGGCAAAAACCGTCGAAGACGTGATTACGGTGCTTGAACGCACCATGTTCGGTGCGCCACTCGAAGCGGCCTTCGAGGATTTCCAGGACACTGATGTGCTGGTTCCCTTAGAAAACGCGATCGACCGGACGTTCTACGAACAGCTCCTCAGCGAGCTGCCCTCGAGCGAGCCGATCGATCTCTACCGCGAGTTCCTCGAAGCCGAAATCGACTTCCGGAACGCACGAAACGCCCTGCGGCTTGCCCGGAGTGGCGCGGAAATCGATCCCTCGGAGTACTTTATCGAGGGTGGAAAACTGTTCAATGCGCGCGAACTGAACGCGCTGGTGCAGAATCCAGACGAGCTTGTCACACAGATTCGAGACAGCAGCTACGGACGGAAGCTTTCGGAGCCACTTGACGAGCTTGAGGCTGCAGACAGTCTCATCGAGTTCGAGCACGCGCTCGAAGCAGTATTGCTAAGATACTCCCGACAGCTCGGCAACGTCTATCCGTTGAGTATCTGTCCGGTCGTTGCCTACATCTTGATGAAAGAGCGCGAGGTAGCAAACATCCGTGCAATCGCTCGCGGCCGCGAGGCCGGACTGAGCGAGACGGAAATCGAACAGGAACTGGTGATTCTATGAGCCAAGAAATTGCCGTTATCGGCAGCCCCGATTTCACCACCGGCTTCCGTCTGGCAGGCGTCCGCAAGTGCGAGAACGTCCCGGACGAAGAGAAACCCGAGGCGCTTGACGATGCCGTCGAGCGCGTCCTCGACGACGACGAAGTCGGTATCATCGTCATGTACGACGGGGATTTAGACTATCTCTCCCGTGGTCCACGCAACGCGATTGAAACCAGCGTTGAGCCGACACTTGTCACCCTTGGTGGCGGTGCCGGCAGTGGTGGGCTGCGCGGACAGATCAAACGAGCCATCGGAATCGATCTGATGGAGGAAGACTAATATGAGTCAAGCAACGCAACAGGACGTCGAAAACGGCGTCATCGAAAGCGTCAGTGGTCCGGTTGTGACCGCCCGCGATCTCGACGCCCGGATGAACGATGTCGTCTACGTCGGCGACGAAGGGCTGATGGGCGAGGTAATCGAGATCGAAGGCAACATCACGACGATTCAGGTCTACGAGGAGACCTCGGGCGTTGGCCCGGGCGAACCCGTCGAAAACACGGGCGAGCCGCTGTCGGTCGACCTCGGACCCGGTATGCTGGATGCCATCTACGACGGCACCCAGCGCCCACTCGACGTGTTAGAAGACAAGATGGATAGTGCGTTTCTCGACCGCGGTGTCGATGCCCCCGGTATCGACCTCGACAAACAGTGGGAATTCGAACCCACCGTCGACGAGGGCGACGAAGTCGCTCCCGGCGACGTCATTGGGACCGTCGAGGAGACGGTCACGATCACCCACAAGGTCATGGTGCCGCCGGATTACGAGGGCGGAAAAATCACCGCTATCGAGGCCGGCGAGTTCGATGTGACCGAAACGGTCGCCGAACTCGACAGCGGCGAAGCAATCTCCATGCACCAGGAGTGGCCCGTCCGCAAGCCACGCCCCTCGGTCGAAAAGAAAACCCCAACCAAACCGCTCGTCTCGGGACAGCGCGTCCTTGATGGGCTGTTCCCAATTGCGAAAGGTGGGACCGCCGCGATTCCAGGCCCGTTCGGCTCCGGAAAAACGGTTACCCAACACCAGCTCGCCAAATGGGCCGACGCGGACATCGTCGTCTACGTCGGCTGTGGCGAGCGTGGCAACGAGATGACCGAGGTAATCGAGGACTTCCCGGAACTCGAAGACCCCAAGACAGGCAATCCGCTGATGAGCCGAACGTGTCTCATCGCGAATACCTCAAACATGCCCGTTGCCGCCCGTGAATCCTGTATCTACACCGGAATCACCATCGCGGAGTTCTTCCGCGATATGGGCTACGACGTTGCACTCATGGCCGACTCGACCTCCCGATGGGCCGAGGCCATGCGCGAGATTTCCTCGCGGCTCGAAGAGATGCCCGGCGAAGAGGGCTATCCGGCCTATCTGTCGGCGCGTCTCAGCCAGTTCTACGAGCGAGCCGGCTACTTCGAGAACACCAACGGCACCGAGGGATCGGTCTCGGTTATCGGGGCTGTCTCGCCACCCGGTGGCGACTTCTCCGAACCGGTTACCCAGAACACCCTACGTATTGTTAAGACCTTCTGGGCGCTGGATGCCGACCTTGCGGAACGACGGCACTTCCCAGCGATCAACTGGAACGAGTCGTATTCGCTCTACCGCGAACAGCTCGATCCGTGGTTCGAAGACAACGTCACCGAAGACTGGTCGGAGATCCGCCAGTGGGCCGTCGACGTGCTCGACGAAGAAGCCGAACTCAAAGAGATTGTGCAGCTTGTCGGCAAGGACGCCCTGCCAGAGGATCAGCAGCTGACCCTTGAGGTCGCACGCTATCTTCGTGAGGCCTACCTGCAGCAGAACGCGTTCCATCCGACCGATACGTTCTGTCCACCGGAGAAGACCTACCTCATCCTGACAGCGATCAAAACGCTCAACGACGAGGCGTTCGACGCGCTCGACGCCGGCGTTCCGGTCGAGGATCTTGTGGCGCTTGAATCGGCACCACAGATCAACCGGATCGGCGTTCAAGAGGAGTATGAGGCATACGTTTCGGAACTGAAAGACGAGCTTGCCGAGGAAATTCGGGGGATGTACTAATGAAAGAGTACGAAACAATCACCGAAATCAGTGGGCCGCTCGTCTACGCCGAAGTCGACGAGCCGATTGGCTACGACGAAATCGTCGAGATCGAGACCGACGACGGCCGCACGCTGCGCGGCCAGGTTCTCGAATCGAGCGACGGACTCGTTGCGATTCAGGTTTTCGAGGGAACAACCGGTATCGACCGCAATGCGTCGGTTCGGTTCCTCGGTGAGACGCTGAAAATGCCCGTGACCGAGGATCTCCTTGGTCGGGTTATGGACGGCTCGGGTCAGCCGATCGACGGCGGCCCCGAGATCGTCCCCGAAGACCGACTCGACATTATCGGGTCGGCAATCAACCCCTTCTCCCGAGAGTATCCAGAAGAGTTCATCCAGACGGGTGTCTCTGCGATCGACGGCATGAACACCCTCGTGCGCGGCCAGAAGCTGCCGATCTTCTCGGCATCCGGTCTGCCACACAACGAACTCGCACTCCAGATCGCCCGACAGGCAACCGTGCCTGAGGAAGAAGACGGTGACGAAGACGCGAGCGAGTTCGCGGTTGTCTTCGGTGCGATGGGAATTACCCAGGAAGAGGCAAACGAGTTCATGGAGGACTTCGAGCGCACCGGCGCACTCGAACGCTCGGTTGTCTTTACCAACCTCGCAGACGACCCCGCCGTCGAGCGGACGGTCACGCCACGACTGGCACTCACCACGGCCGAGTATCTGGCCTTCGAGAAGGATTACCACGTCCTGGTTATCCTGACCGACATGACCAACTACTGTGAGGCGCTCCGAGAGATCGGTGCCGCCCGTGAAGAGGTTCCAGGTCGCCGTGGGTATCCCGGATACATGTACACTGACTTGGCAACGCTCTATGAGCGAGCCGGTCGGATCGAGGGCCGTGAGGGCTCGGTGACGCAGATTCCGATTCTCACGATGCCCGGTGACGACGACACACACCCGATTCCCGACCTGACGGGCTACATCACGGAGGGTCAGATCTATGTCGACCGTGGTCTCAACAGCCAGGGTGTCCGCCCGCCGGTCAACGTGCTTCCGAGCCTCTCGCGGCTCATGGATGACGGAATTGGTGAGGGCCTCACCCGTGAGGACCACGCCGACGTCTCCGACCAGATGTACGCCGCCTACGCCGAGGGTGAGGACCTTCGGGATCTCGTTAACATTGTTGGCCGCGAGGCACTCAGTGAGCGAGACAACAAGTATCTCGACTTTGCAGAGGCCTTCGAAGCCGAGTTCGTCCAGCAGGGTTACGATACCAACCGATCGATCGAAGACACGCTCGACATCGGCTGGGATCTCCTGAGCGAACTGCCGAAAACCGAGCTCAACCGAATTGACGAGGAGCTCATCGAGCAGTACTACCACGACGACGAAGGCGAGACGGTCGAAGCAACGGCCGACTGATCGACCGTTGCGTCCGTAATCGTCGAGTTTACTCGCGTTGATCGGCTTTTTTCGCTGTTACCGAGAACCGTCCGGTCCAGCGGTAGCGCCGTCCGGCCCAGACGAACTCCTTGCGAGCGAGTGCATAGACTAAGAGTGGAAACTGCACGAGGAGTGCCGGATAGGCCAACAGCGCGCTGGATCGCCGGACGCCGAAATACGTCGCGACCGCTGTCACGCCAGCTGTCGCGCCGACGGCGGTCACCATCGGCGCGAAGAGACTGCTGAGGAAAAACAACGCTGACAGCGGTACCATCAGCCACGAGTTGGGCGCGAACCGCCAGCCGATCTGCATAAACCGGACGTGTCGCTCGAAACTGTCCCGGACTGAGCCACCGACTCCAACCCGGCGAACCCGTCTGACCGGCGTGACATCGACGTACAGCGAGAGCAACCCGTCATCGCTGACAGTGCGTCGAAGCTCAGAGAGAAACAGCGCCTCATCGCGCTCTGGTTTCGAGGCGAGATCACTGCGCTCGAAGAGTACTGCGCCGGCCCACGGTTTTTTGAGTACTGCGAGCCCGGCTGTTGCGCCGATGAGGTACATCGGTTCGAGCAGCGTCGACAGCGGGTCGCGACCGACGAAGACGGGGAGTTCTGTGACCGGGCCATGACGGTCGTAGTCGGTGTGAAGCTGTTCGAGCCAGTCGGGCGGGTGATGAAAGTCGTCATCAGTCCAGATGAGTCGTTCGTTCGTCGCGGCTTCGATGCCGGCGGCGATGGCGTTGGCCTTTCCTGAACAGCCCGCTGGCTCACCGGCAAACACGAGTGTGGCTGCTGCCGGCAGCGACTCGGCTTCGGCGGCAATCGGATCGGCCGCCGTATCGCAGACGACGAGCAGTTCATCAGCAGGGTTGAGCTGGTCGGCAAGTTCACCGATGACGGGTGTCATCCGAATCGTCGGCAGGATGATCGTCGTCGGTGGCTGCAGTGTCATACCGTGTGTACAGTCAGCCTCAGTGTAAGTATGCCGTCGTCGGCCGGAAGGCTCTGGATGCTATCAACGGCTGGCCGTAAGCTGCCGACTGAAGTGATTGTCACTAGTGGCTGCAGAGTCACTTTGTGGGCGGCAAGCCTATTGGGTTCCATGGACGCTCGAATCGGGTTTGTCACCCAAACACACACTGGAGCGATGAGCCCACACCAAGCGGTTGACTGGGCGGACGAACTGGGGTATGACTTCGTCGAATTCTACATGGATGGAGCCTCCGAGCGAACCGCACTCGATATCGCCGGGCTCAGAGACGCGACTGCGGCTGCTGGGCTCGATGTCTTGGTCCATCTGCCGTTTGTCGATCTCGATCTCGGAACCCCACGCGAAACGGTCCGTGCGGCCTCGATTCAGGAACACCGAGCCTGCCTCGATACGGCCGCCGAACTCGGAGCCAAAAAAGCAGTGCTCCATGCCAGCACCCACGCGACTCCCCCAGAGTGGGGCGAATCGACGACCAAGCCACGGATTCTGGCTTCCGTTCGTGAACTCACTGCCTACGGGGCGGCAAACGGCATCGAAATCTGTGTCGAAAACCTCCCCGATGTCGTCTATGCGATCGACGAGATCGACGACATCGTTACCGAGACCGACGCCTCGCTGACGCTCGACACCGGCCACGCTCGCGTCTCGGGGTATGATGCAGCTGAAACGGCAGCGTTTCTCGAATCCAACCTGAATCGGGTCTCACACATTCACGTCAACGATTCGAGAGGGCCGAAAGACGAACATCTGCCGGTCGGCTCGGGGACGACCGATTTCGCGACGATTTTCGAGCCGTTGTTCGGCCGCTGGGAGGGGACGATCTCGGTTGAGGCCTACACGTTCGACAAGGAGTACATGCAGCTGAGTAAGGCGAAACTCGATGCATGGCTCACACAGTAATTCGCGCACTCCGGCGGGGCATCCGAACAGTTGGTCGGGAACTCGCCGCGTGGCGTTCACACGTTGATCTGCTGGTACAATGGGCAATTTATCGCGTCGTGAGCCTGTTTTCGGGCGTTCTCGACCGAGACGAGACAGTCTGGGTGTTCGGCGCTCGCGGGGGCAATGAGTTCTGTGACAACGCGAAATACCTTTTTTTGTGGGTTGCCGCCAACGACCCTGACATTCGGCCCGTCTGGCTGACACACTCCGATGCAGTTGTCCGGCAGCTACAGGACAACGGCTATGAGGCCTACCGCGCGTTTTCGCTTCGGGGAATCGTCCTCTCGCTGCGGGCGGGCGTCGTCTGTGTCACCCAAGGGCTTCGTGACGTGAACATGGGCTGTGTTGCCGGTGCGACACTCGTTCAACTCTGGCATGGGATTCCACTGAAAACGATTGCCTGGGATGCCGAGTGGCCGACACAGCCGTGGCTCGTTCAACGGTGTCACCGCGAGATGGCCGACGAAATCGACCTCGTTACCACGCCCTCGGCTGCGGCGATCGAGCCGCTCTCGTCGGGACTCGGGGTCGACGCCGACCGCTTTGTCGTCACCGGCTATCCCCGCAATGACGCGCTTGTTTCGTCGATCGAGGGTGCGCATATCGGGGCTGAAAAAGCGGCCCGTGAGTCCATCCGATCTGCAAGCCGCCACAGCCGGATCATCCTCTATCTGCCGACCTACCGAGAAACAGGTGAGTCGTTCGTCGACCAGCTCGATTTCGAGATGCTCAATGCTCAACTCGTCGAAGACGGCGCACAGCTGTATATCAAAGCCCATCCGGCCGAACCGGTCGAGAACACCGACTGTGCGCAATCGAATATTCACTGGCTTCCAGCGGCGGTCGAACCCTACGCGGTGTTGCCAGACGCCGACGTGCTTGTGACTGACTACTCATCGGTCTATTTTGATTTTTTACAACTCGACCGCCCTATCGTCTTTTTTCCGTATGATCTCGCTGCGTACACCGATACACGGGGGCTGTACTTCGAGTACGAGTCGGTGACGCCGGGGCCAACTGTGACCGACTGTGCGGAACTCCGTACTGCACTCAGTGAGGCGGTGGCGGCCGCAGATGGGGAGACGGATCCGTACGCAGCCGACCGTCGTCGACTCCGCGGCCGCTTTTGTCCGATTCCGGTGGGAACGGCCTCGGCAACCGTCTATCGGGCGCTCGTTTCACAGTGTGCAACGCTCACTGTCACGTCAGTAGACTCACCGGCGATTGACGCTCCTGTGCTGGGGACCGAACTGCCTGTGTCTGCAACCCGACAAACACGTTCTGATAGAACAGTTTAAGCGACTGTTCTCCGAAGGCCCGTCTAGTGAGAACGGGCACGAGCCAGCAGGGTCAAAAGCAAGCGATCACCGACGGATCAACGCCACAGCTGATCGCCCACCGAGGGTTTGCGGGCATCTTTCCAGAGAATACGGTTGCTGCACTCGCCAACGCGGCTGCCGATGGCCGCACGGACGCCGTCGAACTCGACGTGGTGCCGACGCGCGATGGGCAGATTGTCGTCTTTCACGATGACACGCTCGCTCGGGTAACGAACGCACCCGAGTCGATTCGAAAGACGAACCTGTGGGAGCTATCGTACGAACAGATTGCCGGCTATAGCGTCCTTGGAACGGACGAGTCGATTCCGCTGTTATCCGATGTACTGGATGCGATTCCACCAGGAGTCCGGGTCAATATCGAGCTCAAAAATCCGGGCTGTGACGACCTGCCGTTCGCCGAAACACTTGATGAACACGCACTTGCGACCGCAACCGACCGCTGGCAGGACTTCATCGGCCGAATTCTCGATACCACTGCGGACTATGACAACGAACTGTTATTTTCTTCTTTTTATGAAGGTGCGTTGGCGGCGACGCGCGAACAATCGCCGGCGGTTCCGATTGCATCGGTGTTTTATGACTCGATCGAGACGGGACTTGAACTGACCGAACGGTACGACACTGAAGCGATTCATCTGCCATGGAATATGGTTTCAGGCACGCCGTTTTTCAACGAGCCGTCGCCTGCACCCGCCCCGTTTGCTGACGTTGATCTCGTTGGGATCGCGCACGATGCGGGCCGACAGGTAAACGCGTGGACGGTCAAAACGTGGCGTGAGGCGATCGGCCTCCATCACGCAGGCGTTGATGGCATTATCGCCGATTATCCGGGCGTTTTTTCGAATCTCTCGATCCAAGAAACGGCGATCGAAACGCCTGCTGAGGCTGACCCGTCGGGACCGACAGCCCCAGCAGAGCCGTCCGGATCCTCAGGCCCGTCCGAACCAACGAGCCAGTAACAACGCTTCTGCTGCAACCCACTGTTGGGTTGTCCCTGCGTCCTGGATTTCGACTTCGTCGCTCCCTGTCAGCCGGGAGTGAGTGATTTGTATCGACCGTTATCCGCTAGCTGACAGACGTGTACATCTCAGTAACAGATGGTAGTTGGTGTATATAGAAACGCCTCAATAGGGTAGCACGCCAAAAAAATACTGAGTACGTCGTGCCTACTCTCTCAGGACGGCCGACTTGTGCCCCCGCGCTTTTCAGGACATCTCCAGTTATCTGGGTGGTGAAACCATGAACGCAATCATATTAGCAGCCGGGACCGGCTCACGGCTTCGGCCGTTGACGATCGACCAGCCAAAAGCCTGTGTCACTGTCGACAGGATTCCAATCGGTGAACACCAGATTCGGGCCTACGATGCGGCTGGCTTCGACACCGTCTCGGTTGTCGCCGGCTACATGCCGACGGAGATCAGCCGGCTCTGTGACCGACTCGACAGCGAACTCGCCGTCGACATCGATGTGATCGAAAATCCGGCGTTTGCAAACACGGACAATATGTACTCGCTGTACTGCGCCCGCAATGTTGTCGCCGGTGAGCCATTCGTCCTGAGCAATGGGGACGTCGTCTTCGATCCAACCGTGGTCGAACAGCTTGGGGCTGTCACCGACCACAGCGCCATCGCTGTCGACGCCGACCGGTATGACCCCGAAGCCATGAAAATCACCGTCGATGCCGACGAGCGCGTCAGCGGTATTTCGAAAGAGTTCTCTCCGGCGGAAGCGGCCGCAACCTCGATTGATCTCTACCGGTTTTCGGCCGAAACGTCGACCAAACTGTTCGACCGGATCACGACACGAATCGAGGTCGACGAGGAGTACACCGGCTGGACGGAAATCGCCCTTGACGACATTCTGCGCCAGTCACATCACGACGTCCGGCCGGTCGACATTTCCGGGGCTGACTGGGTCGAAATCGACGAGATGGCCGACCTACTGACGGCCGATCGGACCTTCTCATCACTCGGTGACCTGCGGACGACCGAGGCCGTCTTTTTCGACCTCGACGGGACGATCTATCTCGATGAGACGCTCATTGAGGGTGCAGACCGACTGATCGAACAGCTTCGGACCGCCGGCGTCGATGTCTACTTCCTTTCGAACAACTCCTCGCGCTGGAAGCCGACATACGCTGAACGACTCTCGTCGCTCGGCATTCGCGCTGAGCCAGAAGACGTGATTCTCTCGACTGATGGCGTCATCAGCTACCTGCTCGACAACGGCATTTCGGAAACCTATGTCGTCGGCACCGATGCAATGCGTGACGCACTCGACGCCCGTGGGATCAACCCGACAGCCGAGACGCCAGAAACGGTCGTCGTTGGCTTCGATACCGAACTCACCTACGAGAAGGTTGCCACCGCAACCCGCGCGATTCGACAGGGTGCTGGATTCGTCCTTGCCCATGGCGATCGCGTCTGTCCAACCGAGGATGGCTTCGTGCCTGATTGCGGCTCGATCGGTGCGCTCGTCGAAACCGCCACCGAGCGCTCGCCGTCGCGTGTTTTCGGAAAACCAAACGCGGGGATGATCGATCACGTGCTCGACGATCACGGCTACGACCCGGCAAACGTTGTCGTCGTCGGCGACCGACTGTCGACGGACATCGAACTCGCAGAACGACTCGGCTGCCAGTCGGTCTGCGTGCTCTCGGGCGATACGACACGTCGGGCGATCGAAACCGCATCCCAGTCGCCGACGCTCGTGGTGTCGTCTGTCGGTGAGCTTGTCAGCGACGAGCAGTCTCCAGAGCCGACGACGATCTCGGAACCCAGCGAGCTATAACTGGGATCCCGTTTGTGCCGCTCCGATGGAAACTGAAAAGCATTAACCCCCTTGCTGAGTAACACCCAGTCAAGAGATGGCTGAGGACGTCAAACCAACGCGGAAGAACCTGATGGCGATCGAGGACCGCATTGAGCTCTCCGAGCGCGGCCACGATACGCTCGAACAGAAACGAGATGGGCTAATTATGGAGTTTATGGATATTCTGGACCAGGCCCAAGACGTACGTAACGACCTCAACGCGAACTACGAGATCGCCCAGCGCAAACTCAATATGGCTCGGGCGATGGAAGGCGACGTGGCAGTCCGCGGAGCGGCCGCCGCACTCAAAGAACATCCCGAGATCACGACCCAATCGAAAAACATCATGGGCGTCGTCGTCCCGCAGATCGAATCCTCAAAGGTCCGAAAATCGCTCGACGAACGCGGCTACGGCCTGCTTGGCTCGTCGGCACGGATCGACGAGACCGCAGACGCCTACGAGGAGTTGCTGGAGACGATTATTCTGGCCGCCGAAGTCGAGACGGCGATGAAAAAGATGCTCAAAGAAATCGAGACGACCAAACGCCGTGTCAACGCCCTTGAATTTAAACTGCTTCCGGATCTCTATGAGAACCAAGAGTACATCGAGCAGAAACTCGAAGAACAAGAGCGCGAAGAGATTTTCCGAATGAAGAAAATCAAGGCCAAAAAAGAGGAAGCCGAAAAGGCCGAACGGGCAGCTGAGGCGGCCGAAGCCGAAGCACAAGCCGAATCCGCGACCGCAAGCAACTGAGCGGTCTGTCGAGCGATCCGAGCTGTTTTTGCCGTGTCTCGTGAGTTCTCTGTATGCGTACGCCCTGTCCTCGCTGCGACGGTGAGCGCGTTACCCTGCTCGTACCGGATTCGCTTACACAGTATGCGGAATCACCGGCAATTGCGTGCTGTGAGCGGTGTCTGTTCGCCGAGCCGGGATCGCCTGCAGATGCGGCGTCCGATCCACCGGTTGCCCGGATTACTGACCGGTTTCCCTCGGGCGACGGTGAGTGGCACTCGTGTTGCTTGTACAGCAGCTCGACTCGCTGGCGCTCAACCGCGCGGAAATCGAATCACTCGTCGACGACATCGAGATCCACGGTGTCGACCTATTTTTGACACTCGACCGCCTGCTTGACGATCCAACCGTCGAGCCGTATCTTGATCTTGCTCGTCGACGAGACCAGCTCGAGGTGCTGCTTCGCGAGTACGAGTAGCAACCACTGAGCGAGCAGCGTCTTGATAAAATGGAGCACCGAACGCCACTTGGAGGGCCGAGACGGGAGTGTGGAGGATGGCGTTCGGCGGGCAAACGCAGCGGGGGGACGAGGGGCCGTAGCGACGAACTTGTGAGCGAGACAAGCTCGTATCGCTACACCTGACTGTTCGAGAAAACAGATGTAGTTACTTACTTACTAATTGCCGGCAATCAGTAGTAGGAGCCGCCTACTGAGTCGGCTGTTCTTTCGGCGAGCCGTCGAGATGGTACTCGGCGGAGTTGTCCTGTGGCTCATAGCCGAGTACCTGCCGGGTAGTTTCGATCGAATAGTATTTTCTGTCGTTATCCGAGATGCCATAGACGATCTCATAGCCGTAGTCGGCAGTGACACAACAATCAAATAGGTGTGCACAGTCGCGGTATGACAGCCACATCGCCTGGCCCCGTTCGTAGTTCCGCGGTGGATGGCCTTTCGTGAGGTTGCCGATGCGGACACAGACAACCGACAGGCCGTGTTCGTCGTGATAGAACCTGCCGAGCGATTCGCCGGCAGCCTTCGAGACGCCATAGAGGTTGCTTGGCCGTGGGAGTTCGGTCCCATCGAGTCTGAACTCGTCGTCGGTCCGGTAGAGATCCGGCTTTCGTTCGTCGGTTTCGTAATAGCCGACTGCGTGGTTCGAGGAGGCAAAAGCCACCTTCTCGACGCCGACATCGACCGCCGCCTGCAGCACGGTGCGCGTGCCATCAATATTGTTGTGGAGGACGCTCTCCCACGGAGCGTTCGGTCGGGGGTCACCTGCGAGGTGGATGATTGTTTCACAGCCCTCCGCTGCCGCTCGAACCGCGTTGATGTCGGTTACGTCGGCAACGTAGACGTCGCTTTTGTCGATCCCGTCCGGAAGCTTCGCCGCGGGCAGCGGTTCACGGTCTAACAGCCGCCAGTCGTGCGTCGGGCCGAGATCACGGAGGATGGCCTGCCCGACACGACCGCCAGCCCCAGTCAGAAGCACAGGTCGCGCCATTCATTCGGCAAAGAGAGGACGAAGCGTAAGTAACGCGCGGTTCTGTTCCGCTGACCAGCCAGTGAGACCACCGGGTTCGACGCTCGGACTGCGAAGTCGACACCCCTTACTCGGTTCCAGCCAACTGATTGCTATGGTCACATCCACTGAACAGGCCTGTTTCGAGGCTGGAATCAAATTCGGCTCGCTGTATCACCAGTTCGCCGGCACCCCGGTTAGCCCCGACAGCACGCGAAGCCTTGAGACGGCCATGGCCGAGGCAATCGAAAACCAGCCCTTCTGTGAGTCGGTCACCGTCGATATTGATGACGACCGCGTTGCCGACGCTATCGACCACGAAAACGGCTATACGGAACTCACAGGCAACCTAATGACTGTCAATATGCACATCGCCTACGAGGGGGCGACCGTCCGAACAACAATGGAGATGGAAGACGGCTATCCACTGATGAAGCTGGTTTCAGTCACCGAGTAACCCGGCGTTTGCACCGATAAATCCCCGGATTTCACTTTCACTTTCGGGCTCGTTTTTAAACCAACGCGGGTCCTTCACTATTTATGAGCCAGTCCACATTCGATGATGACGAGCTATTCGGTGAAGCCGCCGACGAAATGCGCCAAGACGTCGAGACAAGCCTCTCGGAGGCGCGCGCGGAGCTACCGACCGCAGATTCAGTCTGGGAAATCAAGTCTGACAACATCCTGGGCGTGCTCAATGGCCTCAAATCGGCACTCGATGTCGGGGAGGCCGCCGATCACCTCCGGCAGGCCAAAAAGTGGTTTACGCTCGGCTCGCGTGCGGATGCCTTCGAGAATCCCGATGACCTCGAAGCCGAAATCGAAGCCGTCGAGGAGCTACTTGAGACGGTCGAAACCGCTGGCACCGACGCTGGCGACCTCGCCGGAACGATTCCACAGCTTCGCGGTGCCCTCAAAGACGCAGAAACGGCTTCAGCAGGCGACGAGGCCGATGAAACTGATGACGCCGACGAGAAATCAGAGTCTGCAGAGGCCGCCGACGCTGACGACTGAGTCAGTCGACGAGAGGCGGATACGGCCGAGGGTCAATCTTGCGTTCGCGTTTCGACCGCCGAAAGTAGTTCACAGAGTGCCGTCCCCGCCGCCACAAGCAGGTCGGCTCCGAGCTCGGCCGTTGCCTCGGTTGGGTCGCCAACAACACCGTTGTCGGTGAACTCGTCGGAATCATGGGCGAGGTTAACGCCCACGACCCACTCGCCCCAGCCCGTACTGGCTCCCTCGCGAGCGGCATCGAGTTTGTCGACACGGATGAGCGACTCGTCGAGATGGCGGACGAGCGCGGTTTCGAGCGGGCCGCCGTGGCCCATCTGTGCGGTCTCGACGTCGATGCTGTCGAACCAGGTAAAGGCGACCGCGTAGGCCGTCCCTGCTCTTGAAATCGTCCCCGTGAGCTCTCGGAGGGCATCGACGTTGCCGCCGTGGCCGTTGACGATGACGACGCGGTCGAAGCCGTGGTGCGCAAGGCTTTCGACCGTCTCGCGGACGTAGGCGCGAAAGGTATCGGGCGACACCCAGAGCGTTCCGTCAAATGCGCGATGTTCGGCTGCGATCCCGACCGGAATCGTCGGCCCAATCGGGATGTCAGTGCCCGTCTGTTTTCTGTAGGCTTCGACACCCGCCTTTGCGACGTGTTCGGCGGTGAGTGCGTCGGTACCGAGCGGTGCATGTGGGCCGTGTTGTTCGGTGCTGCCGACCGGAAGAACGGCGAGGTCGGTCTCGAGGTCGCGAACCTCGGGCCATGTCGCCTCCGAAAGCTCCATACCGCCTCTGTGTCCCCGTGGGCCTTGAACTTCCTGTCGACCGATTGGTCGGCACTCGGACGGCTCCAAACCGGTTTGTGCGTTCCCAGCGTCCTCTTATGAGCAATGAGTTATTCAGGCGACAGCGACGACGAAATCGAGGATGAGCGTGCCGCAGATAGCCGTGAACTGGGTGTCGAGTTCGGTGGCCTTGACGAGAAGCTAAAACAACACGAGTATCCGACAACGGTCGAGGAACTCGTCGATGAGTACGGCGACCACGAACTCGAACTGCCGGGTGGCCAAGAGTCGTTTGGAGAGGCGCTCGAACCGTATTCTGCGGAGCCGGACCAACAGTTCAACGATGCTGATGAGGTCAGACAGGCCGTACTCAACATGGTCGGCGATGAGGCCGTCGGCAGGCCACGCTACAGCGACCGCGGTGTCGAAGACGACGCCGAAGACGAAGCGTTCTGAGCGATCAGTCGTCGCTTAATCCTCGGCAATCTCGGTCCGGGCCTGCCGACGGGTGGCCCGCTGGATGAACTCCTGTGGCAGTGAGTCGATCTCGCCGGCCTGGACGCCCCAGAGGTGCGCATAGAGGCCATCGGTTCCGATGAGTTCGTCGTGACTGCCGCGTTCGACGATCTGGCCGTCTTCGAGCACGACGATCGTTTCGGCGTCTTTGATTGTCGACAGCCGGTGGGCGATGGCAAAGGTCGTCCGGTCGGCAGTCAGTTCGTCGAGGCTCCGTTGAATCAGCATCTCCGTCTCGGTATCGACATCCGAGGTTGCCTCATCGAGAACGAGAATGTCTGGATCTTCGAGGATTGCGCGGGCGATACAGAGCCGCTGGCGCTGGCCGCCCGAGAGCTTGACACCGCGTTCGCCGACCATGGTGTCGTAGCCCTCGGGGAGATTCTCGATGAAGCTGTGGGCCTCGGCGGCTTCGGCGGCGGCCCGAATGTCCCCGTCAGTCGCGTCGAAACTACCGTAGGCGATGTTGTCTCGAACCGTCCCGTAGAAGAGATATGACTCTTGGCCGACGTAGCCAATGGTCTGTCTGAGCGACTGTCGACTTACCCCGCTGATATCTTGGCCATCGATCCTGATTGCCCCTGTATCAGGCTCATAGAGTCGTAAGAGCAGCTTGAGCACGGTTGATTTCCCGGCTCCGGTTGGACCGACCAGTGCGAGCGTTTCGCCACCCTCGACCGTGAAATCGATGTCGTTGAGAATCCGTTTTTCTGTGCTTTCATTGTAGCTGAAACTGACGGTGTCGTATTCGACACGGCCCTCAGTGACGACGAGGTCGTCGCTGCCAACGTCGTCTTCGACCGAGTCGGTTTCGTCCATCAGCCCGAAAATCCGCTCGGCGGAGGCCTCGGCGCGCTGATACATGTTTATGATCTGGCCGAACTGCGCCATCGGCCAGACGAGCTGTTGGGTAAAGAGGATGAAGACGACGAACTCACCGGTCGAAAGCGTCCCCGTAAACGGACCGGGTCCAGCGCCGGAAAAGACCCAGTAGCCGCCGACGAGGAAAGTGAGAATAAAGCCCGCACCCGAAATGAGTTGGAGGCCGGGGAAGAACCGAATCCGGATCGTGATCGCCCCCCAGTTGGTTTCGTAGTAGGTACGAGAGACGTCGTCGACGCGACCCGATTCGAAGTCTTCGGTGTTCGAGGATTTGATGACCTGGATGCCGCCGAGGTTGTTTTCGAGCCGGGAGTTGACCGTCCCGACGCTCGACCGGACGGCGGCGTACTTCGGCTGGATCGTCTTGACGAAAATGTAGGTAAAAACCGCGATCAGTGGGACTGGCGAGAGTGCAACGAGTGCGAGCTGTGGGTTGAGATAGATGAGATAGCCGGCGATGGCAATGACCATGACGATCAGCCGAAACGCCGAATTGAGCCCGTCGTTGAGAAAGCGTTCGAGCTGGTTGACATCGTTCGAGAGAATCGACATGAGCTCGCCGGTCTGTTTGTTCGCAAAAAAGCCCATATTGAGCTGTTGCATCGTGTCGTAGGTGTCGGTTCGAACGTCGTGTTGGATGTCCTGGGCGAACGAGTTGAAGCCCCAGTTGCGCAGCCAGTGAAAGCCCGCGCCGATGACGAAGGAGGCAGTGATGAGGCCGATGACGAGGAAAAACTGATTTTCGGCCGTTGCGGGAAGCCACGTAGCCGGAACTAGTGGGAGGTCGAAGGGCTCGATCTGCTGGAACAGGCTGTCGATAGCGATCCCGAGCAGAATAACGGGGAGCAGATCAAGGAGCCGTGCGCCGAGGCTGGCGATGATTCCCAACGTTGCCGCCGACCAGTAGGGCCGACCGTATTCGCCGACCAGCCGACGCATTGGATTGTCAACGCGGCCGCGCTGCTCGGCAAATGGATCGTCTTCGTCGGCCACGCCCGGATCGACGCTACTCATTGCGGGTCGTAGGGCGGCAGCCCCAAAGAGGGTTGGCTTCGGTGTGTGGCGTCACCGATACTCGTCGGGAATCTCAATGCGGTCGCCGACGGCAATTCCGTTGTCAGTCGTGTAGTGGTACGGGACTTCGAGAATGTACTGACCGGTGCCTTGGAAGGTTCCGTCGTCGTCGACCTCGGCGTGGTGGATGGTCGTGATCTCGCCACCAGCGTCGATGAAGACGATATCAATCGAGAAATCCATGTTTCGCATGACGTACGACTGCTCACCCTCCGAGTCGTGGATGAACAGCATGCCTTCATTCTCGTCAAGCGATTCGGTGTTGCTCAAGCCGGTATAGCGTTTTTCGACCGTGTCGGCGATCCGGACCTCGACAACCGCCAACTCCTCGTCGGTCTCGCCGTCGACAGCGGTGACCGTCGTCCACTCGTAGTCGCCGCGGTCGAACAGCCCGACCTGGGCGGCGACAACGCCGCCGGCAAGCAAGAGGGCTACCGCCGCAACGACAAGGACCCATTGTGGGCGGCCATTCATTGATACAGTTGTTGGGGGCAGCCGGCATATGGGTTGCGACGCGGAAGGAAAACGTTATTCGGTCGCGTGGATTTCGGTTGAATGCGGGCTCGTGGTCTAGTGGTTATGACGCGGCCTTTACAAGGCTGAGATCGGTGGTTCGACTCCGCCCGAGCCCATCCACTTTTTCTACTATTTTTGGAAGACGCGGTTCGTCTTCCGTGATGACGAACGGTCAATTGGCCGTTTGAACTACGGGCTGGCTCCGCCAGCTCTCGGCAAAAGCTGGACAAAAAGCACTACGTCGCTCCCGCTGGTTGCTCTGTGACCCACTCACTTGCGCTGCTCGCTCGTGGGAGAATAGCAAGAATTAGCAGCTAATTGTTTTTGTTGAAGCTTCAGAGGGTGCTCACTAACGAGTAGTATCCAAGACAGACACTCACACACTCGCCGTCCCGTCTTTCGAAATCCTTTTTACTTCCATCGCCCTCGCTTCGCATGCACGCCGCCTTAGCTCAGCCTGGGAGAGCACTCGACTGAAGATCGAGCTGTCCCCCGTTCAAATCGGGGAGGCGGCATTTTTGTGACCTCGACACGCGAGCGAAGCGAGCCGTCGAGGTTGAAGAATCCTCGTGATCCGATTTGAGCAGCGAGCGACCATCGGGAGCGAGTGAGTTCAAATCGGGGAGGCAGAATTTCTGTAATTCTACCCGGTGAGCGCAGCGAACCATTGGAGTCCAGAATGCATCACTGAGCGGCTTTGAAGCAAGGGGTGGAGTGAGCGACAGCGAACGAAACGACTGAAGTTCAAATCCAAGAGGCGGCAGTTTCCTGCGAACAACGTGAGCAATAAAAATGCTCAGAAGGATTCTGAACCAGCGAGCGGTTGCAAAGAGCGAGTGAGGGCCATATCCCGGAGACAAAATACTACTAGAGCCGACATTGCGAACGAGGCAAAAAACGTGAGAACAGCGGACCATACGTTGATACTAGTACCTGTGCCGCTCTTTGGGTTGTGTGTACAACAACAGCAGACAACAATCGATATGGCTCACGCAGAAAATGTAACCAGTATAGATAGTGTCTGACGATGATTTATTATTAGTACTGTACGAATTAGTGGTATGAGTAGTGATACAGCCGACCCGGAAAAAAAAGCCCGGCAGCACAGCGAGCGGCCCGACACCGAAGTCGAGACAGACACGGCGCCCAGTCCGTTGACGATAGATCTTCCCGACGGGACTGCAAGCATTGCTGAGGCTATCGGCGCACATCGAGAGATGCTGCACAACCCGGCTGAGAACGGGCTTGCGTCGGATGAAGATATCTCACATCTCTCTGAAGCCATTGGAGACCTATCGAAAAATCTCCAGCAGTCGAAAAAGAAGCAACAGGGGGCTGGCTCACAAGTCACCGAACTCGAACGGACCGTTGCCCACCAACAGCGGCAGATCCAGGAACTGCATGCTGTCGTCGAGTCATTGATGGATATTCTCGGAACCGCAACCGAATGGGACTCGTTCGAAGGAGCCGCCGAGGGTGCCGAACACACGACCGAGTAGCAGGCCCGTCGAGTATCGAACCACTACGATAGACCAGCGTTAGCGATCGACTTTCATGAAGCTGACTGAAGGATGCTTGGCGTTCAATCTCGGTTACATCCGGGAGGCGGCATTTTCCTGCGAATCAACGAGAGAGCGATGAGACCGAGGCTGTGAATAAAAAGTTGTATTCAACACCACCTACTCGGCTTCGACTTCCCGTTTCAAATTCTCGAGTGTCGCCTGCAACTCTCGTTCGTTGTACCGCCGCGCAACTGGCTCGATGACCTGCGAAATAATGCGGCCCGGAATCGAGTACTCTGCGCTGTAGGTCACCATACTGCCCTCACCATCGGGTTCGATCTCGAAGGAAAGCTCGCCCGTAATACCGCTTTCCAGCACAAACGTGTGTCGTGACGGCGGCTCGTGAACCGTTTGTGTGAGTTGGCCCTGAATCGGGACGCCGGCCATCCGGTAGGTGTATTCGAGTTGCTTGCCGCCGTTGTCGAGTGGTTCGACGTTCCGAACATCGCTCAGTGCCGGCGTAATCGTTGCATGATTCTCCGGCTCGTCGAGATACTGAAACACACGCTGAGCCGACGCATCGATCGAAATACTGTCAGCGACACGAACCATGGCTGTCGGTTCTCTTGGCTCAGATAAATTGTTTCTGTCCGCTACACAATCCTGTATGTATCGACACGTATCGCGCCGGTTTACGGCTGTATCAATGGGTAGGTGGACAGAACCCGTAAGCCCGCACCTGTGGACAGCATGATGTATCCCCATGCTCGATACTGTTTGGCCACAGCATAGTGATCCGACCGACCGAGTCTCCGCATTAGCCACGCAGACTGCCCATACCTACCATACCGCTCGCATCGCCCGCAATCGCGCAACGATGGTGCTGCGTCGCAAGCGTCGTCCGTCCGGTGCCGACCCCGTCGACGAAGCCACGCTTGAGACGGTGTTGGACCGCTACCGCAGTGACGACACGGTCTTCGTTCATATCGGGCTCAGCGATATCAACGCGGCGTTCGACGGCGATCCGTTCGAGTTTATTTGTGAGAAGCTCACCAGCCGGTTCGACAGCGTCCTCAACCCTGGCTTTACCCCCTCGTTTCGCAAAGACGACGGCGGTGTCTACCACAAACAGTATTCCGAACCACGGTTTGGGACGTTTTCGACGCTCTTCTTTCGGATGGTCGACTACCGCACCGATGATGCGACCAACTCGATTCTCGTCCGGGGCCCCTACCGGTTCGAGGACTGCACCCACCACGACACCTGGGCTGAAGAGGGCTGTTTTGCGGCGCTCGACCGCGACAACGTCCGGTATCTCTCAATCGGGAGTGACTGGCTGACCGCCTCACAGATCCATTATCTCGAATCACGGTTCGATGTCCCATATGTCCGAACAGCCGAATACGATGGCGTCATCTATTATGACGAGACGACGTATGAATCGATCACTCAGCGGAGCCACGAATACCGCCAGCCAGTAACGTGGAACCGAAAGAAAATCGCCGACGACCTCCGAGCCGACGGGGTCCTCGAAACCCACGATCTCAACGGCCTCCGCATTTTTACTTTCAACGCCCGCGAACTTCGTGAGGCACTCGAACCACGAATTGCAGCCGACCCATACTATCTCGTTACCTAACGGAATCTGTGTCCAGTCTATCGAGCGAACCGAATGCCGTCCCCGTGTCCGGCCGTTTTTGATGATCCGCCACATACTGTCGCGTGTGAGTGTGACGACCGTCCACCAGCCGACCCACCGCGAAGCGCTATGGGAGCTCGAAGCCGCGTTCGACCGTGGGGATCTCCTGACCGTTTTCGGTCGCTGTACAGTCGAGTACGACGGCCGTGCGGCCTCGACACTCGGGTTGGGCAGCCGGCTGCTTATTCTCAAACCCGACGGCTCAGCACTGGTTCATACCGACGAAAACCAACAGCCCGTCAACTGGCAGCCGCCGGGCTCAGAGCACCACGCCGCTGTCCGCGATGGACGGCTTCGAATCCGGAGCGTTCGATCTTCGCCCAACGAAACGCTCGATGTCTCGTTCGAGACGGTCGAACAACTCTCGGCGCTCTCTGTCAGTGGCCGCCGTGACCTCTCGCTGACCGGAAGCGAATCCGATCTCCGGCAGGCGCTGCTTTCGGCACCCGAGACGATTGAGGCGGGGTTCGAGCCGCTTGCAACCGAACGACCGACAGCCGCCGGGCCAATCGATATTTTCGGGAGAGACCGAGACGGGACGCCAGTCGTTGTTGAGCTCAAACGTCGCCGTGTCGGTCCCAGTGCGGTTGGCCAACTCCAGCGGTATGTCGATGCAATCGGCCGGGAACTCGGTGACAACGCGACTGTTCGCGGGATACTGGTCGCGCCGTCAGTGACTGACAGAGCCGCACGCTTGCTCGATGAAGCGGGCTTTGCATTCGTCTCGGCCGACCCACAGCCGGCTGACCTGCCGTCGACTCCCGACGATGAGCCAGGGCCCACCCAGTCCGATAGGGCGTAATTGCTGATTCGGCCGTGTGACTGGCTCACAGCCCGTGATACCGCGACCTGCCATCGAAGGCTTTATTCGGGCAAGCGGCGTTCGACTCGATAAGTAATCATGGGAGACAAACCAGCCTCAATGTACCGGGATATCGACAAGCCCTCGTACACACGACGCGACTACATCACCGGCATTCCCCAGTCGAAGGTTGCACAGCACAACATGGGCGATCTTCAGGCTGACCCCGACGACTACCCAGTGCAGATCAGCCTTGTTACCGAAGAGGCTGTCCAGCTGCGTCACGGCTCGCTTGAGTCTTCGCGGCTCTCGGCGAACCGTCACCTGCTGAAGACGCTCGGTGAAGGCAACTACAAGATGTTGCTCCGAAAGTTCCCACACCAGGTGCTCCGAGAGAACAAACAGGCAACCGGTGCAGGAGCAGACCGTGTTTCCGACGGGATGCGCCAGTCGTTCGGTAAGATCGTTGGCACCGCCGCCCGTATCGGTGCTGACGAGCCGATCTTTACGGCCTACTGCGATGTCGACCACGCTCCAGTTGTCAAGGAAGCCTTCCGACGTGCCTACAACAAAATCACGCCGCCATGCCGCATCGTCGTCGAGCGCGGTGAAGAGAAACTCGTCGTCTAAGCGGCTCGAAACCACTACCACTTTTTACGTCTCCCGCCAAGCGCCAGCGTATGCTCCGGCTGGCGCTGTCGACGAACGCCGAAACCTTCGACCGCCTCGGTGAGCCGCTTGCCGACCGCGGAATCGAAATCGGCCATCTACGGGCAAAACAGCGGTCGATTGCACTCACTGGCTCCAACACGGCAGAGACCTCTCGTTTCGATGTTGGCTTTGTCTATCCCGGTCGGCTCATGGAGGGTGCGGCACTCACCGCCCAGCACGCGATTCCATGGGTCAATGGCCGTGAGGCGGTGCTCACCTCGCGAAACAAAGGCGGTGTTATCGCTGCACTCGATGCTGCCGGACTCGACGTTCCACAGACGGTGATGCTCTCGAATCCAATCGACGAGTCGGTTGTTGTCGATGCCGTCTCATCGTTTTCGTTTCCGGTTGTGGTCAAACCGAACTCTGCGACCCGAGGTGTTGGCGTTGCCAAAGCTGCCGATCTCGATTCACTGCTCGGCATCGTCGACTACCTCAATCTGATTCACGACTACCGAGCGACGGGCGACAAGTCGTACGTCCTCCAAGAATACCTGCCCAACGCCCGTGACTACCGGGCGATGGTTATCGATGGCGAGTATGTCGGTGCGGTCGAGCGGCGATTGCCCGACTCGCTCGGGAAGGGGCGGTGGAAACACAACGTCCACAGGGGTGCGGAAGCGACCGGTGTTAGCCTCCCGGAGACCCACCGCCGGCTTGCCGAACAAACTGCGGCCGCCCTTGAGATTCCATATCTCGGTGTCGATCTGCTCGAAACCGAGAACCGACTTGTCGTCAATGAAACAAATGCTCGTCCGACTGTTGATTCGGAGACAAAATATGAGCCTGATTTTTACGACCGCCTCGCCGGGCTCATCAAGGAGACAGCAGCGCAGCCCACAGTCTGATTATTCGACGTCGATGGCGGCGGTGTCGTCGGCGCGATCGAAAGCAACGTGCAGCACACCGTTGTTGAACGTTGCATTCGCCGAGTGTTCGTCAACGGTCGTTGGCAGTGTAACACGTTCATCGTACTCGCGTCGATCGCTTGCAGCACTGATCGTGAGCGTGTTACCGTCACACTGCAGGCTGAGTTCGTTTTTGTGAATTCCAGGGAGATCAGCAACAAGCCGAACTTCCGTATCGTCTTCAAACACGTCAACGTGGGTTTCAGAGCCAAACCCTGCATCCTCGACGCCGGTCATCCCCTGCATCATTCGCTCGATCTCGTCAAAAATGTCGCCGAATGGGTCATCGCGGTCGTCTCGTCTCATAAACGCCGGTAGGTGTGGACCGCTAAAAAACGTTCTGCCCAGTCTGCTACTGGCGACTCGAACTGTCGGTCAGCAAGCCATACAGTATCAATTGTTATATTTTGACCAGTAGAGTATTTTTGTTGCTCTGCGGTAATTGTCTATGAGTCAGCCATCATCCCCGTCTTCCGGGCTTCCCTCAGAGCATTTTCATCTCGCAGACCGCTACCGCGAATTAGAGGCGACTGCGGCCAAAGTCGAGCTCCAAGAACGAACAAAAGAGCTGGGCGCAATTACCCGCGCAAACGAACTATTCGGTGCGATTGGCCAGCCACTTTCGACACTTATCGAGACCTATGTGAGCGAACTGCCTGCATGGTTCCAGTATCCCGATGTCACAGAAGCACAGATCACTGTCGGAACAGCTGTCGCTGAATCGACCGATTTTAGACGAACTGCCTACCCACTGACGCACGAAGCAGTCACAGACGGTGGCACTCGGGTTGTCATCGAAGTCGTCTATACCGAAGACCGGCCCGAAGAAGACGATGGTCCGTGGCTAACAGAAGAACACAACTTGCTCGATACGCTCATCGCATTCATTCGAGGCTATCAAAATCGGTGGGAAACTCGTCAAGAACTCGAAGCACGACTCAAACAGCAGCGTTCGGTTGCAGATGAGGTGCAAGCCGGCGTCAGTGAGATGCGAGAGACGGCCGAAACGGTCGCAACCAGTACCGAAGATATCAGTACCCATGCGCGTCGCTCGTCGGATTCGATGCACAACGTTGCCAACGAAATCGCCCAAATGTCGGCGACAGTTGAAGAGATCGCCTCGACATCACAGGAAGTTGCCAAGACGAGTGAGACTGCCGAGGCGCTTGCCACTGCCGGTGAAACCGAGGCTGTCGAAGCAATCGACGTGATGACCGCTATCGATGACTCCACACAGGCAGTGTCGGCGGACGTTGGGACGTTACAAGAGCGGATCGACGAAATCGATGAGATTGTCGAAGTGATCAATGACATCGCCGACCAGACCAACATTCTGGCGCTCAACGCAAGCATTGAGGCTGCTCGTGCGGGCGAAGCCGGTGCCGGCTTTGCGGTCGTTGCCGACGAAGTCAAGTCGCTGGCAGGCGACTCCCAAGAGCACGCCAACGAAATTGAGCGAATGATCGGTGAAATCAAGGCCGATGCTGATGAGACGGTCGACAGTCTCGACGCGACGACAACACAGGTCCAACAGGGTATCCAGAAGGTCGATTCGGCGATGGATACACTGCAAAAGATCGCACAGGCGGTCGAAGAGTCGACCCAAGGAATCCGTGAAGTCTCGAATGCAACAGAGGACCAAGCGACCTCCACTGAAGCGGTCGCCAGTATGATCGACGACCTTGTTTCGGAAGCTGAAACAGTGGCCAGTGAAATCGAATCGGTCGCCGCCGCAAACGAACAACAGGCTACACAGGCCGAAGAGATTAGTGCAACTGTCGAACAGTTAACACTGAAATAGGCCGGCTCCAATCACCGTTTATTCAGGGCTGTTTTTCATGATATTTATTCTTTGTCGGCTGATCACACAGCGAAAAACAGCACGACAGGACTGTCGTCAGCGGCGATACGTACGTTTGACGCATGTTCTGTTTTGGTAAGACAATTCGGGCTGTTTTAAGTATCTGTAGGCTTCATATTCACTTATGAGTAAATCATATCTTCAGGCTGGCGACGAAGTCGACGACAGTGAGGTTGTCCGCGTTGGGCTCAACGGGTTCGGCCGGATCGGCCGAAGCACCTTCCGTGCGATTCTCGACAATCCGAAAATCGAACTCGCTGGCATCAACGACGTCATGGACTTCGAGGACATGCGCTACCTCTGTAAGTACGACACCATCATGGGCCGTCTCGATGGCCTCGAACTCGATGGCGACGAACTGACCATCGGCGGGACGTCGGTGCCGCTGTTCAACATTCAGAGCCCGAGTGAACTGCCATGGGGCGACCTCGACGTTGACGTCGCGCTCGAATGTACCGGTATCTTCCGTACCAAAGACGAGGCAGGCCAGCACCTCGAAGCCGGTGCTGACAAGGTCATTATTTCCGCGCCACCGAAAGGCGATGAACCCGTCAAAACGCTCGTCTACGGCGTCAACCACGGCGAGTACGACGGCGAGGATGTCGTCTCGAACGCCTCGTGTACGACCAACAGCGTTTCGCCGGTCGCCCACGTGCTCGACGAGGAGTTCGGAATCAACACGGCAACGTTGACCACCGTCCACGCCTACACAGGCAGTCAGACACTCATCGACGCGCCGAAGGCCAAACAGCGCCGTGGCCGCGCCGCTGCTGAGAACATCCTGCCGACCTCGACGGGTGCCGCCCAGGCAACCACCGAGATTCTCCCACAGCTCGAGGGCAAAATCGACGGCATGGCAATCCGTGTCCCGATCCCGAATGGCTCGTTGACCGAACTGGTCGTCGATCTCGAAGCCAACCCAACCGCTGAGGAAATCAACGACGCCTTCCGTGCAGCCGCAGACGAAGGCCCACTGGCTGGCGTCCTTGGCTACACCGACGATGAGGTCGTTTCCTCGGATATCATTGGCCTCCCGTTCAGCTCATACGCCGATCTCAACTCGACGAACGTCATCGGCGACGGTGGCCTCGTGAAGATTCTGACGTGGTACGACAACGAGTACGGCTTCTCGAACCGGATGCTCGATACGGCCGCGCTCATTACCAACGAGGCGTAAGCCACCCGCAGACGGGATATCGTAATCCCGAACGTTCTTGGAACGTATCCAATCACTTTTCGACTGCCACCACACACATACACGTATGTCTTCGTTCAACACCATCGACAATCTCGACGCCGAACAGCTCGTCTTAGTCCGACTTGATCTCAACTCGCCGGTCGAAGACGGCGAGGTACAGGACAACCGCCGGTTCGACCGCCACGCAACAACCGTCAAAGAACTCGCCGAAGCCGGCCACCGCGTCGTGCTCATGGCCCACCAGGGTCGGCCCGGCAACGACACCTTCGTCTCGCTTGATCAGCATGCCGACATCATGGCCGAGCACATCGGCCGCGATGTCGGCTTTGTTGATGATATCTACGGCGAGAAAGCCCTGGCTGCCATTGACGCGCTTGAAGCCGGCGACGTGTTGCTGCTCGAAAACACCCGAATGAGCGATGATGAGCTGCCCGAAGAAGCGCCCGAAGTAAAGGCAGAAACCGAGTTCGTCCAGACGCTTGCCCCGCACGTTGACGCCTACATCAACGATGCGTATTCGGCGGCCCACCGCAAACACGCCTCGCTCGTCGGCTTCCCGCTCGTCCTGCCCGCATTCGCGGGCCGCGTTATGGAAACCGAGTACGAAGCCAACACCGCCATTGCGACTAAAGAGTTCGACGGCAACGTCACAATGGTCATCGGTGGAACGAAAGCGACCGACGTGATCGGCGTCATGGAAACACTTGGCGACAAAATTGACACCTTCTGTATGGGTGGTATTGCCGGCCAACTCTTCCAGCGGGCGGCGGGCCACGATGTCGGCTACGACCGCCACGAGGGGCTTGATCTCTATGACACCCAGTGGGAGAAAAACGAGGACATCATCCGTGACTTGCTCGACGAACGCGGCGACCAGATCGAACTCGCCGAAGGGCTGGCCTACGAGGACGACGACGGCGAGCGCGCCGAACACACAAACGAGGAACTCGATGCCTCCGAGTTTGATTATATGGATATCTCGAAATCGACCGTCGACAAGTACGACCCGATTATTCGTGATTCGGATGCGGTCTTCATGAAGGGCGCACTCGGGGTCTTCGAAGACGAGAAATTCTCGGCCGGAACCGTCGGTGCGGTCAAAGCCATCGCTGAAACCGACTGCTTTTCGGTCGTCGGCGGCGGCGACACGTCTCGGTCCATCGAAATGTACGGCATGAGCGAAGACGACTTCGGCCACGTCTCGATTGCTGGTGGCGCATACATCCGCGCGCTCACTGGTGACGACCTGCCGGGTGTCGAACTGCTGATCGACGCCGCGAACTAACTGAAAAAAGTCTGACACCCTCGTCAGTACGATCGGCCACCTACTTTCTTGCCCGTCGCTCCCGACTCGACAGCCATGCAACTCGGCATTGTTTCGGACACCCATGACAATCTCACGCTCGTCGACCAGGCCGTCTCGCTGTTCGAAGCCGAAGGCGTCGAGCGCGTCGTCCACTGCGGCGACATCGTTGCACCGTTTTCGGCGACGCCGTTTGACAGCGACCTCTTCGACTTTTATGCGGTCCGCGGGAACAACGATGGCGAGTGGGCCTTGGCTAACGTCGTCGACGACTTCGGCACGTATCTCGGTGAGTGCGGCCAGCTCACGGTTGATGGCCGCTCGATCGCGGTCTACCACGGCACGAACAAACTCCTCAGGGAAGCATTGGTCGACAGCGACACATACGACTACGTTTTCCACGGCCACACCCACGAGCGGGCCATTGAATCCCGTGGTGAGACGGTGCGCGTCAATCCCGGCGGCCTGCCGATCGACGGTGCCGATGACGCGTTTCACGTTGCCATCCTCGACACTGGGCAGTCGGGCGTCGATGCGATTACGCACTATCAGGTAGGACCGTAAGCAGCCTCTCTGTATGCTGACTCATCTGGTGATCTGACTTTGCAGGTTTGGTTGGTCTGGAGAGATACTGGCTATCCCCGTCGGCGCGCATTTTCCCAGCTTTCCGGCAAACTACACGAAAGTTGGTTAAAAGTTAAGTGTCTTTTCCTCATGAGTACAATTGGCACTGGCAAATGACACAATTAATATGGATTATTGCCGGCGTACTTGTTACGTTTACCGTCGGGTACATCTGGTACTCGCGGTATCTTGCACAGTTCGTCGGTCTTGACGAGGAGGCCGAGACACCGGCGCATAAATACGAAGACGGCCAAGAATATGTTCCAGCAAAAAAACCCGTGCTGTTAGGACACCACTATTCGAGTATTGCCGGTGGTGCACCTATTGTCGGGCCGATCACAGCCGGAGCGGTGTGGGGCTGGGTTCCCGCACTCTTGTGGATCGCTATTGGCAACCCGCTGATGGGCGCGGTTCACGACTTCGTCTCGCTGTCGGGCTCGCTCCGGCACGAGGGAAAATCGATCGGCTACATTGTCGGTGAATATGTCGGTGAAGGCGGCAAGAACATGCTGCTGTGGTTCGCCTTCCTGACAATCATGCTCGTCGTGGCCGTCTTCGCACTGGTCGTGGGGATCGTTTTCAACGCATTCCCCCAGGTTGTGACCGCCTCGTTCCTCTATATTGCACTCGCGTTCGTATTCGGGATCTATCTTTACCAGCTCAATGGACCGTTTATTCCGGGGACGATCCTGTTTGTGACGGGGGTCTTCGCCTCCGTCTGGGTCGGCCTCCAGTACCCGCTTGCGCTGTTCGCCGGTGACTATCCAGCCGGGACAATCGTCCTGCTGAGTGGAGCCGGTGAGTGGGTGCCCGGTGCGGCAGCGCTCGGTGGCAACACAGCGGCATGGATTCCACTCGTCATGGTCTATGCCGCAATCGCCAGCGCACTCCCAGTCTGGGTACTGCTCCAGCCACGAGATTACCTCTCGTCGTTCCTGCTGTACACCGGTGTTGGTGGTGCGGTGATCGCGATTATTGTCGGGACGTTCTTTGGAACCTCCTCACAGCCACTCGTTATCGACTCCTCAATCGGGGCATTCAACGGCTTTTGGGGCGTTGAGGGTGTTTTCTTACCCTTGTTCCCGCTGTTGTTCTTGACGATTGCTTGCGGGACAATCAGTGGCTTTCACTCGCTTGTCTCCTCGGGGACGACCGCAAAACAGCTCAATAAGGAAACGGATGCCCGACTCATCGGCTACGGCGGGATGCTCGGGGAGGGACTGCTCGCCGCTGTTGCCCTTTCGGCGCTTGCGGTCTGGGGCTTTGCGGACGCCGGCGGCGGAATCGGTGCGGCACTACCGAACTTCGCTTCTGGCGGCGGTGTCATTCTGACAAGTCTCGGCATCCCACAGGCCGTCGGTTCCGTGTTTATGGCGCTTGTGCTCGTGAGCTTCCTGCTCACTTCGACTGACACGGCTGTTCGACTCGGCCGATATATGATGGAAGAAATTGTCGGCCTTCCGGCGGGGAAAACCGATACCGGACTCAACGCCGACCTCGGATCGATCGCCCGTGGCCGGTACACGAATCCGATCATCCAAGTGATTCCGGCCTACCTGCTCGTTGTCTCGGGGCAGTGGGTCACCCTCTGGGCACTCTTCGGGGGTGCCAACCAGCTCTTGGCAGCACTGGCACTCTTGACTGCGACTATCTGGCTTGCCAACTGGGATGATGCCAAACAGCTCATCTCAACCGGCGTTCCGATGGCAGTGATGGTCGTCATTACCGTCCTCGGACTCTCGTGGCTCGTCTTCTATGAGAATCTGTACTCGAACCTCTATCTCCACTTTACCGGTGCACTCGAAGAGCCGCTCGCCACCGAGATTGTCATCTCTTCGGCTGTCCAGATGGTTCTGGGGCTGGTGTTGATTGGGTTGGCACTTGCGCTCGTCCGAATCGGTTATCAGAATATTCGCACCGTTCGCCGCGAGCCATCGACCCCGGCTGTTGAGCCCGGCGACGACTGACGACCGACCCGTACTCCTTTTTATTTGCTCGCAGATTAGCGCCAGAACCGTTTTGCAAACCGTGAGAGAAAGCCCTCATCGGGCTGGACGATATCTCCCCAGAGCCGAAACGCCGCCGCAACATCGGCAGCCTCGCTGGCAACGCAGTCCTCGTTTTCCGGGTTGACGGCAACGAGGTTGACATCGTAATGGCCGTAGTAGCCGAATTTGAGCAGTGTTCGGTCACGAAAGCCATCGACATATTCGCGCACCGCCGGGAGAATCTCGTCGACAACGAGCACGAACGTGATATCGGTTCCGTAGTGCTGCTCGTCGGCGTCGATCCGCTCGTCGGCGAGGTCATGGCCAAGCGCAACAAGCCGGTCGAGGTCCGCGACTGTTGGCCGAGACTGGCGGCGGGCGAAAAGATGCTCCTCGGCCTCATGGTCGGCGTAATTCAACGCAGGATGAAAGAACTGTTTCTGGTTGCGGACGCGCATTTGCCCGTACAACGCCCACCGCTCGCCACGGAGCTGGTAGTCCTTTTGCAGATCGTAATTGTACATTAGCCGATCTGACACGCGGTCGAGATACTCGTCCTTCCACTTGGGGACGGCCTCAGTGATTTCTGCCGGCAGTTCATCGGGTTCGCGCGCGCTTGGCTCTGAGCGTGCCTCGGCTGGCTGCTCGCTAAAATCGTCACTCATTGGTCATACACGCAGGATGCCCAGGTGCGGTGACACGGATCGTGAGCCCGATTCGGCGGTTCATATAGCGCTGATACAGTCGGCGGCATAAAATAGTCGGCGGATGATTTATTTGTCTCTGATACATAATGATAAACAATGAGTGAAAAACGGTCCGAGGCGTGTGGCCGCTGTTCGATGTCGACGGTCGTCGATGCAGCGGGCAATACAGATCGGACTGATCGTGATCCGTTCGGTGATAAGCGGATCGAGGTCGAGGAAAACGAGCTTCGCCGGGTTGCGCCGGCAGCGTGGATGCAACGGCTTACCACACGACTTGATGAGGCCGCCCAGCGATATATCTACGGCCGGTAAGTCAACTCTGGAATGAGTGGCCGCGTCCGGCTGGGTATGGCCTCGTCACCAGGTCGGTCATGACATCGTCACCAGGTAGGTCAGTGCAAAAATGAGGATTGCTGCGGTTGCGACATTGATTGCGTTGAAGCCAACGACATCAAGATACGAGAGCCCACCGACAACTGTCCAGCCCAACATCGTCGACAACGCGGCGTTCATCACCACCAACACACGCGGGTCGCCTTTCGAGGCTGACAGCCCCTCGCTGAATCCTTTCGAATCACTGTCGCTCATACCGGAAGTGCTCTCGTAATACCACTTAGCTCTTTGGCGCTGGTCGGCTGACTGCTGGTGTCCTACCGCCTGGGCACTATCCGTAGCCGATTGCAATCGGCTTTTGAGATCGTCAGCATACCCACTCGATAGCAACGGGTCTCTGCTGGGGATTCTTTAGGCCGTCCTGCGAACGGCCGGTATGCGCGAGGTTACGGCCTCACGGTTTGTTTCAGCGACACCGACTGAACTCGACCGGCTGCTAACACCACGACAGGTGATCGAGTATGAAGGGAGTTTCAGCGTCGACGCCGTTGCTGAGACCGATGCTGGCACGGTCGTCACTGCAAGCGGCCCCGGACTGACACTGCAGTATCGATTTGTACCGCAGCCCGACGGCTGGTATTACGAGCAGGCCGGCGAGGCCGGCCCGTTCGAGACGATGGAAACCTGGCTGACTATCGACCAAGAAAGCGAGGGGTCGAACCTCACAATGCGTTCTGCGGTCGCCCTCTCGCTTCCGTTGCCGTTTGCCGACCGACTGGCCGGCTGGAAACGACGTGGTGAGCTAAAACGGGCTCTTACGGCGATTGTCGCCGAGTGCTGAGTTCAGGGTGTACGAACGACGACTTCGCCACCAGTTTCGGTCGGAAAGCGACGCTCGGCTGGGTTATCGTGGTCGAAATCCGTCTGCTCTTGGTCAGTGAGTAGTGCGTTCGATAGCCCGGCGCGGAGTTCACCTTCGTCGTACTCCGTCCCGATAAAGACGAGTTCGCTCAGCCGGTCGCCGTGTTCCTCGTGCCACGTCAGATTCGGCCGGTTCGAACGGTACATTTCGCGGTCGACGTCGGGCAGACTCGCGATCCAGGGCCCCTGCCCAGTGGCCCTAACTGATGGACCCGCTTGGCTTACCGAGACACGGATTTCCGTGCCAGCGATCCACGCAGTTCCTTTCGCGCGGACGATCGTGGGCGGGAGCGACTGGAGGAACGCGGCGAACCGTTCGGGATGAAACGGCCGGCGTCGACGGTAGGTAAACGAGGAGATGCCGTACACCTCGTCGGGATGGTAGTGGTCGTGATCATGGCTGTCGTGCTCGTGGTCATCATGCTCATGGCGATCGTGCTCGTGGTCATCATGCTCATGGCGATCGTGCTCGTGGTCATCATGCTCATGGCGATCGTGCTCGTGGCCGTGACGATCGTGATCATGGCCGTCATGGTCGTAATCACCGTGGTCGTTGTGATGATCTTCAGCGGCTTCGAGCGCGCGTTTCCACCCCGGCAGATCGGCGACAGCCCGTTTTTCGAACAGGCCGGTCCCGAGAAGACGGTCCGAATCGATCACCGAAAACTCCGTCCGGACGGTCTCGGCATCCGGCTGGAGCGCGCCGACCAGCGCCTCGGCTTCGGTTAGCTCAGCATCGGTACACTGGTCGGCCTTGTTGAGCAACACGAGATTCGAGACTTCGACCTGATCGACGAGCAGATCTGATAACGGCCGGTCGGTCTCACTCCCCCGCCGTTCTGGAACCGACTTGCCGCCGAAACAATCGAGAAAGCGTCGTGTATCGAGCACGGTAACGAGTGCATCGACGTCGTAGAGCGCAGCGACGCGCGATTCGGTCGTAAAGAGTCGGGCGACGGGTGCGGGCTCGGAAATGCCGGACGATTCGACAACTAAGTGATCGAATGACCGCTCGCGCGCCAATCGGACGACCGCGGTTTCGAGGTCGTCTTGGAGCTCACAACAGATACAGCCGTTCGAGAGTTCGGTCACGCCATCATCGATATCCAGTTCCGAGCCCTCCGCGACGAGCGCCGCATCGACGTTGATCTCGCCCATATCGTTGACCAGCACGGCGATGTTGTCGTCGGCTGTCGACAGCAGGTGGTTGACGAGCGTTGTTTTACCGGCACCGAGGCTTCCCGAGAGGATCGTCACCGGAATCGTAGCAGACATAATTAGCAATTATCATCCATGAAGTTAACAGTTAGACCTCCTACGGGCCTCCCGAGAGGCAGCATAGATTTTATCATAATCGTCTGTGATTCTCTCGTATGGCACTGGCTGATCAAATCGAATCATTCCGGGAAACGCTCGAAGAGTGGCTTCGTGGGCTCTATCACGGAATGATTACCCATCCTGCCTACGAAAAAATCGAAAAAGAGGCCGAAGATACGGAGGACGCCTTTATTCTCGCGTGTTTCCCCGACGCCTTCGGGATTCCCTCGCCCGTTTCGTATTATACAGCCGAACTGCTGCCCTATCTCGAAGACGAGTTCGAATCCTGGGAACGACGGCTCTGGGACCGTGGCTCGTATATCGAACGCAAGGGCCAGCAGTACCACTTCTAATGGAGCCATTCGTTTTTTTCGGTGGCAAGGGCGGGGTCGGCAAGACGACTGTCTCCTGTGCGTACGGGCTGCAGTGTGCGAACGACGGCCACGAGACGCTGGTCGTCTCGACGGACCCGGCTCATTCGGTCTCCGATGTGTTCGACCAGCCCTTCGATGACGATGCTCGACCCGTCGATGGAGTCGACCACCTCTCAGCGATGCAGATTGACCCCGAAGACGAGGTGACACGCCACCTCAACGAGCTCCGACAGGGGCTCTCCGAGCAGGTGTCGACCGCGATGGTCAACGAGATCAACCGCCAACTGGAGATGGCTCACGGCACGCCGGGGGCCTATGAGGCGGCGCTTTTCGACCGGTTTATCGAGGTGATGCGAAACGCCGATCCCTACGATCGAGTTGTTTTCGATACCTCCCCAACCGGGAGTACGCTTCGGCTGCTCGGACTACCTGAACTCTTGGCGGGCTGGATTGACCGGCTGATGCAAAAACGCCGAGTCAGTATCGATCTCTTCGAAAAAGCGGCGATCGGCAACAACGAACCACGGCGCGTCATGGACGGCGACCCCGTCCTTGCGACGCTCCAACAGCGCAAGGAGTTTTTTGAGTTTGCCGGCGACTCACTCCGGGCGGATGCGGCCTTCTTTCTCGTATTGAACCCCGACTCGTTGTCGCTCAACGAAACCGAGCGAGCTATTGCAGAGATGAAAGACAAGGGGTTGGATGTCCGCGGTCTTGTTGCGAATCGCCTCACACCGAAACCGGACCCCGACGAACACGGACGCGGTGCGCGGTATCTTCGAGATCGGATCGCGACCGAGTCCGAACGGCTCACGCGCGTCCGTGAGGAGTTCGCCCCGCCGCTTTTGGCGACAATCGAAACCCGAACCGCCGAGGTGAAAGGTGGCCTTCTGAGAGACGTCGCCGCCGAAATCGATATTGAAACCAGTATTGAAGCGCCGACGCAGACCTGAGCAACGCGGGGGCTGGGACCGTCTTCAAGCGTTAGGCCGCCGGGTCGTCAGTAACATCGGCCTGCCCGGTAAGCCGCTTGATGTCGTCGATCTCGGCTGTGGCCGCCTCACGCGACTCGTGGCCTTTCGTACAGATCGCGAGTGTCTGCCCATCGGCTCGACAGAGTCGCCACCGCCACTGGTCGCGGCGGTCGGTATAGCATTCGAATCGGCCTGTTTCAGTTGCTGGCTCGGTCATCGAGACGACTGTTGCTGTTGTCCCTTCGTTCGTCTGCACTGTTGATCCACCATCAGTTCGTTCGTCGTCGCCCGACTGAGCGTGTTCGTCATCGGCCGAATGGTCTGCGTCATCGTCTGCTGATTGGCTGGCTTCGTCGTCTTCGGCCGCATCCACTTCACTTCGTGTCTCCTCGGCTCCCGGGGGTGTGACCGACTCATCGTCGTCGACGTCGCCCCCGGCGTCTTCGACCGATTCCTCAATCGTTTCCTGTTCGTCATCTGCTGTCGGTGGTGTCGGCTCTTCGGTGTCCGCTGGTGGTGATTCTTCTCCCGCTGGTGAGGACTCATCGGCTTTGCTGGGCTCGCCGGCTTCGATCGTGAGTTCGCCGGCGGCGGCGTCCGTTGTCGACCATTCGAGTTCGAGTTCGATTTCGTATTCGATCTCATCGTCTTCCTGCTCGCGTTCGATTTCGACTTCGAACTCGGGGGTGTCTGGGACCCTGAGTGTGACCGACTCGTCGCCTTCGCTGAACGTGACGGCCCCATCGCCGTCGAGTCCGTCAGCTAGCTGTCGGAAATACGCTGCAATGGCTGTTCGTTCTCGGTGTCCCTCAAACGAAAGGAGGATGTCTTCGCTCATAGGTGCCATATCGCACGCATCGGTAATCAGTCTGGTTCGCGGTCAGCCGACCAGTCAGTTCGAGTGAGTTGGTTCGTCGCGATGTTCGGCGAGTGCCTCTTAAATCGTGAACTCACCGGCGGCAACCCGGCGGGCCAGCGTTTCGGAGATCGTTCGGTCGCCATTGGACTGCTGGCGCGACTCGTTTTTGATCCGCTGGATTTCGCCGGCGGTCGGCTCGATGGTTCGGTTTTCAACCGGCTCACCGGGCTGGCGAGCGATATTGACTGCCGCCAGTACGTCACCCATCCCGCGGGCTCCGGTTCCGAGATAGGGTGTCGTCCCGGTTTCATCGACCAGTTCGATCGGGATACCGTCGAGTTCGTTGATGAGCTGTGAGCCTTGGAGCCGTGCGCCGTCACCGATCCGGACGAGTGGATCGTCGACTCCCTCGGCTTCCCGTTCGATGAGCGCCACAGCGTCTGCCCGTGGCACTTGAAACGCCGAGACGACCGTCTCGCCGACGAGTACGGCCACACCCGGACGCGTACCGGGATCGACCCCGATGACGGTCCGACCCATCCCACCCCGGAGTATCGAGAGTGCAGTTTCGATCGCCGGTCGAACGTCTTCGGCGTCGGCAACGACGTGCTCGATTTTGGCTGCGCGTTTCCCACGGTCTCCCGTGTCGTCTGCAGCCGAAATGAGAACTGTTGTGCGCTCGGGAAGCTCTTCGCCCGGCTCGATAGTCGTGAAGGTCACACCGCGTTTGCGCAGTGCCGTGACGATTTCGTGGTAGAGCCGGAAATCCTCGGTTGCAACGACAATCACAGCCGCTGTTGGTGACTCAGTAATAAAATCACACCGGCGTTTTGCCCCGAGTTGAACGGGACTGTCGGCTCGAACGCCAAGACCGGGGGGCTTTTGCGCTCGCCACTCTACATCCGGCTGTGAGCGAGCCAGTTTCGACCGGGTGTCGAGCGCTTGATGAGCTGTTGGGCGGCGGTTTCGAACGCGGAACGGTCTCACAGCTGTATGGCCCACCGGCGGCCGGCAAAACTAACGTGGCGCTCTCTGCGGCTGTCGGTGTCGCTGCCGCCGGAGGAAGTGCACTCTACATCGATACGGAAGGACTCTCTGTCGACCGCTTTCGCCAACTCATCGATTCGACGACTGATGAGCCAATCGAGGCGGTCGCCTCGCGGCTCATTATAACTGATGCTCTCGATTTCGACGAGCAGGGCGAAGCCGTGCGCGATGCGGCCGAATTCGCCGAGCAGGTCGATCTGATGGTTCTCGACAGCGCAACTGGCTTTTACCGGCTTAACCGCGCCGAGGACGCTGAGGGCGGTGATTCGCTTCGGGCTGTTGCACGGCAGATTACCCAGCTGTTGTCATTGGCTCGAAAACACGATATTGCGGTTGTCATCACCAACCAGGTCTACAGCGATCCGGACGCCGACCGGGTCCGAGCACTCGGCGGCCATACACTCGAACATTGGACGGGTGTCGTGCTTCGACTTGATCGGTTCCGCGGTGGCAACCGCCGAGCAACCTTAGAAAAACACCGAGCAAAAGCCGCCGGCGAGACGGCGACGTTTCAGATCACGAACGCCGGAATCGAAGACGGCGAGCCGTTCTGAGTCGTGGGCCGTCGCCGCGTAGGTTACAGCTCGTTGAGTTTGCGGAGCAGCTGGCCACGGTATTTTTCGTCAGCGTTGATTCCCTTCCGTTCGAGGACGTTGCGTTCGAGTTTGTCGAGTGCAACGTGGAAGGCGTGGTTTGCACCGTAGCCCTCACCGGAACCGGCAAGCTGGCCGTGGCTGGTTCGCAGGCGGATCTGTGATTGGATGAGCGGCGTCCCCCGAAGCTTCTCTTTGTGCTCGTGGAACCGGACGTGTGCGTGGATGACGTTCATCTGCTGGTACTTGTCGACGACTTGGGTTATCGACTCGACGATCTCGGTGCGGTCGATCGTATCGAGCAGATCGACGTTGGTGATCTGGACGTCCATCGTCTCCTCTTCGGTAAACGTCAGCGCACGCAGCACGTCCGTCTTGGTGAGCACCCCGACGACCGTCTCCTCGTTGCCGTTTTCGGTGACAATCAACCCTGAGATTCCACGGTCGAACATCCGCTCGACGGCCATCTGGACCGACTCTTCGGGCTCCACAGTGAGCACTTGACTCGTCATGAGATTGTCAACCGGCAGGTCGAGCATGCGGTCGCGGTCGCCACTGCGGTCGCCTTTCTGCTGGCGTTCGTGGTCGCGGACGACGAAGTCGACAATGTCGTGAGTCGTAATCACGCCAGCCAGCCGGTCAGTATCGGGGGTGACGACCGGGAGTCGGGAGATTCCGTGTTCGCGAAGCTGGTTGATTGCTTGGCCAACGGTCGACTCGTTCGTGATACTGATGACGTCGTCGCTGTAAATTTGCGAAACGGTGAGTGCATCGAGGTTTTCGAGGACGGCCGCCAGAATCGCGTCGGTCGTGATAATTCCCTCAAGCACCTCGCCACGGAAGACGGGGGCAACACTGACATCGCCTTCGACCAGCAGTCGGGCGACCTCACGGATATTTTCGTGACGGTCGATCCGCGGCGCGGAGGTCATCAGGACGCTGGCTTTCGTATCGTCTTGAATCCGGGATTTGACGAGTTCGGATTCGCCGATCACCCCCGCAAACTCGCCGTCATTGGTGACGATAACCCCCTTTGGATTCTCCTGGTCGAATTTCGCCCGCACCTTCGCAAGCCGCTCGTCGACATCGACTTCGACAAACTCCCCAACGACAATATCAGTAATATCCATAATCCAATCTGAGTCTACAGCGCCGGGGGTATTGAACCTTGTTGCAGAGTAGCATGGGTCGGTTCCGTCTTTTGATCTCACACAGATCTGCCGGTACCGATACGGTTTGTATGGATGCCAGCCAACATTTTTAGTCGGTTGTTGTCGGCCGATAGCTCCGACTGACCGCCTGCCACCGATCGGTTCGGAACCGCCAGAGCGTCACACTGGCGGGGACGGCCGTCTCCAACAGCAACGCGATATAGAGTGCCCAAATTCCAAGAGGCGTTACGGTTCCGAGAAACGCGACCGGCAGGGCAAACACATAGAGTCCGAGCAGCGAGGCATAAAACGGAATCCGCGTATCGCCAGCGCCGCGAAGCGCTCCCGTCGCCGCCCCATCAACGCCGAGTGCAACAAGGCTGATCGCCGAGACGGTGACAAATGTCGCAGACAGGGCGAGTGCGGCGGGATCATCGACGAAGACTGCCGCAATCGGCTCGGCAAAGACGATCACGACGGCCCCAACGCCGAGGTGAATCAAAAGCGAGAGGCTGATGATTTCTGTTCCATAGGCCTTGGCTTCGGCTTCGGCTCCCGCACCGAGCTGTTGGCCGACAAGCGTACTTGAGGCAATCGACAGCCCCCAACTGGCGCTGTTGGCGAGATTCCGCACCCGGCGGCCGACTTCGAGTGCGGCGACGGCCACCGACCCGAAGCTATCGGCAATCGCCAACAGCGGAAACGCGACAATGCCTTCGGCGAGCCGTCGGGCAATAAGGGGTGTTGAGACCGAGAGCAGCTGTTTCATCAGCCCCGCATCGAACTGTGGCCCGCTGATCGAGAGGGCGACTGGGCTGGCTCCCGACCGTCCGTAGTCTCGGCCGAACATGCCCCAGGAAAAAACGAGTGTCACCGCCGCAACCGAAAGCGCCGTCCCGAGTGCCGCCCCCGCAACCCCCATGTCGAAGCCGAAGATCAGGGTGGCGCTGATGACGATGTTCAGCACCGCGCCACCGGCACGGATCACCATTGGCGTGAAGGTATCGCTGACGCCCGCGTAGGTCCGGCTGGCGATCATATTCAGAAACTCAAAGAGCAGTGCGGGTGCGACAATCACGAGATAGACCGTTCCGTGACCGATGGCAACCGCATCGCTGCTCAACAGCCCGATCAATGAGCCCGCAAAGAGCGTGTAGACGAGCACAATCGGAACTGCGAGCGCGAGTGCGACCCAGACGCTCTGTTTGACGATGCGCGCGGCCCGACCGGAGTCACCACCGCCGTAGTTTTGTGAGACGAGACTGACTGTTCCGCCCGCCAGACCGATGGCAACGAACTTGCCGACCGTCCAGTAAGCCCCCGCAAACGCCAGCCCCGCGACCGCCGGTGCCCCGATCGCGATTCCGACCATCGCGAGGTCGGCCGTCTGTTTCGACATGATCGAAAAGCCCGTAATCACCCGCGGCCAGGCGAGATCGACCGTTTCGTTGAGTCGTTTGCGTTCGATAATTCCCAGCCGGCAGAGCAGCGTTGCGATCGCTGCCACGAGACGCGAGAGAGGGCCGGCCATTCAGATCACTGTTCGGGAGCCATCGGTTTGCCTCTATTGTTTTCGGCACCGAGACGGATCGCAAGTCGCTTACGGATCACTCCCAAATATCACCCATGAATCCCGACCAGTGGCGAACCTATCTCGTCACACAGGAGTCGTTGTCGGCGAGCCGCTCGACCGAAGACATCGTCGCCGACGCTATCGAAGGCGGTATCGACGTGGTACAGCTCCGCGAAAAAGACATGTCGGCACGAAAGCGCTGTGAACTCGGTGGCCGGCTTCGCGAGCAGACTGCGGCGGAGGGCGTCGATCTGCTTGTCAACGACCGGGTCGATATTGCCCAAGCGATCAGTGCCGACGGCGTCCATCTCGGCCAGTCGGATCTCTCGGCGGCGACCGCCCGTAAACTGCTGGGCGCGGAGGCGACAGTCGGGGTCTCGGTCTCGACCGTTTCGGAAGCCCGGCTCGCGGCGATTAGCGGGGCGGATTACCTCGGTGTCGGTGCGATCTACGGGACGACCTCAAAGCCGGAGGCACCGACGGCCGACGACGGTCTCGGTCTCGAACAACTCGCCGATATCGTCGAAAGCGTGCGAATCCCGGTCGTCGCCATCGGTGGAATCACCCCCGACAACGCCGCCGAGCCGATCGCTGCGGGTGCAACGTCGGTTGCGGTTATCAGTGCGATTACGGCCGCAGACGACCCGACAGCCGCGGCCCGAGCGCTCCGGACGGCCGTTGTCGGCGACGACGAGGATGAGCCAGCGGCTCACGCGGAGGTGCCGGCCAATGAGTAATCCGCAGTCGCTTGTTTCAGCCGACGCGCTCGCCGAGTCGCTCTCGGCGATCCGCACAGTCGAACCGCTCGTCCAACACCTCACCAACGAGGTCACGAAAAACGACCTCGCACAGATCACGCTCCACTGGGGCGCACTGCCGGTGATGTCGGATGCACCCGACGAGGCCCCGGAGATGGCAGAACTCGCTGGGGCCGTCCTGCTCAACACGGGTCGGATGAGCGAATCGAATATCGAAGCGCTCCACAATACGGGTCGGAAAGCCAACGAACTCGGTGTGCCGGTCGTCCTCGACCCGGTCGGGGTTGGGGCGACGCCAACCCGGACCGACGTCATCGAGAGTCTGCTCGCCGAAGTCGACTTTGCGGCGATCAAGGGCAACTATGGCGAGATCAGCGCCATGGCGGGTGCGGAAGCCGAAGTCAAAGGCGTCGAATCGGTCGGCGACTACGACGAGATCGAGGCCACCGCGATGGCGCTTGCGGACTCGGCCGAAACGATCGTCGTCGCTTCCGGCGTCACCGACATCGTCGCAAGCGCTGAGGCGGCCCATCGCGTCACCGCTGGCCATGAAATGATGGGCGAGGTCGTCGGGACGGGCTGTATGCTTGGCAGTACAGTCGCCACGTTCTGTGGCAGCGTCGATGATCCACTGACCGCGGCCCTGCACGCAACGCTTGCCTACGGAATTGTCGGCGAACAGGCCGCCGAGCTCGCGTACAACGGCCCGGCCAGCTACCGGACGAACTTCCTCGATTCGGTCTGGAACCTTACTCCCGACGCCGCCGGCGAACTCGATATCGCGGCTGACGAGCGTATCGCGACCGTGGAGTGAACGGCGTCGACGTCGACGACTATTGTGACAGGCAGATCTGCGAGAGCCCAACGATACCGAGTCCGAACAGGATGACCAGCGAGAGCGCGCCGGCTACGGGAAGCTCACCGATCCACGGCTTACCTCGTCGCTTTCTTCCACTGCCGGAGGTCGACGATCTCACCGTCTATGGCTTCGGGGTCGGCTTCGGTGCCGACCCAACGGAACATCGGTGCGACCGCCTCGGGCTCGCGGGCTTTCTCGATTCCGGTGAGGTCGGTGGCGACGAGGCCGGGATCAACCACACAGACCGGCTGGTCGAGGTCAGCTGAAAAGCCACGTGCGACCGCTTCTGCACCAGCCTTTGAAATGGCGTATGCACCCATTCCGGTTTTGGCTTTGCGGGCCACGCTGCCGGAGGGAACGAGAATTCGGGCCTCCTCGGCGAGAAACGGAACCGACTCGACGACGGTCGCAAACACGCCGCGGACATTGGTCTGCATCGTCTCGTCGAATGTCGAATACGACTCCTCGTGGGTTGGCATCTCACCGGGCGTCCCGTGATTTACCGCGGCGTTGGCGACGACGATGTCGATCACCCCACCACGGTCTGCGGCGTGTTCCATGAGTTGCCGGCAGTCAGCCTCCTTGCTGACATCCGCCCGAAGCCCTGAAACGGGTGTCTCGAAATCGGACGCCTCATTCAACATGTCGACGGTTTCGTTGACAACCTCGGCGTCTCGGCCACAGATAACGACTTGGGCACCGAAATCAGCGAAGTCGGCGGCAACTGCACGGCCGATTCCGCGGGTTGCTCCGGTGATGACTGCTGTCAGTCCATCCATAGTGATGATTGGGTTTCAATCGACCTAAATCCACGAGTGATTCGAACTGTGGATTATGCCCGACTAGCCTTCCGCACTTCCTTCTGAACCTTACGAACAAATTCCTCGAAGTCGGGGTTATCGCCGTCTCGAATCCATTTGTAGGTTACCGTCCCCGTCTTGTCGAGCACGAAGACGCTCCGTTGGGCAGCCTCAACCAGCCCGTACATGTCCGGATAGACGACCTCATACTGCCGGATGACGGTGTGCTCGCAATCCGAGAGCAGTGAGAAGGTAAGCTGGTGCTGCTGGATCCACTCGTTTTGGGCGAACGGGAGGTCGACACTGATTCCGAACACCTGTGCGTCGAGGTCGTTGAACGCCGCCATCGAGTCGCGGAACGTACACATTTCCTCGGTACAGCCACTCGTGAAGACTGCCGGAAAGAAGGCAAGGACAATCGGTCCCTCACCAACGAAATCCGATAGCGTAAACGGTTCAACGTCATTGTATTGTTTCCCACCGGCACGTGGAACCGTGAAATCCGGCGCAGAGTCGCCTACATTTACCATGAGTTTCCTTTTGACGCCGGGGTATAGAGCCGTATCTACTCTCGCAATACGACATCACTGTTGGTGTCGAAAAAATCGATCCGAGACATCTGTGATAGTACCCTCTCTCTACCGACCAGCCCGCAGTCGACAGGTTTCGAAGTCCGTTCTTTTATGCCTGTGTCGTTCCTAGTGCTGACACGAATGGTCACCGCCTCAGACGACTCCGCAGGCACCCACGGCGGCAACGAAGGACGATACGACGGCGATATCCCGGTCGACGGCGAGGATATCGTTGTTATCGGTAGTGGCTTTGGCGGCCTCTCGACGGCGTGTTATCTCGCCGAGGCCGGCGCGAACGTGACGGTTGTCGAAAAAAACGAGCAGCTTGGCGGCCGTGCCAGCCAGCTCGAAGCCGATGGCTTCACTTTCGATATGGGACCCTCATGGTATCTCATGCCGGATGTCTTCGAGCGCTTTTTCGGCCACTTCGGCAAGCGGCCCGAAGACTACTACAGCCTCTCGCGACTCGATCCACACTACCGGATCTTCTTCAAAGACGGCGATCAGGTCGATATGGTTCCGGATCTCGAAACGAACAAAGAAATTTTCGAGGGCTACGAACCCGGCGCTGGCGATGCGCTGACGCGATATCTCGATAAATCCAAGCGAAACTACGAAATCGGCATGGAGCATTTCGTCTTCACCGACCGTCCGCGGCTCCGCGACTACATCGATCTCGACGTGTTTCGGTACTCCTGGGGCCTTTCGCTGATCGGCTCGATGCAGGGCCACGTCGAGGACTACTTCCAACATCCAAAGCTCCAGCAGATTATGCAGTATACACTCGTTTTTCTCGGCGGTGCCCCAACCAACACCCCGGCGCTCTACAACCTCATGAGCCACGTCGATTTTAATATGGGTGTCTACTACCCCGACGGTGGTATTCGCGCGCTTGTCGAAGGCATGATTGCACTGGGTGAAGAACTTGGTGTCGAGTACGTTACCGACCAGCCGGTCACCGAAATCGCCGGCCGAAAGGGGGCGTTTGCGGTCCGGACCGAACACGGCGAGGAATATCTCGCCGACTACGTCGTCTCGAACGCCGATTACGCCCACACCGAACAGACGATGTTGCCACCGGAAAAACGCCAGTACAGCGAAGACTACTGGGAGTCACGAACTTACGCTCCCTCGGCCTACCTACTCTATCTCGGGGTCGAAGGCGACGTCGACCCGCTCGAACACCACACCCTCGTCTTGCCGACCGACTGGGACGACCATTTTGAGACGATTTTCGACGAGCCCGCTTGGCCCGACGATCCGGCCTACTATCTCTGTGTCCCCTCAAAAACCGACGATAGCGTCGCCCCCGAGGGGCATAGCAACCTCTTTGCGCTCGTTCCGATTGCGGCGAACTTAGACGATACGCCCGAACTCCGAAGTGAGTTCCGTGAACTCGTCCTCGACGATATTGCCGACAACACCGGTGTTGACCTCCGCGACCGGATCGTCTATGAAAAGTCATTCTGTGTCGACGACTTTACCGAACGGTACAATTCAATGCACGGTACGGCGCTCGGAATGGCGCACACGCTCCGACAGACCGCGCTCTTTCGGCCGTCTCGAAAATCTTCGAAAGTCGACGGCCTCTACTTTACGGGGTCGTACACGACCCCAGGAATCGGCGTTCCAATGTGTCTGATCAGCGGCCAACTCACGGCTGAAGCGATTACGGAGTGATGATGGCTGTGGGGACTTCCGGCTCGACGACACGAGACCAAGATGCGGCCGCGCAGCTCCGGTATCTGCTGACGCTTTCGCGGCCACGGTTTTGGTTCTACCTTGCCGGGCCGGTCGTCGTCGGCGTTGCCGCTGCGGCCAGCACGGTTCCGGAGCTATTCGGACTCGCCGGCTTCGCACTGTTTGCGTACTTTCTCCTCCCGGCGAACGTTCTCCTGTATGGTGTCAACGACATTTTCGACGCCGACGTCGATGTCGACAACCCGAAAAAAACTGACAAGGAAGCTCGCTGGCAGGGAAGTCGTCTCGTTGTCGCCAGCGTTGTTGCCAGCGGGCTGCTCTGTGGCGTGTTGTTTGCGCTGACACCCCCGGCTGTGTGGCCGTGGCTAGTCGGCTTTCTACTGTTGGCTGTCCAGTACAGCGCCCCACCGTTCCGGTTCAAGACGACGCCGTTTCTGGACTCGGTCTCAAACGGCCTGTACATCCTGCCGGGTGTCGCCGGCTATGCTGCGGTCGCCGGCAGCCAGCCGCCCGTGTTGGCAATCGCCGGCGCATGGCTCTGGACGATGGGGATGCACACCTTCTCGGCCATTCCGGATATCGGCCCCGACCGCCGTGCGGGAATCCAGACAACTGCGACCGTCCTCGGCGAACGCCAGACCTATCGTTATGTTGCTGGCTGCTGGCTGGCCTCGGCGCTAGCCTTTGGGGTCATTGATATCCGACTTGGGGCGCTCATGGCGGTCTACCCGCTCTTTGTCGGCTGGGTTGCCGCCTCGTCAGTTGCCGTCGACCGCGCGTACTGGTGGTTTCCGGCACTCAACACGGTCGTTGGAACGCTCATTACACTGGGAGCGCTCTGGCAAATCGTGCCACTCTGGGAGGTCTTGCCGTGAGCGGAACTGCCACTGACCGGGGCGTCCAAATCAGCGAGGCCGTGGGACTTCGTGCTGTACTATCAGGTCTACCACGAAACCGACAGGAGGCCGAGCCGTGGCTCGATACGTTTGTCAACGAGAATCGCTTTACTATCGCGGTGTTCTTCCCGTTTGTCGGCGCGATCATGCTCCTTGGGAGCGCGGAAGGCTGGTCGTTTCTGCCCGAATTGCTGCAGTTCAATCCACCGCTGATTCTCTTCGGAACAGTCGTGATGGCCGCCCCGCTGATCGTCGGCGTGTTGCCGACGATCGACCGTCGAGCCCTCTTCGGCATCGGCCTGCTGATGAGCTATACGTACTTTATCGAGTACGTCGGTGTCTCGACCGGCTGGCCCTACGGCGAATTCGTCTATGGCGTGAGTCTCGGGCCGATGATCGCGGGGATTCCAGCGGCCTTGCCGGTGTTTTTCCTTCCGATCGTCGTCAACGCCTATCTGCTGTGTGTGCTGTTGCTCGGCGACCGGGCCGCCTCACGACTGGTTCGGCTGGCGGTTGTTATTCCGGCGGTCGTCACGATGGATGTCGTTCTCGACCCGGCGGCGGTCTCGCTTGGGTTTTGGAGCTACGAAGGCGGGGGTGTGTTCTACGATGTTCCCCTGTCGAATTATGCCGGCTGGGTGTTGAGTGCAACCGTCGCCGTTGGCGTGTTGGATCTCACCTTCGACCGGCTCGCGCTTGAAACCCGACTTCGAACCTGTGACTTCATGCTTGACGATCTGGTCAGCTTCGTGATTCTCTGGGGGCTTATCAATGTCTGGTTTGGTAACTGGGCTGCTGCGGTTGTCGCTGCTGTGTTCGGGCTGGCAATTCTTCGAACCAGGCGGTTTGATGCGGGACTGCTTCGACCCTCTCCCGGTCTGTATATCCCGCAGGTCGAAAACCGCGACAGCTAATGGTGCGGTGGCCCTACGACGTATATGGACGAGGTCGAAACGCCACCGGGTCGGCCCTGCCCGGTCTGCGGAGCATCGATGTTTCACCGCCATTGTAAGTATATCTGCCCCACGCACGGGGTTGTCTATGACTGTGCGGATACGTTTTACTGACTATCGCAAACATTTTGCTGACTATTGCAAACGTGTTACTGACTCCCAAAAATGTATGTTTGAGCACGTCTGACGGCCGTTAGTATCCACCCGCTCTGCTACGCTGGGCGATTCGTCCCGCTGACTGAACCGTCTCTGTGTACGAACTGTTATGTCGGTCGCGTTCCTACACTGAGCATATGCTGTGCCGCCGGAACCGGCAGACGAGACCGACAGCGGCCGTTGGAGTGACATGGTAGACGCCGACCAGGTTGCCCGTAGTAAGGCGATCCAACAGCGAACCGGCAAAACATTCCATGTTGCGACACGGCTCCTCCCCGAGCGCGTCCGTGAAGCAACCTATGTGTTGTATGCCTTCTTCCGCGTCGCCGACGAAGTAGTCGATGACGCGGGCGAGACGACGCCCGAGCAACAGCGCGAGCAGTTGGCCGAGATTCGCGCCGCTGCCCTTGGTGAGACCGAGACCGACGATCCAGTCCTCTCGGCGTTTTCCGAACTCCGCGAGGAGTACGAGCTCGCCGACGACGATATCGAGACCTTCCTCGATGCGATGGTCTCGGATATCGAGACCGACCAGTACGACACCTACGCGGAGCTCGAAGCCTATATGGACGGCTCGGCCTCGGCCGTCGGTCGGATGATGACCGACGTGATGGCTCCCGACGAGCCAAACCAGGCGCTGCCGCACGCAACCGCACTCGGCGAGGCCTTCCAGCTCACGAACTTTCTTCGGGATGTCCGCGAAGACGTTATCGAGCGCGACCGGATCTATCTCCCACAGTCAACGCTCGAACAACACGGCGTTTCCAACGAACAGATCGAGAACTTCGAGATGGACAGCAAGTTCGCGGCCGTCATGCAGACCGAACTGCACCGTGCAGAGGGCCTCTATGACGAGGGAGTGGCTGGCATCAAATACTTGCCTGAAGACTGCCAGCTGGCGGTCCTGCTCGCAGCCGTCCTCTATGCAGATCATCACCGACTGATTCGCTCGCTTGAGTACGACGTGTTGTCGACAACGCCACAGTTATCGACGAGCCGGAAGCTGTATCTGCTCGCTCGAACCCGCTGGCAGTGGGTCTGGAACAAGGACCCCGAAGCCGTTTTTCGCAACGTGACCGGCGGCGACGGCAGCGGCGGGATGTTCACACGCGGGGCAAAGTTGGTCGATCGGCTCCCGGTTCGGTAATCTCGTTCTCACCGGCTAAAAATCGACCGTGGCTATAATTACGTTGCTGTCGAAACTCGCCGCATGACACTACTGGTCCCGTTCGATGGCTCGGAACTGGCTCACACCGCACTGGAACGTGCTGGAGCGTTCGCCGACAGCCGTGGCGAAGAGGTCGTCGCCCTGACCGTTATCCCTGACGACGAATCGTTCGCCGTCGAGCGCGGCTGGATCGCTCGCGGTGAACCATATGACCCAGCGCAGCTCTGCGACCAGTTTGCGACACAGGTCGAATCGGTGGCTCCTGACGCGACGTTTCGCTGTGAGATACCCGAAGAAAGCGACGCGCTGACCGCAACTGCAATCGACGATATCACACGAACAGTCAGACACGTCGCCGCCGAACTCGATGTTTCAATCGTGTTTATCGGGACCGAAAACGCGGGTCGTATCTCGACGCCAGTCACGAGCGTTGGGAGCCCGCTCTCGAAGGATCCACAGTACGACGTTCATATCGTTCGTCACACCGAGTAACCGGGTGAGTCGACGTTTGTTCTCAACAGCGTACAAAAAGCCTAACAGAACACCACAGAACCGAGCGTTACCGACTCAGCACTCCGACCAGCCACAGGACTCGCAGGTCTTGCAGCCTTCCGAGAAGTACAGCGACATGCTGCCACACT
>CAZCYW010000016.1:0-3849 GCA_964503105.1 uncultured Haloferacaceae archaeon
TCGCTGTGATCGTCATCTTCGAACGACAACAAGCCCTCCTCTTGGAGCCAGGTGTTACAGTGAACTTCGTAATTGAGACTGGTAAAGCCATGATCGGAGGCGACAAGCAGCGTCACATCTTCCGGCAGATCTTCGCGGATCTTTCCGATATACTCATCAAGCTGCTGATAAAAGTCGAGAAATGCCTGTTTGTTGTCGCCGTCGTGTTCATAATCTTTAAACAGGAAATGGTTGACCCGGTCGGTCGTCATGAAGACGCCGAAAAACAGGTCCCAGTCGTCGGCTGCAATATAGTGTTGGAAGGCCTCATACCGGCGCTGCATCGTCTTGTGGGCGTGCTCCATGAACTCGGTTTTGTCGGCCTTATGCCCGAGTTTGGCGTTGACGTCGATGAGGTAGTTACCGGATTCGAGTGTCTCTGTGAGTTCGTCAGGATAGCTCGCTTTCTCGACGCTCGGCGAAAGGAACCCAGAGACCATCCGCTGGACGTTGCGCTGTGGCGGGAAGGTCACGGGAACGTTGAAGACGCTGGCCTGTCGGCCCGCATCGGTTACACGGTCCCAGAGGCGTGTTGCTTGGACATCTCGGCCCATCGGAACGTAGGTGTCGTACGAACCAACTTCTCGATCCTGAAAGCCATAGACGCCCGTCTCGCCGGGGTTGACACCGGTTGTCAGCGCCGGCCAACAGGCGCTCGATTCGGGGGGAACGATGCTGTCGATTGCGCCGCCGGCTCCCTCTTCGATGAGTGCGGTCAGATTCGGAAACAGCTCACTGTTCTCTGAGAGGAGACTAAACGGCACGCCATCGATGCCAATAAATGCAACACGGGGGGTATCGTCGCCGCGCAGCCGTTCGAACAAGCCCATGGCATTTGATACTGTTGAACAGCATAAGAAGGTTCAGTTTCAGGGCGATTTGCGACAGTTCCTGTGACAGTCCTCGCCCGCCCAGTACAGCCGTCTTTAGCCGGTCGATGGATGCAAGTAGATCGCCCACCCACTGGCTGCTGTGAAGGAGTACCAGCGTAAACAGCTCCTCGAACGGATTAATCGCGAGGGGGCGACTGTCGGTGCGCAGATTCCCGACGAGATCGACATCCAGGGTGAGATACTCGATCTCCAAACGTTCGTCTTCGAAATCAAGCGCCGCGAGACGATCCCTCCTGGCGAGCGCGACCGCGTCGAACAGGCCAAACGCAACCTTCGGCGCGAGCGAATCGAACGCGTCGAACAGATCGAGGAGAATCGAGTCAGCTACGAGGAGGGAGGCGACATCGTCGAGTCCGTTATCGGGATCGACCGCGCGCTCAACGCGCTCAACCAGCTTCGGCCGGTCGATCTCGACGCCGAGAGTCAGCGACAGGAAGCCGCCGACAAAAAGCGGTGGATGGGTTTTTTACGAAAAGCACTGGACAGAGACAGCGCAGGAAATCGATCTCGGTGAGCGGCGGTTGGTAGGCCTATTCGCTCGGCGTCGGCTCCGTATCCGATCGTGTTTCTGGCGCTTCTGTTGGAGTCCTCTCGGTATCAGTTTCATCCTCAGAGCTGACAGGTGGTTGCTGAGCAGCTGTCGAATCAATCGTCACATCGAGCCCGGCTAAGGTACCCATATCGAGTAGGTCAGCGCGTGCACAGTCCACACAATAGTGGTTGAACTGTATATCGTGTGTAACGACTGGTAGCCCAGCAACGACTGTTTCGTCTCGTCGTCGCCGAACGAGTCCACGGTCAACTGCCGTGCCGCAGACAACACAGGATTCCTCACACCGCTCGTGGCGCGGGATGAGTCGGTGATCAACGGTTCGAAGCCGCCCGAAGTCGACAAGTGAGTGTCGCCGCTTGCGACGGCGTTCGACTGGCGGCGAGATGTAGAGGCCGGTTACAACAAACAAGAAACCGATCAGGCCAATGACGAGGGTCCCACCGCCAGCGAGGAACGCCAGTCCGATCAGTGCAAGGAGGATACTCAACAAGTACCCCGATATGACCGTGAGAGTAGTTTCCTCGCCCGCCGGCTGTGTGAGCGTCCCGCGTTCACTTCCGGTCGGCTTTGGCGGTGTGCGTGGCCGGTCATCAATAGAGAGGTGATGGGTTTCTGCGTGCTCGGCATAGTGATACCAGCCATAGAACAGATTGCCGATGCCACCGGTGAAAATTAGCAGGACAATGTGGACCGGGATCGAGCCAATGTTCCGATCAACAACCGTGACGTGATCACCGTGGTCCGTTTTGATCTCCCAGCCTGCGTCAAGATACGCTGAAACCTGCTGGCGAAACGTCGCATATCCCGACTGCTCTGTGGTCGGATCTGCCGACCGGCCGGTAGCTTCAGCGGCGGGCTGTTCGGCAGTTGTGGTCCCACCATTTCGTGGTGTACCACACTCTGTGCAGAACTCGTCGGTTGGGTCGAACTGATCGCCGCAGGCCTGGCAGTACGTCGGGAGCGACGTGTCGATGTCGTCGAGTGAGCCACCGCACTGTGGACAGAATTTCGCAGCCGGTGAGACGGCCACGCCACAGCCCTGACAGACCGGTGGATCTGCTCTCGACGGGTTACGTGTGGAGGGCACTACCAGTATGTTTTGTATGTCAGCTATTCAAAACTAATGGTTTCCCAGGGGTGATTCGACGGTGATGCAGCAAGAGAAACTGAATCTCCCGGAAACGCCTCCCCCAAGATGAACTCCTTGGAAACGTACGCACAGACCAACGTCGCCCGGAGCTAAGTAGCCGGCTTACGAACGAACGCATACGAAATGAGTTATAACGACGAGATCGCCCGGCTGCTCGTTGAGTTTGCTGATAGACTCGAAGCCCAGGGCGTCGAGTACAAGCCAAACGCCTACCGCCGGGCAGCCGAAAACATCCAGGAGCATCCCGAGCCGATCGATCAGCTTGCGGCGACCGGCCAAGACGCCGTCGAGAACATCGACCGCGTCGGCGACGCGATTGCCTCGAAAGTCGTCGAATACTTCGAGACGGGCTCGATCGCGGAGCTCCGCGAGCTTCGCCAGTCGATGCCGGTCGATATGGCCGCGCTCACCAGCGTCGAAGGCGTCGGGCCAAAGACGGTTGGGGCGCTCTATACGGAACTCGGCATTACGGATCTCGACGAACTCGAAGCCGCAGCCGAAGCCGGTGAGATCCAGCAGCTCACGGGCTTTGGTGCAAAAACCGAACAGAACATTCTCGAGAAGATTCCGTTTGCCCGCCAGAGCCAACAGCGCGAACGACTCGGTGAGGCCCGCCCGCTCGCAGATGACGTCCTCAGCTATCTCGATGGCGTTGAGGCCGTCGGTCGACTTGAGGTCGCCGGCTCGATTCGACGCTGGAAAGATACAATCGGTGATGTCGACGTGCTTGTTGCCAGCGAGGACAGCCAGGCCGTTGTCAAAGCTTTCACCGACTGGGAGACGGCTGACGACGTTATCGAAGCCGGGACGCACAAATCGAGCCTCCGGGCGAACGACGTGCGCGTTGATCTCCGTGTCGTCGTTCCCGAGGAGTTCGGCTCGGCCCTCCAGTATTTCACCGGCAGCAAGGACCACAACGTCCATCTGCGAAACGTCGCTATCGACCAAGGGCTGAAACTCAACGAGTACGGGGTCTTCGATGTCTCTGACCTCGAGGCCGACGGCGACGCCGATGACAGCGACACCGACACTGCTGAGACAGTCGATAGCCGTCGGGAGGGCGTCAGACTCGGTGGGGAAACCGAAGCCGAAATGTACGACGCCCTGGGGCTCGACTGGGTTCCTCCGGAGCTGCGTGAGGATACCGGCGAAATCGAGGCTGCCGCCGATGGCGACCTGCCCGCACTCGTCGACCTCGAGGACATTCGCGGGGA
>CAZCYW010000016.1:3949-55506 GCA_964503105.1 uncultured Haloferacaceae archaeon
CACAGCGCGCTCGATCAAGATTCACAAACGGCGACCGATCGGCTCTGTCGGGCCGCCGAGCATCCTGCGGTCGACATTATCGGCCATCCAACCGGCCGGATGATCAACAGTCGCGCGGGCCTGCCAGTCGATTTTACCAGGCTCGCGGCGACTGCAGCCGACGCCGGAACGGCGCTCGAAGTCAACGCGAATCCACTCCGGCTTGATCTTCACGGTGAGGCAGTACGTGCCGTCATCGACGCCGGCGGCACCATCGCGATCAACACCGATGCACACAGCCCTAGTGGCTTTTCGAACGTGAGATACGGCGTCCAGACGGCCAGACGCGGCTGGGCCGAGGCGGCCGACGTGCTCAATACGTCTGATTCAGCCTCGCTCGCCGAATTTCTCCACTAATATACAGGCTCTCAGTTGCGTTTAGCGCGGCTGCCACTCGTCGCAGGCGTCCATGTCCTCCATGAGTTCGTCGAAGTGGCCACAGTAGGGTCGAATGCCGGTTTCGGTCCGTACGTATCTGAACTTGCCACAGCTGCCACAGTACCGGTCAACCGTCTTTTCGGCGCGCTGTGTTGTATCGGGCTGTGGGGGCTGTTTCGGTCCGCCAGCGCGCCAGGACTGTTCGGCTGCCGAGCCAACCCGGTCGACACCGCCTTGTGTCTGCGTCGACGCCCCGGCTGTATTCGGGGTCTGTGTCGACTTGGGCTGTTCTGTCTGGGTATCAAGCGGCGAGGACAGCGACTGTGTCGTCGCACCACCATCGCTCGTTGGCGATCCACCGGTCGGTGGACTATTCGTCTGGGTTTCGACCTCACCATCCGGGTCGGCTCCGAGGAGGCCGATTCCACCGAGGCCGCCAAGACCCGAGCGTTCGGTCTCGATGATTTTCGTCTCGCCTTTGCGGGTGACTTCCATTCGGACAGTGCCACCGGGGTCGTTTCGGATTTTGAAGTTGGCAATCCCGATAAACAGACACCAGAAGGTCGTCAGCGTCCCGAGAAAGTAGATGCCGGCCGTCGGCAGCGTGAGATCGGCTGCCGTCGTCGCACAGTTGTTGCCGATCCACTGACACGGGTAGGCATGCGCGAATATGGCGACACCAAACATGGCGAGTGACGCCCCGATGAGGGCGGCTGCCCGGGTTGTACGGCCCGCAGGGAGGACGGTGAAAATACCCAGAAAGACGGCTGGGACGCCGATACCACCGAGGACGCCACCGAGCCAGCGGGCTTGGCCGAGCGAATAGCCCCGGCTGGTCAGGACGCCAGAGCCAGCAGCGAGGATTCCGGCGACGACGAGGACCGCGCCGACGAGAAAGAGCCCGACACCGAGATAGAGCCGATGACGGCCGCGTTGGGAGGCGACAGTCCCCTCGTAGGCTTCCGAGAGATCAGTCATGTCCGACCCTATGTCTCCATCGCACAAAACAGTATGTCAGACATTCGGCGTAGAGTGACTGTCAATTGGTGTCCAGTGACTGTCGGCCGACGCACACAAACACGACGGATATGTTCCAGTTGCTGACCACGTACACCTCAACAAGCGGTATCGAAACCATTAGGCTGGCCGCACCCAAACTCGCGTCCATGTCAGACGAGGAAGCCGACGAAGCGCCCGCGGTCGCACTCGGTGACGGACGCGCCGTCGAGGGCGTCCCGATCGCCCGCATTGCCGCCCGACTTACGTGGCCACAGACACACAGCGACATTGTCGAAAAGTTTGGACACACTGAGATCCGGACACCCGATGGCCCCGAGCCGCTCGCAGCAATTCTCGACAGTGTCGATCAAACCTACTTCGATCGCCGCCAAACCTTCGTCAACGCCGTCTTCGATGTGATCGGCCGCGAGCCGGTTGCAACGAACTAACACGCTTTTTGCCCCCGCAGCCCGAATGCAGTTGTATGTCACTTCCATTTGATCCCGCCGAGATCGATCCCGATGACTTCGGTGAAAAACAGGCGACCCTGTCGATGGCTCACGAGGACGCAATCGAACACGTTCGGTCGGTCTGTGCGGGCGTCGGCTTCGGTATTCCCGTCGAATTTTCGCCGTCTGAGCTCCTCAATGAGAAGGTCGATGCCGGCCGCGATCCCTACTACGTGCTGGGTGCCTGCAATCCGAACATGGCCGACCGAGCACTCGGTGCGACCGACAAGCAGATTGGTGCGTTGTTCCCCTGTAATATGGTTATCTGGCAGGAAGAACCGGGGGTTCAGCGGGTCTATCACCTCAGTATTATGAAAGTCGCCCGCCTGCTGGGGATGTCGACCGACGACGACGAACTCGACGCCATCATCGACGAGACTGGCGAGATGGTCGAGTCGTTTTTCGATCAACTCGACACCGAGAGCGAGTAGCGGACTGCTCCCGAGAGTGAAACATCGTAGACGATCCCATTGAGTCGTTGCTGTCGGCAGCGACCAAGCGTTAGGACGGTCACCGAAACGCATCGAGTCCGCTCTGACGGCCCGCTGCCAGCGTCGATTGCTGTCGCAGGGCTGCCAGTGAGACCGGGAGATGCGTTCCAATCGTCGAAATCGCGTTTTCGAACGTTTCGCTCGTCCCGTGGTTGCCCTCGAAGGCGTGACGGATCGCCTCTCGAACCTGCCAGACGCCGACCGGTCCCCAGTATTCGTCCGACACGTGCCGGAGGACGAGGACTTTCGCCTGCCGGCCGATCGAATCGAGATACTCGAGGGCGGCAAGCCGGGCGGCATAGTAGGCACCCGCCGTCTGGTCAACGTACTCGGTGCGGCCCGAAGACCCCTCATAATCGCTCGCAAGCCAGACTCCCTCGGTTGGATCGGGGTTCCAGACGCTTCCCGGTGATTTGAACTCGACCAGTTCGAACTCCCACCGGCCAGGGGCGAGGACGATCCAGAAGCTGTTGCCCAGATACTCGTTGTGAAACGTCTGAACGGTATCGACGCTTGCGGCGTCCGCTCGTTTGCCGCGGAGATACCGACCGACAGTGTCGTCGACGGCCGTGATCGACCACCGTGTTGGAACCAGTCGACGCGATTCGCGTTGGCCGAGCGCGCCCGCCGACAGAATCGTGTTGATCTCATAGACATCGAAGCCCCGGTTGTAGAGATAGTTCATCGCCCCGGTTGCCCCCCAGTCGTCGTCTTCGAGGGTCTTTTTGACCGGCCGCGGGACGTGTGGGTTTTCGGTGAGCGTAGCGTCTCGGGCGCGCGCTCGCGGTCCCGTCGGTGCCGAGACGTCATCGCCCGAGAACGCCAAATCGAGCTGTGGTCGCCCATCGAGACCCATCTCGACACCGACGGGTCGGTCGGCGATGGCGACCTCGCGCTGGACACCCAGAAAGCCCTCCCACGAATCGTGGACGTTCGTCTCGACGGGTGTCGTCTGGCTGGCGTTCAACAGCGAGGTTCGGCGCTCGAAGACATCGGCAATGCTCACTTGTTCGTCGTACCAGCCGCCGTTGGTAACGAACTGTTCGGCCGTCTCCTCGTGGCCAACCGGTGAGAGGAGTCCTGTCGAGACGTTCGGATAGCCCGAGCGGCCGACGAAAATCGAGGGCGAGACGCTGCCAACGTCGTTCGTCGTATCGAGTTGTGTAAACCGGTTTTCGACGCCCTCTAGTCTGTCGATGATTGCATAAGATTTGTCGGCGGCGAGGCGGCGACGCTCGGCGCGGTCGTCTTTTTCGAGATTGATGAACTCCGAGAGCCGCATCTACCGGGAGACGGGTCCCGGACGACTTCAATATTTGCCAGTCGGCGAGGGCGGGCTGTCGCGCTGGGAGCCCAACCCACTGCCCCGAGAGCGAATTAGCTTTGAGGACGCGCCTGCGAGTACGAGTATATGCCAACAGTTCCGTGTGATCCTGCGGTCGCCGCCGACCGGCTCCGGGCCGCAGATGTCGCGATTACGGATGGCAACACACCACATGAACGGTGGCGCGCCGAACGCGGCGAGGCGGTTGCAGTCGCCTACGACGACAAGGTCGTCGTCCAAGGGGCCGATCCAAGCGCGCTCACGCTGCTCTTGCAGGACGGTGGCGGCCGCGCGCACGTCTACTTTGATGGTGCCTGCCGTGGCAACCCTGGCCCGTCATCGGTGGGCTGGGCGATTGTCTCGGCTGATGGAATCCTCGCCGATGGCGGCCAGCGGATCGGCGAGACCACGAACAACAAAGCCGAATACGAGGCACTGATTCGCGCGCTTGAAGCCGCTCGCGACCTGGGTATCGACGAGGTTGATGTCCGCGGCGATTCGGAGTTGATCGTCAAGCAGGTTCGCGGAGAGTGGAACACGAATGATCCGGGACTCCGTGAACGTCGCGTTCGAGCCCGCGAGCTGCTCGATGGCTTCGACCGCTGGTCGCTCGCACACGTGCCACGGGAGGTAAACAGCCGCGCTGACAGACTCGCAAACGAGGCACTCGATGGCTAACGAGATGACCGAATCTGAGACAGACCCGATTCCCGAAGCAGTACAGACCGCGGCCGAACGATTGACACGGCTCGCCCAGACGGTCGCCGACGAGACCGAAACAGCCAGTTATCGCGAACGTCGTGACTCGCTGGTTGCCGAATATGGCTACACCGGTCGGTTCCGCGAGGAAGACGAGACACTCGTGTTGTACCCTGAGTCATGGGTTGATAACGGAACCGTTCAATTCGAGGCGATCGAGGACACGAGCCGGGCGATCGAAATCCCGCTGTCGGCAACAGCCGATGAGGCCGAATTCGAGGCGATCGAGGCACATAACGCCGCGCTGGTCGCTGCGGTTGAAAACGCTCATGGATCGGTTCATGCTGCGAACGTCCGGGCGTTTGCCGACTTTATGGGAAACCACTATCTCATGCGGCTTGATGAGGCAACCACTCGCCATCTCTCAGAGTTTTATGAAGAGTATTATCTCCGCAATGCATGGCCGTCACAAAAACAGCAGGCGGTCGTTGAGACCTCCCTCGGGTACGCGTTTGACGCTGCTGACTCCGAGTGCCCGACGGTGCCGGAGTAATAGCGACTTGGTCGTGTGTTGTTACTGCTGTGCGTCGACGAGGTCGCGGATATCGTCTGCCCGCGAGCGCTCGGTGATGAGCTTTGAGAACGACCATTCGAACTGGTCGAGAATCGCATCGTAGCCAGCGTCAGTAAGCTCGTACTGGTTGGTTCGTTTGTCGAGTTCGCTTTTTTCGACGAGCGAGAGTTCGACGAGATCATCCAGGTTGGGGTAGAGCCGTCCGTGGTTGACCTCGGTTCCGTAGTATGATTCGAGTTCGCGTTTGATTGCGAGTCCGTACCGTGGTTCCTCGGCAAGAATGACGAGGATGTTCTGTTGGAATGCAGTCAGATCCCGTGCGGTGCCCGAACCATCACTGATTGATTGTGCCTCTGACATACTTACCAACATGTCATCAAACTATTTAACAGTTCCCAACACCTTCGCTCGCAATTCGGCCGGCGGGGCGACAACTGAGCGATATACCCGTGAAATAGTTAGTTATTAACCCAACCCATGTTTTGTATTTTCACAAGATACTTTTGCTAATTCTACGAAATGTTGACGTGAACAAGCAATATACTACTATTGTTGTAGTACCTAATTGCTATCACTTGTTCGTCTATGGAGGCGATTGTTTGGCTGTGTTTCGCATGGATAGGAGTTTGTTCTCGAAAGGGCTTTCAGGTGGGTTTTAGAACTAGTGAGTTGCATGACGAATCTCTGGGAAGACCTCGATGCAGGCCCCGATGCCCCCGAGACCATTTACGCTGTTATTGAATGTCTCAAGGGTGAACGAAACAAATACGAGTACGACAAAGATATTCCGGCTGTTGTTCTCGACCGTGTGCTCCACTCGAACGTTCATTATCCGTCGGACTACGGATTTATCCCACGAACGTGGTACGATGATGATGATCCGCTTGACGTGCTCGTCCTCGTCGAAGATCAGACGTTCCCCGGCTGTGTCATCGAGGCGCGACCGATCGGACTGATGAAAATGGATGACGGTGGCGAACAAGATGACAAAGTCATCGCGGTGCCGACCGAAGATCCGCGCTTCGATCATCTCGAAGATCTCGCCGACATCCCCGAACAGACGAAAGCCGAAATCTCGGAGTTCTTCAATACGTACAAGAACCTCGAAGCGGGCAAAGCCGCCGAAACGCTGGGCTGGGAAGACAAACAGGCCGCGATCGACGCGATCGAACACAGCCAAGCACTCTACGCCGAGAAATTCTAACTGTCGGCTTCGATTCGACACTAACGCCGGTGGCTGCTGTTCGCAGTTTTTCGCTTTGCTATGTCTCTCGTGCATATGACTGCGCTGAGTAGATACATTATGCGCATGGGTAATTATTTGAGGGCCGGGCGTGTACAATAGTGTACAATGAGCGTACGCAATCAATCGTTCGGCATCCGGCATCTGACGGTTGTTCCAACGAACTTCGAGCCCACGGGAGCCGAGGAGTCCGACGCTGCCGAGGACACCGAGACGACTGACTCGGAGCCGACCGAGACGGCGTGAGCAGTTCCCGTACGCGGTCGCTCCCAGAGGCAAACCCATTTTATGTCGCCGCTATTAGCTACGGGTAATGGCGAAATGTGATGCGTGTGGGAAAGACGAAAATATGCCATACCAGTGCCGACGGTGTGGCCAAACCTTCTGTGCGGACCATCGGCTTCCGGAGAACCACAACTGTCCGGGACTCAATGAGTGGAACGACCCGAGTGGCGTCTTCGACAGCGGCTTTGACGACTCTGTCGAATCGTCGGGCCGAGGGGCGAAAGCCAAAGGACTTGTCTCGAAACTTGGTGGTACCGGCGGCCCACTGAGCTACTTCCGGGGCAACATGGCGTACACCTTCCTCGGGCTGATGTGGCTGACGTTTATTTTCCAATTTATCGTTCTTGCAGCGACGAATCAGGCAGTCTTTCAGTCGATCTTTACAATTACTACGGCGAACCCCGAATACGTTTGGACGTGGGTAATCTCGATTTTCTCCCACGGAGGGCTCTATCACCTCGCTGCCAACAGCATTGTGCTGTTCTTTTTCGGCCCCATCGTCGAGCGTTACACCGGCTCGAAGAAGTTCGCGATGCTGTTTATCGGCGCAGGTGTTGCCGCCGGCCTCGGGCATATCGGCATCGCCCTGTTGAGCGGGTCGCCTTCGGCCGTCCTCGGAGCCAGCGGTGCAGTCTTCGCTATCATGGGCGTTTTGACCGTCCTCAACCCCGATATGAAGGTCCTGCTGTTTTTCGTCCTCCCGATTCCGCTCTACATTCTGACGTTCGGCTTTGCCCTGCTGTCGGTCGTCTTCTTTGTCAACCCCGCCGCCGCGGGCAGTGTCGGCATGGGCAACGTCGCGCACTTCGCCCATCTCGTCGGGCTCGTGATCGGTCTCTGGTACGGCCAACAGCTCAAAGGCCAGGTTCGGGTGCCGAACCAACTGCAGTTCGGCGGCGGCCCTGGCGGTCCTGGTGGTCCGGGTGGCCCAGGCCGGCGGTTCTAAGCAGCCATGACGCCGACTCGACCCGAATTTTTCCCGGACGCGTCGCTGTCGCGCGAGGAGATGGAGGCGATGCAACGGGCTATCGCACGCGACGCGCAGTTTCGTGACCGACTCGGCTTCGATCCCGAGCAGATCGATCTGCGCCGCTCTCCATCAAATTCGACGACTCAGTCGTCCGACCGCACGCCGCCACGATCAACCCAACAACAGCTGCCCGGTACGCCATCTGATGGCGACAAAGCTCCCGCAACCGACGTTGTGGACGATTGCGGGGCCTCGCTCGTTGCTGGGGACGACTCTCAGCCCCCACTTGTCGCTGGTGTCGACCAGGCGTTTCTCGACGATACCGCGATCAGTGCGGTCGTCGTTATGCAGGGCGGGGCGGTCATCGAGCGAACTCACGCCGTCACGCCGGTGTCGACGCCCTACATTCCGGGATTGTTGTCGTTCCGGGAGGGCCAGCCGATCGTCGCCGCCCTAAAGGCGCTTGACTGCGAGCCGGATCTCATCTGTTTCGATGGCAGCGGCCGAATTCATTACCGACAGGCAGGACTCGCAACCCACATGGGCGTTGTGTTCGACGTGCCAGCGATTGGTATCGCAAAACGCCTGCTCTGTGGCGAACCGCGCGAGCCGGTCGAAAACCGACCTGAAGGCTGGCAAACGCCGATCGAAGCGACGAGCCGGGTCGACTGTCCACCCGAGACGGTGATCGGCTATGCCTATCAGTCGAGACAGTATGACTCGCCGAATCGCCACATCAACCCGCTGTACGTGAGCCCAGGGCACCGACTGCGTGCCGAAACGGCGGCCGACATTGTCGCTCGGCTCTGTGGTGAGTACAAACTCCCCGAACCAACGAGACTGGCCGACAGCTATGCCGACGAGTGCAAACGCCGGGTTGCCAATAGTTGATAGTTGGTGTCAGCAGTTGATACCGGATACGAGTATACTGCGGCCACGAAGATGCCGTATCATTAACACCCCTGCGGCCGAAGCAAGAGTGTGCAACCGAAGACGGTACTCATTACTGGCTGTTCGTCCGGCATTGGACGGGCGACCGCATTGGCGTTCGCTGCGGAGGGCTGGACGGTCTATGCAACCGCACGCGACCCCGCCGACATCGAGCCGCTCGAAGACGCCGGCTGTCATATCGACCGCCTTGATGTGACCAAGCAGGACGACGTCGACCGCGTTGTCGACCGGATTCTCGACGAGCACGGCGTTATTTCCTGTCTCGTCAACAACGCGGGCTACGGACAGTTCGGCCCGGTCGAAGACGTCTCGATGGAACAGGTCGAAACACAGTACGCGGTCAACGTCTATGGCGTTCACCGACTCATCAAGGCCGTCTTGCCACATATGCGCCGCGAGGAGTCCGGGACGATCATCAATATCTCTTCGGTCGCCGGCCGACTGTCGTTCCCCGGCGGCGGCGTCTACTGCGGCTCGAAGTTCGCCGTCGAGGCGATGTCCGACGCGCTTCGTGCGGAAGTCGAACCCTTCGGGATCGACGTTGTCGTCATCGAACCCGGCCCAGTCAAGACCGAATTTACCGAGCGAGCCGAAAACGAAGTCAACGGCATCGACCGGACAGGTGCCTATGAGGACTTCTATACGATGTTCGACGACACCCAGGCGATCGGTGGCGACGGTCCCGGCTCGGTGAGTCCCGAACGGGTCGCCGAAGACATCCTCAACGCTGCCAGCGCGACCAAGCCGGTCGCCCGTGTCCCGATTGGAACGGTCGCCAGTCTCGCCGTTCTCGGGCGATTCATTCCCGACACCGCCCGCGATGCGCTCTGGTCGCTGCTCCGTCGATTCAACTGAACCAGCTGGATTTCTCGCCGGCTCATCGGTTTTCTTACCGCAGACAGGCCGCAACAACCCGTAGGGCGTGTTCGCCACGGACTTCATCAGCGAGCAGCGGCACGCGCTTGACCGACCGGCCACGGAAGAGGTCGGTCGACTGTTGGAGCGCGTTCTGTTGGACCTGCCAGCGACGCTGACAGAACTCACACTCGTCGAGATTCGGTGTCACGATCCATTCGGGATCGATTGTAGCGTCAGTGATGTCGGTCACGTTCTCCATGACTCGGTTGACAACGAGCGTCTGGACGGGAATCTCGAAGGCTGCCAGCTGGTCAACGAGTCGTTCGGATTCGACAACGCTCATTTCTTCGGGAATCATCACGACGCGGAAATCTGTCTGGTCTGGATCGCGGAGCACCGCACGGAGCCGCTCGATTCGGTCGCGAAGCTCGTCGAGATCGGCCGAGGGATCGGCCTGGTCGCTTCCGCCGCCGAACATCCCTTTGAGCCCCTCAAACATCCCGCTCATCCGCTGGCGGAACTGCAGCAGCCGGCCGACCATCGAGTCCATAATCTCGGGCAACTGGAGCAGTCGAAGTGTGTGGCCCGTCGGCGCAGTGTCGATGATAACCCGATCGAATCGGGGATCATCCAGATATTCGAGTAGCTGTCGCATCGCGGCAGCCTCGTCGGCTCCCGGCATCGACCCACCCATTCCCATCATCGCCCCGAGACCGCCCATCTCGCCTTCTTCGTCAGCGCCACCGAACATGTCTGCCATCGGGCCGAGCTGGTCGCCGAGGTCGCCCATGCCGCCGAGTGGGTCTTCGTCGGTGCCGAACATGCCCTCCTCCATTGCCGCATCAGGGTCGATTTCGGCGGCCCACAGCGGGATCTCCTCGCGGATGCGTGTTGGTGTTGCGGGAATCTGTGTTTCGAGCGTATCCGAGAGCGAGTGCGCTGGATCAGTCGAAACGACGAGCGTCGAGACGCCACCGGCCGCACTCGACAGGGCGGTCGCCGCGGCCATCGTCGTCTTACCGACGCCGCCCTTGCCGCCATAGAGAACGTATTCGGGGGCGTCGACCCCGTCGGGAAGATCGGTCACCGTCGTCGTCACCTCGATCTGTTGGGGTCCGTCGGTGAACTCGTCGCCAGCCGGTGGCGTTGCCGGCGGATCATCTTCACTGTGACCACCATCGTCGACCTCGTCTACGGGTTCAACGTCGATTTCGCTCATGGCTGAAAGCAGTCCACGTAGACTTGTGTACCCGTCGGTTGCAGCCACTGCCACGTGTGTCGTGTCGACGGCAGCCACTGACACCTGAAAGCCCCACTGGCTTGTAGCTACCGTCCAGTGAAATACGCCGCCAGTCGGTCGGCGGCCTCGTCAACCCGTGGGGTCACCAGCGCAAACCGGAACCAGTCGCTGCGAGCGGTCCCGAAGGTTGCACCCGGCATACCGGCGACCCCCGCGTCGTCGATCAACCGCTTGACGTTCTCCATAGTTCCCGGAACGCCCTCGAACCGAGCCAGCACGTAGAACGCGCCGTCAGGGGTAGTATACGCTGCGCCGGCCGCATCAAGCGCCGAAGTGAACTGGTCGATTCGGTCTTCGAGTTGCTCTCTGGCTGCTCGGTAGTAGTCGGGATCAGTCTCGCGGTAGGCCTCATAGACGGCCTGTTGAGCCGGCCGACTCGTGGCGACGTTAACCAGCATGTGTCGTGTCTTCGCCCGCTCGATGAGCGCCGGGGGGAAAATTGCATAGCCGACCCGGAATCCCGTGATTGCCATCGATTTCGAGACGCCACTCGTGACGATGACAGCGTCACTATCGAGTGTGAGCGCGCTCTCGAAGCGCCCCGAGAAATCAAAGTGATCGTAGACCTCGTCGACGACGACCAGTGCATCGTGGTCGGCGGCGGTCTCGACGACCGCCCGGATTGCATCGATATCGTAAACGGCCCCCGTCGGGTTGTTTGGCGTGTTGAGAACGATCAGTGCGGTCTCTTCACCGATTGCCTCACAGACCGCATCGACGTCGAGACTCCCATCGCGGTCAGCAGCGACCAGCCGCGATGTTCCACCGAGCATCGTTGATTTACCGAGATAGTAGGGATAGACCGGATCGATGAGAACGACTTCCTCGCCACGGTCGCCTTCGAGCGCCGCCGCCATAGCTAGATAGTTGGCCTCGCCAGTGCCGTTTGTGATGATCACGCGGTCGGAGTCGACGTTCCGGCGGGCGGCGATTTCTTCGCGGAGCGACCCGAGTCCATCACTCGGCGGATACTGGAAGTCGGCTGCGTCGCGTTCGGCGTAGCGCTGGAGTCCGTCGCGAACTGCTTGGGGCGGTTCCCAGTCGGGGTTGCCGCTGACCATGTCGATGACGTCACCCGCAGCGTTCTCGGCATACTGCATGACGTGGAAAAACTGCGGCGTCTCGTAGTTCATATCAGGCTCTCACACGCCGTGGTCTTGGGTGTTGGCCATCAGTGCTGGGTGTCGCAGTTCGAATTACTCGCCTTCGGGTGTCCGAACCGTGACGACCGGCACGTCTGCGGCCCGGACGACTTTTTCGGTGACACTCCCGAGCAGATATTTGTCGAGCCCGCTGCGACCGCGGGTCCCCATGACGATCATGTCACAGTGTTCGTTGCTGTAGTCGATGATCTCTGTATACGGATCACCTTCTTTGAGTGCGGTCACGATTTCGACATCCTCGTCTTCGATCTGTGTTTCAAACGCTGCTAGCACCTCTTTGCCGGACTCTCGAAGCGAGTTAACATTGATGCTGCCTGCAGCCCCAACTCCCGCATAGGTCGTATTGACGACGTACAGCGCGTGAATCCGGGCGTCGAACGCGGTTGCCATTGCGACCGCATGGTCAAATGTCGCCATCGAGGCATCGCTTCCGTCAGTCGGAAACAGGATTTCGTCGTACATAGCAGAGCGTAATTCTCAGACAAGCAACTAAATAGTTGTGTACGATTGCATTTTCCTGATAAACTCGGACGTGTGTTCAGTAACGTGCCACAAACCGTAATTATCTCAGGTGACGGCACGAACGACTGGAGGAGTGTTTTTCACGCGTCGTGGCAGGCAGTCTCGGCTGAGCCAACGAGAATCGTCGTCGGAAAGATACAGGTATCTCGGTGGATATTCACCACACAATGAATAAACGAGGACACGTGCTCAACGCGATTTTGTTGAGCATCGGACTGGGCTATGTCTTAGAGCCCTCCGGGGATATCGAGACGTTCATTATGATCGCAAAGCTCTCGGTTCCGATTACCCTCGGCGCGCTGTTTCCGGATGTCGATACCGCCTTTGGCAAACACCGAAAAACACTCCACAACCTCTTGGTACTGGCCATTTTCGCGATCTGGCCGCTTTATTTCGGGAACCTCAACTACGTTTGGATCGGCATCCTGACCCATTACATCCTCGACGTTGTCGGTAGCACCCGCGGGATCGCGCTGTGGTATCCGCTTTCGAGCACCGAATCGAATCTACCGATCGGCATTCCGGTCTCAAGCAATAAAGCCGACATCGCTACCGTGCTGATTACGATCGCCGAGATCGTTGTTTTCGCGGTTTGTCTGTATTATGTCGTCCCGGTGGTCGAACCGTACGCCGCCGAGATCGCCCTGCTGGCGGGTCTGTAGGAGCACTAATAGACGCTGACAGCGTTGAACCGGCCGTCATAAACAAGATTCCGTGGATGGGTTGGCTCGTCACCAGAAAGGAGGAGTCGGTCAATCTTCTCCCAGGTGTTTTCATACCCCAGATGGGCGAACTCGGCTAGCTGGCGGCGTCGATGCCCAGCGCCCGCCTGGTGGACTGCTCGCCGTGATGCATCCGATTTGAGCGCCGACACGAGCTCCTGTTCGGACTCAATCACGGTCTCAAACCGCGTCCATGCCTCGCCGACGGTTTGAGCGAGGTGGGCGTACGAAGAGCCAAAGCCGTCCATTTCGAGTTCGAACGCAATTCGTTGGCCGCGACGGTTCTGATGGGCGAAGAGTTTCGCATTGTAGGTTTCTATTCCGTCGAGCCGGGCGGCGTGCGCGCGGATTTCAGGTCGAGTCAGACTCACGTTCATGAACTCGGGATGTGGCACAAGCACGGCCGCATCCTGCCGTTCGAATTCTGCCAGCGCGCCCTCGAAGGTGATGAAATCTGCGACTGGTTCTTCGAGCCCGATTGCCAATAGATGCCGGCGGTTTCGCCAGTCGCCCGTAAACACCTCGCGGGCGGGGACGACCAATAGCGAGGAATCGCTATACTGCTCGGCGGCTTGCTTGATCGCCGGCAGCCGAGTAAAATGCGGTGCATAGACGAGTACGTCGATACCGCGCCGTTTCGCACGCGCTACGACACGGTCATTGAGCAGTTTCGTATGCATGTCCACCCGCGTCTGGCCTGACTCGCTCACAGCCGAAAATTCGGCTACAGCCATTAGTGTATTGCCGTTTTGTCCGTCGCCCCGCCGACTCCGAGTGCGTGCACAACAACATTATATAGCTACCGGTCCAGCAGTCTGACATGTCCTCATGGCGCTGTGGAATCGCCGACTGTGACCAACAGTTTGCGGCTGTCGAGTCGTTGATTCATCATCAGACAACCGAACACGAAAAACACGAGTGTCAGGTCTGTGGAACAATCGTGCCCGACGGCTACTTTGCGATCCGTCACGTGTTCGACGAACACACCCGCGCGGAATACGTTCGGTCCTACGATGCAGATTCGGCCGCAGTCCGGCGACGCGAACAGCTCAAAGGCGATGTTGAAGCCGAAGCCGATCTCCAAGCGGTGCTCGATGAACTAGAGTATACAAAGTAACAGTCGCCAGCTTTTCGTCCGTTTTATTTGCTGTCCTCCTGAGCGAGCAACGCAGCACAAACCGGGGTCAGGCGCGTGTTAGCGCTCTTCGGAATCCAGCACGCGAATTTGGTCTCCACGAACGGTCACTGGAATCGGGACCGTCGCCTCGTATAGCTCGACTGTCACCTGATCTTTGCCTTCGTCAATCCGCTGGACACGTGCTTTTTCACCTTTGAACGGGCCGGCGATGAGTTCGACAATGTCTCCCTCGGCAATCCCCTCGACATCCGGTGTCGGCGAGAGAAAGTGTTCGACCTCCGAAATCGTCGAGTTGCCCGGGACAATCGTCCGGGCGTGTGGAATCTCTTCGAGCAGGCGCTCTAAGACAGCTGTGCCGTCGGCTTCAACCATCACATAGCTCGTCAGCGAATCGGGCGACAGCACCGCGTGAACCTCGTCTTCCTCTTTGGTCGCGATCATGTCGGCGACGGTTCGCTCTTGGCTGGCAGTTGTTTTGACGGCGAAAATACCCATCAGGCACCACCGGGGATGAAGCTCATGACCGCAAAGATGAGAAAGCCGAGAAAGCCGATCAGCGCAACGCCGGCTCCGGCGATCTTCGAGACCTGTGAGAACTCGTTCCATGAGGGCGTACTGGCCAGTTTGAGCACGCGAATGTAGCTGTTGAGATCGTATGGGACCTTCATGATATCGGGTGGTTGGACACGGGGCTTTTTCTATCTATTGATGAGGACGCGACAGCCGGGCTACCGATGACAATCAGCTAAAAATACTGTTATCAAACACCAATATGCCATACAGACCGGATACGAAAAACGAACACACCACGACGCGACGGTGTCTCTGGGGCTCTACGGCGATTATTCGACGTAGTCGATATCGTCCGTGTCGTCACCGACCGTCGGCTCGGGAGTCGACTGCGTGCCCTGCGCTTGTGCCTGTGCCTGAATCGCCTCGCTTCGACCGTAGATCTGTGGCGAATCGACGCCGGTAACGACGATCATCGTCCGCATGCTGCCGTCGAGTTCGTCGTCAATTGAGGTCCCCCAGATGATTCGGGCGTCGGGATCGATCCGGTCGTAAATCTCTTCGACGACCCCCTCTGCTTCTTCGATCGACATATCGTTGCCACCGGTGACGTTGACGAGCGCCGAGTTGGCACCCGAAATGTCGACATCAAGCAGTGGCGAACGAAGCGCGCTCTTGACCGAGTCTTGGGCTTTCGATTCCGAATCCGACTCGCCGAGGCCGATCATGGCAACGCCGCCTTTTTCCATGACCGTCCGGACGTCGGCGAAGTCAAGATTGACGAGTCCGGGTTTGGTAATGAGTTCGGTGATTCCTTTGACTGAACGCATGAGGACCTCGTCGCTGACCTGGAAGGCTTGCCGAACTGGGAGTTTGCCGACCGCATCGAGCAGTCGGTCGTTTGGGACGACGATGACCGTATCGCTCACATCCCGAAGCCGTTCGAGGCCGGCTTCGGCGTTGGTTCGGCGAACCTCGCCCTCGGCGGTAAACGGTGTCGTAACGATCGCAATCGTGAGTGCACCCGAGTCGCGGGCGGCTTTCGCGACGACCGGCGCGGAGCCGGTGCCGGTTCCGCCACCGAGTCCAGCGGTGACAAAGACCATATCCGAGCCCTCGATCGCATCGTAGATCTCCTCTTGGCTTTCGAGTGCGGCCTCTTCGCCAACCTGCGGCAGCGAGCCAGCACCGCGGCCTTGGGTTTTCTGCTGGCCCATCAGAATTTTCGTATCGGCTTCGATATTGACGAGATGTTGCACGTCGGTGTTGGCCGCAACCAACTTTGCGCCGTGGATTCCCTCTTCGGCCATCCGGTTGACGGTGTTGCCGCCGCCACCGCCGCAGCCGACAACCGTAATATCGGTCTGTAGATCTTTGAGAACATCCTGTAGTTCCTCGTCAGTCATCGTGCCGGATTGTGGTGCGCCGCCGGAGGTGCCAGCGCCATTGAAGCCTTCGGGCCCACTCTCAGTGGTCTCCTCGGCTTCATCAATGGCATCCTCAACGATAGAGTCCATAGGTATGACCGGTTCTTGCAGACCGAGCCTATTTATCTTTCCCCATTTGTCAGACAGTCGTCTGACTCGACGAGATCGGTTTCCGCCGGTTCAGGCCGTGAGACCGAAAATCGCTCGGTTCGGTCGCTTTCGACAACCTCCGGCTTGATTGTCCTCCCGTTGACCGTAATCGCGTGTCCAGCCGCAAGCTGTCCGAACTTCGGCCCTTCGGGCACACCGAGTGTTGCTGCCTTCTGTGGATCGAAACCCGTTTCGCGGCAGATGACTGTCGCTGGGGTCTGTTCGACGGCATCGTATTTCGAGGTCATAAGCGCAGCCAGCCGGTCGACCAGCGTGTCGACCGCAGCCGGTTCGTCGACCACCGCCTGACCTGCTGGCAACGTCGCCCCCTCGACGGTTTCGAACGCAACGGTGGTCTCGACGACGGCCGCCCATGTTGCGTCGTGATCGATCCCGTTTGCCGCAGCGATAAGCGAATCCGGGAGGTCGACCTGGAGCCAGTCGGCCTCGGGGTCAGCTTCGTTTGCGTTGTCGACGGCGGCCGTTCCGAACCGAAGTCCCGCGTCGACTGTTGACAGCCGCTTTTCAGCGGCAGCAACTACCGACAGTGGCCGGCTTCCGACCGCCCGAAGCCACGTCTCGGAGACCACCCGGTAGCCGAGGTCGTCGATGACCGCTGTTAACGATGGATTGTCGCCGGCAACAACCGCGAGTTCGGCGTTGCTCGCCTCGAATGCGGCCGCAATTACCTCACGGTGTTCCTCGGGATCACCCATCGCATCAAGCTGCCAGGCCGACCCGATATGGCCGACCGCCCACTCGCTGTCGGTGGCAATGCGCGTGCAACGCGGCGTATAGTGTCCCCCACCGAAACCGACGACATGCCGTGGTTTGTTCGCTGTCGCGGGCTCATGGTCGGCCGAGACGCCACGAAGATCGAGCACCGCGCGTGCGACTGCGGCCGCACCCGCCGCATCGCGCCACTGGGCCTCGTCGCTACCGAGTTCGACAAACATCGAGGGAACCGAACACTCACTGGGCCCGTGGTGGGTGCACTCGATACCGACCTCGTACTCCTCGGGTGCGTGTGCATTGAGCGCGGTAATGACGGCTTTCTGTGCGCCCGGACAAGCGCGCGCAAACGACTTCGGCTGACCACCGTACTCGGCGGGCCCGAAATTGCCGGTGAAATGGGCCGTCAAAAGCGCACCCGTGTCGCCGGCGTGTCGAGAGACGAAGACGATGAAGTCGATGTCTGCAGGGGCCGAAAACGCCTCAGAGGGGTCGTCCAACTCGACGTGGAGGACATCGAATTCTCGGAGTTCGAAGCCATCGCTTCGATAATAGGTTCCGCCGCCGTCGCTGTCGGGCCGGTCGGTGTCCTCGTGGGCGGTCCACTCGCCGTGTTCGAGCAGCTGCTCGCCGATGTGTGTTGAGGCGTGGTCCGCCCGGCTGACGACAATCGCAATCACGGCTTACCGCAGGTGGTCGGCCCGCAAAACGCCACCGGCTCGTGGCTGTCGGCACCACAGTGGTTTCTCGTGGTCACAAGTGGTTCCTCGCGGTCGCATCGACACGCCCGAATCACATGAGATTTAACGGGTTGCCGGCGAATCGGTCGGTATGGATGTCTATGGGCTGGTCGGCAACCCTGTCGGCCATTCGGTCTCGCCACCGATGCACGATGCGGCCTACGCCGAGCTCGGAATGGCGGCGTCGTACGTCGCCTTCGAACCCGCCGTCGAAGCGATCGAAGACGCGATCCGGGGAGCCGACTCGCTCGGGATCGCCGGACTCAACGTGACGATTCCGTTCAAACAGGACGTACTCAGCGTCGTCGACCCCGATCCGCTCGCCGCCCGGATTGGAGCGGTCAATACGATCGACTTTCGGGCTGACGGCCCGCCGCGTGGCTACAATACCGACGCGATCGGCGTTACTCGCTCGTTCGCCCATCACGATGTCGCCGTCGAGGGTGAATCCGCGGTCGTCGTCGGCGCTGGTGGGGCCGGGAGGGCAGCGGCGTTTGCCCTCGCTGATGCGGGCGCAACGGTTCATATCGCCAACCGAACCACAGAGCGCGCCGAGGAACTGGCCGGTACGGTCGCCGGAACCAAGGGCTCGACGGCCCGAAACGGTGCCGATGATCACGCAGAGACAACGGTTACTGGCGGCGGTCTCGACACACTCGATTCGGCACTGACGTCGGCCTCGTTAGTGGTCAACGCAACGAGTGTTGGGATGCAGTCCGACGAGACGCCGATTCCAGGTGAGTTACTCCACAGCGATATGGCGGTTCTCGATGCGGTGTATGCGCCGATCGAAACACGGCTGCTCCGCGAAGCCGAGGCGGCTGGGGCGACACCCATCGATGGTGCATGGATGTTGTTGTTTCAGGGTGTCGAAGCCTTCGAGCGTTGGACTGGCGAGTCGGCCCCAGTCGAGGTCATGAACCGGGCGCTTCGAGAGGCACTATAGGGTGGTACGCTCGGCCTACTAAGTGGCCGACAGCGAGGTATCACGTCGCGGGACTGTGGCCGGCTTTTAAATATGGGCGTGTTGTAGCTACTGGTAATGGCCCTACTCAACAAATTAAAGTCTCTACTAGGGATCGGCGGGGCTCCTGCCGAGGAGGAACGCCGGACTGAGACGGCGGTCACAGTGGAACACGAAGCTGATGACGAACCAGCGGCCGACTCGGCTGACGACGATCAGTCGGCCGAGACCGACGCTGAGGCCGAGACGGAGGCTGACGCTGGCACCGAGACGGAAGTCGACGATGAGACCGAGGCCGACACGGTTGCCAGCGACACTGATGCAGCCGCCTCAACCGGCTCCTTGGTCGAGACCGATGGCGAAGATCCTGAGACCGCCGCCGAACCGGCCGAAGCTGCCGGTACCGTTGGCGACGAGCCGGCCGTTGAGACGACTGCTGATGGGGAATCCACCGACGATGTCGAAGACGCCGAGGCCGAGGGTGCTGAACCCGACGCTGACGACGTTGGCGACGCTGACGACGCTAAAGCTGAAGATGTCGAGCACGAAGACGCCGAAGCCGACGAAGAAGCCACTAGTACCAATCCGACGGCCGCCGCGATCGACCAGGCAGAGCCACTGTCGAGCGCGACTGAAACCGACGACGACACAGAAACCGCCGAACCCGACGAGTCGGGCGAACCGGTTGAGACGATCAAAGGCATTGGCCCGGCCTACGGCGAGCGACTCGAAGCCGCCGGCATTGGCTCCGTCGCGGCGTTGGCCGCAGCCGATCCCGACGAAATTGCAGACGAAATCGATGTCTCGGCGAAGGTCGTGAGCGACTGGGTCGAGCGCGCGAAGAATCAGTAATTCGGTGACCCACCGGCCTGTTTTAGCTACCGAATCGCGAAACTGTTACCCACTGGGGGCGACTCCGGACATATATGCGAACCCCGACCGTCGTCACCGAGCGGACGACCTTTCGGTCGCTGGCTGCTGAGGCGCCGGCCGACGCTCGCGTGCCGGTCGAACTCCGAGTCGACGTTGCGGATCCGTTTACCGCCTACCGGCGAGCCCGTTCGGGCCCCGGTGGCGTCTATGTAGAGACGACCGGCGGCCAGTCCGGCTGGGGCTATTTTGCGATTGATCCCGTCGAACGACTCACCGTCAGTGCCGACGCCGTGGTTGCAACCAGCACCGAATCCGAAACCGCAGCGATCGGCGATTACCGTCGTGACACCCCCTCGCTTGCCGCGCTCGATGGACTGCTCTCGGGTGAAACACTCGTTCGGGGCGATTGTGCGGTTCCGTATCCCTGTGGGGCGTTTGGCTGGCTTTCGTACGATATTGCCCGCGAACTCGAAACGCTCGATGGCAACACGGTCGATGATCGTGGGTTGCCGCGGGTACAGGTCGGTCTCTACGACTGTGTGGCCGCCTGGTCCGAACCTCGTTCCGAGCCCGTCACGCTTCATCTCACCTGCTGTCCGCGAATTCCGGCGGAAGCGACCCCGTCAGCCACTGACGAAATTTACGACCGGGCAGTCCAGCAGGCGAAGTCGCTTGCCGCAGACGCCACCGGTGGCAACCCTTCGGTCGGGCCCCCACCGGTTGCAGCGACTGAAGCGGTGTTTCAGCGTGAGTTCAGCCGTGAGGCCTTTGCCGACCGCGTCCGACAGATCAAACAGTACATCCGTGACGGCGACACTTTTCAGACGAATCTCTCACAACGGCTGGCTGCGCCTGCAGCCGTCCACCCCGTCGAGGCCTATGATGCGCTCAGACGGGTCAATCCCGCACCCTACTCGGGGCTGCTCGAATTTTCCGGCCGCGGCGACGACCGGTGGAACGGGATCGATCTCGTCAGTGCGAGCCCCGAACTCCTCTTAGAACGTGATGGCTCTCAGTTGGCCACCGAACCAATCGCCGGAACCCGCCGGCGTGGGTCGACACCGGCCGAAGACGCGGCACTCGAAGCCGACCTCCGTACCGATGAGAAAGAACGGGCTGAACACGCAATGTTGGTTGATCTCGAACGAAACGATCTCGGGAAGGTCAGCGAGTTCGGCTCCGTCGAGGTCAGCGAATACCGCCGCATCGACCGCTATTCGGAGGTCATGCATCTGGTTTCGCTCGTCGAAGGAGAACTCCGCGATGAGCTTTCGCTGGCCGATGCGATCGCGGCGGCCTTCCCCGGCGGAACGATCACGGGTGCGCCAAAGCCGCGGACGATGGAGATTATCGACGAACTCGAAGCGACCCAACGCGGCCCGTATACCGGAAGCATGGCGATCTTCGGCTTTGATGGCCGGGCCACGCTCAACATCATTATCCGGACACTGACTCGAACCGCAGACACCTATCATCTCCGCGTCGGCGCAGGGATCGTCCACGATTCTGATCCACAGGCCGAATACGAAGAAACGCTCGCAAAAGGGCGGGCGCTCGTGACCGCCATCGACGAAGCGTTGTCGAAAGGCCGGATGACGGTCGAGGAGGCCGCCGAATGATACTCACGGAGGCTGCCGAATGAGCACCGACAATTCCACTTCTGCAGAGCGAACCGCACAGCCCGCCGGCCTCGTCGCTGGCAACGTTCCCGAGGGGCCGCGGATACTCGTGATCGACAACTACGATTCGTTCGTCTACAACCTCGTCCAGTACGTCGGCGAGTTCGCCGGCGAGGTGGCGGTCAGACGAAACGACGCCGTCGATCTCGCCGGCATCCAGCGGCTCGACCCCGATGGCATCGTTCTCTCGCCGGGGCCGGGAACACCGCATTCGGCGGGCGTTTCGATGGCCGTCTTCGACCTCGACTGTCCGATTTTCGGCGTCTGTCTGGGTCACCAGGCGATGTGTGCGGCTCGCGGCTCGCACGTCGGCCACGCCCCGGATGTCGTCCACGGCAAACCCTCGACGATCACCCACGACGGCACTGGATTATTTGCGGGTGTCCCGCCCGAAATCGAGGTGGGCCGGTACCACTCGCTCTGTGTTGAGCGCGATGCGCTCCCCGCCGAACTCGTCGAAACCGCCCGGACGGCTGACGAACGTGAGGTCGTCATGGGGGTCCGACACCGCGAGAAGCCGCAGTTCGGCGTTCAGTTTCACCCCGAGAGCATCCTGACTGCTGAGGGCAAACAGCTGGTGGAGAATTTCGTTGCACGCTGTGAAACACATGCCGAGCGGGAGTCGAGCCAGCGATGACCGAGTCAGTCGACACCGACATCCTGTATCACGTCGATGGCGAACTCGTCCCCGCGGCTGAGGCGACCGTCAACGTCCGTGATCGGGGCTTTCTCTATGGTGATGCGGCCTTCGAGACGATGCGCGCCTATGGCGGCGAGGTTTTCGAGTGGCAAGCACACGCCGACCGACTCGCCGAAACCTGCTCGATTCTCGGCCTTGATCACGACCTCGCGGACGACGAGTTACGCCACCGGATCGACGAGACACTGCGGGCAAACAACCTCTCGGAGGCCTATATCCGGCTCTCGATCACCCGCGGCGTCCAGCCGGGAAAGCTCACGCCCGCTGTCAATGTCAATCCGACGGTTGTCGTCATCGTCAGCCCGCTGGCCCGCGGTGGCCGAGCCAGCACGCCCGTCTGGGACGGGCCGGCCACGTTGCAGACGGTCAAAACCAAGCGGATTCCCGATAGCGCTGTTCCGGCCCGCGGGAAAACGCACAACTATCTCAACGGAATTCTCGCTCGCCTCGAACTCCGGGTCACCGGTGCCGACGAGGCGCTCATGGTCGATACCGACGGCTACGTCACTGAAGGCGCGACGAGCAACCTGTTTTTCGTCCGTGACAACGCCCTTCGGACGCCGAGTCTTGAGGGGCCGGTTTTGCCCGGAATCACCCGCCGGGGTGTCCTCGAAATCGCTCGCAACGAAGACATCCCGATCGAGGAGGGTCAGTACCGCCCAGACGAGATCCGCCGTGCCGACGAGGTCTTTCTGACGAATTCGACGTGGGAGCTCCGACCAGTGACGACCGTTGACGGGATTTCGATCGGTGGGCAAGACCGAGAAGCCGACCCAGCCGATCCAACAGCGGCTGCCGGACCGCTAACGACGCTGCTGATGAAACTCTTCGATGCCCGTATCGAATCAGTACACTACGACTGAGTCCTCCGGACCGTTCCGGACCGTCGTTCTACGCTGCTCGGTCGACTTCACTCGAGCTGTCGGACGACCGTCGCTGGATTTCCCTGTACGACCGTTTTTGCGGGCACGTCCTCAGTGACGACTGCGCCGGCTCCAACAACCGCCGCATCGCCGACCGTGACACCGGGTGTGAGCACCGCCTGTCCACCGAGCCACACGTCGTCGCCGACGGTGACCGGTTTGCCGTATTCGACGCCGGTTCGACGTTCGGCCGCCGACAGCGAGTGTGTCGCGGTGTAGATGTGGACACTCGGTGCGAACAGACACCGGGCACCGATGTCGACCGGACAGACATCGAGAATCACGCAGTCGAAATTCGCATAGAACTCCGCACCAACCGAGATATGATCGCCGTAATCACAGCGAAACGGTGGTTCGACGTAGCTGTCAGCACCGACCGATCCGAGCAGGTCACGGAGTACTCGCCGTCGCTCATCGAGGTCGTCAACGGTTGTTCGATTGTATGCCTCGGTTAGTCGTCGTGCCCGTTTTCGCATGCTACGGAGCTCCGGGTCGCTTGGGTCGTATCGCTCGCCGGCGAGCATCTTTTCGCGTTCGGTGGTCATGGTGATACTGCGGCTGAGAGCCGGATAAATCCACAGCCGCCTGGAGCTACAGTTAACTCCCCTGAGTTGATATCACCAGTCAATGACTTCGGCCTCTCGTATCGCAGCTGTTGAGGACGTTCCCGAGGAGACGACGTTTCTCTTCCGTGTTGAGCCGGCTGACAGCGAGGATCCAAAGGAGGCGATTTTGGTCCGCAGCGACGGCGATATTATGGGCTGGCTCAACTACTGTCAGCACTTTACACACATCAAACTCGATAAGGGCTCGGGCGCAGAGATGCGAAACGGCGAGGTTATCTGTACGAACCACGGCGCGTATTTCGAGGCTGATTCCGGCCAATGCACCTTCGGCCCCTGCGAGGGTGCCTTCCTCACTGAACTCGAACTCGACGTTGCCGACGGGGCAATCTATCTGACTGACGAGAAGTATCGATTTGTCGGGACCGGCGCGATCGAAACCGACGCCGCGGATCTCGGTTCGAAATCGAACTACGAGTTCTAACCAGTGGGCGTGGCCAGCCCAATTCCGCCGGCCATCCATACGGTTTTGCCCCCCGACACGTATGCCGACGTATGGATTCATTCGATCTCGATTTCGATTCATTCGTTCTCGCTGCCGCAACCGATCGGCTAGACGTTGAGCCGGCGGCCCGCACTGACGCCGACGCTGTTGAGTTTCGGCTTGACCTCGCCGCCGATCCGCTCGCCGAACTTGCCGCGTACGACGGCGAGCTCCCACTGATCGTCACCAACCGAGCCCAGTGGGAGGGTGGTGAGGCGACCGACGAAGCAATTCGGCTCGAAACGCTCGAATCCGCACTCGAATTCGAGTGCGTTGCCGCCGTCGACCTCGAACTCGCCGCACTCGACGGGAGCGAGCCAGCCGCCGCAGTCTCGCGCGCGCGTGAGGTTCGGACGGCTGCCCGTGCCGCCGGAACCACGGTCATCGCCTCTGTTCACGACTTTGAGTCGACGCCACCGGTCAAGACGCTCTCTGCACTGCTCGATCGCGCAGCCAGCGAAGGCGACGTTGGCAAACTCGCAACAACCGCCCACAGCCGCGAGGACGCACTCGCGCTGTTGACTGCGACCCACGAGGCGACTGCTGGCGGTCGAACGGTTGCAACGATGGCAATGGGAGCCGCCGGCCAGCACACTCGCGCGGTCGCCCCCGTGTACGGTTCGAAAATCGGCTATGCCCCGGTTGACCCCGCAGATGCAACCGCGCCGGGGCAGTATCCACTGGCATCGCTTCGGCGGCTCGTCGACGCGCTCGGATAGATCGAAATACGGGACTTTAACACGGTATTAATCTAAACTGGCTTATGGGCAACTCACGACGACGGATTTTATTTGCTGCTGGCTTTGCACTCGTCGGTGCAGTAGTTGGCGTTGCGGGAACCGGCCACGCCTATCTCCGGCGGTGGAAACGGTCGCTGCTCTGGCTCGTCCTGACGCTCGGAACGGGCATTATTCTGATCAACCAGTATGTGCCAGACGTCGAAAGCGTCGATCCGTTCGATCCGGGCGCACTCCCAACCGAAGTGACGATTCCGGTGTTCGTCATTCTCGCTGTCAGTGTGTTCGATGCGATTCTCATCGCCTATCTCGACGAACGGGAAGCCGCGATGACCCCCGGCGTCGGCGAGGGTGAGACCGATGCAGATGAAGGGATTTCCTGTCCGCACTGTGGCCGCTCGACCGATCCAGCGCTTGATTTCTGTACGTGGTGTACCGAACCACTCTCGACGGCTAATAAAAACGCTGAAATAACGACCGAACAGCAGTAAGTTCGAATCCAGCGTGCGGATTATTTTTCGATGATGCTCTCTTCGACGGCCTCGCCGAAGTGTCGTGCAATGTCTTCGTAGTAGACTAACATCTCGTCGCCGGCTTCGAGGTCGGTGACCGCTTTGCGGCCCTCACTGGTTGCGACTTTGATCGTCTCGGCGTTCTGCAGTAGCGTCTCGATCCGGTCGCCATCGACATCGAGTTCAACCCGGAACATCGGTCGCTTTTCGATTTTGACGCGGCCGACGATCGCCTCACGTGTCTTGCCAGCGGTGTTGACAACTTGGACCTGGTCGCCGCTTTTGAGTTCGGCGAGGTACTTCGTGCCACCATCGGGTGTCCGGACGTAGGCGTGGACTGCACCCGCGTTGACGCGGAACGGCCGGGAGGCGACGTAGGGCGATTCGGCGGTCTCGGCGTGGACGAAAAACAGCCCACGAGACATCGAGCCGATGAGCATGCCTTCGTCGTGATCCATCAAATTCCCCGTATCGATACAGACCCGGTCGGCCATGCCCGTCCGTTCGACCGCCAGCACTTCACCGTACTGTAGATCGAGGGTTTCGCGCTCGGCGGCGTCCCGAACTTCGACGCTATTGCGAATTTCGTCGGGGTTGTCGCTGTCGAGCAAGACACCGTCGGCCCCGATTTCGAGCGTTTCGAAGGCTGCCTGTGCCTCATCGGCCGTCGTCACGCCCGCAAGGAGGTCGGTTTCCTCGCCGATGCGCGCAATCAGGTTTTCGAGCGGGATAATCGTCCAATCCTCGCCGATGACGGCGGTATAGTCGGCATCGTGGGCTGCCTCCTCGGCGAACGCCTCGTAATCCTGATCGAAAATCCGGATGTAGGCACCCTGTGCACGGTTGTCGCTGTGTCGGAGCGTCGTGAGATCAGCCGAGCCAGAGAAATCAGAGGGCAGATCAACGGTGCCGTCGCCTTCGCCGTCTTTGCCGACGAAGTAGGCGTCAGCAATGTCGGTCTCAGTTGCCGTTTCGGCCTCATCAACCATGGCGGCATCCGACCGGAAGGCCGCAACCTTGATATCTCCCAGTTGGCGGACCCGGCTCACGTCGGCCTCATCGACCAGTACCCAGTCGACGCCGGCCTCGATGGCGGTCGTAATCCGTCGTTTCCGCGTCTCCCACTCGCCGACCGAATCGTCGGCTTTGACCCACACGGTTCGTGTCATTACCACTCGGTCAGCGCGCGGTGGCTAAAACATGGCGGAATATGGAACGAAATACGCTGACCAATCGGTTTGGCCGCCCAACTCAGGCTTCGACGGTCAGCCCGGCCGCACTCAGTGCGTCCTCGGCGTCGTGGTCGTCGTGAACAACCGCAGAAACCGCGCGCGTAATCGCCTCTGGGTCTTCGTGCTGGAAAATCGACCGACCCATCGAGACGCCCGCGGCACCGGCGTCCATCGCCCCGCGAACCATCTCGACGGTTTCGGCGTCGGTTCCGCGGCTGCCACCAGCAATAACGATAGGGAGGCTCGTCGACTCACAGACGTGTTGGAAGCTCTCTGCATCGCCGCTGTAGCCGGTTTTGACGACATCTGCGCCGAGTTCTTCGGCAAGCCGGACCGCATGGCCGAGATACTCGGGTTCGTCGCCCTGAATGCCCGGGCCGCGGGCGTAGGCCATCGCTAGGACGGGAATGCCGTAGCGGTCGGCCTCGCCGGTGAGTACACCGAGATCTTCGATCTGTTTTGGCTCGTAGTTCGACCCGACATTGATATGGAACGAAATGGCGTCGGCACCGGCGCGGATCGCTTCCTCGACGCTGCAGGTGACGCGTTTGTCGTTTTCATCGGGGCCGATCGAGGTCGAACCGTTGACATGCACGATGTAGCCGCTGCCGTTTTTGTGCGGATGGACGCGCGAAGCCAGCCCCTTCTGTGTCAAGACGGCATCAGCGCCACCGCTCGTGATTGCATCGACGGTCGATTCGAGGTTTTTGAGCCCGGCGACTGCGCCAATGGTGATGCCATGGTCCATCGGGACGACGAGAAACCGGTCACCTGTAGAGATACGCGCCAGTCGGGCGGTGATTCCTGCGGACATAGTTGTTGTGTGAATCTCTGTCAGTAGTGGGCTATGTAGCTTGCGACTCAGACACTGTCAGTTCGACTCGACACCGGGTGTCCGTTGGGCCGAACCGGCATCAACCCCCGTCGAGAGTTCGCGGGCTTTCGCCTCGATTTTCGCGGCTGTCTCGTCGACCGGCTCGTCGGTTGCGGCCCCTTCGGCGACGATGTCGACGAGCGCGCTGCCGACGATAATGCCGTCGGCCCCGCTTTTGACGATCCGGGCTGCCTGTTCGCCGTTCGAGATACCGAAGCCGACGGCCTTCGGAACCGACCACTCGGCGAGCCGGTCGAGACTCTGATCAGTCTGATCGGAGACATCCGTTTTCGCACCGGTGGTCCCCAATCGAGCCTGCACGTAGACGTAGCCGGAGACGCGATCCATCATCGCTCTGAGTCGGTCGCCCTCGGTGGTCGGCGCGACAATAAAGACCAGATCAAGCCCGTATTTGTCGCAGGCATCGCGGAGTGGGTCGGCCTCTTCGGCGGGGAGATCCGGAACGACAAACCCTGAGATACCGGCTTCGGCCGCGCGGGCGACAAAGGCTTCGGGGCCGCCCTCGGCGTCGACATCGTTGGCCGCGCTCCGGCCGTACTGGTAGATGAGGTTGTAATAGGTCATACAGACCAACGGCACGTCGACCGTGAGCTCCTCGACGAACTCGAAAAACCGCTGAGGCGTCATACCGCCTTCGAGCGCTCGGACCACCGCTCCCTGAATTGTTGGCCCTTCAGCAATCGGTTCGGAAAACGGAAGCCCGAGTTCGATGATGTCCGCACCGCCTTCGGCGAGTGCCTCGACGTAGGCTTTCGAGGCCTCATAGCTCGGGTCGCCAACGGCAAGATACGGAATAAACGCGGGTCCGTCAGCAAACGCCTCGGCAATGTCGCTGTTTGCATGTTGGCTACCGCGTTCTTCGATCGCTGCGTCGTCGACTTTGGGCTCCCCGCTATCGGCCATCTAAATACCCCCCGAAAACATCGACATATCCGGTGCGTTTGGAATCTCTCTCGCGTCGGTTTCCTCGATTGCTGACTGCAGATCCTTGTCACCACGGCCCGAGACGTTGACGACGACCGTCCCGGTGAGCTCCTCGGCGTGTTCTTCGAGATAGCCGAAGGCGTGGGCAGTTTCGAGTGCTGGAATAATTCCTTCCGTTTGGGAGAGTCGGTGAAAGCCTTCGAGGGCCGCGTCGTCGTCGACCGCGACCGGTGTGACTCGCCCCTCGTCGACGAGATAGGCGAGTTCGGGGCCGACACCGGCGTAATCGAGTCCCGAAGAAATGCTGTGTGATTCCATTATCTGACCAAAGCGATCCTGGAGGAGTTTCGTCCGCGCGCCGTGAAGCACGCCGTCGTAGCCGGTCGACAGCGACGCCGAGTTGGGCGCGACACCGGTTTCCTCGTTGACCGCAAGCGAAGAGCCGCCGGCCTCGACGGCGATCAGGTTGACAGCCGAGTCATTCACGAAGTGTGCGAAGGTGCCCATCGTGTTCGACCCGCCGCCCGCACAGGCGATGACTGAATCCGGAAGGCCGCCGGCTTTCTCACGAACCTGTCGGCGGGCTTCCTCGGAAATCACGGCCTGGAAGTCACGGACCATCACCGGGAAGGGATGCGGGCCGACGACGCTGCCGATGACGTAATGGGTTGTCTCGACACTTGCGGCCCAGTCGCGCATCGTCTCGCTGATGGCCTCTTTGAGCGTTCCACGGCCCGCGGTGACGGGTTTGACGTCCGAGCCGTTGAGCTTCATCCGGAAGACGTTGGGTCGCTGCCGATTGATATCGCGTTCGCCCATGTAGATCGTACAGGGCATATCGAGATGCGCCGCCGCCATTGCGGTCGCGGTTCCGTGTTGGCCCGCGCCGGTTTCGGCGATAATCCGCTCTTTGCCCATATATTTTGCCAGCAAGACCTGCCCGAGGGCGTTGTTCAGTTTGTGTGCGCCTCCGTGAAGCAGGTCCTCGCGTTTGAGATAGACGTCGAGTCCATAGCGCTCGGAGAGCCGGTCTGCACGCTGGAGGGGCGTCGGTCGGCCCCCGAAATCGGCGAGTCGTTCGCGGAACTCGTCCATGAAGCCGTCTTCGTTCTCGAGGACGTACCGCTGGTAGGCGTCGGTTAGCTCCTGGATGGCCGGCATCAGTGCCTCAGGAACGTACTGGCCGCCGTACTCACCGAATTTACCGTCGGTTTCGTAGGCGAACTCGGTTCGGTCGGATTCTGTGGGTCGGTCAGTGCTCATTGTAATCTCGTGTTGGTGTTCGGTGGGTCGTCATCAGTTGGCTAGTTGTCAGTCGGATCGTCATCTGTGGGCTCAGCTTGGGTAAATCGTCGCGTATTCGTTGTTGGATCGCCGTCCATGATGGCAGTACCGATTAAGAGCCCGTCTGCGCCCGCAGCGCGCATTCTCTGGACGTCCGCGACGGTCGAAACCCCGCTTTCGGCGATCAGTGTTGCCTCGTCGGGAACGAGCGGCGCAAGCCGCTCGAAGGTCGCAAGGTCGACATCGAGTTGGCCTAGATCGCGGTTGTTGATGCCGATAATCGATGCGCCTGCCTCGACCGCTGTTTCCAGTTCGGCGGCCGTGTGAACCTCGACGAGTACCTGAAAGCCGCGAGCTTCGGCAGCCGTCAAGAGCGAAGAAAGGTCGTCGCCAACGAACCTGGCAATAAGTAGGATCACGTCGCTTTCGACGCTATCGAGCTGTGATTCACGGAGAATGAAGTCCTTCCGTAGAACGGGGACGTCAACTGCAGCCCGGATCCGTTCGAGATTCTCGAGCGAGCCGCCGAAGTGGTCCGGCTCGGTCAGCACCGAGAGTGCTGCGGCCCCCCCTTCGACCATCGATTCGGCTAACTCGACAGGATCGGCCGTGTTGGTTCCTTCTGTCGTCGGACTTGTGGGTTTGACCTCTGCAATAATCGGAATCCGCCCGTCGTCCTCGGCCGCCGCAAACGCCGCCGTCAACGACTGCGCGTCGACAGAGAGCCGACGCTCGCCGCCTGGTCTGTCGGCAGCCGACTCGAGGATTGCCCGAACCGGTGCTGCCAACTCCTCCTCAGTGTCGTTCATCTATGTACACTAATGTACGTATTTGTTCATAAGGCTTGCGCCACAAGACGGAACTGTTGAAGGGTGTCGGCCTCTGGGGTTCGGTAATGACTCCTGCAGGAATCTTCGCCCGCCGATTTGAGCCGTTAGGCTGTGTGGTACAGCTTGGCATTGCAAGCGGGCAGGTAATCAACGTCTCGTTTCCCGATTCGGTTCCGGACGATGCGGCCACGGACCACGAGCTGTTGGATCTGCTCGATCAGTATCTCGGCGGTGACGTGCAGGCACTAACCGACGTCGACCGCGCGCTGACGCTCCCGACGGAGCAGCGGGCGGCGCTCGAAGCGCTCGAAGACGTTCCCGCAGGCAACACCGTGACGGTCTCGCGGCTCGCTCGGCTCGCCGGACTCGATCCCAGCAGTCACGACGCAACCGAAACCGTCCGCGATGCGTTGCGGGCGAATCCGGTTCCGCTGCTGATTCCCGACCACCGTGTCCGCGACGGCCAGGGGGCAACCCCCGCAAGTGTGGCGGCGGCGCTCCGACGGCTCGAAAACTAATCGCTATTCAATTGCTACTCATCGAGGTATTTTGCCAGCCCAACCGCACCAACGAGAAACAACGCCGCTCCGAGCGGCCCATCGAAATCAAACCCAACGTCGAATTCGACGGCGACAAGCGCGCTGCCAAGCACCATCGTTACCGCAGCAACCGCGATCCTGCCATTGTACTCGGGCACCCGTTGGAGCGTGAAGCCAACAAATGCAATCGTCCCGCCAACCAGCAACATGGCGACGAGTGGATGGCCCGAACCGATGTCAGTGATCACGAGAATCGAGCCGATGGCAATCGCTCCGGCAGCGGCCAATAGCGGCAGATCATCCGGGTCGACGGCGAACAGTCCGTCGGTGTCCATGTCGTCGAGATATCGGGCGGGCCTCTTGAACGTCTCTCTCAAATTACCACTGCTGAGAGTTTCAGCGTGCCGTATCCAATCCTTCGTGAACTATGAACTCACAGGCGTTGATGACGTAGTGTGCGACAATCACCACCAGCAAACTTCCGGTGAGAATAAATACGGCTGCCAGTGCGAATCCGAGAAGTCCCGTAATGAGGACGCCGAGTCGGCCCTGTGCCTCGTGGCCGAGTGCGAACGCGAGAGACGAGACGACCGCCAACAACCACGGCGACAGCCCGAATCCGGCGGCTGTCACGCCGATTAGCGCGCCGCGAAACAACAGCTCCTCGAAGCCCGCGATAATCGGTAAGACAACCAGTAAGAGGACGACCCACCCCAGCCGACTCTCCGGAGCCAGCGCCGCTCTGAGCGCCTCCGAGGAGGCCATCCCTCGCTGCTGGCCGAACCTGGTGGCTAGGTCGTTGAGCCCAAAGAAGACCAGACCAATCGCGGTTCCGAGTGCGGTTGCAGCGACAACTGACAGCCCATCTGCGAGCCCAAACGCCACCGGCGGAATCGACGTATACCAGGCAAGCACGATAATTCCCAATCCGAACAGCCCCTGGGTGAGCGCGACATTTGCCAGTAGCGTGGCTGTTGAAAGTGACGGTGGCCCCGGCTGTTCTTGCTCCGTATTTGACGCGTCCAGCGTGTCTTCCTGTTCGAGAAACACCGACGCGGAGGCTCTGGCAAACACAATCAAAACGACAACAAGCAGACCGGTTCCAGCCGTAAACGTCAGAAAATCAGCCATGCACCACGAAGGCGGTTACTGCGGGCTCGGACTCGACGGACCGGCGACGCCCTGATTTTCTTTGAGCGCCGAACCGGTGATGCTTTTGAGCCGAGCGACCAGCGAATCCTTCTCGCCTTCGCCCTCGAGGGCAACGTCGAGCACTTCGCTGATATGGCTGACCGGGATGATTTCGATCATCTCGCGGTATTCGTCTTCGATCATCACGTCCTGTTCGTTGGCCTTCGGAATGATGACCCGCTTGCAGCCGGCCTTGGCGGCGGCCTCGATTTTGTGGGTCACCCCACCGACCGGCAGGACGTCCCCACGAACCGACAGCGAGCCGGTCATCGCCAGCGCCTGGTTGACACCGACATCTTCGAGCGCCGAGATCACGGCCGTCGCGACCGTGATTGATGCCGAGTCGCCGTCAACTCCAGACTGACCGGCCTGGACGAACTGGATGTGAACGTCCTTTTCGGCGAGATCCTGATCGGAGAACTTCTTGATGATCGCCGAGACGTTTTGGACCGACTCTTCGGCCATCTCTTTGAGCTGACCGGTCGCAATGACCCGTCCGGGCCCCTGGGATGGCGTGACTTCGGCCATTACGGGCAGCATGATCCCCGAGTCCTCACCCATCACGGCGAGGCCGTTGACGCGGCCGACCTCGTAGCCGTCCGAGACCTGCAGTTCGTAGTCCTTGCGCCGTTCGATGAACTCGTCGGCGAGCTGCTGTTCGATCGATCGCGAGCGGCGTTTTGCCTGCAAGACGTGCTGGCGAGTCGTGTACTCGGCGTCCTCGCCGCGGGCGATATCGCCAGCAACACGGACCAGTCCACCGAGGTTGCGGAAGTGGAGCGTCAAGTGGCCTTTTCGGCCCGCACGGCGACGGGCTTCGAGAATGACTTCTTCGATAGCTTTGGCCTCAAACGGTGGCAGCCGGCCGTCGTTGGCGACCTCTTGGGCCACGAACCGGACGTATTTCCGGCGCATTTCGAGGTCGTCGTCGATGGTATCCTCCATGTAGACCTCATAACCGTAGCCTTTGATTCGCGACCGCAGCGCAGGGTGCATGTTCTCCATCGCATCGAGATTCCCTGCGGCGATCATGATGAAGTCAGTCGGGACGGGCTCGGTCTGGACCATCGCCCCAGAGGAGCGTTCGGACTGGCCGGTAATCGAGAACTCGCCCTCCTGAATCGCCGTCATCAGGTGCTGTTGGCTGCGGATATCGAGCGTGTTGATCTCGTCGATGAACAACACACCTTTGTTGGCCTTGTGAATGGCACCGGGTTCGACACGGTCGTGGCTCGGCGTCTCCATCCCACCGGACTGGAACGGGTCGTGTCGAACGTCGCCGAGCAGTGCACCGGCGTGCCCACCGGTTGCATCACGGAACGGTGCGCTGGTGGTGTCGGCGTTGTTGACAAGCAGGTTTGGCACCATCGCGTCGCTCCCGCGGGAGGCATAGCGGAAGGCGAGATAGATAATCCCTGCCGCCAGGATTCCAAGCAGGATCTGTCCGGCGATGATCAGTGCATAACCGAGGATCACCGCGATGAGGATCCACATGATGAAAGTCCGCATCTGGTTGCGTTTGCGGGCTTCTTCTTTGTGGGCCTCAACAATCTGTTCACCCTTGCCGGCGGGAACCGTCCGCACCTTCGGCTTGTTGCCGTCGTCAGGGTTGTGATAGACGAGGACGTCTTGGAGCTCCTCTTTCGGGAGCAGTTCGGTCATCGCCTTGGCGAGCATCGATTTGCCCGTTCCGGGCGAGCCGATCATCATGACGTGCCGTCGTTGTCGGGCGGCCTTGATGATCACGTCGCGGGCGTGTTCCTGGCCGATGACCTGATCGACAAGCCGATCAGGAATCTCGACTTCGTCTGTACTGTCGATAAGGAGGCCGCCAAGCAGGTCGTCTTCGTCGGGGTCTTCGGCAATCGGCGCGTTGACCTCAACGTCGCTCCCGAGCTCTTCGATCGACGGTGGCTCTTCCTCGGTCTCCGTCGGTGTGTTACCTCTGGATCGGTCGGGCGGTGTGTCCGATTCCGGCTCGAATAGCTCGTCGTCAGTGCTGGCGTGGACGTCAGACGACACTGACTCCGCTGCTGGCTGGCGATCGGCTGGCTGTTCGCTGGGAGTCGGCTCGCTGTCTGACTCCCGCTGGTCGACCAGCTGCCCGTCGTCAGCTGTCATGTCGTCATCCACCCCCTCATCGGGGGGACTGTCGTCAGTGTCCGTGTGGTTACTCATAGAACGTTTTCGTTACCGAAACCGAGGGTCTGGCGATTGATATACTTTCTCCCCTATGGTGGGTCTCGGCTGCTTGCATATTCTCCGGTTAGATGGCGTTATACACCAGTATAACCGTTTTGCGCCGACTCGCCGAGTTTATAAATTGAGCCGTGGTACGTTCCTGTATGCGGGGGTTCTATATTGGCCGATTTCAGCCGTACCACAGCGGCCACCACCATATGGTCGAAGAGATTGCCGAGCAGGTAGACGAACTGGTGTTGGGGATCGGGAGTGCAGGCGACTCTCATACCCCCAGAAACCCGTTTACCGCCGGCGAGCGCGTTATGATGGTCACCAAATCCGTCGCCGAGTTCGATATTCCGACCTACGTCGTTCCGATCGAGGATCTCGAACGCAACTCCGTCTGGGTGAGTCACGTCCAGAGCATGTCGCCGGCGTTCGATGTTGCGTTTTCGAACAATCCACTGGTCATCCGACTCTTTGCGGAGGCAGGCGTTGAGGTGCGCCAGTCGCCGATGTTCCGTCGACAGGTCCTCGAAGGCTCGGAAGTCAGAGAGCGAATGATCGAGGACCGCGACTGGAAAACGCTGGTTCCAGAGCCAACGGCGGCCGTCATCGAAGAGTGTGACGGCCTCAAGCGAATCCAGCAGGTCAGTGAAACAGATGGCGCACCCGACACCACCTAAAATCTCGATTCCCACCGAACCACCCACCCATGATCACGCTTACTTCCGATTTCGGCACGCCCTATCCAGCCGCAATGAAGGGTGTGTTGCTCTCGCGAACCAGTGCCCAACTCGTTGATATCGCGCACGATTTACCTCGACAAGACCCCCGTGCGGCAGCATTCTGGCTTCGTGAAACGGTTCCATATTTTCCACCTGCCGTCCATCTGGCTGTTGTTGATCCCGGCGTCGGCACCGACCGTCGAGCAATCGTGATCCGTGTTGGCGAGCACGCACTGGTTGGCCCCGACAACGGGCTGCTCCGACCCGTTGGTCGCCGACTTGTCGAGTCGGTACCAGCCGACAGTGAGGAGCCCCCAGTTGCTTGCTTCGAGATCAGCGTTGACGACCCCGCTTCGACGACGTTCCACGGGCGGGACGTCTTTGCACCAGCGGCCGCCGAGATTCACGAACACGGCATCGACCGACTCGGACGCCTCGAATTGCTCTCGCCGACTCGGCTCGACTCGTGTGTCGACCTACAGTTTCCCACTCCGACGGTCGATGGCGAGACGGTCCGCGGTGAGGTGCTCGTCGTCGACGACTTCGGGAACGTGATTACGAACATTCCAGGTGATCGGCTGGCCGGTCTCGACGATGTTAGCGTCGATGGCGAGCCTGTCCCGGTCGTCGAGACGTTTGGGTCGGTTCCACCGGGCGAGCGACTCCTCACAGTCGGGAGCCACGGCTTTGTTGAATGCGATGTCAATCAGGGCCGCGGTGATCGTCGCTTCGGGCTCAGCGTTGGCGACGCGGTCACGCTACGACTCGATGCGGACTGACCGGTGAGTGCCGATTCGGGGGTACTCAGACCCACGGCTGCTCGCTGAACTCGCCGCTTTCGATCTCGCGTTCGATTTCTGCAGCCGTTTTGTCGTCAACACTGACCAGATGACAGAGTGGATGGCCTGGCGCGGCAACCGGATTCTGTAGTACGCCAACGAGCAGCCCGGTAAAGGGCGCGGTCACGATCTTTTCGCGGCTCTTGAAGTGATCAGTGATCGAACAGACCGTTTCGCCTTCATACACCAGGGGCTGTCGGTATTTCATCTCAACAAGCCCGCCCGTATCCGCCCGGAGCCACGTTTTGTCCTTCGCCGAGTCGATGATTTTCGTCCAGCCGGGCCACCTGACTGGTTTGCCCGGCAACAGCTCGTACTCTGCGAGCACGCTTTCGATCCCGTCGAGTGCCCGTTCGATCAGCGCCGGCTGAAACCGGTGGGCTTTGCCCATCTCGATCGTGATCGTCGGAATCCCGTCTGCGGTCGCGACACTCCGGAGACTGCCGTTGTCTGACCCCCCGGAGAGAATCAGATTCGAGCCGAACGCCCGCGCCAGCCGGGCGACTTCGGGCTGATCCATCGCTGCCCGAACGTGGTACATCGTTGTCCGATTTCTGGTCGAGGTGTGTAGATCGATGCCGATATCGCACTGTTTCATAAAGGTATTGTAGATGGCATTGGCCATTCGCTCGGCCGTATTTGCCCGTTCTTTGCCCGGAAACGAGCGGTTGAGATCCAGATCGTAGATCGGGATGTACCGTTGCTGGGCGAGATACCCGGGGACATTGCAGACGTGTACACAGACGATCGTACCGTGGATCTGTTCGGGCGTATACCGGTCGGCGACCTCCTGGACGACTTTGACGCCGTTGAGTTCGTCCCCGTGTAGTGCCGCGGTGACAAAAACGGTCGGCCCGTCGTGTTCGCCGTTGATGACAGTGACCGGAATCTCGACGGGATCGCCCATGTAGGTCTCGCTAATCTCGTACCTGATGTGTCTGGTTTCGCCGGGCTCGACTTCGGCGTCATACCGAAACGGCTGCTGGATTGACATAGCCTCTCCATCACGCCAACAGACATAATGGTTTGTGTGAGTGTTTATTTCGGTGACTCCGACGGCCAGCCAAACGGTCAAGCACACCGACACCGAATACCCTGTCACCGACTGTTCGCTCCCATGACTCCGAAGCTCGAAGACCCACTCGACATCGGCGATCTCACCCTCCGAAATCGGCTCTATCGAGCCCCGCTGCTCGAATGTGCGGGCAACGGGCCCGATGCAGTCGACACGCTCATCGCCGATCTTGAACCGGCAGCCGCGTCGGGAGCCGCCCTCGTCTGCCAGGGAGCGACGATCGTTCGCGGACCGGGGGGCTGTGCGGCACCGGCGATGACCTACGTCGACGACCCGGATTTCTTCGCCGATCTCTCACGGCTCACCGACGTAATTCACCGCCATGGGGCGGCTATTGCGATCCAACTCGAACACGGCGGGCTGCGGAGCATGGAAACCTGGCACCACGGCTTCCGTCGTGAGAACCCGGATCTCACACAGCTTGCGGTGTCGCGACCGCCACGACTGCTTCGCGTGGCCGACCACCTCGGGTTGCTGTCGTATGATCCACACGTGCTTTCGACCGACGAAGTTTATGAACTCGCGGCGGATTTCGGCCGGTCTGCGAAGTGGGCTGTCGGTGCGGGGTACGACGTGATCCACATTGCCGGGGCCAATATGGGGCTCGTTCAGCAGTTTCTCTCGCCGTTTTACAATCGGCGCACCGACGAGTTCGCCGATGGCGTCCGGTTTCTCGAACTCGTGGCCGACGAGATTCGAGCCCGTTGTGGCGACGTTCCACTGATGAGTAAAGTCCCGGCCGAGACCGCAGCGCCGCCCGGAATCGGCCCTCGGCTGACGGCAGCCGACGCGGTCGGCATCTGCGAACGGCTCGAAGATGCCGGTTTCGACGCGGTTGTGCCGGTTTCCAGCTCAGTCGTCTGGGACATGAGCGTTATCAAAGGCGAGTATCCAGGCCGGGCGTGGGGCGACGACCAGTTTGCTTTGGGGTACGCCGAGGCCTTCGGTGGGCGACTTCGGAGTCGACTCGTCGACCTCGGGACGTGGCTCGAAGCGCAGTATTACACGTTCGAGCCGGCTTGGAACAGCGGCCTGTGTCGTCGCGTCCGCGACCGTGTCGACATCCCGGTGCTCGCGGAGGGTGGCATCCGAACCCGAGAGGAGATTGACGACCTGCTTGGAACCGACTGCGAGATGGTTGGTCTGGGCCGACCCTTCTATGCCGAGCCGAAGCTTCCCGCGCGGCTGTTGAACGCCACGGATTCACAGACGGCTGTTCTCTGTGAAAACTGTAACAACTGTACGGTTCCCCAAGCAACGGGTGCGCCGGGTGTCTGTCGGACTCCAGCAGTGTTGCGGGCGGCCGGCCAGCTCCGGAAAGACGGTGCGTATGAACCGTCACCAGCCGGAGAGTCGCCGACTGAGGAGCCATCCTGAGTATCACCGCTGACGACTGTCTGACGGAGGCGATTGTCTTTTATTCTCGGCCCCAATGGAGGTGGTATGAATCGGGCAACCACGCTCCTCGCAGGAGCGGTCGGCGCGACGGCCGTCTGGGCAGGCTGCCGTCGGTATCTTTCGTCGTCTGCAGACAGCATTGCGTACCGCCGCCTCAGTTCGGTGGGCGGCGTCGAGCGTCGGAAATACCCCTCTGTTGTTGTCGCTGAAACCCTAGCTGACACCGAAGGCGAAGCCTCTGGCCGACTTCGTGATTATCTCAACGGTGCCAATACAGAATCAGTACAGCTTCCACAGACGGCACCAGTTCGAATACAGCCCGAGCCGGTCACGATGACCACACCCGGACAGCCCTCGCAGGCGGGCAGCCATGTCCGAATGGGAGTCTACCTCGCCCCATCGTTTACCCCACAGACGGCCCCACAGCCAACGAGCCGGACAGTCAGACTGACGGTCGAAACCCCTCGGACGGTTGCCGTACAGCCCGTCTCACGGCTACCAACAGCTGATCGGGCGAGCCGGACCGACCGGGCGACGACAACGCTACTTTCGGCGGTCGCTGACGCTAATCTCGTTGCGGTCGGCCGGCCATTCGTCTTCGAGTATCCGCTTGCGTATCTCCCCGAGTCGCTCACGCGGACTGAAGTCGCCGTTGAGGTCGTCTAATGTGGTTTCACGGGGGTCGCCTATAGCTGTGCTCGGATTCGGCTAATCGCCGCAAATCGAATTTCGAGCAGCCGTGCCAGTGCGTCGGCTGCTCCCAGGAGCCACTCGGCGCGTTCGACCCGCGAATCGAGATCACCCGGCCCGAGTCTGTACGCCGAGACGAGTGTCTCAATCGTCGCACCCTCGCTCCATTCGACGAGAATTCGAGCAGTTTTGACGGCTTCGAGCCAGCCCTCGAAATCGTCGGTGTCGGTCATTGTCGTAGTGAACTCACCGGTGTGACGGCGGGCGTACTCGTAGATCGCTGCGCGCTCGCGATTTCCGAGATAGGTATCGTGCATGTCCGGGGTATCACAGATTATTTCGAGCGCGGTGAGTGCTGTTGGCGACTCCATTTCCGCAGCAGTCCGGAGCCCAGCAACCATCCGGGCACCCGTCTCGGGTGTGATATACTGTTTTGAGACAGTCGAACCGATTTCGGTTGCCGTCAGAACGGGTTCGGCTGACTCACCTGCTGAGTCGTCGTCACCAGCGGCTGTCGCTTCGCGGCTTACCATCTCCATGTCGATAAGGTCCCCAATAACTGTCGAGACGATACCCGACAGATCGCCGCTCGGTGTCTGGTGTGCATAGAAGGTCGCCGACAGCACATCCAAAATTCCAGCCTCCGTCTCGGCGAAGTCCGAAGCAATAATCGATAGCGCGTGTGTTCGGAGCGCCGCCTCGCTGGCCAATTTCGATTCGACTGCTTCGGGGTCGGCGTTGAGATACCGTTCAGCAAGCGCCTCTTTTGAGGATGCATCGCCGACGAGAATCGCTTCGCCGTAGGGATCGAGATGGGGCCGACCGGCCCGCCCACACATCTGCTGAATTTCGAGGACCGGCAGCCACTCCATCGCCGACCCAGTGTAGCGCTGTTGGTCACGAACGATGACTCGACGGGCTGGGACGTTGACGCCCGCGGCGAGGGTCGGTGTCGCACAGAGTACAGTGAGCGTTCGGTCTCGAAAGGCCGCCTCGATGAGTGCGCGGTGGCCGCTGCGGAGTCCCGCATGATGAAAGCCGACGCCACGGCGGACACAATCGGCCAGCCGCTCGCCGGTCATCGTCCCGTCAAGCGTCTCGATCTCGTCGGCAACCCGTTGGCGGGCCGCATCGACGCCGTCGCTGTCGGCGACCGTTTCGCGACCAAGCCGTTCGGCAAGCGATTCGGCCTCCCGGCGCGACCGAACAAAGCCGAGACACTGTCCGCCCGACGCTACTGCAGTGGCGACCAGTTCGGCTGTCGCTTCGGTATCGAGATCCGCACTTGACGGAATCGAATCCGCGCCGACACCGACCAGTTCTGTCGTCCCGTCATCGTATTCGACCTGGCTGTCGGCATAGATCCCGGTTCGGAGGTCGACGGGTCGCCAGGTCGATTCGACGAGTGTCGCACCGAGCCACTCGGCAATGTCTCGCGGATTTTTCACCGTCGCAGACAAGGCGACAAGCTGGACACCGGGAGTCAGTCGCCGGAGGTTTGCGAGTGTGACTTCGAGGGTCGGCCCACGGTTCGTCTCGCCGAGCAGATGGACTTCGTCGACAACGACACAGCCGAAGTCCTCGACCCACTCCGCACCGTTTCGAATCGCCGAATCGACCTTTTCGCTCGTCGCGACGACGATGTCGTGGCCGACGAGTTCGGCTGCCGGCGAGTCGTAATCGCCAGTCGAGATGCCGACCTCGACGCCGGGAAGCTCGCTGAACGTCTGGTACTTTTCGGTTGCCAGCGCGCGCAACGGAACGATGTAGAGCCCCGGCCCGTCGGCGGTCAGCATCGCCAGTTGGGCAATGAAGGTTTTGCCGCTGGCAGTCGGAATCGCCGCCATCACGTTTTCGCCCTTGCAGATCCCGGCCTCGACAGTCGCCGTCTGCGGCGGATAGAGCGTTTCGATACCCGCTGCTTCGAAGTGAGTAATAAGTGATTCTTCGAGCGGCAACTCCCGGATTCGCATCTGTCACTGACTGGGACTTGCTCGCATAAAAGCATACGCTGGCAAATCGGTTCGTGGCGGACGCTTCGTTCGTCTCCTCAGAGATAGTCGTGTTCGACCAGCCGGTCGACGGCTTCGCGGAGTCGCTCTTCGCTTGCTGCATAGGAGATGCGTGCGTAGCCGGGTGCGCCGAACGCGCTTCCGGGAACGGTTGCGACGTGGGCCTCCTGAATCGCACCCTCGCACCACGTTTGGTCGTCATCATCGACGGGGATCATCATATAGAACGCGCCGTCACCGATTGGGACGTTGACACCGTGTTCTGCAAAGAGTTCGGCGAGCATATCACGGCGCTCTCGGAATGCCTCGCGCATCTCGGCGACCGACTCGTCAGTACGCTCCGAAAGAGCCTCAACACCGGCATGTTGGACAAAGTTCACTGCGCAGGAGACCGAATGCGAGTGGAGTTTTCCGGCCTCGTCAATGAGGTCCTGTGGCGCATGGATGTAACCAAGTCGCCAGCCGGTCATCGAAAACGCCTTTGAAAAGCCATCGAGTGTGATTGTTCGGTCTTCCATTCCATCGAGCGAGCCAAGCGACGTCTGCTCGACACCGTAGGTGATCCGCTCGTAGATTTCGTCCGAAATCACCGCAAAGTCGTGTTCGACCGCCAGATCGCGGACGCCTTCGAGGGCGGCATCCGAGTAGACTGCACCGGTCGGGTTCGACGGCGAGTTGACCACGAGTAATTTCGTCTCGTCGGAAACCGCTTCTGCGAGGTCGTCGAGGGCGGGTTCGAGTTGGAACTCGTACGGTGCGAGATCGACACGGTTGAGCGATCCGCCTGCCAACTTGACCATCGCCTCGTAGGAAACCCACGCGGGATCAAGCAGGACGACCTCGTCACCATCGTCGATGAGGGTCGTGAACGTCTCATAGAGGCCCTGCTTGCCGCCAGGGGTGACGATAATTTCGTCGGCGACGGCGTCGATTCCCTGTCCCTGTAGCTTTGTTGCGATGGCTTCGCGAAGTTCAGGAATGCCGTTCGAAGGGGTATAGCTCGTGTGCCCCGCGTCGAGGGCGTCTTTCGCAGCCGTGACAATATTTTCTGGCGTCGGGAAGTCCGGTGCGCCGACCGACAGGTCGACGACGTCGATTCCGTCTGCTTCAAGCTCGCTCGACAAATTGCTAATCGCCAGTGTTGCGCTCGGTTCAACCCGTCCGACCCGGTCTGCAAACTCCATGGTCATGCTAGTACTTCTACCATATCAATCGCTGCGTTTACCGCTTCCGCTCCTTTGTCGACGCGCTCGCGGGCTTCTGCGCCACTCATGCCCGGCCCGCTAACGCCGAAGGTGACGGGTGTGTCCCGATCGAGACTGACCTCGGTCAGCGCTTGGGCGGCCGCATCAGCAATGACACGGTCGTGGTCGGTGTCGCCGGTGACGATTGCGCCGATAACGGCAACCGCATCGATATCATCGCGTCGAGCAAGGCGATCTGCGGCCAAAGGTGCGTCATACGCGCCCGGAACTTCGAGGACGTCGACGAGTTCTACGTTGCGTTCGGCGGCCGCGTCTGCGGCTGCCTCGTGCATTTTCGAGGTGACAGAGTGGTTGAACTGCGCCACCACCAGTCCTACGGCGGTCATAGCCGGGAGTTGGACGGTTCGGCAAAAGAACTACCGTTCGTCCGTTGGCGATTGTTCGACAAACCGAACCTTTTCGCTTGCATACCACGTTTTCGAGACTGTGACGCGCTCTGAAACGGTCGATAGTCGACACAGTTGGCTTGTGGCGGTGATCGGCGCATTTGCGATGGTGTTCACCTTCGGAACGCCGCTTTCGTACGGCATTTTTCGCCAGCCATTTAGCGAGGCGTTTGGCATTGAGCCGGTGGCGCTGTCGGCGGTTTTTTCAGTCATGCTGTTCACGTTTTTCATCGGTTCGGGACTCGTTGGCGTCCTTGCGGTCCGACTACCCGCACGGGCAGTTGTACTGTTGTGTGGGGTTGCAACCGGGCTCCTTGCGCCATCGCTGTACGTTGTCAACTCTTATGCGGGGCTGCTCGTCGTTTTTGCAGTCCTTGGACTCGCATTGGGGACCGTCTTTGTTCTCGTTGCGTCGATTGTCCCACGCTGGTTCAATGAGCGTCGTGGGGCGGCAACCGGGCTGATTTTCGTCGGCAATGGCCTCGGACTATTTATTCTCCCCTCCGTGTGGCAAACGGCCTTCGACACCGTCGGCGTCGAACGCGGATTCCTCCTCATTCTGTCGGCAACGACGGTCACCTTTCTGGCTGCGGGGCTCACGTGTCGGCGACCACCGTGGGCAACCAACGCATCGGCGACAACCGCCGAACTCGCCGACTGGGTCCGGACACTGGCACAAACCCGTCAGTTTCAGCTGTTGTTCGTTGGGATGGGACTCGCCTTTGCGTGGTATCAGCTCTTAGCGGCGTACGCGGTCGATCTGTTCACTGCTCGTGGGCTGACCGCCGCGGCGGCATCGACAGCATTCGGACTCATTGGTGGTGTGAGTATTATTTCGCGCATCGGCGGCGGCTACCTTGGTGATCTAATCGGCTCTCGACGGGCATTTCTTGGTTCTCTCGGCTGCGCAACCGCTGGAATCGGATTGCTTGTCGTCCCACAACTGTCGTTGTTAGCACTCGGGATCTTCCTGATTGGGCTCGGATTGGGTGGCTGTGCGACGCTGTATATCCCCGTCCTGATGGAGGTCTATCCGCCCGAGAAAGACACCGCGATTATTGGTGTGTTCAACGTTGCTGGCGGTGTTGGCTCACTTGCGATGCCGCCACTGGGAACCGCGAGTATCGCCTACACCGAGGGCTATACCATGGCAATCGTGTTGACGTTCGTTGTCACTCTCATCGCCTTCGGGTTGGTTGTTGCCGGGACCGCTCGTGGCGATACCGCGTGAGTTGCATGCGTTGTCTCTGTTGCTGTTGACACTGTATGACTCGAGCGCGCTGGCTCGTCGCGGTTGGGAATCCTTATGCGAGTCGACAGAAATTTTTCGTCTATGACAGTCACGCTTCCCGGCCCGACGCTCGGCATCGTCGGCGGCGGCCAGCTCGGCCGCATGCTCGCCGAAGCCGCCTCACCGCTCGGTGTCGAAGTGATCGTTCTCGATCCGACTCCCGAGTGTCCGGCCTCGCTTGTCGCCCGCGAGCAGATCGTCGGCGACTTCGACGACGCGGATGCAATCGGCGAACTCGCTGCGGCCAGCGATGCGCTCACCTACGAAATCGAACTTGCCGATCCGAATGTCCTTGAATCAGTTTCCGAGGAGTACGATGTGCCGGTCAATCCCGATCCGGGCACGCTCCGGACGATTCAGGACAAACTCGTCCAAAAAGAGGCGCTCGCGGATGCCGGAATCCCGGTTCCCGAGTTTATCGGGATCGGCGGCGAGAAGGATCTCAAACTGGTTGTCGAGGAACTCGACGGCATCATGCTGAAAGCCCGCGAGGGTGGCTACGACGGTCGGGGCAACACACCCGTTCAGGAACCGAGCGAGGCGGCGGCCGCACTTGATGCACTCGGTGGTGAGACGATGGCTGAATCCTTCGTGCCGTTCGTCCGCGAGGTGTCGGTCATCGGCGTCAAAGGGGCCGACGAGGTTGCGACCTACCCGGTTACCGAAACAATCCACGAAGACGAAATTCTCCGAGCCAGCGTCTCGCCGGCCCGGAGTGATGAGGATGTGCTCGAACGTGCCCACGACGTTGCCGCCGAGGTCCTCGAATTTCTCGATGGCCGGGGCGTCTACGGCATCGAACTCTTCGAGACGGAGAGGGGAGAGATTCTGGTCAACGAAATCGCGCCGCGGCCACATAATTCGGGCCACTGGACAATCGAGGGTGCGCGCACCTCACAGTTCGAAAACCACGTTCGCGCCGTCTTAGGCTGGCCGCTCGGGCCGACCGGACTTCGGGAGCCGACCGTCTCGGCCAACATTTTGGGCGACGTTGACGAACCCGAAGACGCGACGCTCTATAATGTCGAGAGCATTCTCGACGCGCCGAACGCGCATCTTCACTGGTACGGCAAGCAACAGGTCCGGCCGCTCAGAAAAATGGGCCATCTCACCGTCACCGATCCGGCTCCTGCCGAAGCCGACCCGGCTGCCGACGAAACCGTCGGTGTCAATGACGACTTACTCGATCGTGCCGAATCGCTGCGAGACGGCCTGACGTTTGTCGCGCCATCGGAACAATAACGTCGGCAACGACAACACGGCTACATACTACAATGACCACCGCACCCGAAGTTCAAGACCTCATCGACAGACTCGAAACCGAAGCTGCACAGGACCGCGACCCAGTGACGACCCCCGATGTGGGGATCATCATGGGCTCGGATTCTGATCTCGACGTGATGGCCGGGGCCTACGAGGCCCTCGAAGCGTTGGGATTCGCCGAACAGACCGATTTCGATAATCCACCCGCAAGCCGATTTAGCTTCGAGAGCTACGTCGTTTCGGCACACCGGACGCCCGAACTCATGTACGCCTACTGTGAGACGGCCGCCGACCGCGGCATCGACGTGATCATCGCAGGCGCAGGCGGCAAATCGGCCGATCTGCCGAATATGTCAGCCTCGATTGCCTACCCGATTCCCGTCATCGGGGTGCCGGTTCAAGAGAAATCCGTCGACAGCGTCATTGGGATGCCGACTGGCGCTCCGATCACCGCGGTCGACGCCGGCAAATCGTTCAATGCAGGCCTCTCTGCGGGTCAGATTCTCTCGCGTGAGCACGACGAAATCGAGCAGGCGCTCGTCGAGTATCACGACTCGCTGCAGGGCGGCGTCGGCGAGGTCTCGAAGGCACTGCACGATCTGGGAATCGATGGTTTTCGCGAGCGTGAGTCGTAAGTCCACCATCTGTCACAGGTAGTTATCATACGCTGGCGAGTAGCCATGATATGAACGAGACGAAGCTCGATGTCTGGTGTACAGGAAAGCTGTGGTGTCCGGTGACGACGACCGCACAGCTCATCGGGGGGAAATGGCATCCTGTCGTCGTCTTTGAACTCCTCAAAGCCGAGTCGCTGGGGTTCAACGAACTCAAAGCCGCTGCCGACGGGATATCGAACAAAGTATTGTCGGACACGCTTTCGGACCTCGAAACCAAGGAGCTCGTCGACCGCGAGGTCATCGATGACAAACCCGTTCGCGTCGAGTACTCGCTGACCGAGTTCGGTGCGTCGCTCGAACCGGTTATTCGGGCAATGGGCGTCTGGGGACTCGAACAGCTGCATCCACCAGACGGGATGGAGATGAAATCGCTACCTGACGAATTCTCCGAGTAATCCTGTCTGTCTCGACCGAGGCAGGCAGTAACCGATTGGTAACCTACCAACCGCGTGGTTACGTTTTGATTCATTGGCAACCGGGCTGGAGACTAAAACAGCATCTCATGACTGAACTCACTGACTTCGAACTCCCTAACGTCACTGTTGGTCCCGATCCGTTCAGACTGCTCAACTATGCCGCCGACCCCGACCGCAAGGCGATCGTGCTGTTGTTCCTTCGGGACTACCACTGCCCGAAATGCCGAAATCAGATCGAGACAATCGCGTCACGGTACGACGAGTTTGTGGCATACAATGCCGACGTCGTGGCTGTCCTTCCGGAGTCTGTCGACCGAACCCAAAAATGGGCAGAGGGCTCAGAGATACCGTTTCCACTGCTGGCCGACGGCTCGAAGGCGGTTGGCGAGCAGTACGACCAGCCGACACGGTTCGGTGCACTTGGTGGGCTCCACGACATGATCGGCCGAATGCCCGAGGCCGTTATCATCGATGCCACGGACTCGGAGCCAGCTGTCGACTACGTCCACCGCGGTGACAGTCCTGGCGACCGACCGAGCATCAACGAGTTGCTTGACCGAATTGACTCGCTCCGTTCTGTTTCAGTTTGAAGCCAACTGAGTCGATTCTCCGTGCATTGCGGTTACGTCTCTGTTGGCCCTGAACTGTCTGCCAGCCAGCAATGACCATCTCGACGAGAAACGACACTTCGAAAAACCGCTTGATGACTGCCGCAACGACCAGTCCGATACCGCTTCCCATTCCCTCAGCAAGTGCTGATTGTGTATCGCTCTCGGTCATTGTGTACCCGTTTTTTTCCACGAGGTTCGTTGAAGTATGGGCCAGTAATTATCCAATTAGTTACTGTGTTTTACAGTCAAATAGACTGTATGAATCGTCGTCATTTCCTCGTCGGGGCTGGCTGTGTCGGTGCGGCCACGTTGTCTGGCTGTCTCGGAGCAGTCGACTCCCTTCTTGAGAGCGACCCCGAGGTCGACCACCGCGATCCGAGTTCGGTCCCTCGCCCCCCGAGTTGGATGCACTCCGAGGGGCTGGATGGGAATGTAACAGCCTCGTCGGCTGTGCAGTTCGGTAGCATACCGGACACTCACTGGCTGTACCTCACCGCATCACCGATGGATCCACTTGAAACACAGGTGACGGTGCAACGACAGGGAGCCGACCCCTTTTATGAAGAGACAGTGTCGCTCTCGCGTGCGAGCTATGTCGCGTTCGGGTTCGGGCAGCCGAGTACATACGTCATCGAGCTTTCGGTGGCGGACGAGACTGCAATGGTCGAAGTGCCTGAGGATTTCGTTGACTGTAACGACTCCGCACAACTGGTCGTCCTCAAGTCGGATCGTATGGTCAACACGTCGAGCCAGACGACACTGGCACAGTGTGGACCACTGTAACCGAACGTACCAGTATACCTGAGCATAGTGCCTAAGACAGCCGCGCAAAAATCAATGCTTATGAGGGGCGGGTTCAAAGTTCGACACGTTACGGAGAACCCGGAATGTCATGGATAGCAATCGGGGCATTGGCACTCGTCGGCATCGCCATCCCACTCGCAATGATGGTGGTCTCGGCGATCCTACGTCCAAGCGTCCCCGAACAAGGCAAGACAACAACCTACGAGAGCGGTGAGATACCGACCGGCACGGGGCGCATCCAGCTTAATATTCAGTATTACATGGTTGCGCTGCTGTTCGTCGTCTTCGATATTGAGACGGTGATGATCTTCCCGTGGGCGGTTATGTACCGCAGCGCACTGGAGGCGGGCGTTCCGCTGTCCCAAGCGCTGCTCCCAATGTTACTGTTCGTTGGGATCCTCGTCATCGGTCTCGTATGGGCGTGGCGCATTGGTGCGGTTGAGTGGACAAAGAGTCTGCGCGCCGCCTCGCGAAAGACAGAGAGACAGAACACATGAGCAGCGACAATCAACAACCCTTCGTCACCGACCGTTCGAACGTACTCACTGAAACCCAAGACGCACGGCTGACGGGGCAAGACGACCGATTTAATTCTCGACTCCGAGAGGCGTTTGGCTCCTCGCCATTCATTCTCACCAAGTTCGATAAGTTCATGAACTGGGTGCGAGGCTCCTCGATGTTCATGCTGCAGTTCGGCATCGCCTGCTGCAGCATCGAGATGATGCACACCTACGCGGTCAAACACGATCTCGACCGCTTCGGTGCGGGTGTGCCTCGCGCGTCACCCCGACAGGCCGACGTGATTATCATCCCTGGGACAATCGTCTCGAAGTTCGCCCCGCGGATGAAACGCGTCTACGACCAGATGCCCGAACCCAAATTCGTCATCGGCATGGGTTCGTGTACCATCTCCGGTGGGCCGTTCCAAGAGGGCTACAACGTCGTCAAAGGCGCAGAAGAGGTCATTCCCGTGGATATTCACATTCCGGGCTGTCCCCCACGCCCAGAAGCGTTGGTCTATGGGGTCGCAAAGCTCCAAGAGCGGATCGCCAACGGTGAGTCCGCCCCGGTCGTGGTCAAGCCTTACGAGCTCGAACAGTTCGGCGATCTTGAGCGCGATGAAATCGTCGATCAACTCGCCCAAGAAATCGACACCGACGATCTCGTCATGCGGTACAACTGGGCTGATTCACCATGAGTATCGAACTTCCTGATACCACTGACGTTGCCGAACAGTCACCCGAAGCGCTTGCCGATCTGCTCGGCGAGCTCGTGATCGGCCGTGAGGAACACCTCAACGCACCGGGCTTCGTTATCAAGCCAGACACGGTTGTTGAAACCCTGCGTCGACTCCGCGATGACGCCGGCTTCGATCACCTCTCGTGTGTGACCGCCCAGGAGTACGAGGATCGCTATGAGTCGATCTACCACCTCACGAAGTTCGACGACCGAACCCAAGAGGTCAGTGTCGTCGTACCTGCTGACAAAGAAAACCCCGTAAGCCAGTCGGCAAACGAAGTCTTCCGGACCGCAGACTGGCACGAGCGTGAGGCCTACGACCTGGTCGGAATCAACTACGACGAGCATCCAGACCACCGCCGGATTCTCCTGCCCGATACGTGGCAGGGCCATCCGCTTGGGCTCGAATACGACCAGAACCAGCCCCAGATCGTCTCGCTGCGAGAACACCAGAATCCGCTGCTTGAGGATCAAAAAGCGGCCTCCGAAAGTGAGACGATGTATCTCAACATCGGCCCACACCACCCCGCTACCCACGGTGTGTTGCACATCAAAGCTGTTCTCGATGGCGAGCAGGTCGTCGACCTCGAACCCGATATCGGCTATCTGCACCGCTGTGAGGAGCAGATGTGTCAGAACAGCACCTACCGGTACCAGATTATGCCGTACCCTGACCGCTGGGATTACATCTCTGCTGGGCTGCTCAACGAGTGGGCCTACGCGCGTGCGGCCGAGGATATGGCTGATATCGAGGTTCCAGAATACGCACAAGTCATCCGGACGATGGGTGCGGAACTCTGTCGGATGGCCGCACACTTCCTCGCGCTCGGCACATTCGCACTCGACGTCTACGGCGACTTTACAGCGATCTTCATGTACTCGATCCGGGATCGAGAAAGGGTCCAGAACATCCTCGAAGACCTGACCGGTCAGCGACTGATGTTCAACTACTTCCGACTCGGCGGGGTCGTCTGGGATCTGCCAGAGCCTCGCGAGGAGTTCTTTGAAAAGACGCGTGACTTCCTCGATGAGCTGCCGACAGCGCTCGAGGAGTACCACGACATGATGACCTCTAACGAGATCCTCCAGCTCCGAACCGTCGGGACCGGCGTGCTCCCACCGGAGGTTGCTAAAAGCTACGGCGCGACCGGCCCAGTCGCCCGCGGCTCAGGGATCGATTACGACCTGCGTCGTGACGATCCATACGGCTACTACGACAAACTCGACTGGGATGTCGCCGTCGAAGACGGCTGTGACAACTTCAGTCGACTGCTCGTCCGGATGCGAGAGGTCGAAGAGTCGGCGAAGATTGTCGAACAGTGTATCGACCTGCTCGAAGAGTGGCCCGAGGACGACCGGACGATTCAGGCGAACGTCCCCCGGACCATCAAACCCGACGACGACACGGAGATTTACCGCGCCGTTGAGGGCGCAAAAGGCGAACTCGGGATCTACATGCGCGCAGACGGAACCGAAAAACCTGCTCGCTTCAAGATCCGTAGTCCGTGTTTCTCGAACCTCCAGACGCTGCCTGAGATGTCCAACGGCGAGTACGTCCCTGACGCAATCGCCAGCCTCGGCAGTCTCGACATCGTCCTCGGCGAGGTGGACCGCTAATGGCCGGGCTTCTGCAGGGAGAGGTCATGCTGCCCGAACAGATTGCAAATCTGCTCGGTCTTGAGGGGCCGCTCGGTGTTGCGGTCGGCGCGCTTCTTGGGGCGTTTATCGTCGGCAACATCATGCTGGCGATGACCGGTGTCGCCGGTCCGTGGGCCAAACGAAAAATCACCGCCGCGTTTACCGACCGGATTGCGGTCAACCGGATCGGGCCGTTCGGTCTCCTGATTATTGTTGCCGACTCGGTTCGGTTACTTTCGAAAGAGCTGATCGTCCCGGCCGGTGCGGACCGACCATCGTACGATCTCGCACCGATTATCCTTCCGTCGTCCGCACTGCTCGGCTTTGCGGTGATTCCGATGGGCGATCTCGGCCCGCTCAACATTCAGCTCGCAGATCCAGAAGCCGGTCTCGCACTCGTCTTTGCATTTGCCTCGATCGCCTCGGTTGCACTGGTGATGGGTGGCTACGCATCGAACAACAAGTACTCGCTGATGGGCGGTCTGCGTGCGGTGGCCCAAAACATCGCCTATGAGATTCCGCTGATCGTCACGGCGATGTCGGTCGTCATCTTCGCGGGCTCCCTACAGATGAGTACGATTGTCGCCGAACAGGGTGCAACACTCGTCTCGCTCGGCAGCATCGACATCCCGGCGTGGTACGCCTTCGTTAACCCGTTTGCCTTCGTGCTGTTCTTGGTGGCTAACATGGCCGAAATCGGTCGGAATCCCTTCGACATTCCGGAAGCCCCGACCGAGATCGTTGCCGGCTACCAGACCGAGTATTCGTCGGTTTACTTCGTCCTGTTTTATCTGGGCGAGTTCCTGCACGTCTTCCTCGGTGGGGCGATCATGGCGACGATCTTCCTCGGCGGTCCGGCCGGGCCGGTGCTGCCGGGCTTCGTCTGGTTCGTCATCAAGATCTGGGCCTTCTTCCTGTTCACCCAGTGGG
>CAZCYW010000017.1:0-52851 GCA_964503105.1 uncultured Haloferacaceae archaeon
CGAGGACGACGAGGCAGACGGTGAGGGCCTCGGCAACCTCTTCGGCTAACTCGCGTCACTCGACAGCCCAGTTATTTTTTGCCGACGACTGTACCCTGACAGCTGCGCGTCTACGTCGATCTGACTGCAGACAGGGCGTGCTATCCTGAGGTTTAAATCGGAGAAGGCGACCAGCAGGCTCAATGGATGGTGTGGCGCGTACGGCTGGAGTCGTCTCCACGTTCTCGTTCGAGCCAGCGGCCACACTCTGGTTTGTCTGTTTTGCGGCTGGTGGCGTAGTTCTCGGTACCTGCAGTGGGCTAATTCCGGGGCTACACGCCAACAATTTCGCACTCCTGTTGGCCGCAGTTGCGCCATCGATTCCGGCCGATCCACTCTTTGTTGGGGTTGCCATGCTTACCGCCGGTGTTGTCCACACATTTCTCGATATCGTCCCCGCACTTGCCCTTGGCGTACCTGATGCGGCGATGGCGATCGCAGCCCTGCCGGGGCACCGACTTGTCCTTGCAGGACGCGGCCGTGAGGCACTCCGGCTCTCGGCGGTTGGCAGCGCCCTTGCGGTTGCGATTGCGGTTCCGTTGGCGATTCCGATCACGTGGTTCATGATACAGAGCTATCCAGTTATTCGAGCCAATCTCTGGGTCGTCCTGGGACTTATCGTCTGTTTTCTCGTTTTTACTGAGTCGACACCGCAGGCAGCACTCGGCGGGCTCTTCGCCTTCGGGCTCGCTGCCGTATTAGGATGGTTTACACTTGATGTGAGCTTTGTTGCACCGCTTGGCTCCGGGAGTATGTTGACACCGCTTTTGACCGGACTGTTCGGCGCACCAATTTTGATCGACGCGATGGGTGGCGATGGCGTCCCCCCGCAGGCTGACGCCCAGCTCACAATGACTCGTCGAGATCTCGGCCTTACGGCGAGCGCTGGCTCTGTCGCCGGAGCGATTGTCGGCTATCTCCCGGGGATTTCCGCGGCAATCGCCTCGGTACTGGCCTTGCCAGCGGTTCCAAACCGCGATATCGACCGCGGATTTGTTGTTGCGACCAGTGGTGCTAACACCGCGAATACGGTGTTTGCGCTCTTTGCGCTGGTTGCACTCGGTACGCCCCGGACGGGAGTCATGGTCGCTGTCGATACGACCGGTGTCCCACTTGATTTGTGGGTGTTGCTGCCGGCGGTTGCGGTCGGTGCAGCCTGCGGTTTTGGGCTCGTCGTCGTCATTGGTGACTGGTATCTTCGGACCGTCGGGAATATGGAGTATACCCGAGTCTCGGTCGGACTGTTGGTATTTCTCGCTGGACTGTCGTTTGCGTTTACCGGCTGGTTTGGCGTCTTAGTATTCGTCGTTTCGGCGGTAATCGGGCTTGTCCCGACCCGGTTCGGCGCACGGCGAGTGCATCTCATGGGAGTGTTGATTGGGCCATTGCTGCTAATCTAACGGATTGACGACAACCCGAATCTCGGCGACTGTCCGGCTGGTGAGTCTCACAGCTGCAGGCCCATGAAAGACAATCGTTAAAAGCCGCGCGGCGGTCAGTACAGATATGAGCGAGTCCGCACAAGCAAATCAGTGTGTCTCCTGTGGGATTAAGGTCTCAGGGATGAACGCTGCATCGTTTAGCTGTCCGCAGTGTGGCACCGACATCCACCGATGTGCCAAGTGCCGCAAGCAGAGCAACCTCTATGAGTGTCCTGACTGCAGCTTCATGGGGCCATAATCATGGGAAAAGTCGCTGCCAAGATGAAGGTCATGCCCGCAAGCCCGGATATCGACCTCGACAATCTTCAAGAGAAACTTGAAGCGTCGTTACCAGAGGGCGCACAGATCAACGGCTTCGAACGCGACAACGTCGCCTTCGGACTTGTTGCGCTGCTGCCGACCGTCCTCGTCGCCGACGGTGCTGGTGGAACCGAAGTCGTCGAAGAAGCGTTTTCCGGCGTCGATGGTGTCGAAAGTGTCGCCGTCGAAAACGTCGGCCGCGTCTAAATCTGAGCCACTGTACAGCTGGCTTTGTTGTACGCTACACAATGAGCCTGCAGGCTGAGAAACTAAATCCGTGTTCCTTGATGACTGGTGGGCAATTCGAGGGCAAAGGGTGTGTTGTACACACCCTGCAAACTTATTTACTCGGGGATTCCGTATAGTGCTAGTGACCCAATGAGTAAATCTCTCGCCGAAATGTTGCGATCTGATATGGAGTGTGAAGGGCTCCTCGAGTGTTTTCACGGCCTCAAAGCGCTCGATAAGCGCTGTTTCGGAGTGCTCGTCGAATCAACAGAGCCACTGACGATCGACGACCTCGCCGAGATGGTTGACCGCGAGCGGTCGACTGTCTACCGAGCCGTCCAACGGCTGCTCAGTGCCGGATTGATCCAGAAAGAACAGATCAATTACGAACACGGAGGATACTACCATGTCTACAAGCCCGCAGACCCTGCTGCAATCAGAGGCGACATGCAGCGGCTGCTCAACGACTGGTATGCAAAAATGGGACAGCTTATCCAGGAGTTCGAAGACAAGTATGCTGAAGCCGACGAAACGGCTGTCTCTGCGGAATCCTAACCGACGTTCTACAAGCGGTCGCTACCAGACATCGAGGATTTCGACCTCGAATTCGAGTGTTTTTCCGGCCAGTTCGTGATTAAAGTCTACTTCGACTGTCTCGTCTCGAACGGCTGTGACATCGCCATGGAGTCCATTCTGTGCGTGAACATGAAGGCCGACCTCCGGCGGCTGGCCGACCATACCCTCGAAGGTCGCGGGGTCGTATTCACGGACCCGTTCGTCATCGAACGCACCATAGCCGGCTTCAGGCGGAACCGTAATCGTCTCAGTCTCTCCAACTGAGAGACCAATAACGCCTGTTTCGAGTCCCTCGATGACTTCTCCTTCCCCGACACCAAACGAGAGCGAGGTGTAATCGGTTTCGTCGGTTCCCTGTGCTTCGGCAAGCCCGTGTTCGACCGCGACCGCATAGCGTGAGGTATCAAAGACGCTTCCGTCAGGAAACGAGCCGATGTATTCAATGACGACCGTGTCGCCCGTTTCAATAGCCATACCTGAAATCCAACAGAGCAGAATAATAAATGCGGCTGTTGACTACGCTGGTGCGGAAATCCCTCCCACCGGCGACATGGTAGACAGACAAAAAGACAAGAATTTCACCCGGCCACGCACACCGTCATATATGTCTCGGCTTCGTGACACTCTATCGTTTCTGTTACTTTCGGTGCTCTGGGGACTGTCGTTTCCCGCGATTGCCGTCGGACTTTCGTATATGCCACCGCTGTTTTTCGCCGCGCTTCGGTACGATGTTGCTGCCATTGGACTCTTGGGCTATCTTGCCATTCAGGGCGGTCGGTGGCTCCCAACGGGCAGAAACAACCTTATTGCGATCGCTGGTGGGGGACTGTTTCTCGTCGCTGGCAACGGGCTGTTGTTCATCGGCCAACAGACTGTTCCAAGCGGGGTCGCAGCCATTATCCAGGCGCTGGTTCCGATCGCAACCGCAATCTGGGCGCTGGTTCTCTTGGGTGAACGGCTCTCGCGGTTGGGCGCCGTCGGCGTGATTGTCGGTTTTCTCGGGATCAGTCTCGTTGTCCAGCCCGATCCGACGAACCTACTGGCAGGTGACACCGTTGGACGGCTAATTATCATCGGCCAGGTGATCAGCGTCTCTCTCGGCGGAGTGTTGGTACAGCGGGCACAGCCGACACTTGGGCGAATCTCGCTGACCGGCTGGTCGATGGTCGTCGGTGCGGTGGTGTTACACATCGTGAGTGCTGTGGTTCGTGAAACGCCAACCGCAGAGACATTTGCGCCGACCGCAATCATTGCAGTAATCTATCTCGGCGTCTTTTCGACAGCCATCGCCTTTTTTATCTATTATACGATTCTCGAAGAACACGGGGCGTTCGAGGCCGGACTGGTGACCTATCTCGTTCCGATCGTTTCTACGACTGTTGGTGTCGCAGTTCTCGGCGAGTCAATCAGTATCCTCACATTCGTCGGCTTCGGGCTCGTCGCTGTCGGCTTTGTGCTGCTCAAACGAGATGCAATTGCCGATTTCGTGAATCATGCACCGGCCGTTGGCCGACCGTAGCTCTGGGTTGATTAGACATCTGGTTGCAGGGGTTCGTCGATCCCCAAGAGCTCCGCACTTCGCTCGAACAGTCGTCGCTGGGCTGTGCGGTCCCGCGCTGGCTCGGATGGCGCTTTCGGCTCACAGTTAGCGAAATAGCGGCCCGAAACGCCGTCTACCCGTGGTGAGCCAGCAAGGAAGACTGGCGTTGTCGCTCCATCGACGACCGTGGGAACAAAGGGCAAAACACGTGCCGCGCTCACAAGCCGTGGCAACGGGCCGGGCAGAAATCGGGCGAACCCGCTTCCAGGGATCGCACCGGGATGAAAGGCGTTTGCAGTGATCTCGTTGCCCGCCTGTTCGTCAGCCGCGAGCCGGCGAGCGAGCTCGGTCGTAAACTGGATGTTCGCGAGTTTTGACCGCTGGTAGGCTCGAAATGCACTGTAGTCATCGACCGACTGTACTGTCCCGAGATCGAGTGTGACTCCACGGTGGGCCGCCGAGGAGGTAGTGATAATTCTCGCGTCGGGCGTCAGCGTCGAAAAGAGCTCGGCCGTGAGCAGATACGCCGAGAGATGGTTGACGTGAAACGTGTACTCAACGCCCAGTTCCGTCAGTTTCGACTCCCCGAAAAGACCACCGGCGTTGTGAAACAGGAGGTCGAGTTCATCAGTCCACTCACCGACAGCTGCTGCGAGGGCCCGAACCTCGCCAACAGACGCGAAATCAGCCGACACAAACCTCGCCTCCCGACCCAGCGAGTGCAGTTCGTCAACGACCCTCGCGCCAGCGTCAGCGTTACGGCCGTGAACCAGTACGTCGGCACCGAGTCGACCGACCGCGAGTGCGATTTCACGGCCGATGCCACTCGTCGAACCTGTCACGAGTGCTCGCATCCCTCCAAGGTCGCAGTCGGCAACACCGGCTTGCTGTTCCGGTCGAGCCGTCATTCGACACCCTCAACGAGCCGTCGGAGCTGTTGTGGCGGGACTGCCCCACGAGCGGCATGACCGTCGTAGGCGAACGTCGGAACGCCAGTGACGCCAGCCTGCTTGGCAGCAGTAAACTGCTCAGTCAGTGCCGTGCGGAGCGTGTCATCGTCGAGCGCCGACCGAATTTCGTTGGCGTCAATGCCAACGTTGGCTGCAAGCTCACAGAGAACGTCCTCGTCACCAATATCCCGGCCGTCTTGCCACAGTGCCTCGAAAATTTCGTCATCGAAGTCGAGCCACGTGTCATATGGGGCGTGCTGTTTGACGTAGTAGGCGGCTAACTGTGCGTTGAGTGAGTCAATTTCGATTGCGAGATCAAGCGTCATCTCGACATCGTACTGTGCTTGCAGACGACGGACGGACGCTTTTGCCTGCTCAAAGTAGGCGTCGTCCTTGCCGTCGTCGACCGAGTGGTCGATCTGGCCATCGGGCGTGCGCTTGCCGCTTCGGAGATCGAAGGGGTGCCAGTCGATTTGTATCGGCTCTTCACGTTCGGCTTGGTACCGCGAAAGCGATGCTCTGCCGAGATAACAGAACGGGCAGACGTAATCCGAATACACGGTGATCGACTCGTCGGACGGTGTGGACATAGCAATAGTAGGGTACTGAGAGGGAAAAACAGGCGGGTGAGGCCGACCGAAATAAGTCGGCGGCCGGTTTGAGACCGATAGCCGGCTCGATGCCGACAGGTATGCTCTTTTGGCTGGCCCAAGACCGTGGAGGTATGCTTCGAACAATTCGTGAACGTGGTCCCGCACTGCTCGTCCCACTGGCATGGACAGCCGTCGGGGCCGCCCAGTTCGAACTCGTGAGTCCACGGTCGATTTTCATCGCCCATCTCGTGATGGCGACGTTTATTACATTTTTCTTACTGACCGGCTGGTCGGAGATGCAGACGGGCGCACTTGCGGGCTGGCGCGCAATCATGGTCGTTGGGCTTGGGGTTACCCTAGCCGGTGTCGGTGGCTTTCTGTCTCCGTCGGGTGCAACCGCCCTCTGGACAACGAGCCTTGTTGGCTGGATGATCCTCCCCGCGGTCGGCTTGGCATATACTGGTATGCTGTTGCCGACAGCGACGCGGATCTATGTCGTCAGCGCGGCCGCAAGCGGGGTCGGTGCGGGACTCTATCTGGGATCGTTGCTCGGGCTTACCGGGTTGTTTGCGGTTCTTGGGCTTGCTCTGGTCGGTCTGAGCCAGACAGTCGGGATTGTCGATGCCGTGACTCGATTCTGACTGCGTGAACATACACGGTGCTCGCCGCAGAATGCGGTGGGACAGGGATTCGAACTCACTCGCTCAGCGTTGCTTCGCTCGCTGCTCGAATCCCTTTCGCTCCAGCAGCGGCTCGCGGACGTTGCTCGCCGCAGAATGCGGTGGGACAGGGATTCGAATCCAGTCACAGCAACGCTGTTCCCTATTCGAACCCCCTCCGCCCTAGCAGCCGCTCACGACAGTTGTTCGCGGCAGAATGCGGTGGGACAGGGATTCGAACCCTGGAGGCCGAAGGCCACCTGCTTTCAAGGCAGGCGCAATAGTCCACTCTGCCATCCCACCCTCATCTCAATGCTGGACTGCGAGCCATAAAAACGGTTCTGGTTGCGTGTTTCGTTCAGCCGTCAATACTCGTGTCGGCAACGAGTTCAGGACCGTCCGCAGTGTCGACGACCGCCAGCCCGTGTTCGTGAATGAATGACGCGGTATACTCCGGGACGATCCGTTCGGCCGCAAACCGCGCCCGGAGCATCGGAACCGCCGTCCGGAGGTCGGCACCGGTTTCGATAACAGGTGACATCGGGAGGAACTCCGTCGAGAGCCCAGCATCACTGGCCCGGTCAGCCAGTCGCTGCTGTTCGATTCCAGAGAATACCTCAGAGAAATCAATCGGCGCAGTAAAGCCCGCATAGTAGGTCCGACCCTCGGTTGCAGGCCCGAAGACCGCCTCGTTTGTCCGGAGTTTCATCGCGGCCGAATCGATGACCAACCGCGTTAGCAACGGAGCTGTTCCACGGACGACCGCCACGGATTTGACGCCCTCTTCGCGGAGTAGATGTGTCGCGGTGTTGCCGGCCCGCGCCGAAAACGTCGAACCGACCTGTGGCTCAAATCTGACGGCCGACACGTCATCGAGTGTTTCTGCGGCGAGCGCACGAAGTTCGGCTGCCGGGTCTGTCTCGGTCTGGAACCGAGCCGGGAGCTGGTCTGATTCGGGATAGTTGACGAGGAGTTCACCACCCGAGCGTTCGACCGCCCGGAAGGTATCTCGAAGCATCGCTTCGTAGAGCTCGGTGGCCTCCGTCGTCGACAACGGACTCGTTTCAGGAAGTGCTGGAAGAACGAGCCCGTCACGCGGAGGCAACGCAAGAACAGCAATGACAGTCATAGATTCCACTCGGGGCGGCGGCATCTTGAACGCGATGATACCGATCGGTCACGACCGACAACCAGCGACACCGACAAAATCATCACCGGCTTTGGCGACCCTTGGTCTGGCGATAATCCCGAGAAAAGACGTTCTCCGTGACGTGTCTGACGAACGCCTCACTCTCGGCATCTGTCTGGGCATCCAGTTCGAGCATCGGAATCAGTTCGAACCCACGGCCCCGAATCGTCGTTGCATGGTCGGTCTCGATATCGAAGCTCTCTGGGCGTCGAGTCGTATACTCGGTTGCCAGCGACTGGAGCACTCGTTGGCCGATTGGGACGAGAATTTGTGGGTTAATCATCCGTATTTCGGCGTTGAGATACGGTTCGCAGGTGTCGATTTCGGCTTCCGTCGGTGGGCGTTCGGGGTGTCGACACCGCGTGAGATACGTACAGAAGGCATTCTGCATGTCGGGTTCGGCCGCCTCGGGTTCAGAGCGAACAAAGCCCAGCTCGCCGAGAATCCACTGCAGCCGTCGGCCCTCACTGTCACCAGTAAACGGAATCGCTGTTTCGTCGGTTCGGGCTGTTGGCCGTTCGCCAATAAAGAGGAACTCGCCGCCAACATCGCCATAGCCATGGACGACGTTTTCTCGAACGTCACAGAGTCCCGGACAGTTGGTACACTGCTCGTCCATGCCAAACGGGTTTTCAAGCTGGGGCTGATGGGCGTCCACAGTCCTGCTTCGGGTGGCAAAAATAAAACGCTACGGTTGGGCCGACAACGGATTAGAGTCCCAAAAGCACGGTTGCCTGCTCTGAGAGTTCCATGAGTTCGTCTTCATAGACAGTGACAACGTAGAGCAGTGCAAGCAGGATCGAATTGTAGAGCCCGTGAATCAGCGCAACAACCGTGAGGTTACCCGTCCACTCGTAAATCGCCCCAAAGATTAGCGAGCCACCGAACAGCGCCGTTAGCGAGATGGCAATCGCTGGGAGTGCTTCCTGGCCCAACCCGTATGCGGGAAGGTGGATCAACACGAAAATGAGGCTGGCGAGCGCGATTGCCGAGGCTGGGCCGAATGATTCTCGAAGTCGCGTCTGAATCACACCACGGTAGAGCAACTCCTCGAACGGCCCGACAATAAGCAGCATAAACGGAATCAAATAGAGATAGAAGGTCGCATCGATGTTGTCGATCTCAGCGAGTGCATGTGGTGAGGACTCGATATTGAGCGCCAGTCCGATCGCACTGACAGCGATGCTCACCGCAATGACCGCGAAGGGAGCCGCAAGCACAACAAGGAGCTCACCAAGCGAGGGCCACCGAATGTTGACGTATGAGAGCTGCCGGCCTGTTGCCCAGAGATAGGCAACAGAGATCCCACCCATGACAATTAGCTGGCCGAGGATAAACTCGATGCTGAGCAAAACCAGCGGTGAGTCCGGCAGTGGAACCGCGAAGACACCGAGTGTGACAATCAGCCCGACAACCAAAATGAGCGATACAACCGTCGAGCCAAAGCCGAGTCCGACACCGACACCGAGTGCCCAGAGTTTGTTTCGGATGACCGACGATGTGAGGGTTGCACCGGCAGAGCCGCCGTTGGACTGTGCGGTCACAACTCGGCCGTCGTCGGTAACCGATCCGACCGGCTGGCTGTCGGCTGTCGACTCTCCCGGAGAGTCTCGGTCTGCATCATCCATTTAGCTACTCAGCTCCGAAGACAGCGAATGCCAACAATCGACGCCACCGTGCAACAGTGATTCCAGCTGTCCCGACGCCGACAATCGGTGAGGACAGCCCGTGAAGATGGAGGACAGTAACATACTCGTACTAATGAACCGGGTGTCAAAAAGCGCTGGTATTCCTAGTCGATTAGCTCCCAACGCCAAAAGCAACGACGGCCCAGATAACCGTAACGACGATACCCAGCACAAACAGGCCGTAGTTGGCAGCCGGATTGTCCGCACGGGTGAGCGAAACCGAAAACGTCCGCTTGAGTGGCCACAGATAGTTGACACCGGCATAGGTGAGCGTGTCACCGAGCAAGTGCGCGACGACGGTCAGAAAGCCAAGCAGAAAGCCGAATGTGAGAAGGTCGACGCCAGCAACGCTAAAGGCCCCCTCAAGAAGAGATCCGACACCTGCAAAAACGCCACCGACAAGAATCGCAAACAGGAGCGAGTGTGTTGGCCCTCGGTGTTCGATGACGGGAAGTCGGTGGTCGATATCGGGGAGCATTGCCAACCAGAGCATCACCGCACCGGTCAGCAGTGCGACTTCGGGTTCACCAACTGTCACAAGCCAGTAGCCAACTGGAGCGAAGACCAGCAGCGAGACACCGATGTGGCCCTTTCGGTACATACTCACCTCTCACGGACTGTCGGGAAAAGCGATTCGTAACCGAAATCAGCCCACCATAGACGCGAGTAGATAGTCGACGACGGTGACGCGGTCTTTAACACACCAGCGCGTTGTTGGCTACGTATGCAACTGGGCCCCATTGACCTCTTGATCGAGCTGTTCGGCCCGTTCGTCCTGCCGGTGCTGCTGTTCGTCGCCGGGCTGATTGGCTACTTCCTCTTACTTTCGTTGTCACGATACCGTCGCTCCTGACCGCCTGCGCTCGGTTTGTATGGTGCTGGTGAGATGGGACGATTTAACTGGTTCCGGCTCATATTTCGCCTGTGTCAGACGAATCAGGGAGGAAAAACCTCCGCATGCCAGACGAGAATGAAATGTTCGCAGTCGTCACCGACATGCTCGGTGCAGGCCGAGTTCGACTTCGGTGTAACGACGGGAAAGAACGCATGGGCCGGATTCCAGGTCGAATGCGCTTCCGCACCTGGATCAACGAGGACGATATTGTCCTTATCGAGCCATGGGACTGGCAAGACGAAAAAGCTGATGTCGAATGGCGATACGATAGCCAAGACGCCGATCAGCTCCGCCGCGAAGGCCACATCGACTAACTCGTTTTCAACAGTGTCTCGCTGTCACAGCCGCGAGTCACAGGTGTAAGATATGACCAGACGGCCTAATCCGCGCTGACGGGCTCGTCTTTTCGTCGGACGTAGCGGTCCCACGCCGATTGGAACGCTTCATCGCCTTCTTCGGCCGCTTCCCATTCGACGAGGCCGCGTTCCTCGCGCGTCCCTGGGATCGTATTGTCAAAGAACAGTGCTAACAGACCACCGACAGCCATGCCCGTCGATCCAATAACGAAGATCGTCGTTGCCACCACGTCCGAACCGAGCACTGGACCGACAACGGCTACCGAGGCCATGCCTTCAGCGAAGACATCCGGACTCTCGAAGTTACCCATGTAGGCCGGAATCGCCAGCCCGGCGAACAACGAAATCCCGAGAATGAAGAGATTCCGCTGAGAGTCGAGATCAACGAACTTCAAATTCGCCAATCCAACCGCAACAATCTGACCGAACATCGCAATGTAGAGCCCGCCGATAATCGGTCCCGGAATCGATGCCACAAGTGCCCCCCAGTAGCCGATAAAGCCTGCAATCAGCATGGTGATTGCACCGATCTGTACGACGTACCGCGAGGCAACGCCCGTCAGCCCGATCGCGCCAATGTTTTCCGAGTAAGAGGTTGATCCGCCGGTTCCCATCACGCCAGAAAAGACGTTCATCAGCCCTTCCATACCGATTCCGTGGTCGATTCGTTTTGCACTCGGGGCGGCGGCACCAGAGAGCCGTGCAACCGCGTAGTAGTCACCGAGACTCTCGACAATTGAAGCGGCGACGCCGGCTAAAATACCGATAACGAAGGCGGCGGTGACCGTCGGCATCCCCCACTGGAACGGCGTGATTGGCAGAATCAAGGACGTCTCTGCGGCCCCACTCAGATCGACGAAGCCGGGATCGGAGGCCGTGTAAATGCCGGCCATCGAAAGCCCCAGTGCGAGAACGTAAGCGGTAACAATTCCCAGTAAGATCGGAAACAGCTTGAAAAACCGATTCGTTCGCAGATACTGTGAGAACAGCGCGATCAGCGCGAGTGTCAGCCCGAGAAGCCACCAGTCTTGATCAGGTGTCACGACATCGGGGGCGTTGAATAACGACAGCCCGATAAGCGCGATTGTCGGTGCGATCACAATCGGTGAGAGAAAGCGTTTGAGCTTCCCAACAAGTCCAAAGTAGCCGATTGCAACTTGGACGAAGGCGGCAACGATAATCGCGCCCTGAAGCTGGAGGAGCGCGGCCTGCCACGCCTCGCCGGTTGGGTTCGTTGCTTGAACGACCCCAATCACCGCAAGCGCAGGTGCAAGAAGCGAAAACGGCGCTCCCTGAACGATTGGATACCGATTCCCGAACGTAGTCTGCGCTAAGGTTGCAACCCCCGAGACGACAAAGAAGGTTCCAATAAAACGCGGCCACAGCGATTCGGGCATTCCAAGGGCTCCAGCGAGAATAAGTGGGACTGCAATATTGGCTCCAACCATCGTGAGATAATGTTGGATCCCAAGGAAAAGCGCCGAAGTAAATGGTGGTTTGTCGTCGATACCGTACTCTACAAGTGACGTATCATCACTTGTCATACCAATCCCTTCATTACTCACTTGGAGACTGTACCAACATATATAACTCCCTGTCTCACTGAATTTGTGTTGTATTATTGACTTTTTGTTGCTGCTAGTTCTCAATACCGGCTGGCACGACTGGCACGCTATTCAGCATCTGACTGAAATGTAGCCAGCGCCTCGCGAGTCGGCAGCGCCGTCATCGCTCCGGGTTCGGTCGTCGTCAGTGCGGCAACGGCATTGGCGGTTGCAACGGCCGTCGAAAGCGACTCTTCAGCCGATAAGGTGGCGATCGCTCCGGCGGTGAACGCATCACCGGCACCAGTTGTATCGACTGGATCGACCGAATAGCCCTCGTGGCGCGAGACACATGGTTCGTCGGTGTCGTTCCATGGTGCCTCGGGCGTTGCATACGCGAGTGCGCCGTCGCTTCCGAGCGTTAGGAGCGTTGTATGTGGACCGGCCGCACAAACGGTCTGTGCGAGTGTTTCCGGTGATTGGTCAGTGTTGTATCCGGCTGCATTCAGATCTTCGGCGGTGACTTTTGCGACATCAGTACGCGAAAGTATCGTTTCAACCGAGTCAGCAAAATCGAAGTCTGTCCAGAGCTCTGGACGGGCGTTCGGATCGAACGAGACGGTCATTCCGGCGGCCTGTGCTTTCTTTGCGAGATCGAGTGTTGCGGTTCGAGCCGGCTCATCGGCAAGCGTCACCCCGCCGATATGCGCCCACGAAATGCCCGCGAGCATGGATTCGTCGATTCGATCCGGATCGAGACGGGTATCAGCACTTCCGTTTCGGTGGAAGCTAAATTCGCGTTCGGCGTCCGCACCGAGGCTGACGAATGCAAGGCCGGTATTGGCTGTTGAATCCCGTTCTACATAGGTATCCGAGAGCCCTGCTTCTCGGAGTGTTGTCACCAGGAAATCACCGAACGGATCGTCGCCAACGCGTGTCCAAAATCGAGGCATTACATCGAGTCGAGCCAGCCCAACGGCGACGTTTGCAGGTGCACCGCCAGGGCGGCGATGAAACGACTCAACGGTCGCCAGTCTGCCAGCAGTAGCAGGTAAAAAGTCGATCAGCGTCTCGCCGGCAACCAGAACTGAGGTCATAGTTCTTAGATACCGCGTCGAGAACTTATATTCCGGGACAGAAGGTTGAAGCCGAACCGCCAATCACTAGTCAGATATGAAACGGTTCCTCCGGTATCTCGCGTACCGCGAACTATACCGGACGATCCGGAAGGCGCTATCCTCGTCGTCAGATCGCTCGAACACGTCGGATCGCGAGACGGCGACGACGAAGAGTCCTGAAAGCGGCAGGTCGATGGCGGTAGCTACTGAACAGCGCCCCCAGTTCGATGCCAATCCCGACGGACCAGCAACTGGCACGCCGATTACCTCGCCGGCACAGCTCAAGGCCGTGCTTCAACAGATGGATCCCTACGACTTCGAACACTTCATTGCCGAGCTGTGGGAGCGAAAAGGCTGGAAAACCGAGGTCTCAGCCGCAGGTGCCGACAAAGGTGTCGACATTGTCGCCCGAAAATCAACGCCCTACGACCAACTGCTGCTTATTCAGGCCAAGCGGTATGGGTCTAGGACAACAGTCGGCTCGCCGGATATCCAACAGTATGCCAGTCTCCGACACCAGTACAACGGTGTCGACAAAGTACTGATTGTGACGACAAACGACTTTACTAGCCAAGCCAGGGAGATGGCCGACCGGCTCAACGTCAAGCTCATCGATGGTGATGGACTTGTCGAGCTACTTACCGAACACGATGGTGCCGACCTTGTCGCAAGCTATCTCGACTCCGTTTCACTGACTGAGTCGGTACCGACAGCCAGCGACCCCGCACCAACCACAGACGACACCACGCAAACGGGCGGCACCACAGCGGAGACAACAGTTGAAGACGTCGACACGGACGACCACAGCGCCCATACCGAGGACCACAGTGCCAACACTGACGGCCACGGTGTTGGGGTGCCAACGACGAGATGGAAACACCTTATTACTGTGTCGGTGGCCAGCTGGATCGCACTGTTCGTCCTGATCACGACGCTTCCTGATTCACTTGCGAGTATCATGCTGCTTTTGTCGTGGTTCGGTCTGCCTCTTGGCATCTTTGGTGACACCCGGGCGCTTCGTTCGCACACCGACTGGCCACGATTTCGGTGGGGGTATATTCTCACTGCAGCGATTCCGCTTTTCGCCATTGTACCGGGCATACTCTATCTCTGGAGGCGACCGACAGATTCGAAGTAACTGGCAATCGAATGTCGAATATGGGTCTCCTCGTGCCGGTACCAGTCGCCCTTACTCGCCGGATCGCGTGGTCGTACTAATCGGCTCACCATCGACAGTCGCCCGAACGTGTTCTTCGAATCGAAGCTGCTCTACCAGTGCAATGGATCGATCGTTGGCCGCCGGTGGCGACTCGTCATCGGCAGCCGGAAGAATCAGCTGAACAACCGCTCCTCGGGGAGAATTAGTCGTGATCGACAGTGTCCCGTCCATTCCATCGACAATCCATTTGACGAGCCAGAGGCCGAGCCCGCTGTTGTGCGCAAGAGGCGTCTCGACGCCCTCAGTGATAACCTGTTTTTCACCTTCCGGAATCCCAGGACCGTTGTCACTGATTTCGAATTGCACCTGATCGGTGTCGGGAAGATATATGGTTGAAACCTCGATTTCCGGGCACGTCGTGTCGTTGTGCTCAATCGAATTGTCCAACAGGTTTCGAATCGCCGTCCGAACCAGGGAGTTACCGATGATTACGGTTTCATTGATTCGAGAGCGAATAACAACGTGTGGACACTGTTCGTGGACGGCTTCGATTTCTTCACGGACGATTCGCGAGAGATTGAGTTGGCGAAGCTGCCGGTCCATGCCGTGGAGCTGTTGATCGATCGTCCGAACCTTTTCGCCGAGGTTGACGAGTGAGAGCGCTTTTTTCCGAATTTTTCGACCGTGCTCGGCCACTGTTTCGTCATCGTCATGGGCTAACATTTCCGCATGGCCGATGACGACGTTCATATCATTTCGGAGGTCGTGCCGTAAGACTCGGTTCATGACCTGCCGGCGTTGCTCAAACCGATGCTGTTCGGTGATATCGCGTGCGGTGAGAATCAACCCATCAAGCGCCGGCAGTGACTCCGTATTATCAATCGTTAGCTCGAAGAGTTTCCAGCCATCGCCAGCGGTTTCGATCCGACAATGATTGCTCACCGACTCGCCGGTCTCAGCAACCGTCACAAGTGCACGCTTGATTGCCGCCCTATCATCAGGGTGAACTGCGGTGACGAGGGTATCTGAGACAGCAAGGTCATACGGAATCTCGATACTCGTCTCTGAAGCCGAGTTGAGATACTGAATCGAACCATCCGTATCAAGCAACGCGACGAGATCCGAGGAATAACCGAGTGCTGTCTGGAGCTGTGATTCGGTCTGTCGTTGCGTACTGACATCGCGGAATAACAACAGCGAGCTCCCAGTAGTAGGATCATCGCCGGCTGTCACACTACGGACAACGAACTGTCGGCGGCGATCACCACAGACGACAGTGAGTTCGGCACCCTCCGAATCGGCTAAAAGCGAAAACTGGCGGCCGTTGGCCGTCACCTCGGTATCAGCGTTATACAGCAGATCAGCTGTAGGATGGTTTTCCCCCGTACCGAGTGCTACTAACACGTCGCCAAACGGGAGTGAGTCTGTCGCGGCCGTGCCGATCACGTCCGAATCAAGACCAAGGATGTCGGACGCTGCCGTATTGAGATAGCTAATTGTTCCGGAGCCAGAAACTACGACAACACCGTGGTCAATCGCTGCTAGGAGTGTTGTAGAGAAATCGTCGGGAATCGAACCAGAGCCAAAATCCACGTCCGTTACTCACCTCCGATGCCGTCGAACCGCGTGCACGATCGCTCACTACCGAAATAACGTCGCCTCCCGTTCAGGGCGAGATCACCGATAGCCGGTGAAATAAAAAGGATCCGAAAAGAGCGTGTCAACTGACACAGAAAAATATGATTCATTTGTACGTTCGCTCGCTCAGGAGTATTAGACAGGGTATAATAATCTAGTCGGTTCAAGTATCGATTTTGAGACCAATGAATCCACGATCATGCATACTCTAGTACGAAATCGGGTATATGTCTCTATATCGATGGGTCGCAGTCGAGACGCTCCGAACCGAGTGGTCGACGGCCGTCGACCGTTCATTTATATCTGTTCCGTTCGTTCGTACAGGTCAATGCGCTTGCGCCGCTTAGTTCGCGGACAGATCGACTGGTCGGATATCGAGATGGTTGTCCGATCTATCGCCGACCGGTATGACAAGCCGGCAGTTCACGCGCGCTTTCTTGAAGCCGACAACTGGCTTTCGACGCCGCTGGTAATCGACGAGGAATTCTTTGTCAAAATCATCAGTAAACAGAATACACTCGTTCACGCGCTGTTTACTACTGGTCGGAATCTCGGGGCGTTTTCCAGTGGGACAGCCGGCTTTTTCGAGTCGTTTCAGACGCCACTCGAGATGGCGCAGCACGAACTGGCAGCAACACGCGAGATGCGGGCACTCGGTATCAACGCCCCCGAACCGATCGAGGCGTTTGGAGTCGACGAATTCGGTGTCGTTGTCTTCGAGTATCTCCCGGAGTTCACCTCGCTTAACGAACTTGATCCGGAAACCGAATCTGGCCTCGCTATTGAGCTGTTTGAAACACTCAAAATACTGCATGACGCTGGGCTCGCCCACGGTGATCTCCGCGGCGAGAACGTCTTGATTTTGGATGGCGAACTCTACTTTATCGATGCAACGAGTGTCAACAGCCAAGCCCACGAGGCGATCAGATCCTACGACCTCGCCTGCGCGCTCGCCGCGCTTGAACCACGCATTGGTCCCCGAGAGACGGTCGCCGCAGCCCTCACCGTCTATCCGATCGAAACGATGTTGCAGGCCGTCAACTTTCTCGATTTCGTCCGTATCCGGCCCGATCACGATTTCGACCCCGTCGGGCTGAAAGGCGAAATCGAAAAACGTGCAACCGACAGCCAGCGTGCGTAATCCGCAAACGACGACCGCCAATCGCTGTGTCGGTTAGTCAGCAGTCGTCGACGGCACACCGAGTTCATCGAGGGCGATATCGATGATGGTTGCCTCGACCAGGGCTCGGGTTTCGGTCATCGGCTCGTCCGCTGCTGCTAGGACATCGTGGCTTCGGGCAAGCAGCCGTTTTTCGAGCCGTGTCTGGTCGGGAACGTCCTTGGTAGCCGAAAGCAACGCCTCAAAATCCTCGCGCAGATCAAATGACGCGTAGGCGACGTTGCATCGCGAGAGCGGGTGGTGGCCCATGTCGAGTGTCAGTTCCCGGACGAGTTCCCAGTCGTCCGCGCAGAACTGTAGTGTGACAGGACTGACGATATCACGCCACGCAATCGGCGCGCTATTTTTCATCAGTGTGACCGCTCGCGGTGGGACTTCAATCCGACTGGCCGTCTTGGGATTCCCACAGAGACAACACGGCGTCTCGGTTCGCCCAGTGTACATACGGACTATAGGTCGCCACCCAGTATGTGACTTCTGGCACAGTGGGTGAGAAACATCGATAAGGCAGCGAACCCAACGCACCACTGACTGACGACTGTCGACTGACCGAACAGCGACCACTGGCATTGACTGACGACCGACGACTGGCCGGCGACTGATCAACTGTCTGCCAGCTAACGACAACCACAACTCATGCGTCAAGATACCAAGCTCATCGCCACGAGTCTGTTTGGGGTGTTTCTTGCCACAGCCATTACCGTAGGCTCCGTTTTCGTCCCCTCGGCGCTCCACGTCGGATTTCTCTTGACAGTAGCGTTTGTGGTGTTTGGACTCTCAGTGCTCGTTGGATCGGTGGGCCTGTTGTGGTACGGTGTCCACACGGCCATGGACTCGGCAACGGCAACAGCCTATAGAAAACACACACAGCTTCGACACTGGGTCGAAAACGCGGAGACTGATAGCCCGCTGCTTCGATACGCACCACTCTCAACAGTGCTTGCATCGACCGATCCGCGACCTGCCGAACAACAGACAGCCGACCGTGTCTCGGCCATCCACAGCCGCTATGTCGAGGGCGAGTTGGATGACGACGAGTTCGAAGCCGAACTTACTGAACTGCTTGTCGATGACGACACTGGTGCCGATTTTGAGGAGCGCGAACAGGTTTTTGAGGAACTTCGGTAACGGCCTGAATCGATACCGAACTAAACAACATTCGGTCGCGACACTGGTGACTGGTCAGTCGTTCTCGGAGGGCGGCTTACGGAAGAACGAGGAGAAAGCCTCGCCGTTCACGGCGGGGATGAATCCGACAATATCCTACGCAAACCACCGCTCGATGGCACGGCAGGATATTCCACGCGGCACAATCCATACCTTCAAGTAAGTTTGTCTACATAGGTTACGTATGGCGAAACAGGTCGTCACCCGAACCTACACTGCTTCCATCAGGAACCAGTCACAGGTGTCTGACGACCTCAATTCGCTTGGATTCGCCGCCTCGAAACTCTGGAACGTCGGACGCTGGACGTGCGACCGCGTGTGGTCGGAGATCGGCCATATTCCCGGCCACGCGGAGCTAACCGCGTACCTCAAGGCCCACGAACGCTACGATGACCTGCATTCTCAGTCAAGTCAGCGAGTCCTTCAAGAACTCGCTGAGGCGTTCAACGGCTGGTACGGCAAACGACGCAACGGAGCCACGAGAGCGAACCCGCCCGGCTACCGCAAACACGGTGACGAACACCCGCGAAGCACAGTCACGTTCAAAGCCGCTGGCTTCAAACTCGACACAAAGTACAACCGCGTTCGACTCTCCAAAGGCTCGAACCTCAAAGACTACTGGTCAGACTTCATCCTCTGTGAGTACCAAACTCGGCCTGACGTTGACCTTTCTACAGTCGAGCGCGTCCAACAAGTTCGGGCCGTTTGGACAGGGGATGAATGGGAACTGCACTTTGTCTGCAAAGTCGAGATTGAAGTGGCCGAATCACCCGGTGAAAAGACGGTGGGTGTTGATCTTGGTATCAACAACTTCGCCGCACTCGCCTACGAGGACGGCCACAGCGAGTTGTATCCGTTGAACTGTCTGAAACAGGACGACTACTACTTCAGCAAGCGAATCGCTCGCTGTGACGACTCGAACTCCGAGCAAGCAACCCGGTTGAACCAGAAGAAGTCGGCCCGACGCACCCACTACTTCCACGCCCTTTCGAAACACATCGTCAAGCGGTGTGTTGCGGAAGGTGTTGGGACGATTGTGGTGGGCGACCTCTCTGGTATCCGCGAGGATGACGAGAACGGTGAGGCGAAGAACTGGGGGAAGCATGGCAACCTGGACCTGCACTCGTGGGCGTTCGACCGCTTCACCGATCTCCTCGAATACAAAGCCGAGATGGCGGGTATCGCGGTCGAAGAAGTGTCCGAGCGGGATACGTCGAAGTCGTGTTCGAACTGTGGTCGTAAACGTGACGCGAACCGTGTTGAACGCGGGTTGTACGTCTGTGATGAGTGCGGTACGGTGGCAAACGCGGACGTGAACGGTGCTGAGAACATCCGACAGAAAGTATCTCCGAGTCTCGTCTGTGATGGGGGAGATAGGAGTAACGGCTGGTTGGCACAGCCATCGACGTTCCTGTTTGACAAGGAAACTGGTGCGTTCGCACCTCAAGAACAGGTCACGTCGTAAACCACAATATCCCAACGCGGTTGGGAATCCTCGCGCTTCAGCGCGGGGAGGATGTCAATTGTTGGACACTCGTCCGTTGTCAGTTACTGTTCGGCAAGCTCTAGGTACTGGCTCCACGTCGACTCGGTGGCGGGCGCAACAATCTGCATTGGGAGTCCATGCTCGTCAGTTGGTGGTTCGTTCGGCACCGAGCACAGTGGCTGCTGGCCGGCCACAGCCAGTATCAGTGCATCAATAATGTCGTCACGGGCGACGTCCTTGCGATAGTACGCCGAAAGGGCCGTCTCGTAACACGCCTGCCAGCCAGCAATGGTATCACTGAGAACGCCGAAGCGTGCGGCACGTCCCGCCGTACTTGATTTGGGCTGGGCGATTGGATAGCCGTCGTTGAGTATCGCAAAGCAGTACTCCGGGTGGCTTTCGACGACGAGAGCCGCCGGCGGCGTTTCACGAAGCAGTAGATCCATTTCGGCGATTTTGTCCGTGATATTCCACGCCTGCCGTGAGATTCCTGAGCCGAGTTGCTCACGCTGTAACTCGTTGGCACGATCATAGGATGCAGCCTCTCCGGCCGTCTGGCGGTACTCAACGGCGGCTCGACAGGGAGCCGGAAAAACCGAACTCCCACGGACACCGAGCCGACGGCGGGTTTCGACGTCGCACTCGCGGGCTCCAGTATTCGAGAGCCCGATGGGAATGTCGACAACGATGCGGTCGGCCCCAGTGTGAGCGTCGAAAACGGCAGTAAGGTCCTCATACAGCCCATGATCGAGGGCCTGCTGTCCAGTCTTATCACTGGCCGACCAAACTGCAAACCAGCCGCCTGAACAGCCATCGAGGCCGACGACGTACTCGGTATCGTGAGATTCCATACTCGTGTTCAGCAGCCCACCTATCAATTCGTGTCCATACCGGCAGCACTGACTCTGTGCTGTCTCTAATCATACGATATTCGATAGGTAATTCGCAGATTTCGTCTGATACGGAGATTTTATCGCCTCATAGACGGTTTGACAGGACGTTCAATCCTCTCGGATAGTGCACAGGTATACGTAAATTGACCCAGTCTGTGCTCGCATGGAACTGGCCCCGCAGCTCCTTATGACGGTGCTGATGGGTATCGGGCTCATTATCATCGCCTTCTGGATTGACCGGTATCGCCGTGAGACGGTTTCTGCACCGTCATTTGGCCCTGGCGAGGGAACCAGAAGTGCCTACGTCGAACGCGAGAAGCCAGCCGGTCTCACTCGCTGGCTGACAACGGTTGATCACAAAGATATTGGGATTCTCTATGGGCTGTTTGCGATCACTATTTTCGCGCTCGCCGGTATCGAGGCGCTGTTGATACGTATTGAGCTGGCGACCCCCGAGACGACATTGATCGCGCCCGCCACGTACAATTCGCTCATGACGAGCCACGGGATTGCGATGCTGTTTCTGTTCGGAACACCGATTATCGCGGCCTTTGCCAACTACCTGATTCCACTGGTGATCGGGGCGAACGATATGGCGTTTCCGCGAATTAATGCCATCGCCTTCTGGATGTTGCCACCGGCAGGACTCTTGATTTTCAGTGGTTTTTTCGCCGAGCCATTTGGCTTTTTTGAGCCCCCACAGACCGGCTGGACGATGTATACGCCACTGTCGGCCGGTGAGGCCGGTCCCAGCGGTGATGCCGTCGGTGGCACTGGGGTCGATCTCATGTTGTTGGGCTTGCACCTCTCTGGGGTCGCGACAACGATGGGGGCGATTAATTTCATTGCGACCATCTTTACCCAGCGCTCCGAAGATGTAACGTGGGCGAATCTCGATATTTTCTCCTGGACGATTCTCACCCAGTCGGGGCTGATTCTCTTTGCCTTCCCGCTACTCGGAAGTGCGCTGTTGATGTTGCTTGCCGACCGCAACTTCGGAACCTCGTTTTTCCTTGCCGATGGTGGCAGCATCCTCTGGCAACACCTGTTTTGGTTCTTTGGCCATCCGGAAGTCTACATTCTCGTCTTGCCGATGATGGGGATTATTAGCTACGTCTTACCGCGGTTTGCCGGGCGCAAACTCTTCGGATTCAAATTCGTCGTCTACTCGACGCTCGCAATCGGCGTGCTCTCGTTCGGCGTCTGGGCTCACCACATGTTCGCCACGGGTATCGACCCGCGGCTCCGGGCCTCGTTTATGGCGATTTCGATGGCGATTGCGATTCCATCGGCTGTCAAGACGTTCAACTGGATTACGACGCTCTGGAACGGTCGCATCCGACTAGCGACACCCATGTTGTTCTGTATCGGCTTCGTGGCGAACTTCATTATCGGTGGTGTCACGGGTGTCTTTTTGGCGTCGATTCCGGTTGATCTCGTATTGCATGATACTTACTACGTTGTTGGACACTTCCACTACATCGTAATGGGTGCAATCGCCTTTGCGGGCTTTGCGGGTATCTATTATTGGTTCCCGCTCGTCACCGGCCGAATGTATCAAGCCAGCCTCGGAAAAGCACACTTTTGGTTTTCGATGGTCGGCACGAACCTGACGTTCTTTGCGATGATCCTCTTGGGCTACGGCGGCATGCCACGGCGGTATGCGACGTATCTCTCGGTGCATGCAAACCTGCACTTGGTGGCGACCGCAGGAGCCGTGATTTTGGCGATCGGCCAGCTCATCTGGGTCTGGAATATGGTGACTTCGTGGTTCGAGGGCCGACTCGTCGAGGGCGAAGACCCCTGGAATCTCAAATATGACGACACCTACACTGCCGAGTGGGACTGGTTTGACCGCCGACGAGAGCCGGTGCTTGCTGATGGGGGTGACGGGGAACCAGCCGGGAACGCCATAGCCAGTACGGACGCTGCAGCCACCACGGACCCCAGCGACGACACGGACACCACGAACCACAACGACGACATGACCCCCGACGACGACACCGAATAGATCGGCCGCGAAACCCACGGCTGTCTGGACGTAGCTCAACGGACGGCCGTGTTACCTGGTTGCAACCCAGTCAGCGAAGGGATATATCAGGCTGATGCGTATGCAGTTACATGATGCAACCACATCCGTCACCGATGGAGGCCTCGAATGAGTAATGCTGGCGACGACGCGACCAGTGAGATTCCTGTCACCGCCGAAAAACCCGACAGCGCGATCAGTGTCACCGGCACCGACCACATCACGCTCATTGGGAGCAACGAGGCCGATACCGTTGCCTTCTACCGTGATATCCTCGGCATGCCGCTGGTTCTTCGGCAGCCGAATCTCGATGATCCCTCACAGACACACCTGGTTTTCGATACGGGTGACGGCCGCATTGTGACCTTCTTTGTCTCCGATGATCGGCCATCGAACCGCGGCCGTCAACGGATCGGCATCGGGATGGTCCACCACCTCGCCTTTTCGGTCGGCCCCGAGCGGTTCGACGAGGTCAAAGCCGCCTTAGACGAGGAGGGAATCCGGTTCAATGAGTTCGATCGCGGTGCTTTCCACTCGCTGTACACCACTGACCACAACGGGCTCGTCATCGAACTGGCGACCGACAAATACGGGATTCCCGACGAGCGTCGCGGGGAGGCGCTGGCAGCCGCCCAGCGAATCCGGGTTGCCGACGGCGCATCCTACGTCGACGACCACCATCTGGCCGCAGCGCTCGACGAACTCGGAATCGAGTCCGATCCGGTCGATCTCGGTGAGGCCGATTCGGGCGTCGGTGGGCTCTGAATCGCTGATGGGGACCCGAAACGGCTCGCCGACGGACTTCGGCTCTGCGTACCGACTGCTCTCGACGGCGGTCACCCCACGGCCGATCGGCTGGATCAGCAGTCGGAGCACCGAGGGCGTCGACAATCTCGCCCCGTACAGCTTCTTCAATGTCGTTGCAATCGATCCGCCGGTCGTTATGTTCGCGCCGGTCGGCAGTAGCGAACTCAAAGACACGCCGCGGAACGTTCTCGACACCGAGGAGTTCGTTGTCAACATCGTCACTCGCGATATGGTCGACCAGATGAATGCAACGAGTGCAACGCTTCCAGCCGGCGAAAGCGAGTTCGACCACGTCGAAATTGAGCGTGCACCCAGCGTTGTTGTCAGCCCTCCACGCGTTGCCGCCGCGAAGGTTGCCTTCGAGTGTGAGCTCTCTGAGTGGATCGAAATCGGCGGGAGTGTGATGATTCTCGGTGAGGTTGTTCACGCCCATGTTGCCGACGAGCTACTCACTGCGGGTCAGATCGATATCGACGAGCTCGATACCGTTGGCCGACTCGCCGGCAGCCAGTATGCTACGACAGCCGATCGGTTGTCGATTGATCGACCGTCCTGATAGCTGCTCGCGTAAACAGCCGGGCTTTATTTTTCTGTGACTGATATACCAGCATATGGAATTACTCGACCGGGGCTCTGCAGGCACCGCCCGCGTTGCGGTCGTCGGCGGCATCCACGGCGACGAGCCAGCCGGCGAGGCCATCGTCAGACAGCTTGCCGAAACGCTTCCCGACACCGACGAAGCAGACGGTGAGGGGCTTATTCGCCTGATTATTGCGAACGAACCCGCAATCAGCGCCGAGACGAGATTTACCGACACCGACCTCAACCGGGCATTTCCCGGCGATTCCGAAAGCGACGAGTACGAATCGCGACTCGCTGTCGACCTTGCAGACGCACTCGATGGCTTCGATGCCGTTCTTGCCATTCATACCTCTCATAGCGTCCCGCCACCGTTTGCGATCTATAGCGAACTCACCGAATCGGTCCGCCGAACCGTCGCCGGCATGCCGATCGAGTACGTGCTTGATGCGGGTGGCCTGCGCGGTACGACGCTCGATTCGGTCGTTCCACATGCGGTCTCGGTTGAGGTCGGCAGACAGGGAAGCAGGGAGGCTGTCGAATTCGGCTCCGAAGCGACGCGGGCGTTTCTCCGGGCTCACGGCGCGCTCGCCGACAAGCCCCCGACGTTCACGACGACGACGATTATTGAGGGAATCGAAGAAGTACCGAAAGGCGGCGGCGAACCACACGTCAACTACGTCAACTTCGAGGAAATCCCTCAGGGAGCCGTCTTCGCCAGCGACGATGTTTACACCCACCGCGTCTCGGAGCCCGGTATCGTCCCAGTCCTCGCAAGCGAACACGGCTATACGGACATTTTTGGCCTCTATGGGCGAGTCGCTGGAACACTATCGCCGCCGAGTGACCAGTCGGCTGTCGAGTCAAACGACTAACGGCCTGGCGACGACTGTCGACTCTTCAGTAGATCGAGCCAGACAGCAGTGGTCCGGCTATTAGCGTTGATATTCGCGGCCGTGTGTTTTTGTTGCCATAGCTGCCAGAAGCGGTATGATACGGGTATCGGGACTCCGAAAGACCTACGGCGATTTTGCCGCCGTCGTCGAGAGCAGTTTCGAGATCGACGCCGGCGAGATTTTCGGTGTCGTCGGCCCGAACGGAGCGGGAAAAACGACAACGTTGAAAATGCTTTCCGGGCTGATCGAACCAACGGCGGGAACCGCCACCGTCGCCGGCTTCGACGCTGCAGATCCCGAAATGCGCCACCAGCTCGGCTTTCTGCCCGAAGAGTCGCCACTATACGAGGAGATGACTCCACGGTCGTATCTCCGCTTTTTTGCCGATCTGTATGACGTGCCGCGGGCCGTCGGAACCGAGCGAATAGAATCAACGCTCGACCGGCTCGAACTGCGGTACCGCGACCGTCGGCTGGGCGATATGTCAAAGGGGATGAAACGGAAGGTCGCCATCGCCCGCTCGCTGGTCAATGATCCCGAAGTCCTCATTTACGACGAACCCGCGAGCGGTCTCGATCCGCTGACGACGAACTCGGTTCTCGACTTCACTCGCGAGCTTCGCGACGCCAACAAGACGGTGATATTCAGCGCCCACAATCTCTATCACGTCGAAAGCGTCTGCGACCGAATTATCATCATGAACGAGGGGCGGATTATCGCCAGAGGCAGTATCGAGGAGATCCGTGCACAACACGGCCAGACGACCTACCACGTCTACACCGATGTCGACCTCCCGGAAACGGTGCCAACAGACGACGGCCGCCACCGGGTCGACGTCGAGACAATGGCCGCCGTTGAATTACTGCAGACAGCAGCGGCCGACGCCGGCGGTTCGGTTGTCGATATTCGAACCGATGAGCCGAGTCTCGAAGCGATCTTTTTGCGACTCACCGGGCGACCGATGGCCGGCCCCCGGACCGCCCGTGGGACCGAGCCGACGGCGTCAGCAACCGACGCTTCACCGACTGACCCCTCACCAGCTGATTCTTCACTAGCCGATTCCTCGCCGGCCGACACGGAGCCGCCACAGTGAGTCGGCGTCGACGACTCCGCCGCATCTGGCAGATTGCGCGATGGGAAACCACGCAAAGTCGAGTCAGCTTCGACCGACGCACGCTCCTAATCGGTCTGTTTCTCGTCCTCATCGTCGGAAGTGTCGGTCTCACCGCGGTTGCACTCGGGGTCGCCTCGCCCGCGCCGAACACAGACATATATCGTGTCGGTATCGACGCCGACAGCCCATATGCCCCGGTTGTCGAACAGCACAGTGCACTCACACTGCGGCCTCCCGATACGGCCGCGCTCGACGCCGGCGAGATTGATCTGCTGGTGCGCTCGGGCCAACAGTCGGGAACGGTCACGCTCGAAGCCGGTGGGGAAACCGAACTAATACGGGTCGCCTCGCTGAGTGTGACGCCGGCGCAAAGTGACAAAGGCAGTGCCGCGCTGACGACGTTCCGGGCGGCAATCGAGCGGTACAACGACCGGCTGATGGCGCTTGAAGCCAACGAGACGGCGGCCTATCCGGTGCAGGTCGAACTGCAGTACCGGAGCCAGTCGTCACTCTCACCGGATGGGTTACCAACGGCTGACCCTAGGGATATCGATGACGACGATACAGCGAGCAACGACCCTGATGACGACACGGCCGATGGGGACGGATCTACCGGCGCTGCTGACGACACGTCGTCGGACCGCGATGATACAGCGACAGCCGATGGAGACGATAGCGCGGCCGACCGGGATGATCCTGAACTGGCTGACGACCGCTCGTTGCTCGGCGGGCTCTTCGGCGAGCCGACCAGCGGCTCGCCAGCGGATATTCAGCCGCCGTTTCCGTTCTCCTCGCTGCTGTTGGCCTTTCTCTTTCTCGTCCCGATGAATTTCGTCATTCAGGCCTACGGCAGTACGGTGCTCAACGAACGAATCGGCCGTCGTGGCGAACTGTTGCTCGTCGCACCGGTCCACCGACTTGACATTGTCGCCGGTAAAACCCTGCCCTACTTGGCCGCAGCGATCGCCGTCACAGTCGCGATTGCACTCGCCATTGGCGGCGGCGTTGTCTCGGTTTTAGCGGTCGTCCCAGTTGCATTCACATTTCTGGCCGCGACCTTTGTCGGCGCGATGTTTGCGCGGTCATTCAAAGAGCTCACGTTCGTGACGGTGACGATTTCGGTGTTTTTGACCACCTATGTCTTCGTTCCGGCGATCTTCACGAACGTCACGCCGATTGCGCTCATCTCACCGCTCACACTCGTCATCATGGAACTACAGGGTGACCCCATCGGGATCGGAGCCTACACGTTTTCGACCGTGCCGTTCTACCTCAGTGCGGGTGTGTTGTTTCTGCTCGGAACAGGTGTCTACCGCGAAGAGGATATGTTTACTCAGAAAGCAGTCCCGCTGACATTCCTCGATGCGCTTGATGCGCGCCTTTCAGGTATCTGGTCGGTCGGGCTACTTTCGGCGCTCTTTATTCCGTTCGTCTTTATCGCGGAGCTGCTCGCGATTGCGGTCTTGTTCGTCCTCCCGATCGAACTCTCGGTGCCGCTGTTGCTCGTCGTTATCGCGGCAATCGAAGAGATCGCCAAAAGCATCCACATCTATGCTGGCTTCGAGAGCGACCGATTCGCTCGCTCTGGGCGGCTGGCGCTCGTTCTCGGGGCGGTCTCAGGGGCGGGCTTTTTTGTTGCTGAAAAGTTCACCGCGATCGCACAGGTGGTTGGCCTCCCTGAACTCGCCATCGGGCAGGCAGCCTTCACACCCGCCGGCATCACGCCGTCGACGACGCTCGCACTGTTGGCCGCCCCACTCGTGTTGCACGTCGTGACCGCCGGCATTTCCGCGCTGGGTGCACAGCGAAATCTCCGATGGTATCTCGTCGCACTGACTGTCGCAACCGTCGTCCATGCGGGGTACAATTTCGGGGTGGTGTCGATCTATGGGTGAGCTGACTGACTGGCTCAGAGAGCAGCGACTCACGATTGCCAAACGAGAACTGTGGGTGTTGGGCCGCGAAAAGACGATCGTCCTCGCACTGGTGATTCAGCTTTTTGTCGCCGGCTTTTCGGGCTTTCTGGTTGTCGGGCTCGTTTCGCTGTACGATCCCGGCAGCGTCGATGGCTACCAGATCGACGTTGCGGTCACCGGTGAGGCGACTGACGAACTGCTGGCGGCACTGGACGAACGCGATGCGGTCAGTGCCACGTCGTATGACGATACTGCCGCTGCCTTCGGGGCCTTCGAGGAACGGCAGGTACAGGCGGTGTTCGAAACGACGAAACGGGATGGTCGGATCGCGGTCGTGCTGACAGCCCCCGAGGGGAGTATCGAAACGACGCTTGTCGTCTCCGAAAGCCAGGAGATACTGCGGGCGCTCGAGCGACAGCAGCGTGCCGAGCGGTCGGCGTTCCTCACAAACAGCCCGCTCTGGCTGCCGGCTGACGGCGGTGGCAACCCGTATTTCGACTTTACGTATACGATTTTGCTCCCCCTGTTGGTCTTTTTGCCGGTGTTCATCAGTGGCTCGCTCACTGTCGATTCGATCACCGAAGAGATCGACCGCGGCACGCTCGAACTCCTTCGGGTTGCCCCCGTCTCGATGACGGCTATTATCGACGGTAAAGCACTCGCGATGATTGCGATCGCCCCGATGCAGGCGATGGCCTGGCTCGTGTTGCTGACGTTCAATGGTGTTGGGGTCGCAAACGGCGGCTGGCTCTTCGTCCTCGTGACAGCACTAACAACCATCGTCGTTGCGATGGCGGTCGCGATTGCGCTGTTCGCGCCGGACCGACGCTCGGCGCAGTTGTTGTTTTCGATCGCCGTGCTGGTGTTTTTCGCTGGCGTGTCGGTGTTGCCGGGCGGGCCGGCGAATACCGCGGCCTTGTTGGCTATTGACAGCGCAACAGCGGGGACGAACGCAGTTGTTGTCATCTACGCGTTGCTCGCGGGTATCGTTGCAGTCGGTGTGAGACGGCTCGCTGGACGTCTCGATCCAAGCACGCTGTAGCTGAATACAGAACGCAGTCGAAAAGTAGCGTCTGTGGTTGGCTTATTCGGTGTTGCCAGCTAGCTCTGGTGGAGTTTCCATCCCGATGCCACCGGAGAGTTCGATCTGTGGGTAGGGGATGTTGATCCCGGCCTTATCAAAGCGGTGTTTGACGTTTTTGACGTACTCACCACGGGTTTTGACGAAATCAGACCGTTGGGGGTTCGCAATCCAGACCCGAGACTGCAGGCCAACATACGAGTCTGCCAGTTCAGTGAGTCGCACCGACGGGCCAGGATCTGAAAGAATGTCCGGATGTTTTTCGGCCTCGTCGATAATGATCTCAGTCGCCGTATCGATGTCGTCGTCATAGCCGATGCCGAAGACGAATTTGAGTCGGAGACGGTCGCCATCGACAGGGTTTTTGACGACGCCTTCGGTGAGTTCCGAGTTCGGAACCGTCAGCAGTTCGTTGTCAAAGGTCCGAACGCGGGTAACGCGGAAGCTGATGTCTTCGACGATTCCCGAATTGTCGTCCCACTCGATCCAGTCGCCGATTTTGAAGGGCTTGTCAGTGAAGATAAAAATCCCGGAGACGAAATTCTGGATAACGTTCTGCATTGCAAAGCCGATTGCGAGTGTCGCTGCGGCTGCAATTGTCGCAAGCGAGGTAAGAAAATTGCCAAAGCCGGCGAAGCCGAAGGCGATTGCAATCGCAATAAAAACGATGATCACGCCCGTGATTTTCTTCAGTGGCCGTGTCGCGTGTTCGTCGAGTCCGCGAGCCATGAATACGCGATCAACGAGAGGTAACAACAACGCTCGTCCGGCCAGATACACGACGGTAAGAACGAGGGCAAATGTCAGTGTCGCCCCGATGGCGTCGGCATAGGGGATATTATTTTCAAAAAGAATGTTTCCGAGGGCCGTACTCGTCTGGATTGGACCGTTCGAGATCATGTAAGAACAGCGGTGTTTCCACGGGTTTCGACCAGTTCGGCACCGACTTTTTCAGCCAACTCAGCGGCCAACTCGTCGGTGTCTTTCGTTCCCCGTGCTGCACGGAGGAATTTGACCTTGACCAGTGTTCTGTCCTGCAGTTGGTCTCGAAGCTCATCCGTGACAGCCGCAATGCCGCTTTTGCCGACCCAGACAGTCACATCGAGATCGTGTGCTGCTTTCCGGAGCTCATGAGAGTCCATGGTGCAGTTGAGTAAACACGCGATTGGTTTGAAGCTTTAGATACCCGCGTTCGAAAACACCATCGAGTCGGGATGACTCAATGTGGGTAGACTGATCCAAACGTTCAATTAGCTGTGAGAGAAATGGCATGTACACAGTTTCGTGTAGGTTAATGACAGATACAACGACACCACCGTCTGCGGAGACAATCGAACCGATCCACTCCGGGATCACGGCGTTGGATACGCTTCTTAACGGTGGCTATGTCCGCGGTCGGACGTACCTTATTCAGGGGGTTTCTGGAACCGGAAAATCACTGCTGGGCCAGCATTTTCTCGAAGCAGGGCTCAGAAATGACGAGACAGTCGTCTACATTCACGGAGAAGAAGCCCAACAGGACATCATTGTCAATGCTGCCCGACTTGGTATCGACATTCACGACGCAGAATTTCTCGATATCGGGCCGGGGACCGACTTCTTTGCAGAGGATATTACCTACGATCTCGTCGAAACCACCGCAATCGAGTCCGAACGATTTACCAAGGACATCAAACACGTACTCGATGATGTCGACCCCGACCGTCTCTTGATCGACCCCATTACGCAGTTCCAGTACGTCGAACGCGATGAGTACCAGTACCGAAAGCGGCTCCAGTCGCTTATTCGGTTTCTTCGTGATCGACACGTTACTGCTGTTGCGACCAGGACGGTTGCCAGAGCCAACGAGACGGCGCTTGCTCACGATGGGTTCGAATCGCTGAGCGATGGCATTGTCAACCTATACCTCAGTGAGAGCGAACGGCGAATTTCAGTCCCAAAACACCGTGGGCTGGGTCAACGTGACGGGACACACGGCCTCGAAATTCGGGCAAACGGGGTTGAAATCTATCCGCAAGTAATTCCCGAACACCGCGAGCGAATATTCAATCCTGAACCGATTGGAACCGGCCACGAGACGCTGGATACACTGCTTGGTGGGGGCTTCGAACGGGGGACGGTCTCGTTTATTAGCGGGCCGACCGGAATCGGCAAGTCAACCATGGGTGCACAGACCCTCACCGGGGTTGCAACAGCGGATGGAACGGCGCTTGGATACCTCTTCGAAGAATCGATCGAACAGTTTACCTACCGGGCTGAAAACCTCGGTCTCCCGATCGGCTCGTTGCTGGACGACGAATCGCTGATCCTCACCGAGTTCGAACCACTGGTCCGGTCGGCCGAAGAGTTCGGTCAACACGTGCTCGCACAAGTAAACAAACACGATCCCGATGTCATTCTTCTCGACGGCCTCTCGGGGTACAAAATCTCGATGCAGGGTGATGACCAACGGCTTGTCCGTCGGCTTCACGGGCTGACGCGGGTGTTGAAAAATCGGGGGATTGCTGTGATCGTGACAGATGAAGCGGGCCACCTGACGGGGATTCCACAGGCAACCAGCACGAATACGAGCTACATCGCGGACAACATCGTCTTTCTCACCTACGTCGAAGTCGATGGGACGCTCCAGCGGGCGCTTGGAGTGTTGAAAAAGCGGCTTGGCGACTTCGACAGCCGGTTCCATCGGGTCTCGATCTCACAGGAAACCGGGCTACAGATCGGTGGGCCATTCGATGACGTCCATGGGATCATGCGTGGTACACCAGTCCGTCGCGAGCAACCAAGCCGGTACGTCGACCAGGCTGCCGATGAATGACGACGTACCGCACAGCGACGACGGCCGACATCGCGTCCAGCTGATTGTTCACAGCGAGGGCGACAGGGCAGCGCTTACCGCACTGCTTGAAGACCAATACGAGATCGTCGTCAACGAGACACTCCAGCCGGCTGACTGTTATCTCATTGGTGATACGATGGTTGGACGCTACCGCGAGGCGTTGTCACAGCGCAAGCAGGAGATTCATCCTGTGTTCTGTCCGGTCCTGCTGATTCATCGCTCCGGGAACCGCGGACGAGTCAGGCTTCCAGTGCCCGCTGAGGCGGACGGTCCGGCCGTTATTGACGAACTGGTTTCGGCACCTGTCGACAGACCAACCATCGTCCGCCGGCTCGAAAATCTGTTGGCACGTCGCTCTCAGTCGCTCACGCTGGCACAACAGTATACAGATATCCAGGTTCGGTTTCAGCGGCTTTTTGAGTCAACGAATGATGCGATTTTCGTTGTTACTGCCGACGGCGCTGAAATCCTCGAGTGCAACCCCGCAGCCTGTGAATTAGTCGGTGAGACCCGTGAGATGATCCGCAGACGGGATCTCCGGACGTTCCTGCATGGAACCGACGAAACTGTTCGTTCGTTTCTCAACGCGGTACAGACAACAGGGGAGGGGTGGAGTGATTCGTTAGTCTGTAACACAACGGCTGGGGAGCGACGACACCTCGAGATTTCAGCGGCAGCCGTTTCTGCTGAGACCCACTCGCAGATCATGTTGTCCGCCCGTGATATCACGGATCGAAAAGCCTCCCAACAAGAACTCGAACTGAAAACGCAGGCGATCGATGGCGCACCAATCGGGATTACGATTGCATCGGCGACTGCGGATGATTATCCACTGGTGTATGTCAATGATGGTTTTCAAGAGCTGACGGGCTATTCGCGAGCAGACGCTTATGGCCGGAACTGTCGGTTTCTCCAGGGCGAAGCCACACAGCCAGAGCCGGTTGCCACAATGCGACAGGCGATTGCCGACGAGGAGCCAGTCTCCGTCGAGCTTCAAAACTATCGAAACGACGGGACGCTGTTTTGGAACCGGGTCACCATCGCCCCCGTCCGAAACAGCGAGGATGAACTCACACACTACGTTGGCTTCCAAGAGGATGTCACAAGCCGAAAAGAGCGCGAACGCGAGTTACAGCTGTTTCGAAAAGCCGTCGAAAACGCTAGCCAGGCGGTCATCATCACTGACCGTGATGGCGAGATCCAATACGTCAATCCCGCGTTCGAGGCGCAAACTGGCTACAGCAAGGACGAGGCAGTCAACCGCTCGCCGCAGTTGCTCAACTCTGGAAAACAGGACGATCCACTGTATACCGAGCTGTGGGAGACGATTCTGGCCGGCCACCGGTGGGAGGCGAACATCATCAACCAGCGCAAATCCGGTGAACTCTACCAAGTCCAGCAGTCAATCTCACCGATTACAGATGACGATGGGGAAATTACACACTTTGTCGCCATCGAATCCGACGTGACGAACCGCCAGCTCCGCGAACAGCAGCTTGCGGTTCTCAATCGCGTGCTTAGGCACAACCTCCGAAACGGAATGAATGTCATCGAGGGCAACGCATCGCTGCTGGCCGAAGCGATATCGGATCCCGACGTAGAGCCGTTGATTTCGGCCATTACGAAGCGAGCCGAGGACCTCTCGCGGCTCGGGCAGAAAGCCGGCACGATCCATTCGTTGTTTGATGACGCCCCAGCGGCTGACTGTGCGTATGCGTTAGATGACCTCATTGCGACGGTTGAAAGCTCCTTTAGCTCGACGTATCCCGACGCACAGCTCTCAGTTGGCCCTGTTGACGCCGTTGCCGTCAGAGCTGACAGTCGACTCGAGTTAGCACTATCAGAGCTGTTGAGCAATGCGGTCGTTCACAACGACAAATCGGTTCCAAACGTCACCGTTTCGGCAACTCGTGCCGACAACAGTCGGCCGGGTGACTGGATCGAAATCACCGTCAGTGACAACGGCGCAGGCATTCCCGAAGACGAATGGTCAGTCATCGAAACGGGAACTGAAACACCACTGAGACACGGAACCGGCTTGGGGCTGTGGCTCGTCTACTGGACAGTGTCACTGTTCGGTGGTGAGCTAACAATTGACACAAAAGGTGAACAAACGCGCGTCGTCCTCGTGATTCCACAGGCAACCGACTAAGACGAACTGACACGCCTGATTGGTGAGTAGCCTGATCGGTGATTACAGTGTGTCGACAAGCTGCGGGAGACAGCCGTGGGCAGGTTGGAAGTACGAGTAGTGGTCCTCGACAGCTGATGTAACATCGACATCACGGTAGCCCGTCGGTGCGGCGGATTCATCGTTGATCCCGTTGTGGCCGACCGCACGGGTTCGGTCGGAAACACGGTACACCCAGCCGAGAACCCGATCATTTCGGCTATGGAAGTTGGTTACTGGTGTCTCGATTGCGTCGATCGCATCACCGTAATAGCCCGTTTGCTCGACACTCGTGTGGGGAATTGCCCCGCCGAGGAGCGAAACTGAGGCAAGCGAGTGGGCGTGGTCGGCCCCAACAAGCGACCGGAGGGCTTCACCGCAGACGCGCGCACCGAGCGAGTAGCCGATGAGATGGATTGGTCGGCCATCGCTCGCTGCCCAGTCACTGAGCCACTCAGCGAGAAGCGGGCCATTGACATCGGCAGTCCGTTTTGCGGTGTCCCACTCGACATCGGCGTCCCAACTGTAGGCGACGACTGGTGATGGCCGAAGGGGTTCAAGACCGAGCTGAGTTGTATAGGCCTGGTTCTGTGCGCCTGCGTCATCAGTATCGAAGCCATGGACGAACACAAATAGTTCGTCGGCGTCATCGAAATTCCACGAGCCGCTGGGCTCGGGGCTCACTGCGTCGCCGTCGGCGCTCTCTGCAGTGTGTCCGCGTGTAGAGACGGTTGGATACTCCGGTGGGGCAGTGTAGCCACCGGAATCACCCTGTAGCGACCGGCTGATGTAGAGCGCCCCACCACCGGCAAGCCCGAGTGCACCGCCCGCACCGATGAGGAGCCGTCGTCGAGTAATGCGGCGTCCGTCAGTGTCTGTGGAATTGTCAGCGATAGTGGAATATATCGTATGACAAATAAATACCCACCGTTCACTGTACAGTCAGTTGTTGGCTGTTTATTCGAAACGAGAGCCGTGATAGTGAGTCGGTTCGAACGGCCCAGAAGAAGGCTTTCGGAGCGCTGGTGGTCTGTGGAGTGCGGCCCAATCGACCAGTAAAACCCGACTGTTTTGATCGTTGAAAACAGTCAGTATCCAATGACGCGTCTTCGTCCCGACGAGCTAGCTGCCCGGCTACAGGAAGCAAACCCACCGTTTGTGCTCGATATTCGCCCATCAGCGGTGGTGGGCGCTGAAGCCATCGAGGGGAGCTATTCGCTTCCTGTGTATACTGACATCCAACGCGGAAACGAGGATGCACTGCGTCGTCAACTCGAGGCTATTCCGACCGACACAGAGATTATTGTCGTCTGTAAGATGGGCATTGTTGCTAAGCGTGCCACTCGTATTCTCCGTGAAGAGGGATACGATGCGAAGACGCTTATGGGTGGAATGAGTGGCTGGCTGGGCTATCAGAATCAGACGGTGGGCTACAAGATACGGCGGCTGTTATGGGGGCTTCGGTAAGAGATATCCACGGGTGTCGAATTCGGTGACCACGCAGGCTACTGGTCGCCACGCAGCATCTGAACACGCGACTCCAATTCGGCGATTGCGTCGGTCTGGTCGTCGGTTACGGCAACGATGTTGTCGACAGCCACTTTGGTCTCCGAACCGTGTTCGAGTGACGCTTCGAGTGTGGTCGTCACCGCTTCGACCGTCGCTGCCTGATCATCAGTCGCCCGTGAGACCTCCGCAATGCCATCAGCGGTCTGATCGATAGCCGTCGCGATATCTTCTAAGGCGGTCAGCACCGAAGTAATTTGGTTGCTTGCGTCTCCGATCTGCCGGTGAGACTGCTCGGCGGCATTGATGGTCGACCCGGTTTGTGTCTGTAGATCGGCGATATTCGCCGTGATCTGTTCGGTGTACTGACGCGTTTCGTCGGCGAGATTTTTTACCTCGTCGGCGACGACCGCAAAGCCGTCTCCGTCATCGCCCGCTCGAGCCGCCTCAATATTGGCATTCAACGCGAGCAGGTTGGTTTGTTCAGCGACATCGGAGATTATCTCGACGACGTTCTCGATGTCGTCCATCCGGTCGCCAAGTTCCGTGACACTATCGACGAGCTCCTCGCCGAGCTTGGTGACCTCGGTGGTGGCGGTGCGGGCATCCGAAGAGGCATCAAGCCCGTCGTTAGCGGCCTCACGGGCTGTTTCAGCAGCCGTCCCAACTTCCTCAGCACTTGCGGCGACCTCCTCCATACTCGCACTAAAACTCTGCATCTCACTGACGCTTTCGACCAGCAGATCGTTTTGCTCGGTGACGTTGTGCGCGATGTCATCAGCAGCAGCGACCGCACGCTCGACTGACTCACCGAGCAGCGATGCTTGCGTGTCGACACGGGTGACGACATCCTGGAGGCTGTCAGCCATCTCGTTTACTTCGTCGACGACGCCGAGCAGCCGAGAATCGATAGCGTCAGTGTCGCTAAAGGAGGCCCGAACGTCAAGTCGGCCGGCGCTGAGTGCCCGAAGCGTCTCGGAGACTTCGTCAACCAGTGCCTCGGTCGCCTCCTGCCGTTGGCGTTCCTCGGTGAGGTCTTGGACTACCTCCATCGCACCGACGAGCTCGCCGCGCTCATAGAGGGGCATCACCGTAATCCGGGCGTAGTGTGAGACGTCACCGCTGTGGTCGGTAAGTCGATCCTCTTTGATGTAGAGATTTCGTGAGCGGTCTTCCAGCTGAAGGCCATAGACCTCATCGGCTGTTTTCGGTGCAGCAAGCACCTGCTCTATCATTGTTTTATCAGTCGTGTCATAGAGGAGCATCCCAATGTCTGACCGGCCGAGTGCCTCTTCTGCGGAGACACCGGAGAGTTCAGCCATGTCGTGATTCCATGCGCTAATCGCTCCCTCAGTGTCGATCACGAAGACGGCCTGTGGGATTCCACCGAGTAGGACCTGCGTATCAATACCGAAGGCTTGGGTGGCGTCTCGGGTGTCCGGTGGAGCCGCACTCGATGGGCTGTCAGTAGTTGCTGCTGTTCCGACCTGTCCCCCATCGGGACGGACAGCATGAGTATCGGCCAAGCCCGTAATCAACCACGAACGCACCCACTGCAGCGGACGTATGCGCATATTGTATCATGTATACATTTCACCGGGGTATACGTTTCCTACAAAAAATCATGTTTGATAGCTAATCAAAGTGCAGTGATTTAGGGAATAATACGTGATTCATTTGGTCTTTTAGCTGTCGAGACTGCACAACAGCCAGCTAACCGTAGATTGCTGGTTATTTGTGAGGATTGCTCCCCGCCGTAACGATCTCCGGTAGAATTCACAGGTGTCGTCATTGGGTCGGTGCCGCCGGTGAGATCGTCACTACAGACTGTTTACCACGGTTTGCTCACGCCAGCAATCTCGAACCGTGCACCGCCGGTGTCGCTGTCGGTAACCGAGACTTCCCAGCCGTGTGCATCGGCGATCTCCGCGACGATTCCCAAGCCAAGTCCAGTCCCCTCATTGTTGGTCGAATAGCCACCTTCGAGTACTCGTTGCTGGTGAGCGACTGGAATACCGACACCATTGTCGGCTACGAACAGCGTCGCAGTTGTCGACGTCTGGTCGTCGACACCAACGGTCACCGCCAGCGTATCAGCTGTGTCGTCACTGGTTCCGTGGTCGATCGCGTTCCGAAACAAATTCTCAAACAGCCGCGTGAGTCGGTCCGGATCGGCATTGATTTTCGTGTCTGTCTCGATCGACACGGAGGCTCCTGCCGTGTCGGTATAGCCCCACGCCTCCCGCGCGATGCTCTCAAGTGAGACCGCCTAAGGATTGGTTACGTGCTGGCCTTCACGGGCCAATTCGAGGACATCGCCGATGATCGCTTCCATGCGTTCGGTCGCTGCTTCTGCCCGATCGAGATTGTCCAGATCGCCGGTAATGCGGGCCTGTTCAATGTAGCCGTTGGCGACATTGATCGGATTTCGAAGGTCGTGGCTGACGAGCGTCGCAAACGTATCGAGTTTCTCGATTTGGGTTTCGAGTTCCCGCTCGCGGTGAAGCTGTTCAGTGACATCCTGAAGTAAAAACAGCCAGCCGACATGCCGCTCTCGGGCGTCGTACACGGGTGTCGATTCGATGTGATAATAGACGTCCCCGAGTTCGACCGTCTGCTCACGGGGTTCTGGACTAGCTGTCAGTGCCTCGTAGGCATTTTTTGACGCCGAGAGTGTGAGCACGGTCTCGACGGTTTTTCCGATCACCGATCCCTCGGCGCGGAGCATCTCGTGTGCGGCCGGGTTGATATCGATAATCCGATTGTCGGTATCGACGACGATCATCCCGTCTCGGACGTTGTCGATGACTTTCTGCCGAGCGATTGGCGAGAGGTCAACAAACCGATATTTGACGATTGCAACCGCAAAAAATGTACACATGAAAACGAACCCCAGCGGTGTCGTATCAAACGCGACTATCTCCGCTAAAAAAACGGCGTTCAGCGGCAGAGGCACGAATACGCCGGTCGCTAACAGCAAGACTTGCCCGCGATAGAGTGCGCGAGTTGTCCGCACGAGTAATTCAACAACGAGCAGCGAGGTTGCGATCACCAACAAATAGCCGTAGGCCGAATGAATCCAAAACGCCGGGCCCCACTGTTGGTCAACGCCCAGCGTGGCAGTCGGATCAAGACCCGTAAAGAACAGCTCTCCGGGATTCATCATGGCGAAGACGGCCAACAGAACGGGGTGAATCGCCAGTACGGCCAGCAGTTTCGGCGTCACGTACCGTTCGCGGCCCGTATATTCGAGTGCGAAAACGAACATTGCAGCAAGTCCGACCCCGACCCCGAGATACATGAACTGGATACCAAAGACGGCGAGCGTCCCTGTGGACAGTGTCGAGACGAACAGTCCGAAAGACCAGACGGCAGCCGAAAACGACCCCACGCTCAGCGGTCTGGCTGCGGTTTTTTGCCGATGGTGCCATAACAGCCCGGCAGTGGTGAGTGCAACAACAGTCGAGAAAAAATAGATCCCACTAACTACCAAGCTGCTCACGACCATCGTACGCTAGCCCCGTTCGTGGGGATATCATTATATATTCCGATACCTGACTTTCAGCTGCCAGTTACCGATGCTCGGCGTGTGTCAGTAGTACTGACGTGGGTCGATAGCTGACTTTTTCGAAGGGATTCTCATGGTGCTTAATTAACGCTCTTCGAGAGGTCTGCTCCCGCTTTGAATTTCACCGTATCCGATGTATTTCCGTCGTCCACGAGGTATAAGCACGATCCGTCGAATGGTGTACACACGCAGTAGATGTCACCATGAGCGGAAACAGTCTGGGCAACCTGTTCGGCAAGCTCGCGATCCGGAAGTACGCCGACACGCTCGGCAGCACGCAGGGTTCCGTCGAACAGCTGTGACCCGGTTGGCGACACATCATCGGGCAGTACGCGTAGGATCATGTCTCCAGTAATTTCATCCCCAGTGGAGACTGAAAAATCAACGAAGACGGCCTTTCCTGCACCCCCGCCGCCCGCCTGCGTGGCGGTCAATACCGTCGTGGAGTCCTTGTACAGACACGAGTCATCGACTACCCAGCCACACGAGTAGATCAATTGGTCGTTATTGGTGTGCCGTTGGACGTGCAGTAACGCCGGGAACGGGCACGGGCAGTCTGCTGGCTGTACGAGTACCTGACAGACAATCGTTGACGTGGATGACGCCGGCCCATCCTCTCGGCCCCAATCGCCTACGCTATCAACAGCGGCTGGTTGCCCATCAGACGTCACGGCGATCATCGATGTCTCGTCGGTTGCGACGGGTGGTGAGTTTATGATACCAACCCCGGAGCGGGATTGAATCACTTCGAGAGTACCGTACGTGTGGGTTGGTTCTGAGATCGCGGTGGTGGAGTTACCTCCCCAACAGTACACTTCCTCTCCGGTCGACAGGCCACCTCGAGAAGCGCGCGGTTCACAAGAGTCATTGCTGCGGTCAGCATGATCGGCGTCGTCGTCGAATGCAGTGAGCTCCGCGCGTCTTCCTTGCCCCCACGCGTACACCATCCCTTCTCCACTAGCTCGACCGGTGATGAACTGGATAATTCGCTCCGGCGTAATCAGTTCCTCCAGCGTTGGCCCACCACGAGGCACCCGCGCGTCGGGAACCGTAATCACCGCCTGTTCGCGCAACACGGGCTCGTTTTCGAGGTAGTCGTACATCGCACGGATCTCGTCATCACTCGCACCCGTTAGCGACTGCAATCGTTCGATCGAACGGCGGAGATGAGTCTGTGAATCTGCATCTGAGTCGTCGTCTTCCTCCTCAGTTGGTTCCTCAGCGAAGCTGGTTCGTCGTTTGTTCGAGCGGACCGAGTTGTAGTCCTGAGCTTTCGCCGTGAAAGTGGTGTTTGTCATCCATGCTTCGAGTTCGATCTCGCCTGAGAGGAACTGTTCTTCGACACGAACTGTGGGAGAAAATCGCAGGGTTTCGCCGGGGGTAGCCGGCAGTAGGCGGTCGTCTCGAACCCCACCAAACATCGCTGCAGGGGATGCACTCGTATTCGTTGCAACAGCGGCAACACGGCCGAGACAACCACTCAGACCCCCGAGTGCAACGATTCCGCCTGCTGTAAGGACCTGACGGCGACTAGTGGTCCCGTCTAACACCTGTTGTTTGCTGTCGTTCGGTCTTCGTGGACGCATAACTACATCCTATATACAAGGTGGTAATATAGTCTTTCTTATAATTCTAATACGGTACTTCTCGGTAGCCCTGTCGCGTCTGTTCGTTCGGTGTGACAGTTATGTAATATATTATTACCATACGTGGCGGCCCGATGAGTGCGTTTTAGAATTTCCGTCCAAATATATACAAAACGCCAGAAGACCCAACCCCCTATTCGAAGCTGTTCGGAAAACGAATGGGTGCTGAAGCCTCCGGTTCGACTGTCGAACGACTTGACCTTTGAGGCGTGAGGCGGCTGAATTCGAGAGTCTGAGAATAGGCACATTTGACAACCTATTTAAAAATTGTCGCCCAATGTAAGATACATGATGCCGTATCTTGTACGTGGTTGCTGGCAGCTGTTGGAGAGATAGAGCAGGTCGTCCAAGACTGTGAGCGCAAGTTTGTCATTCTGACGGGCGGACATATCCTAATAAATACTCGGTTCAATGGGCATAGTAACTAATATATATTAAAATATATATGACACACTCACTATAATGAGACAAAATCCGATAAATCGGTAAATCCAAGCGATTGAACTATCAAGTTCAGACGGCTCGGACTGTGTATCTCGTAAGAAATCAGGACCGAAGTGATAGATCTTTTCGGGTCGGAACAGATACATGATTCCAAGAAGTACAAATCCAATCCCAGCCACTGGAAAGATGAGCGTAATCCTGACAAGCAGTGTCGCCTACAGGAGTCGTATCTGCAAACCTTGATACTGTAATCTACGTTCCAATGCTTCAATGTCGGCCCCTTCATCGACATCTGATAGAAATGAGTCTTCGTCCATACATCCATTTCCAATTCCTACTCGAAAGTATCTTTACGTATGTGTTGAGTTGAAATGGAATAAGTGAATCACTCCTACTGCAAGCAGTACCAACTCGGCCATAGTCGCCCCCCACGGAGCCGGTCAACAGCCTCTTTGACGTTTTCGGTTTCTTTTTCCGATAAGAAACCGGCCACATCGCTTCGGTAAAGCCATCTACAGTCTCGAAGTCACCCCGTCGACGAATGCGGGTCAAGCGTTGGTCCCGCGTTTATCGTATCAACCGTTCGATTAACTCACGGTATTCAGGGTACTCGCTCGCCAGGTCGTCAGTGGCGAGCTCGAAGTCATCGAATTCGAAGCCCGGACTAACGTCACAGCCGACTAGCGAATAGCCGTTGGCTGCGTCCGACTGGGAGGTGGTCTCAGCTGCGAACCACGTCCCGTTTGGAATCAGCGCTTGAAACTGCTCAACGCCAAGTGTGATCGTTTCAAGACCTTCGTCAAGAAGGTAGAGCGTGACCGGGTCACCGTGATAGAAGTGCCAGAGTTCGTCAGAGCCGAGGCGGTGAAACGCTGAATAGTCCTTAGCCTCGAGCAAATAGTAGATCGACGTGAGCATTGGCCTACTCCCTTCATACCGTTCCGGGAGGCTGGTTTCCTCGACAGTGATGTCAGCTGTGTAGGTTTCCGCGTAATAGCCTCCCTCGGGATGTGGCTCAAGGTTGAGACGATTGATCCAATCGGCTGGCTCATCCATCATGCCTGACGGACAGACCCGGCACTCAAGAAGCTACCGTCCCCGACGCTGCTGTTGTCATTCGTTAAGTGCGGTGTGAGCCGTCTAGGACTGCAATGAGAACTGTATCTAACCTCTTGCATACGTACATGACAACAAATTATTGTGATATATTCTGTTCGAAGATCCCTTCTCAGAATCATAATTGTTTTGACATACAATCTTAAAAAAGTGTATTTAGAATGTATCCCGTTGAGATGATCATACTGATGATGACGAATGTTTTTACAGTACCAAAGAACGCATGAACTATCCTTTGATTGTCCTGATTTGGTTGTCGGTCCCTGATCACTACAATAAGATTCTGAAGAAGCCCAATAGTGATAATAAAAAATGTAATGAGAAGAACGGTTGAGAGTAGTCTTTGATCAATGAGCATCAACGGGAGTACTCCAACAATGGCCACAGAAATTACATACCGTAGATCACCAAAACGACCGGATTTAGATGCCACCGATGGGAGAGACGGTAGACTTGGTTGAACTTGTTGAAGCTTTTTCCAAATCATACTATCATCGAGCGGAATTATCATTACATCTATCTTTGAAAAATTGGCTGCTCCGTAATTTAAGCGGATGATCAGATACTCTCCAATAGTTGCGACAGTTACTGTCTGAATTTCATCAAGTGGAATGGTCGGGTTCTCACTAAGAGATACAAGATTTATTTCTGGATCATAACCATCACGTGCAAGAATCAGTTGTGAACCTGATTCATCCACTTGATACCAGACAGTCCGATATGAGTCTCCAATCGTGGCAAGTGCAAGCCAGATGCAGAGACAAAAAACGGGATATGCAATCTGTACTATCTCATTAGAGATTACCTCAAAAAATATTAATGTCCCCATGATTGACGGCGGGAAAATAATAAGCGACAACCAAGCTTTTGATGAGAGAGCACCGATACTGCACCCAACTCGCTGCAGGGCTTTCCCTGTCCCTCCTAAGCCCACTTTCCACTGTATTTTATCAGGTTGATCTACAAGTGCCATACTATGATATGATTTATAAGATAGGTAATAATTGTCTATTTATTGCAAGATATAACCAAGAGCATCAGATATTAATTTTGACAGAATTTTCGTCTACTCCGACCCGCTTTGGCTGCGCCTCGCGCGGGTTGGGAAACGCTGTCAACTACTCGATGCACCCACTGAAAAGTTGTTAAAAATGTATATTATGATAAATATATTTACAACAACAAATCCCAAGGTAACTCCAGTTTCTGGCTCTACACGTAAGTAAGAATGTAAAAGATAGCCAAAAATCACACCTATGGGCTGAAATATCATCACCAATAAAATAATTTGTACTGATAAATCTTTAGATTTAAACCAATCAATTGCTTTCTTCATAATTCAATTGTGGTTTTGGCTTTATTTACATGTTGCTAAAGTTATCATTCTAAATTAACCGCGATATTTGCCCGCAATTAAGCACTATCCCCAAAAATTTTCGATAGCTGGCAAGACGCACTCATTGCGGCTGACATCCTCGATGACCCCCAGTCGAGGCATATGTAACAGAGAATCGGTAGCTGCTCTCACCAACAAAAATCACACTTATAGAACCACCCCGAACACCCACTTTTGGTTAGTCAGAACTCCCACGCTTCTTCGGGCTCACCGGCGCGAGATACTGACTCTTGAACTTGCCACTTTCCGACCACTTGAGGTAGTAGTATCCTCGCCCGTCGATCTGGTTCACCGTCACCGACCCTTTGCCACGCGGCACGTCGGCCTTATCATACGCCTCTTCAACTACCTCCTCTCACTCGGCTTTGTCCCATTCATCGGGCGTCTCGTCGTCGCCGACCGCTGTTTCATCGTCCAACTGCGACTCAGCCTGCTTGATCTCGTGGTCGGCGAGTGCGTCGGCATAGCGGGCGATCTCCCGTAGGGTCTCTGGGGTCTGTTTCGTGAGCCCCTCGCGGATGTACTTCGGGGCGCTGGCTGGTGGGGTTGGCTCCATGTCACTAACCAAAAACGGGAGCAAAAAAGGGTATTTCGGTTGCAGATTTGGTTAGTGAGGTCCAGTTAGGGTTCATTCGTGGGATAGAACACGTTCTTAATACAGAGAGCGTATTTTAAATTTGGATAAGATCATCTCTCAAACGGTGCTATACTGCGAGCGCGAATCGGTCACGACCACATAGATACTAGGCCTGAATTTCACATCGTATCTCTGTATGAAGAGATTACGTCCTGAACTACTGCTATGGAGAAAACATATACCACGTTGATTGGTGTATATTGGTATGAAACGCCGCACGACCCTCGTGGGCTGTGGTGCTTTGCTGAGTACCACTTTGAGCGGCTGTCTCGGAGTCCTCCCCGAACACCTCACCGACCGTCAACAGTGGGCGTTCGAGACCGGTGATAGCGTCTCATCAATTCCGACGTACGACTCCGGAGTCATCTATACAGGCAGCCGAGACGGCACTATGTACGTTCTCAACGCAGCTACTGGCGAAAAAGAATGGCAAGCTACCGCAAATGATAGCATTGCAGGGTCGATCACCGTTACCGATGATCTCGCCTACTTTGGCAGTTGGGATGGCCACGTGTACGCTGTCAGCACGGATACTGGAACAAAAGAGTGGATAGTTGATACCAGCGGATATATTGGGGCAACACCAACTCTTGCCGACGGCACCCTCTATATCGGGAATGGGAGTGGCGAAGTCTATGCACTCGATGCGTACACAGGAGACCGAGAGTGGGTCGTCGAGACGCCAGAAGCCAGTGTTCTCTCCACGGCGGTCGTCGAAAAGGACACAGTATTTATTGGATCGAATGATGGCAGGCTGTACGCGATCGAGGCGGAGACTGGTACCGTCGAGTGGAGTTGTCAAACGAACGATTACGTGAATAATTCCGTTGCGCTCGTAAATGGGACAGTCATCTTCGGCAGTTACGACGGATCGCTGTATGCAGTGAACCGGAATGATGGAACCATTCAGTGGGAGTTTGAAACGCCTGCTCGTGTGCAATCCTCCCCAACGGTCGTTGACGGTACCGTCTATGTCGGTAATGCTGAAGGCACCGTCTATGCGATTGACGTAGAAACAGGCGACCACCAGTGGGTAGCTGAAACTGGTGGCACGATCTACAACGCTTCTCCACTGATCGCAGACGACACTTTATATATCGGTGTTGGCGGGCAAAGTCCGGGCGTTCATGCAATAACCCTTGATTCGAGAGACTCACAGCGGATATTTGGAACAGACGGGTCTGTTCACGAATCACCCACACTTCTCGGTGATACGCTCTACTTCGGGAGCTTCGATAATCACATCTATGCTATCTCAGTCTAACAGTAGTTGGCAATCTAGGTACTATTCAGTATGAGACGGGTACTGAGTGTCAATATGCGGTTCGGTTAACCAACATATCCACCTAACCGTCACGGAAACAAGTGTCGATTCCGTGCTGAATACACCCTCTAAGTCGATCACCGTTCTAAAATCATCTAAAAAATACGTCACAAGCAGAGTGATGTAATACAACGCGCAAGTCTATCATCAACTCTCTGTATATAATTAGATACTTGCGTAAAATAATAACACGGTGCCAAAAACAAGAGCTACGCCAGCCCAGAAAGCACCGCTACCATATTCTGCATTAGTTGGATCGCTTGTGATGACAATATACAATGGTACAACTACCAGGCTGAATCCAAGAATACCACCAAAGACCGTGGCTACGCTAGAATCCCCGGCTATAATTGTCGAAACTGCTCGGAATGTGATAAATGCACCCCAAACTGCCCACCCGAACCACATAGTGTAGAATCTATATTCGCTCGCAGAAATCCGACTACTGTAGTTGTTCACAAATTAGTTCCAATCTATTAACAATTGTATCTTTCGACCAGAAATATATCCTCTGTATGCAGCACGGCTACTGAAACCTATCACCACTTGAGGATTTCAACAGAGCCTTTTTATATAATTGCGGGAATAGGTTAGCTGCATTAAACGTGCGAATTGAAAATTAACTGCTAGTTGAGGCTCTCCATTCATTGATTAGGTGTCGTTATCGCGTTGTCGCTCTATGAGCTTTTGACGAACGCGAACTTGCGCCCGGTCCCAACTCACTACCGCCCCGGCCGCGGCACCGAGGCCACCGATCGAAAAAAGAATACTAAAAAGTACGAAAGGCGGCAAGACATTGATCCCATCACGCCAGGCGAGCATGTCGACGACAACAAGCAAACCAGCGATCATCATGAGGACCGCGGACGCCATCGCCGCGACACCGGTCACAGTCGGTGGAGGGTTGCTGGCAGGCTGTCTCAGCAGTAGGCCACAGTTCTGGGAAGATCCACCGTCGTTTGATGCTACTGGTCTTGATGGAGTGCTTGATAATCCCCTTCCTGACAGACCTCAACTAGTACCAGTGTCGTTCGAACCAGCAGTAGCAGCACAGTTCGTCGACCGCGTTGAGCGACTGTTAGAACCAATTCCTGATCCACTACCGGAGGCGACACTTCCCAACGGCGAATTTCGATCACAGATTACGACAGAACGTGATGAAGCGCGAGAAATACTTTCGGCACATAACACCGATCACACTCCATTTGAGCTCGCAGAGCGGTTCGCGGAGGCACGGTATCACGCTGCGGTTGCAGCCGGAACGTGGGCTATCGTGACTACCAAAGGTGACTCCACTTCGGTAACTGACGGGGCTGGAACTGTCCTTTCGCGGGCCGATCAGTTTGGGGAGATGCTCCCAGGAGTGGCCACAGACCCATTGGCTGGGGCCGCAGTGTACGGTCCTATTGAACGCTGGTTAGATACTGCAGATCGATCAACACTGTCGAGGAGTACCAGTGTTACTCGTCAAAGAGACCCATTAGGAGCTGGTCAAACTATCGGAGAGATCGAACGTGTTCAGTCGCAAATAGAAGCTGGAAAATATATACAATCAAAATATCAGGAAACAGTTGAGGAACCACAGAGTATTGATTCGGAAATCTGTTCGGAGGTTGAGAATCTCCGAACGGATGTTGATGAGTGGGTTCAGGTACTCTACAACGGAGAAGACGATCAGATACTAAGATTTCGTGGAATTGAAGTATTCTTCGACACGAACCAACTTGCCGAAAACGCCCCTAGTCTTCAACTCCTTTCTCGATCCGCTGAGCAGACAGTTGGAGACATCAGCTACGGTTCAGTTGCGGTCAAGAACTACGAGCCAGCTCTTTGGACGACGACGCTCTGTCGAACGATGCTTGCACTCGTTCGACTATCCGCATGTGATAAACTTGGAAATCTAATCGAGGATGGAGAGGATTTCTTCCCTAAGGATGGAGCTACCGTCAAGTCAGCTAGAGAGGCTGCGATCGACTCTGTGGCACAGGCTGCAGCAGCTGAAAACCCTCTTCGTCGTTGGTTTGCAACCCAGATGCTTCCCTTGTTCGACAATCCTGAGAATATCCTCTCAGCAGAATCACCGTCAACACGAGAGATCGTGCGAGCGTACACCGAATACCGCTGGATTACACTACTTGCAAACGAAAGTAATCCGATGACCTCTACAGTGTTTTGAGAAGACTGGAGTTGAGATACCACTGATTGGCCCACAGTTTGGTTGAGCTCCTCAATCTCATACATTTAAGAAAGCTAATTTTTGACCTCGACAACTCAGTAGCGTATAATATCTAAATATAACGTTTTCTTTAGGATACGAAGGATATCAATCTTGAGCAGCACTTACATCAGTTACCCTTCCAAAAAAGAGGATCGCGTCAGTTGGACGGTCCCGGATACAAAAAACGAACGGTCGATCAAAAGTCAAATCAAATGATTGGCTTGGTTCGCTTTCGATCATAGTGACAGCAGTTGCAGCTGCGGCCTCAGTTCCTTCCTCGTCAACACTCACGAACGCCTTGTGGAACACCTCGTTGATACCAGGACCACCGCTATTGTCGACCATTTTCGAAAAATCGGCACCAGGTCCGAACGCTGCCTCCATTCCCATTTCTTCGAGGACCTCACTGAGTTCGATTTCAGATTCGTACTCAAATGATGGCATCCGAAGGTCGCCACTGGCATCTCCAAGTGCTTCGAACACGCCAAAGAGTGTTGGCCCCGAGAGTTCCGCTTCGATTGTCTCAAACGTCCCATCGTCAGGGAGTATCAACACCATCGATACCTCACCACCAACGTATGGAAGCTCGATCGCTTGGGCACCAGGTAACTCAGCGTAGTTAGTCCGCAGGTTTTGTTCCATCATTGGGACTGTTGACTCCGACCCATCAAGTGCTGTGAACGTCGCGTCCGTCGTATCGTTTGGGTCGAACTCTTCTTCCCATCCGGCCATAAAGTAGATAGCATTCGTCAGTACAAGGACCGTCTGTGGGGAGAGCCCATTATTTGGGATCAGTTCTTCAATCCGATCTGCAGTTGCATCTGCAACCCATCGGTTGATTCGGTCGCGTTCGGCAGCATGTTCGTTCGCAAAATCTGCAGTGTTGAAACCGTCCTCATAACTGTCGTCGATAAGATCAAGATACTCCTCGGCGAACGGATAATCAGCCTCACCCCACAACGAATTCGCGACCTCAAGTTGGAATGCGTCAACATCATCAGACCCACCAGTAGAATTGGTCGTTGCTCTGGCATCAAGCTGCGCTTGGAGCTCTGCAAACGCTGGATGGGTCTCTTCACTGAGCGAGAATCCAAGCGTTTCTCGTATCGAAGTTTCGGTGTCTCCATCAGCACCTGCGTACGTCATCGCAAGTGCCATCGAAATGCTATATGGCGAGACGAATACATTGTCCACCTCGTTAGTTGCTGCAAGTTGTCTGTGGAGGCTGAGTGCGAATCCTGCGTTGCCAGCAACTAGTTCTGCCACTTGCTCGTTTATTGAAGAGGGTGACCCTTCTGGTAGTGATCCTGTGATATTACTGACTGGCCCAGTGTTAGTACAACCAGCGAGCGCTACAGCAGCAGTCATACCAGTTGCAGCGAGCAACCTACGTCGGTTCAGTGTGCGGAGTTGATATTTAGGAGAGCGTTCATGCATATCGCTTAGAACGAAGGACGTGTATAAGTGTCTTCTAGTGTGACAGGTGGCAAGTTGATTGTATTCTACAAATAAGCAAGGCGAGTGCCTTGGGACTTGGCCCATAACGAAAGAACAGGTAGTATGAAAGACCGGCAAATATCTACCTGCGGTCGGGAAGCCTCGCCGTCGTTAGGCAACGCCCGACTGCAAGAGAGACCGTTGGTCTCGCCCCGCTCACTGCGAGGAGGATGTCACTGTTCAGACGGTGTCGTTTCAGCAGCGTCGTCAATGAGTGAGTAGGCTTTCTCCCGAAGACTCCCAGTCATGTGGAGACCCTGGGAGTCAATTCGGTCGACGAGCATATACGCTTCCTCTCGATCAAGTCCGTCCTCTACAGCTCGGACGACGACACCGATCGTCCCGGTGACCCTCGCTCCGAGTCCGCGAGCCGTGGTTCGAACGCGACGATCATCGGATATGATGCCGACCGGTTGATCGTCTGCGGTATAGCCGAGGACAGCACTAATCAAATAAACGTCACCGATCTTCTCCTCCTCGCCAAGGACCTCTTTTGCTTGCTGAAGGCGGTCGGCAACTACTGAGTCGGTTGTCTCAACCTCGTATTGCTCGATGAGCCGAGTCAGATTTGTTTGTGCAGGTTCCGTTGTAACTTCATTTTGAACCGCCTCAAGGACGACAAGATCACCTGAAAAGCTTGTGAGGTGTTCGAGTTCACCAATGGTGCCGAGAGCAATGAGCGTCGTTGCATCAAGAAAGATCCGCGTCATAGCTCCCGCGCAGCGGCTGCGTCGGATTCGAGGTCCTCTGGGGTGAGTTGGGTCGTAAGGTTGTGTTCTCGGGCGATATCGAGCCACTCTGCAAGGCTCACATCGGCAAGCCGGGCTGCTTCGTTGACTGATATTTCGCCACTCTGGTATCGTTCAATGGCAACCCGTCGGCGGATCGATGAGAGGCCCTCTGAGAGCGCTTTACGAATGACTGTACTTTTGTCTTCATCGAGGAGCTCACTGACTGCTTCGAGTTCGTTTTCGTCATCATCGGGAACTCGGGCACTGATCGAGGGCATGTATACACAGTATTACACCGTGTTACATAAGCGTATCTCACACCGTTTCAGGACGGAAACCTACGATCTCAGGCTGTCGACGGCGATGTTCCGTTAGTGAAGAGCGTGTATTAACGATCTCGACTGGCTCCTTCTGCTTCGAAAGGTAGGTCCGAATCGTCCATTTGGTTCGCGGCTCGTCGACCCGCTGATGAGGCATAAGCGAATCGCGACTCTTCTGTCTGATTTGGGCTCGGGCGTCTACTGCAGCCTGTTGAAGCCTTTCGTCGGTGATTCGTTCGCTGTTTTCGCGGTCGGCCTTGCCCGCTGCTGGTCGGAGAATCCCTATCGCGAGTCGAGCATCACCGGCGACAGCGCCCTGTTGGAGATCCCATCGTACACGGCCCCGCAGCATTTGGAAAGCTGCTCATCGTGGTATTTGTTCATTTGGACGTGCTTACTTGAGCGGAGCGGCTCACCAGTCGGTCGTCAGAATATCGCTTCTGGAATCTCTCTCCCTCTCTTGAATCGTCGACGGCGTAAAATCGGATCCGTTTCTCACCCCAGATCTCCGATGAGACGTATTCGGCAGCTACCGGTTCGTGGGTGAGCTCAACGAGTACACACTCGACGAATGAGACAATGGGGATCGGGCTCCGATCGTTGAGCACGGTGAGTCCGAGATCAGCCCACGGCGGGTTGCTCGTATAGTCGGTCTGGCTCGGATTTAGTTTGTACTGCTATGGGTTGTGTTCAGTCGATATGGTCTATAGAAAGTGAGTTTGTGCGCCCTCACTCCTCAGGGGGCGATAAAATGCGGAATCGTATATGAACACAGTCACTGACTGCTCTGCACTTCTGGCAGAGAAATCCACAGATCAAATTGGTGTTCAAACACGCCATTAGTTATAGGTGCAACAATTATAGTTCGAACAATAATAGTTGAAACTCTAACTTCGAAACAGATACCTACACGCAGTACAAACAAACCCTATGGAGCAGTTTGTCGACCGAACATCCGAACTCGACCGGTTAAAAACACTCTATGAGAGTGATACCGCAGAACTCGCAGTCGTCTTTGGTCGACGTCAGATTGGAAAAAGCGAACTCGTCCGCCAGTCCATTCGGGAGAGAGACGATGCAGTATATTATCAAGCTGTCCAAGGGACACCGACAACACAGTTAACACGGTTCATCGAGGCCGCAGAGACGCACTATCCAAGCATTGCAACAATCAAAGAAGACTGGGAGTTGTTGCTGGGACATCTCACTGCACAAGACGCTGTTATCGTTATCGATGAGTTTCCGTATCTCGTTGATTCCGATGAAAGCCTCCCATCGGTCATTCAGCATTTGTGGGATACAGGCGTTGACGACAGTAGCTCAACACTGGTTCTCACCGGGTCTGCGATTGGCATGATGTACACCCATGTACTCGATGGCGGCGCACCACTCTACGGCCGCGTTTCACAGACACCAAACGGCCGAATTGAGCTCACAGAGCTACCCTTCGGAACGATTCAAGCATTTGTCCCAAGCTACAGCCCCGAAGAGCGGGTTCTCACATACGGTGTATTCGGTGGCACCCCTCGATATCTCAAACCACTCAATTCGACAGCATCGCTTGGAAAGAACATCACCACCTTGCTTTGTGATCCGGATGGTGCGCTCCACTCCGAGCCAGAAACTGTCCTTCAGATGGAACTCACAGAAGTCGACACTTACTTTTCGATCCTGGAGTCAATTGCGAGTGGAAATCGGAGTCGAAACGAGATTGCCCAAGGTGCAGGCATAGAGACGACCAACACGTCATATTATTTCGATCGGCTCGAAACGCTCCAAATCATCGAGAAACAGTATCCTGCACTGTCTGATCCGACCCGAAGCAAACGAACGCGATACCAGATTCGAGATCCCGTCTTCCGATTCTATTTCCGATATCTGTACGGCCGAAGCGGACAGTACGAACTCTACGGAGCAAACGCCTATAAGGACCTAATCGAACCAGAACTTCCACAGTTCGTGAGCGAAACGTTCGAGACACTGTGTCACGAGGCACTTCCTCATCTCTACCCCGACTATAGACTGACACAGCTGCCCGCACAGTGGTGGTACAAACACCACGAAATTGACGTTGTCGCACCGACTGACCAGGGAACGTTGATTGTTGGTGAAGCAAAATTCACGAATGCTCTCCTTGGATACGATGTGCTCGCGAAGCTTGAGAACACAACATCCCATATTGACTGGAAAACTGAGACGGGTGGTAGACCCAACTACGAGTACGTCTTATTCAGTCGATCTGGGTTCAAAGACTCAGTAGAAGAAGCTGCGAGCGAGCGTGATGATCTCCAGCTCGTTGGACTCACAGATATCGTTGAAACACTTGAGTCAAGTATTGCAGATTAGCTTCTAGCTGGTTGATGAGAGATAGGATTTGGCA
>CAZCYW010000018.1:0-51061 GCA_964503105.1 uncultured Haloferacaceae archaeon
TGAGTGCCGAGGCCAGCCGTTACATCCACAACGGCAAAGTGTCCGTACACAGACATTATCAATAGTACCATTAGTAAAAAATATGAACGCTGATTTTTCAGTGATCCTATCGCAACGAGCCCACTGGTGGCCATCATAACCAGACATCTCGGTTTTCTCGAACGAACGTCTCCGTATCAGTCGGCCGGTGTCCAAGTAATTGTTCGAGATCGGTGGTTACTCGCCCGGCGAGCCCGAGCCGAGCAGTCGTATAAATCGCTGCCATAACAAGGCCTTTTGAAACATCTTGGTCACTTCGAAGCACCCGAACGAGGAAGTGTGTCAGTGACGGATCTGCATACGTAATTTCTCTGTTGAGGGCTTCCGAGAGTTGACGACAGACGGCGTCATACGTGAGTGCTTCCGGGCCAGTGAGATCGTGCCCACCAGTGGTGTGGTTCTGCAGTGCGTTCGCAGCCACGGTGGCAACATCGCGAGCATCGACAAAACTCGTACGACCTGATCCAGCAGGGACGAACAGTGTTCCCTGCCGAATCTCTTCGCAATGTGTTGTTGTGAGATTCTGCATAAAGAAGGATGCACGGAGGAACATCGTCGACACCGGCGCAGACTCAAGCCACGACTCGATGCGGGCGTGAGGAACGAGTGGATTGCGGTCGGCACCAATCACCGAAAGAAAGACGACATGCTCAACCCCTGCACCGACCGCGGCGGACAGCGCAGGGACGATATCGCGGCGAACCCGCGAGAGTGCCGGTGGCCGAACAAGAAACAACGAATCGACGTCGACAAACGTCTGACGGTACGTCGATGGATCGGTAAAATCGAACACAACCGTCTCGTCAGCACCCTCGATTTCGGCTGTCGGCGACCGTGTTGCGGCACGAACTGTGACTGACTCATCGCTGAGTTCCTCGACGACCGCGCTCCCGACTGTGCCTGTCGCCCCAGTAACGAGGATCATTCGGATCGGCCTCGCCCAACCAGTGCGGCGACGACAACCACCGCTGCGACGACGTGCATTGTGCCGAGAACGGCGAGTCGGGCGGTCGTCGCTCCGTCGAACGTTGCAGCTTGTGGGAGCGTGACGAAAGAGAGCAACGTGACGACGACTGCGACGATGATGAATCGGCGGTCAGCTGCCTCACCGAATAGCCGTCGAAAGAGACCATAGACGACGCCACCGAGAGCACCGACACCGCTTGAAATGGCGACCGGTGGCACGGCGAACGGGTCGAACCCACCGGCACCGACCGTTATGAGTCCAACGGCGAGTACAGTAAGATTGGCGAGTATCGCACCGACAACGGCAACGAGGGCTCGGCCCCAGAATATTGATTGCATGGAAAATAGATCGCATCCAGTAGGCATAAGCATCCAACCCAAGTCGCTGTGCTGAAACTCCCGAGGAGTCGGATGGAAAACGGCAGTAGCCACTAATTTAAGCCAGTTACTGGAGAAGTCCAGATAGTGATCGTCGAAACGCAAGGCAACATGGGGAACCAATGAGCACAACCACTGTCACACCGTGGTGGCTCGAGCGTGACACCCTTCGACGAGTGTGGACTGGAATCAGACTTAGCCCGTCCAACTTTGTGACCGACCACGAACCCGACCCCGAACTCCGTGCGCTTGCTGCCGAGCCGTTCGACTCAGTGGCGGCTGTCGGCGACCGACTCGGCTCGCTTGAGAACGCACTTGTCGACCGAGGTGACCGACGATCGATTTTTCTCACCGTCTACACGGAGATGACTACACACACCGCCCGCGCACTTTCCGATGGCGCGTTCGGCGACCCCGAGTGGATGCGCCAGTATCTCATCATGTTTGCGGAGTATTACCGGCGGGCCTTCCTTGCCTTCGAAACCCGACGATTCAACGACGTCCCTGACCCGTGGCTCGTCGCGTTTGGGACCGCTGTCCGTGGAGAGGCACTCGTCGTCCAGGATGCCTTTCTCGGAATCAACGCCCACATCGTCTACGACCTTGCGCTGACGCTCTCGGATATCGGTCTCGACCCGGATCGTGCGAGAAAATACGCCGATCACTGCCATATCGATGGGATTCTCGCCCGACTCGTTGCCATCCAGCGAGAACTACTCGCCGAGCGGTACGCACCCGGACTCTCGCGGGTCGGTGATGCGATGGCCGGGCTTGACGAGCGGTGGTCTGCGGCCACGCTCCGAAGTGTTCGTGAGACTGCGTGGCGAACGGCGGTGATCCGGTTCGACAGCCGCTGGCAAGCGGCCGTCCCCGCGACCGAGTGGCTGTTGGCCCGCATGGCGACCGGTGGTGGCGCACTCCTGTTGCAGCCATCTGCCAGTCCGGCGACATTGCAGGCCCTGCATGCGGTCGAAGCCGACCGATTTGATCTCAGCCAATACACACAGTCCTTCCATGAGCGAGCGGCCCGCGAGTTGGATTCGGTTTCGTGACAGCCTTGCCGGTTCGGTCCAACAGGTGTCTTGGGCCGGTTCAATCCGTGACGCTCAGTGCCCGCTCAGATGCAGTTGAAAAGCATTAACCAAGCTGCCAACTCACGCTGACATAATGTCGACCGACTGGTGGACCGCAATTCACGGCTGTGTATCCCTACTGTGGTCCTCGGGACGGACGTCCGATTTTAGAGGCGGGAAACGCACTCGGTTGTATTCTACCACGACGCGGCGACAGACCATCTAGCGTATGGCTGTCATTCGCCTACTTCCCGGAGTCGTGGTTCTCTGTCTGGGAGCGCTTCTTGCTACCACGATTGGGCAGACTACCGGGGTCAACGAGTTGTTTGTCGCGATTGGATTGGGCTTTCTGTTCGCCAATAGCGTCGGCATTCCCGACCGGCTTGCACCCGGATTCGCGACTCACGGACACTGGCTTGTAATTGGGATTGTCCTTATGGGCGCGTCGGTGACGCTCGGCACGCTCCTCGATGTCGGCGGAACCGTGCTGCTCATTATTTTGACAGTCGTCTGTCTCACGCTCCTCACTGTCGAACTGCTCGCCCGACGCGTCTTCGGCCTTGTTGACCGACTCGGTTCACTGCTCGCTGCAGGGTCGGCTATCTGTGGCGTGTCGGCTGTGGTCGCCGTTGCAGGATCAATCCGCGCCCGGGAAGATCACATCGCCTACGCGGCTGCAACCGTCCTTATGTTCGATGCGATCACGCTCATTGTCTTTCCGATTGTCGGCGACCTGCTCGAGTTGTCGAGTATGGTCTTTGGCATCTGGGCCGGTATCAGCATGTTTTCGACTGGCCCGGTTGTCGCCGTCGGGTTCGCCCACTCGGAGGTCGCCGGCCAGTGGGCAACGGTGACCAAGCTTGCGCGCAACGCCCTAATTGGGCTTGTTGTTCTCGGCTATGCGAGCTACTACGCCCGGACGGGCGATGGAACCAACCCCTCGATTCGGACCCTTGTCGATTCGGTCCCCCCGTTTGTCCTCGGCTTTCTGGTGTTCGTCGGACTGGCAACCGGTGGTGTGTTTTCGGCAAGCCAGCAGGTCGTTATCGAACAGACCTACAACTGGCTGTTCGCGGTCGCCTTCGTCGGGCTCGGAACCGAAATCAGACTTCGGAGTCTTCGACAGACCGGCCTGACGCCGGCACTTGTCGTCCTGTTGGCACTGCTTGTCGCCAGTAGTGTCTCGCTGGCACTGTTGCTCACGCTGCTGTAGTGTTGCTTGCAGCGACTCTTTGGGTAGCCACCGAAGATAGTAGCTACTTAGTATGCCCAGTTCCTCAATTCGTTGAAGACAGTCCGCAATTTCGAGGAGAAAGCCACATATGTCGAAGGAATACGATCTTGTCATCGTCGGCGGAGGAATAAGCGGAGCATCGCTGCTCTATACCGTTGGGACGTTCACTGATATCGAACGGGTTGCACTCATCGAAAAAGAATCCGAGATTGCAGCGATCAACTCCCATCACACGAACAACTCACAGACGCTTCATTTCGGAGATATCGAGACGAACTACACCGTCGAAAAAGCCGAGAAAGTAAAAGAGGGTGCCGAGATGGTCGCGGGCTATCTCGAAGCCAACGACACCGACCGCGAGATGCACAGCAAGCGGAGCAAAATGGTCTTGGCTGTTGGCGACGAGGAAGTCGAGAAACTCAAAGATCGACACTACGAGGAAGGCTTTTCGGATCTCTTTCCGAAACTCGAAGCAATCGGTCGCGACGAAATCGCTGAACTCGAACCGAAGGTCGTCGAAGGCCGCGATCCAGACAAAGAACTTCTCGCCCTCCAGACACCCGACGGCTACACCGTTGATTACGGTGCGATTTCGAAATCGTTTATTCAACAGGTCGAGGAACTCGACGGCGTCGACGTCTTTCTCGATACGGAGGTCCAACGCGTCAACGAGACCGAAGACGAGTTCCTCATCGAAACTGACGATGGCTGGTTTTCGGCGGATACGACCGTCGTCGCGGCGGGCTCACACAGTCTCCAGATCGCCAAAAAAATGGGCTACGGCGAGGATCTTTCGCTGCTACCGGTTGCCGGGAGCTTCTTCCTTGCGAACGAAAAGCTGCTCAACGGCAAGGTCTACACCCTGCAGATGAAGAAACTACCCTTTGCGGCGGTCCACGGCGATGCAGAGGTTCACGACGGCGACCTCACACGCTTCGGACCGACAGCGAAGGTAGTCCCAGCACTCGAACGCGGCGAGCTCTCGACGGTTGCAGACTTTTTTGATGTCTTCGAGCTCAATCTCGACTCGCTTTTGAGCTATGGTAACATCATGGCCGACCGCATTCTGCTCCCGTACGTCCTCACGAATCTGTTTTATGACATCCCTGAGGTCGGCGAGCGTGCCTTCCTCCCAGAAGTACAGAAAGTCGTTCCGACGGCCGATCTCGACACCATCTCGCGGGCAAAAGGCTTTGGCGGCGTCCGGCCACAGATCGTCAACACAGCCACCAAATCCCTCGATATGGGCGAGGCCAAAATCACCGGTGACAACATTATATTCAATATCACTCCCTCGCCGGGTGCCTCGACGTGTCTGAAAAACGCAATGCGCGATACCCACACACTGATCGAATTCCTCGATGGCAACTACGAGTTCGATGAGGATGGCTTCCGTCGAGCAACGATCGGTCACTTCCCACGAGACAAGCAGAAAGTCGTCGCTGACGACTAAGTGATGACCGCGTTTCGGCTAACCGCTATCTCGTAGCTGATTTCGAGGCCAGTTCGACACCAATGACTTCAAATCTCGCCCCACCGGTGTCGCTTTCGGTGACGCTGATTTCCCAGCCGTGAGCGACAACGATTTCCTTGACAATCGCAAGGCCAAACCCGGTTCCACCCTCGCTCGTCGTCATGCCGGGATCGAACAACGAATCACGGAGCGCTTCAGGAATGCCGACACCATTGTCTTCGAGATAGAACCCATTGTCCAGCGATCCAACACGGATCACCAGCGACGACACAGCGCTCGTCGGTATCGACTCTGACTGTTCGGCTTGCTCAGGCGACTGTTCGACTTGGCCAGGTGGCTGTTCATCCGACCTTCCGTGTTCGATACTGTTCCGAAACAGGTTTTCGAAGATCTGTTGGAGGCGGTCGGGATCTGCACAGATTCGTATCGAGACACGACAGTCCAACGTTGCGCCGGCCGTGTCGACGAGGCTCCAACTTCGGGTCGCGACCGCTCCGAGGTCGACGTTTTCGGGCTCAGCAACAGTCTGGCCCTGTCGGGCAAGCGACAGCGTATCATCGATGATCGTTTCCATCCGGGCGAGCGAATGCGAGACGATTTCGAGTTGTTCGCTATCACGGTTCTCACGAGCGAGGTCGAGCCGGCCGCTGGCGACGTTCAACGGATTGCGGAGGTCGTGACTGACGATATTTGCAAACTTTTCAAGGCGTTCGTTCCGCTGTTGTTGTTCCTGTTTGTGGCGTTTGCGTTCGGTGATATCGCGGAATGTCAGCAGCGATCCGCTCTGTCAGCCATCGCCAGCGAGTACCGATCGCTCTATTTCGATATACCGTCCGTCGTCCGTCTGAAACACCGACGTTTGGGCTCCTGTAGCGCGATCTTCACCCGGCGTCGTTGGTGGTAGAACCGAATCGATCGTCATTCCGATGAGCGTCTGTGCGTCAAGCAACTGCGCAGCCGCCTCGTTGTAATCGACAATTCGGTCACGGTAATCAAGAACGACAAAGCCGTCTCGCATCTCTGCAATAACAGTGTCTCTGACGACCGGGCGGATTTCGAGAAATCGGTATCGAAAAATGGCATAGCCATACAACAGGCCCGAAAACGCATAGGCAACTGGCGTAAAATCGATCCCGCCAGGAGAGATGCCGAAAATAAATGGAAGGGCGGTCACGACCGGAATAATCGCTCCAACTGAAACGGCAATCGCCTGGCTGTGAAACAGGTGTTTATCGCTGACAGCAGTTCGAAGCAGCAAGACGAGACCAACGACGAACAGCGCATACGCGATAATGATATTGATCACGAATGCCGGCCTAAATGCTCGATCCAGCGTTGCCAGCGTCTCGCCCGTTACAACCGTCAGTTCCGGATCAGTCGACCACAGTAGTTGGTGCCACGGATTGGTCAGCGCAGCGCTGATTACGACGCCGACATAGAGCCCGAGTGCGACCGCCAGCCGCCGACTCAGCCGTCGACCATGGCTCCCGTATTCGACGGCAAAAACGAACCATGCGGCAACACCGGGGACAAAGCCGAGATACAACAGACGGGCCCACAGGAGTTTTTCAGGACGCGTCGTATATCCGAATCCAATCCCCCGAGAGAGGCTATAAAACGACATGCCGGCCATCAGCACGCCGAAAGCGATGACCGTCCGGTCGACATCGTATTTTTTCGTATACCAGAGCGTGTAGACGACAAGGGCCGCACAGACGGCTGCAGACGCGATAAGAACCGCCGCATACGGTGTGCTTTCCCACGTCATAAGCCGATTCAGCCAGATATTCAACGATGAAATTACATATATGTTGGTTCGTAATTATCGATTTGTGTTATTTGAGACACCATAGCGCCATAGTAGCAACACCGTGTTGTGCAAGACATTGGGTCAGTACCCGAACCAGATGAGACCGAAACCGAACAGAAGCAGCAGACAGCCAAGCACTGCTCGGCTACCCAGTGGGCCGGTCTGGACCGTTCGGCGCAGAAAACTATGCGCTGGCTGCTGTGGGTCATAATACACCGTCACGGCGGCACCTGGCTGGTAGGAGTCGACAACACGTGCTGCGGCTTGCTGGTTCGTATAGCGTTGGGCCAAGTGACTGCGAGAACCAGGGTAGATGCTGGTTCCCGAGAGCCGCTGGGTCGGGGTCTGGTACTCATACTGAACCGTTGGGACGTATGATCGGGCTGTTAGCGACTCACGAACTGGCTGAACAGTTACCTGCTCGATGGTTCCGCTGGCCTGTTTGGCCCGTCTGACTGCCATCCGCTGGGTATAGTATACTGAAAAACTGCGCCAGCAGATCCAGAGCCCGAGAAGTGACAGACAGCCGCCTGCGATAAGCAAAACCAGGCCCTCAGGTGGCGCTTGCATACGCGTTGTTGGTGATCAAGACGGGTAAATCATTCAGCCAACGACAGAATCTCCATGCCGTTGGGCGCAAGAAAGGACTCTCTGCAGTCTACGCCGGAAAAAAGAAGGCATATACGCCTGCTTGGTTGTACTCAGATAAATGGGAGTGAGACGACCGGCTCAGTTTGCCGGTGTTGCATCCCGAGTGTATCAGTATCTCCGAGCATCGATACGGATTGACAGCCGGGCGCTCGCCGCATTTCGCATTTCGGTTGCGCTGCTCATGCTTGTCGATATCCTGCTTCGAGCCCGAAACTTCAGGCGATTTTATACCGACGCCGGCGTCGTTCCACAGGCACTCGCCCAGCAGGCCGCACCCATCGACGTTCCCTCGCTGTATTTTATCTCGACGGACCCTGCGGTGACTGCTGGACTGTTTGTGCTACACGGAGTGATCGCCCTCCAGCTGCTCATTGGCTACCGTACACGAATTGCAACACTCCTTGCGGTCGTTTTTGTCGTCTCACTTGGGCTTCGAAACCCGCTTGTCTTGAGCTATGCCGACATTCTGTTTGCGTGGCTGTTGCTGTGGGCACTTTTCGTCCCGCTCGGCGAGCGGTGGTCGGTCGACAGCCTCCATCGTGACCGCTCGCCGAGACCAGCCATTGTCTCTGTCGGCTCGGCCCTCATTTTGTTGCAGATGGTCACGATGTACGTCGTCAACGGCTATCACAAGACGAGCTCCGATCTCTGGCATAGTGGCGAGGCAGCCGTCTTAGTGCTGGGTCTCGATGACATGACGTTTCTGTTGGCCGAACTCGCTGTGTCGGTGCCGACCGCACTGCAGTACGGCGGCCAGCTTTGGTTCTATATGCTGCTGTGTGGCTGGCTTCTGTTATTCCTGCAGGGTCGGCCACGCACCCTCCTGGTTGGATTGTTCATCGCTGGACATCTCTCGTTTGCGGTGACCGTTCGCATTGGCGCGTTTGCGTTCGTTGCCATCGCGGGACTTATTTTGTTTTTGCCGCCGTCGTTCTGGGATGCTCTCGACAGCCGGCTACAACGCAGTGGGCTGGTGAACAGTCGAACATCTGCCGTATTTTCACGACTCGAACTCGCTGTCCGTCGGCTGCCACAGCGTCGGTCCAGGGCGCTCCTGACGTTGCGTCAACACCGAACCGTACTGGAGTTACGCCGGCAGATACCGACATTAACCGTCCGGCAATTTGGCGTCGGCGCACTCCTTATCGCTGGCGTGTTGGCCTCGCTTGCGGTCGGTGGCGTTGTCGAGCAACAAGGGGGAGCGATCGAACCGGTACAACAGGGCACAGAAGCTTTCGTCGACCACCAGACGGAGTGGCGTATCTTTGCACCGACACCCCGAACCAGCGCGCAGTATTACGTATTCGCTGCAGTGACCGAAAGTGGCACCCAGCGAGACCTCTACGGTGACCGGCCGCTCAGCTATGACCGACCAGCTGAGCCGCTCGAAAGCCAGTATGAAACCTACCGGGACCGATTTTACATGAATACGATCGCCAGCGGTGATCCCCCCGGAGCTCAAACACGGCTGGCTGCGTCGCTCTGTGCGGAGCAAAACGCGACCCATTCGGATCCGATTGTGCAGCTCAAACTGTACCAGATTCGAGAGCAAGTCACCCCGGAGACGCTGACACAGCCGGCCGAACGTGAGCGAACGTCGAGACAGGTGTATACCCACGAGTGCAGCGATAGCGACCCGAAACCGCTCGATGAACCGCCGTTTTAACACCGCCTGATACGTCAGCCCGCCGTACCACAGACACAGCAGTCGACCGTTCGCACACAAAACCAAAGGGCCCCCCGGCTCGATGAGATGTATGACGTGGCAGATCATGCCCGCGTACGACACGCTCGAAACTGCTCATAAGTCGTTTTCGTGGGAGCTTCCTCCAGACTACAATCCAGCCGCAGACTTTCTCGGCAAACACGACTCCGATCGGACGGCACTCAGATACGAATCAGTCGATGGCTCGCAGACGACCTACAGCTACGGCGACCTCGAGATGGCGTCGGATCGCCTCGCAGCCGCGCTCAGCGGACTGGGCGTTGGGGCTGGCGACCGGATTGGCGTCGTCATTCCACAGAAACCCGCCAATCCGATTACGCATCTGGCCGCCTGGAAGCTTGGGGCGATTTCGGTTCCGCTCACGGTCCTGTTTGGCCCCGAGGCGCTCGAATACCGACTTGCCGATAGTGGTGCGGTTGCGGCGGTGGTTGACGCCGAGCGTGCCGAGACCGTCGGAGCGATTCGTGAGTCGTGTCCGGACCTGCGTCACGTCATCGAGGTCGATAGTGATCGTGAGTATCGAACCCATTCAGATACGCATGCGTTCGACCAGCTACTTGCCGGGAAAGACTCCGGATTCGAGCAGTATGCGTCGACACCGGAGACGCCCTCAGCGATTATGTACACAAGTGGGAGCACCGGCTCGCCAAAAGGCGTTCTCCACAGCCACGCGTTGTGGCTCGGGCGGGCAGCAGCAGCCCACAGTTATTTTGAACAGGACCTCTCGGAGGCGACGCTGTGGACGCCCGCAGACTGGGCATGGGGTGCGGCACTCGGCGGAACACTCTTTGCGGGCTTCCACCACGGGGCGACCGTCGTCGCGTGGCCACGGGATGAGTTCGACCCCGAAGCTGTATTCGACTTTCTGACCCGTCATGCGGTGACGAAAACGTTCATGCCGCCGACCGCACTGCGAATGCTGATGGCTGTCGACGCCCCTGCCGAGCGGTACGATTTGGCACTCGAGACGATTGCGGCAGCCGGCGAGCCGCTTACGCCCGAACTACTTGGGTGGGCCGACGCGACGTTCGAGAACGTCCCACTCAACGAGTTTTACGGCCAGACGGAACTCAATCTCTGCGTAGGAAACTGTTCGCGGTGGTTCGAGGCCCAGCCCGAAAGTATGGGTCGGCCGCTGCCGGGATATTCAGTCGCCGTCGTCGACCCCGATGATCCGGACCCTGATGAGCCACTACCGACGGGCCACGCGGGCGAACTTGCTGTCCGTGCGGACGACCGTCGGGTCTTTTTTACTGAGTACTGGGGGCTGCCCGAACAGACAGCCGACAAGGCGTGTGGCGATGGCTGGTTTCTGACTGGTGATATCGTCGAACAAGACGCTGACGGCGCGTTATGGTTCGTCTCACGGGCTGACGACGTGATTCTCACGAGTGGCTACCGGGTTGGCCCAATGGAGGTTGAAAAAGTGATCCTCTCACATCCCGCCGTCGAGCAAGTCGGTGTTGTCGGTATCCCGGACGAGCTTCGTGGGCACGCAATCAAAGCCTTCGTGCAGCCGGAGGATGACAGAACAGGCTCCGAGGAACTCCGCGAAGAAATTCAAACACTCGTCCGTGAGCAACTAGCCGAATACGAGTATCCCCGTGAAATAGCGTTTGTCGAGACGTTGCCGACGACCACAACGGGGAAAATCCAGCGACGTAAGCTTCGAGAGTGAGCCTCCGGACTCTCCGGTGATTACTCGGGATACAGTTCATGCGTCTGCTCGATTGAATCGATCTGACGACAGTCGTCGTCGGTTAGCGAGAGCGATCGAGCAGCGAAGTTAGCTTCAAGATGCGCCCGGCTGCTGGCTTTTGGAATCGTCACAACGTTGTCTTTCGAGCCGAGCCACGCAATTGCTACCGCTTCGGGTGTTGTTTCGTGGCGCTCGGCAATGTCGACAAGCGGCTGGAGTTCGCTGACGCGGCCACCCGAAAGCGGCGAATAGGCGACCAGCTGATAGTCGTGTTGCTGTGCGTCTGCAAGAAGCTCTGGAGACCAGAACAACGGGTGAAACTCGACCTGATGGGCCACAATAGGTGCGGTAAGCTGGTTTCTGGCGACCGCAAGTTCATCCATCGTAAAGTTGCTCAGGCCGACTGCACCGATCGTATTAGCCTCGTACAGCGCGTCAAACGCCCCGAGGGTTTCGGCGGGCTCGTAGGTCTCGATCGGTCGGTGAACATACAAGAGATCAATCCGGTCGAGCCCGAGTCGGTCGAGGCTCTCGTGGGTTGTCGCCTGCACGTCGGCCGCGCTGAGGCTATCAGCCCAGACTTTCGTTGCGACCGTGAGTCGCTCGCGGTCAATCGCATGCTCGGCGATTGCTTTGCCGACAACGGCCTCGTTGCCGTATATTTGGGCGGTATCGAGATGGCGGTAGCCGACATCGAGTGCCGTCTCGACAACGGCTGGCTCGTCGATTCCCATCGTTCCGAGTCCGATCGGCGGGAGTTTCATGGCCGTGCTGTGTGCCCCAGCGACAAAGGTTCGGCTTTTTTGTTACTCACGCACAGCAGCTATTCGATACTCAGCGAGCCGGAGTGTCCGCCCGTCTCGCCGTTTTCGTCCCACTCGATTTCGAGTTCGAGCGAACGCTCGGCGTTACCGCCGCTACTGTCGGTTTCGCGTTCAGCTTTGACCTCGAATGTTGGCTGTGGCGGAATTTCGAGCGTTGTTGATTCGCTGCCGGCAGTCAGCGTTACCGACTCCCCGGCGTCAAGTTTGTCGGCGACCGACCGGAGGTAGTCGGCGATTGACTCACGGCTCTGTTTCGTTTCGGATTTGAAAAGCACTTCTTCGGGCATGTACGACTAGACGCGATACCACATATTAAATGATGGTTGTCGAAAATATTCACGGTCGATGTGATAGATGAGCCATCAGATACGGATATCCAACAGTCTAAGAACACGTCTGTATAAACCCAAAGAGCCGGGACAGATCGTGTTTCAGTTCGCACAACCAGTTCATGCCGATATATTTATTTCTTTTAGAGAATAACCCACAATCGGACATTACCAATGTACGACCTGACAGGATTCCAGCGTGACCTGCTATATGTGATTGCCGGGCTCGACGAACCCCACGGCCTGGCGATCAAAGAAGAGCTCGAAGAGTACTACGAAAAAGAAATCCACCATGGCCGACTCTACCCCAACCTCGATACGCTCGTTGACAAAGGGCTCGTCGAGAAAGGCCAGCGTGACCGACGGACGAACTTCTATACGCTCACCCGCCGCGGCCGCCGCGAGATCGATGCCCGCTCGGATTGGGAATCGCAGTACATGAGTGCATAACCCCCGCTGGTTTGTTCTGTTATTTGTTTTGCTGTACGCTGAGGCGTTTGTTACACACTGATGCGCTCGCTGGGGAGTGCTCACGAGCGTGCCGATGTTAATCAGGTGCCGGTGTATTAAAACCACTGCCTGTCATAGGGCTGATGAATGGACGTCGCCCTCATCCAGACCGGGACGTTTGTCGGTCTTTCGTTCGACGCACCGGTGATTCGCTTGGCGTTGGCAGCGGTGCTCGGGCTGTTTCTCGGGCTCGAACGCGAGTGGTCAGAGAAACCCGCGGGTATCCGCACCTTTTCGTTGACCGCGCTGTTAGGTGCGGTTTTTACCATTGTCGCACAGCACTACGCCGGTGGCGACCTCCTGCTTGCGGTCGGTGGCCTTCTCGTTGTTTCCCACGGCGTCCTCATCGGTGTTCAGGGGTTACAGGGAAAGACGAGCGACAGTTCCCTCTCGCTGACAACCTCCGTCTCGCTGCTTGTCACCTACGGTGTCGGTGTCCTGGTTGCCTCAGGCTTTGTGTTGGAGGGCGTGACCGTTGCGGTGCTCTCTTCGACCCTTCTCGTGCTCAAACGCGAACTCCACGGGCTGGCCGGGCGGCTCTCACGGACGGAAATCCGATCGGCAATCGAATTTGCAATTCTCGCGTTCGTCATCTATCCACTGTTGCCAACAGGTGTTGTCGAGGTTGCAACCGTTCCATTCGAGCCACGAATTGCATGGCTCATGGTCGTAACCGTCGCTGCGATTGGGATGGCCAACTACTGGCTGGTTCGCAGTTACGGCGGCCGAGGAATTGCTGTGACCGGCTTTTTCGGCGGGCTGGCGTCGTCTGCGGCGGTTGTCGGGGCGATGTTGGATCACGTTCGGCAGCAGGCCGATGCGATCCCCTACGGCGTTGCGGCTGTGCTCTTGGCAAATGCAGCGATGGCAATGCGCAACCTCACGATTGCGATTATTTTCACCCTTTCTGCAGGGGCCGTCCTCATCGATGTCGTCGTTCCGCTTGGCATACTGGTTGTCGGCAGCGTCGTGATTGCTGCGCTGATTGCTGACTGGGACCAACACGTCGAAATGGAGTTTGCAAGCCCGTTTTCACTGCGGAACGCGCTGGGATTCGGGATCGTCTTTCTCTTTATTCTTGCCGGAAGCACGATTGCACAGGCAGAATTTGGGACTACTGGGCTCTACGTGAGCGCACTCGTTTCAGGGCTCGTCTCTTCGGCAGGCGTAACGACCTCTGCGGTCTTGCTTTTTCGAGCGGGAACGATCGATTCGCCGGAGGCAGTGGTCACGATTTTGTTGGCGACGGCCGCGAGCGTATTGGTTAAAGTTGGTCTCTCTGCGGCCGGCCCGAGGCCGTTTTTCCGCGCGGTGACGCTGTGGAGCGCGGTCTTGCTTGCGGTCGCCGGTGTTGCAACCGGTGGGCTGGTCTCGCTATAGGTCTCGGCGGAAGGTTTTAGCGACGTCTCTGCCCAACTGAATCCATGGATCGTGAGACGGCCGAACCCAACGTCACGCGGCTCCCAGGAAGCAAGGCAGCCGAGTGGGTCTCGTACCACCATTCGACGGCTGCCCCGAGTACCTACGTCTATGACTTCGTCTGGGACCTTTCAGGCCCAGCTGTCGGGCCGTTTTGTACCGACGTTGACGGCAACGTGCTGATGGATTTTACAAGTCACGTTGCGGCCGCCCCACTCGGCTACAACAACCCGAAAATCATGGACCGACTGGCCGAATTTGAGCTGGTCGATCCGTTGAAAATCGCCGGCCAAGATTTCTACGTATCCGGGGGGAGCTCGCCATCCGATGACGACCTCCCTGGCCCAGCGGGACTCATGGAGCGACTCGTTGCGATCACGGACGCATACGACATGGATCGGGTATTTCTCTCGAACTCCGGGGCCGAAGCCGTCGAGAACGCGATGAAAATCGCCTACGACCACCGCGATGGCGGAGCGTACGGAATTACCTTCGATGGTGCATTTCACGGCCGAACGCTCGGGACACTCTCGCTCAACCGGTCAAAAGCGGTACAAAAACGATTCTTCCCCGAGCTCCCCTCAATCTACGACGTCCCGTTCTGTACGGATCGAACCTGCTGTGCGGAGTCCTGTGGCTGCGGATTTTTTACCGACGATGGCTCACAGCTACGCCGGCTGGTCGATAGCGACCGCGGCGTTCTCGATCCCGATGAAGTCGCATTCATCATTCTCGAACCGATACAAGGCGAGGGTGGCTACCGGATTCCGAGCCAAGCCTTTGGCGAGGAAATTGCCACGCTAACCGAGAAATATGATATCCCACTCATTGCCGACGAAATCCAAAGCGGGCTCGGACGGACTGGCGAGTGGTGGGGTGCAGACCACTACGACTTTGATCCCGATATCATTGCAGCAGCCAAGGCATTGCGGGTTGGGGCGACCGTCTCAAGCGACGAGATATTCCCGGCCGAGCGGAGTCGACTCTCCTCGACATGGGGGGCCGGTGATATCCTCGCCGCACTACAGGGTGCGCTGACGATCGATGCTATCGAGGAGTACGATTTGCGCTCGAACGCAGCCGTCCGAGGCCAGCAGTGTCTCGATCGACTGGCCGAAATCAACACCGAATATGAGCAGATTACCGACACCCGTGGACTCGGGCTCATGCTCGCGATCGAATTTGAGACCACGAGCCAGCGCGATGCGGTCCAACAGGCTGCCCTGCAGCGTGGATTGCTGACACTCGGCTGTGGACACGCCGTGCTTCGATTACTTCCGCCACTTGATGTCACCGAACGCGAGATCGATCTCGGCTGTGACCTGCTTGAGCAGTCAGTAAAAGATGTCTTCGACACTGATTAACAAACGTGTTCAATACCAGCTAACTGGTTCGCCCACCTTACATCCGGTAGCGGTTCGAGTCATCGAGCGACGGCAGACTGTTAGCGCCGGTCATCTCCTCGTAAGTCATCCCCGAAAGATACTCGTCATAGGTTACATCGTACCCCGAGCGGAGATGAAAGTCGAGATCGCCGGTATCGACCGTCTGGCGGTACAGCAGGTGGATGCCACGACGGAGCAGTTCGGCTGGCTCATCAATTTCAAACGCCGCAGCAAGCATCGCGAGCTCGTTTTTCGTTTCACGGTCGAGCCCAACACACAGCTCGTCGTCAAGCTCGCTGTACTCGGCGGTGATATCCTCGGTGAGGTCGTCCAGACTCATACTGAAGTGATACCATAGCGAATGGATAGGGATTACGTGTTCGCCAAGAGACGCTCACTGTGCACTGAGTGGGCGCTTGAGGCCCAAATCACCACTCCTAAAGCTGGCGACCACTGAGAGCCACCAATGACCGAGTCCGAGCCGGATACGGACAGATCCCCGCTTGCAGCCGATAACGACACGATCGAGTCGGCCCAACAGGCACTCATCGAGTGGTACGAGGCCGACCACCGCGCGTATCCGTGGCGGAAGACTGACGACCCGTATGCGATTTTGATCTCGGAAGTAATGAGCCAGCAGACCCAACTCGATCGCGTTGTCGAGGCGTGGGACGACTTTCTCGACGAGTGGCCCACGGCTGCATCGTTGGCGTCGGCTGCCCGCGGCGAGGTGGTCGCATTTTGGAGCGGTCACAGCCTCGGCTACAACAATCGCGCAAAATATCTCCACGAGGCGGCGACCCAAGTCGTCACCGACTACGACGGAGCGTTTCCAGAGACGCCGGAAGCACTCCAGGAACTGATGGGTGTTGGCCCGTACACCGCCAATGCAGTCGCCTCTTTTGCGTTCAACAACGGCAATGCGGTCGTCGATACCAACGTCAAGCGCGTGCTCTATCGCGCCTTCGACGTTCCCGATGACGACACAGCCTTTGAAACGGCCGCAGGCGACCTCATGCCCGAGGGACGCTCGCGTGTGTGGAACAACGCAATCATGGAACTTGGCGGGGTTGCCTGCGGGAAAACCCCCGAGTGCGACACGGCGGGCTGTCCATGGCGACAGTGGTGTCACGCCTACGAAACCGGCGATTTTACCGCCCCCGATGTGCCGACTCAGCCGAGTTTCGAAGGCAGTCGACGGCAGTTTCGCGGCCGTGTGGTTCGGACGCTCGGTGAGTACGACGAACTCCCCCTGTCGCAGTTGGGCCCCAGAATTCGCGTCGATTACGGCGGCGAGACGGGCGAACCGTGGCTTCGAGAGCTGGTTTCGGATTTAGTCGATGACGGACTACTCGCCGTCGACGAAGAAACCGATTCCGACGAGCTCACCGTTCGCTTACGCGAGTAAGTGCGCAAACGAGCCACTACCGGGGCGATGAAAGACAGACACTATTAACCACGTTCCGTGGGAGGCTCACAAAAATGGACGGACTGGGCGGGATCGCGTTGCTCTCTTTGGCTGAACTAGTGGTGGTTGTCTTTGCGCTGATCACGGTTCTCGGCGACGGCTGGTTCATGTTGGTCGGCCTCTCGGCCCTCTACTGGGCCGGCCCCCGGATCGCTGATGACGCTCGACCAGTCGCGGCGGTCGTTGTCGGCTTTGCCACCCTCGGCTTGGCGGTCGTACTCGCCCTCAAAAGTGCAACTGCGATTCCGCGGCCGGCAACGACACCCATTGATCCGACCGTGCTCCCGGCAGTGATCGGGCCGTTTGTTGCGGGTGAGCTCGATGCCAGTGGGTTTAGCTTCCCGAGCGGCCACGCTGTCGGCTCGACGGTTGTCTACGGTGGACTCGGGCTGTTACTGACAGTTGGCCGGCGTCGGCTCCGGTATGTAATTGCCGCAAGCGCGGCCATATTGATTAGTCTCTCTCGGATCGTCTTGGAAGTCCATTATCCGATTGACATGCTCGCCGGGATCGGAACCGGCGTGATACTGCTCGCGGTTGGTGTCGTCGTCGCCACTGATGGCGAGCGCTACCGACCCGATCGCGTATTTCTCCTTGCAGGCGCTGGCGCACTCGTTGGCTTCGCTGTCGCGCTCTCGGCAGGCCACAGTCGGGAGATTCAGCAGGGAGCGATTGCAATTGGGACGGCGGCTGGTGGAATTGTGACATGGCACCGCTTCGGCGACCAACTTCGTAGGTGTCCAGCGGTATCACTGCCGATCGGGGTGCTTGGACTTCTCACCGCCGGCGGGCTGTGGATCAGCGCCTACATCGGGCGCTTGACGCTTGGCAGTACGATGGTCGCAAGTGCCGCTGGCGTGGCGGTTATTCTACTGCTTCCGCTCGTTTCTCAGTGGCTCAAAAAAAGACGTTGACTGTCGGTGACCCTTAGAACGTTTCGAGGTACTGATCGAGTTCCCACTGGGAAACATCGATGCGGTAGTCATCGTATTCGGCCGTTTTGGCTTCGATGAACTTCTCGCTGATGTGTGGGCCGAGGCCGTCGAGGATGACTTCATCCTGTTCGAGTGCATCGAGTGCTTCGCCAAGGTTTCCTGGCAGCGTTTCGATGCCGTACTCTTCGCGTTTTGCCTCATCGAACTCGTAGATGTTCTCACGGACTGGGTCCGGTGCCTCGAGGCCGCGCTCGATGCCGTCGATACCGGCGGTGAGCAGTGCGGCGAACGCGAGGTATGGGTTACACGATGGGTCGGGGAAGCGAGCTTCGACACGCGAGGCAGCCGGAATTCGGGCGGCTGGCTTGCGGATAAGTGCCGAGCGGTTGCGGTCCGACCAGGCGACGTAGACAGGTGCCTCATAGCCGGGGACGAGGCGCTTGTAGCTGTTGACCGTTGGGTCAGTGACCGCACAGATTGCCTGTGCGTGGTCAAGAATACCGGCGAGGAACGAGTGAGCGGTTTCGCTCAGGTTGAACTCGTCGTCGTCGTCGTGGAATGCGTTTTCGCCGTCTTTGAACAGCGACATGTGCGTGTGCATTCCCGAGCCGTTGATTTTCGGAACCGGCTTTGGCATGAACGTCGCGTGGAGGTCATGCTGTGCGGCGACTGCGCGGACAACCGTCCGGAAGGTTGCAACGTTGTCGGCGGTCGTGAGTGCGTCGTCGTACTCGAAGTTGATCTCGTACTGGCCTTCGGCGACTTCGTGGTGGCTGGCCTCGATCTCGAAGCCCATGTCTTCGAGTGCGAAGATGATGTCACGTCGGACATCGCTGGCAAGGTCTTTCGGTGCAAGGTCGAAATAGCCACCCTGGTCGGCGAATTCGGTGGTTGCATAGCCGTCTTCGTCGTGTTTGAACAGGAAGAACTCCGGCTCTGGGGCGACGTTGACATCGTAGCCGTGTTCTTCGGCGCGGTCGATAGCCTGTTTCAGCACGTAGCGTGGGTCACCTTTGAACGGTTTGCCCGTCGACGTGTTGATGATGTCACAGATGAGTCGTGCCGCACCGCTTTCTTCGTCTTTTCGCCATGGCAGGATTGCGAAGGTCTCGGGATCTGGCTTCAGGCGCATGTCGGATTCCTGAATCCGGACGAAGCCCTCGATGGATGAGCCATCGAAATAGATCCCATCAGTGAAGGCTTTCTCGGCCTGACGGGCCGGAACTGATACGTTTTTCACAACACCGAGGATATCAGTGAACTGTAGTCGAAGGAAATCGATTCCCTCTTCTTCGATTTCGTCAATCACAGCCTGTTCTTTTTCGGTCAATCCACCGTCTGTGGCAACATTTTCTTCCGTCATGTTCTGGACGTTTAGAACATTTACTGCCAGTATAAAGATCTTGTCGCTTAGTGCAATTACGCCCACTAAACTCAGAAATTGGATATTCGTAAAATTCTAATGCCCCCGGTGTGTGGTGAACTGTAATGACGTACGAAAACTTGGATGCCAAGTTGATCAATGCACTTCTCGGCAACGGCCGAGCGAGTTTGCGAAGCCTCGGTGAGGAACTTGACGTGTCGGTAACAACCGTTTCGAATCACCTTCGGGATCTCGAAGCCGAAGGGGTCGTCAACGGCTATACCCCGATCGTCGATTACGACGCCCTGGGCTATGACGTAACCGCGATTATCCACCTCAAGGTCGAAGGAAGTGCGCTTCCGGAGATCACCGACCGCCTGCGCGAACAAAAACAGATGATCAGCGTCTATGAGGTTACTGGCGACTACGATATCATTGCGGTCGGCAAGTTCACTGACACCGACGGAATGAACGAGCAGATCAAAGAGCTGCTAACCGATGTCGACATCCGCGAATCGAACACGAGCGTCGTACTCAACGCAGTCACCGAAAACGAGCAGTTCGATCTCGATATCCTCGAAGAGTAATCAAGGCTGCTTATTCCCGCGGGATCGACCTGCAGTGGGGCCGCAGTCGCCCCAACGGAAAGTCACTTGACGGTTGCCCCCAGAGAGTGTCATATGAGCACGACCCCACCAGAGACAACAACTGCCGAGGTCGTTGTCGTCGATTATGGGCTTGGCAACCTCCGAAGTGTCACCCGCGGTCTCGAACGGGCGGGCGCGTCCGTAACGATCACCGACGACCCAACAACATTCGCTGCTGCCGACGGCATCGTGTTGCCCGGCGTCGGTGCGTTCCGCGAAGGAATGGACAATGCCGGCCCCTACCGAGCCGCACTCGCCGACGCGGCCGACAGAGACCAGCCGATTTTCGGAATCTGTCTCGGAATGCAGATGCTATTGGGCTCAAGCGAAGAGTCAGCCCACGCGGGCGAAGGTGACGTTGATGGACTGAATTTTATTCCCGGTACCAACGTTCGGTTCGATGTCGACCGCAAGGTTCCACACATGGGCTGGAACGAACTCGCTGTCGAACGTGAGCACCCACTTGTCGATGGTGTTGATGGCGAATACGCCTACTTCGTCCACTCGTACTACGCGGCCCCTGACGATGCCAATGCGGTCGTCGCCAGCAGTGACTACGGCGTGAACTTCCCGGCGGTCATCGCCAACGAGGCGGGTACCATCTTCGGGACGCAGTTTCACCCCGAAAAAAGCGGTGAGACCGGCCTCCGGATCTTACGAAATTTCGTCGAGCTCTGCTCGCCGTAAGCGATCTTATACGATCACCAACGACCGGTAGAATACGACATGCCGACCGAAATGAATTAATCCAGTGACTGTCTGTCTCGGGACAGATGGACCTCCAACTCCGCCACCGCCTGCCGGTCGGTGCCGGGCGACTCTGGGCAAACCTCAAAGCAAGCGTTTCGATTGATACCCGAACACTGGCCGTATTTCGGGTACTGATTGCACTCTTGATCCTGGCGGATATCGCCTTGCGACTGCGAAATTTCTCGTTTTTCTATACCGAAGACGGCGTGATCCCGCGAGCGTTGGCGATGGACGCAACGGCCGAAACCGCGTTTTCAGTGTTTTATTTCACAACCAACACCACGGTTATTGCGGCCCTTTTTGCACTTGGAGCATTGCTCGCCATCCAGCTGCTTGTCGGGTACAAAACACGGATTGCGACGATTTGCTCGTTTCTGTTCGTCGTCTCACTTGACCACCACAATCCGTTCGTGTTGAGCTACGCCGACACCCTGTTTCGGCTACTGTTGTTCTGGGCGATGTTCCTCCCACTCGGTGAACGGTGGTCGATTGATGCGGTTTACCGAACACGGCTGAGTCGACCCCGGATTACGTCGGTGGCCTCAGCGCTCATTCTCTGCCAAATCGTCTACATGTACTTTCTCAACTGGTACCACAAATCCGAAAACGAGCTGTGGACCAGCGGGGAGGCAACCCCACTCATTATGGGGCTTGATGATACCACCTTCCTTCTCGGTGAGTTTACGCGAAACTTCCCGACACTGTTGCAGTACGGCGGGCTTGGCTGGTATTACCTGCTGTTTAGCTCGTGGCTATTGATTTTCCTTGCAGGTCGAAAGCGGATGGCCCTCGTTGCCCTGTTCATGGCTGGACACGCGTCGTTTGCTGTGACTGTTCGGATTGGCGCGTTTGCCTACGTCGCGATTGCGGGACTCACCCTGTTTTTGCAGGCGCAGTTTTGGGACGATCTGGGCCGGCTCGCAGCTACAATTGGCCTCAACCGGTCGCGACTCCGTAGGCTCGAAGAATCACTGGTCAGTCTCGCACAATCAGTACCGTATTATCAGCGTGAGACACCGACAGCACAGCAGGTCAAATCCGGTTTCTCTTTGGGTGCATCGATGATTCTCGTCGGCTCGCTCCTTGTTGCCGGCGCGGGCATGTACGCCCCGGTCGGCGGCGAGACGATCAAGCAGTCAGCAGTCACCGACCAGATCGAAACCGGTGCCGACAGCCTAAGTATTTCTCAGCCGACCTGGAGTGTCTTTGCCCCGACACCACGGACAACTGATAGTTACTATGTCTTCCTCGCAGAGACAGCCGATGGCGACCGGGTTGATGTGTACAACGAGCGTGCGTTCACAATGGACAGACCGGGCAAACAGCTCCAAAACCAGTACGGCACCTACCGTGAGCGGTTCTACATGAACAGCGTGCGGCGAGCCGCGCTCAACGACCGAAACGATTCACCGGCACTGCTTGCCGAGTACCGCTGTGAGACGTGGGCCGAAGAACACGACACTGAGCTTACGCACCTCAATATGTATCAAATTCGAGAGAGTGTCACTCTCGAAACAATCGATTCACCCGAGGATCGAGAGACACGAAGCCGCCTACTCTATAGACACGGCTGCGGTGACAACGAGGACAAACATATCCGCACGTCCGAGTAACCTACGTCAGTTTCTGCCAGGTCCAGACACACCGCTGGAGGGCGGTGATATGGCTAACGACCGCAAAGAAAATCAAGAGGAGTCCAACAATGGTGAAGCTGTAAATCGTCGTCTCGACCCATGTCGCTGCAAAGCTCACCGCGCCGACTAAAACAAGGATATCTGCACGCCCGAGCAGCCCGCCGTAGATGCGGCCTGCGCCGACAGCCTGGGCTTGCGTTCCGAGGTACGCCGTCAAGAGGACACCGGTTACCGCGAGTAAACCGAGTCCATACCGCTCGACGCCGAGTGCCAGTCCACCGAGAATAACGACATCGGCATACCGGTCGAGTACGTGGTCGAGAAAGTCACCCGCTTTCGAGGCGGTTTCGGTCTCGCGGGCGACCGCTCCGTCGAGAATATCGAGAAAGCCGTTGAGCAGGACCAACAGCCCGCCGAGAAAATACCATCGCGGGTCGCTGCCGGCGATGTACAACACCGCACCGGCGACCACCGCCAGCCCGAATGCGAGAATACTAATGGCGTTTGCCGAGAGCCCGAGACGGCTCGCGATCGAAACAAACGGTGTGAGTGCCCGGTTTGAGAGGTGTCGAAACTGATCAAGTGTCATAAGACAGGGCCGTAATTCAGTGGTGCGGCCATACGTTCGTCTACTCAGGTCGGCGGTATAATACCCGCTGGCAGCGGCTCATGGCCATTGGTCGAACCGGATGCCCGGCTCATGATCGTCAGTTACTCGAATCGGACACCCAAATCGTGGAGTCCGCTGTTGTTCATGGCAAGATTGATCAACAACGGGGTGATCGACTCGACTTCGGCCGCGTTGGCAATACTCCCCGCATCAAGCGTACGCAGCCCCTCGATTTCTTCTGCGAGCGTCCCGACGGTTGCTTTTGCGTCCGCGTCGTCACCGACAAGCAGGGTATCGATGCCGAGGTCGGCATCGAGATTCGAGAGCCGAGCCGCCGCAAGATTGTGGAAACAGCCGACGACAGCGACGCCGTCAGGCGCGCAATCAACCGCAAGCTGTGTCACGCTTCCAGCTCCCGGACGGTGGTAATGAAAGCCGTCGTCATCTCGTTTCATCCCTGTCGCCGGCGAAATAAGGATATCGCCCTCGCTGAGCGAGGTTTCGACCGCTTCAACAGTGTCGGCGACGTGGTACGGCGGCACTGCGAGCACGACGATGTCGGCTCGGTCGGCGGCCATTTCGTTGTCGAAGCCAGTCAGTTTGGCCTCGACACCGCGGCTCTCGAGTTCGGCTTCGTACGCCTCGACTTTCCCACGGGCCTTTTCAGGATCGCGCGAGCCGATGATGATGTCGTGGTCGGTATCGTGTGCCCACCGGAGGGCCAGTCCTTCGCCAATGTCTCCAGTTCCGCCAAGGAGTGCAATTCGCATGCTCTTTGTCGGCACTGTCGTCGGGTAAGCCTTGCGTGACCGGCGAGCCGTCCCGGTAGCAACACCTGCGAGCCGGCGGAGAAAGTGGATAACTCGAACGTCACTCCGAGCGGTTGAATGGATTGGTAAACGCGTCGATATCAGTCCCGTAGACGCGGACGAATGCGATCACCGGCGAAATCGCCAGTGTCGGAAGCACGATCACCAGCTGGCCGGTTCGGCTGGCGGGAAAAAGCACGCCGGCGAAAAAGAAGCCAACCAGGTCGATGGCCAACATGAGCAGCATAAACCGGAGGAACGGGCTCATGGCGGTCCCTCAAGATACGCTGGCAGGTCGGTGATGGAGTCGAGGACAGCGGTTGCTCCTGCAGTATTGAATGTTTCACGACCGTCCTGACCGGTGAGCCCACCAGTGAGAACGCCGATTCCGTCGTAGGTGCAGTCAGCGTCCTCGGCATCCGCGTTGAGAGCCGTCTGAACGTCATCAAGTGTATCGCCGACAAAGACGACCGAGTCGGCGTCGAACCGATCGGCCAGCGTCATCAGGGCGTGCGGATGGGGCTTGCCCTGCTCCCAGTTGTCCATCGTAAACCGATGCTCGTCGGCGACCGAGAGGCCGACCCGGTCGAGTGCAATCGTGGCTTCGGCAGCCGGTCGGCCGGTCACAACACCGACCGAATACTGCGCTGTCAGTGCAGCGAGCGTCTCAGTGTCGGCTAAGACAGGCTCGTCATGAATGTACCCGTCACTCTCGAAGGGTGGCTCGCTGCCTTCAAGCGAACGAAACAGGTTCGCACCGAGATACAGCGCCTGAAAAACGGCTCGCAGTCGGTCGGGGTCCCACTCATCGATAACGCGCTCAAACTCGGCGTTCGGCAACTCGGCCGCGAGCACCGCTTCGGTGGCTTCGAGTCCTCCACCCTGCTGGGCGATATGGGCGGTAAACGTCTCGATGTCCTCATCGAATCCGGCTCGCTTGCCGAGCACGTAGAGGGCGATGGCGTCGGTCAAGAGCCAGTCGTTGTTGAACCCTCCAGCGTTTTTGAACGCCTGCAGCGAGTCGCGGTCGACCGTCTCACCGTAGACGCGGCGCACTGATTCGACGACCGCACGCCGATATGAGTCTTTCACGTCAACGAGTACCCCATCAATATCGAGGACGACCGTATCTACCTGCATTGGCGACCTCAATGCAGGCCGACCGAAAAAGCATACCGAGATACGGTCGGTCGACCGGCTGGCGATCATCGGCTACTGGGCTGTGAACGATGGGGTTCACGGCCGTCTGACAATCGCATGACGAAGCCGTAATCCCAGCGTGAAACTTAATAACCGCCCCTCCATACCCAATCTCATGCTAGTCGACATCGTGCCGATCGGGGATGTTCCCGCACAGGTAAAGCGGGAAGCCTCCGCTGGGTTGCGGTCGGTTTACGGCTGTGGTGTAGCGGTTCACGATACCCAGTCAATCCCCGATGGTGCGTTCGACCCAAACAGGAACCAACACCGTGCAGAGGATTTTATTGAACTCGTCAGTCGGGTCGGCTCCGGTGACAAAAACATCGGCGTGACCGCCCAGGATCTCTATTATCGTCGCCGAAACTACGTCTTTGGACTCGCGTATCTCAATGGAAACGGTTCGGTTATTTCGACGTATCGGCTCCAGACGTCCTCGGATGGCGGAATCTCAACAAAGCCCGCTGGCGAGGTCTTTGCCGACCGCGTCCGAAAAGAGGTCGTCCACGAAATCGGTCATACGCTCGGACTCGAACACTGTGATAACTCGAAATGTGTGATGAGTTTCTCACCGACCGTCCGCGAGGTCGACGTCAAAGAAGAGAACCTCTGTGGCTCGTGTAGCCGATTAGTCCGATAGGCAGTCGCGTTCGGTTGTCTCGCGGCAAAAAACTGCGTGTTGCTCAGGCCGAATAGTAATATTCGCCCGACCGCTTCTGTTGGCTGTCTTTCTGGCTTCCCGGCTTGTTGATCCGTGGTCGGCTGGTCCGTTCGTCACGACGGAACGTGATATCGAGATCCGCGAGGAAGTCGTTCATTCCCTCGCGCATTTCTTGGGCCGGCGAGGCGTGGCCGTGCTGTGCTGGCTCGCCATCAAAGACCATTAGCCGGTCGGCCAGTAGGTCGATCATGTAGATGTCGTGGTCGATCACGAGCACCGTTGCATCATGATTTTCGGCATACCGCCGGATGGCAGTCGTCGCCTGCACCCGTTGTTCGACATCGAGGTGTGCAGAGGGCTCGTCGAGCACGTAGAGGTCCGATTCATCCGAGAGACACGCGGCGATAGCGACACGCTGGCGCTCACCGCCCGAAAGATCGGTGAGCTGCTGTTCCATGATCCGTTCGAGCTGTAGTGGCTTTGCAACTTCGGTGTTCCAGTAGGAACTACCGAACTTGTCGGTGATCGAGGCCAGAAAGCTATCGACCCGCATCGGCTGGTCGATTTCGATGTACTGTGGTTTGTACGAGATATCGAGTTCGAACTCGAGGCTGCCGTCATCGGGTTCGATCGAACCCGCAAACATCTTTGCCAGTGTCGACTTTCCGATCCCGTTCGGCCCGACAACGCCGAGCACCTCGCCCTGGTAGATCGTTCCGCTGTCGACAGCAAGCGAGAATTCGCCCTCGCCATAGGATTTTTTCAGGTCGGGATACTCGATGAGCGGCATTCCCTTGACCGTCTCACGAGGGGCGTGTTCCTCGAAGGTGATCGCGTCGGGTCGAATCCGCATGTTTTCGTTGGTGAGATAGCCTTTGAGATACTCGTTGATTCCCTTTCGGACCGACTTTGGCGGCGTAATAACCCCGAAGGCACCGGGCTCACCGTAGGCGACGTGAAGCGTGTCAGCAAGCAAGTCGAGAATCGCCAGGTCGTGTTCGACCACGAGCATCGACCGGTCGGCATCGTCATCTTCGGCGAGTTCCTGAATCAGTCGCGCCGCAACCATCCGCTGTCCGACGTCGAGATAGGGCGTGATTTCGTCGAGAAAATAGAAATCCGCGTCGCGTGCGAGACAGGCCGCGATGGCAACCCGCTGGAGTTCGCCACCGGAAATCGAATCGATCGACTGATCCATCACCGGGCGGATGCTGAGTCGGTCGATGAGATAGTCGAGCTCGCCACGCTCGTCGGTTCGTTCGAGCAGCTCTCGCGTGTTCCCATCGAACTGTTTCGGAATCTGATCGACGTATTGGGGCTTGCGGGCGATAGTGATTTCATCGTCAAGCAGCCGGCTGATGAACTGCTGGAGCTCCGAGCCGCGGTATCGCTCTAAGACGGGCTCCCAGTCGGGTTCAGCGCCATACTCACCGAGATTTGGCACGATTTCGCCGGCGAGGGCTTTGACGGCCGTCGATTTCCCGATCCCGTTTGGTCCGAGAATGCCGGTGACGTTGCCGGGTTCGGGAACTGGAAGCCCGTAGAGGCCGAAGGCGTTTTCGCCGTAGCGGTGGGTTGGCTCTTCGGTGAGCTCGCTGGGGAGGTTGATGATTTCGATCGCATCGAAAGGGCATTTGTCGACACAGATGCCACAGGTTTCGCCGAGACAGATCTCCTCGGAAATGCGGATCTGATCGGGGTCGCCCTCTTCGGTGTCCTCGCCACGGACGGTGATGCACTCCTTGCCGGTCCGATTCGGCGGACAGAAGTTCGCACATTCGTAGTTACACCGGTCGGGCTGACAGCGATCGAGATCGACAACCGCGATACTGTCATCGGCCATTTACAGCGTCACCGCCGAGGTGAGCAAGACGGCGTAGGTGATGAACCACAGACAGAACGTCATAAAGGAGACAAACAAGTTGTCTTTAATGCCGAATTCACCAACGTCGACGCCGACGAGTTTGAGGATTGGAAACTGCACGAAGATGAACCCGCCCATGATGAGCAGCGCCATCGTGTCGCCGGCGGCCTCGGGCGTTGTGCCAACAAAATACGCCGAGACCACCGCTGCGAGAATCCCCGCAAGGCAAGCGACCGTTGTGACGGTCACCCCCCGCATGTGATCGGAGAGACCGGCTGTCGTTTCAGTAGCCATATCTACCGCTCTGTGAGCCGTCATCAAAAGGAGTTCGCTTGCGACCCTTCGAGCGGACCGATAGTCGCTGACAGGTCTCGGCCACTGGCTGGTCAAGCTTTATACTGTTGTCTGTCCCAGTTACTCCCAATGGCGGGAACAGAACACGAGAGTCTCGACGATCTGCCACCGAGTGCCAAGCTTGTTTTCAAAGTACTCGAATACAACGGCACGCTCACGCAGAAAGGAATCGTCGAGGAATCAATGCTCTCAGCACGGACGGTTCGGTACGCACTCGAACGGCTCGAACGAATCGGTGTTGTTGACGAAGACGTCTACTTTGCTGATGCGAGACAGAATATTTACGAACTAACGCCAGAAGCCGACATTGCACTCGAAAACAGCGAACTCTACTGTGCTGACTGACGCTACTGTCTGCCGATGAGATTACTGTTCGTTCACCGAAACTGATTGTGTAAGCCGATAGGCACGGATCGCGGTTAAAAAAATCACAACCCCCAGTGCAGTGGCAACCGCAAAGACGAACGCCAAAAGAACAAACCAGGCTTCGGGGCCAAAAAGTGGATACTCACGCGCCTCGCTCACGGGACCAAGAAGCTCGAAAATCCGAACCACGTAGGCGAGGACCGCAACGCCAACACCGACAGCAAGGCCGATTGTCGCGTTTCGTCGAACTCCGAGGGATTCGATCATGTTCGACGCTGGCGGCCGGTCAGGAACGTCGTCGTTCACGAGTTTACCTACGGACAGGAGCCTCAAATCGATGTCGGCTTCCGTTTGATCATGAGCTGCCTGTCCGGTTCAGGGCTTGGTGAGACAGTCAATTCCCGTGATTTCGAATCGAACGGTGTCGGTTGGCGTCTCCGCGAGCCGGAGTGTCCAGCCGTGGGCGTCGACGATGCGTTGGACGATTGCGAGACCAAAGCCGGTTCCACCAGTATTGGTGGTAAAGCCGGTCTCGAATATGTCTTCTCGATGGGTTGCTGGAATCGGCTCCCCATCGTTTTCGATATACAGTCCCGACTCAGATTCGAGTACACCAACCCGAATCTGAACCGACGGGCCCCCGTGTTCGATTGCATTCCGAAAGAGGTTCTCAAAGACTTGGCCAAGGCGAACCTCGTCGGCAGGGATAACCGCTTTTGTCTCCGTCTGCAACGATGCCTGTTTCTGGTCGATATTGTTCCAGCTCGAACGAACGAGCGTATCGACCGAGACGGATTCGGTATCGCGTATCTCTTGGCCCTCTCTGGCAAGCACAAGGAGATCGCCGATAAGGTTCCGCATTCGGAGTAGTGCACGGTCGACGGTTTCGAGATGGTCGCTGTCGACCGTTTCGCGTGCTAAATCGAGATAACCCTCTGCAACACTCAGCGGGTTTCGCAGATCATGTGAAACAATCGATGCAAAGCGTTCGAGCTGTTCGTTTTTGTCTCGAAGCGCAAACAGCGACGCTTTTCGTGCGGTGATGTCGTGAGTAAACCCAGCGATTCGGACAACATCTCCGGCCTCGGTAGTGATTGGTTCGGCGTATGATTCGACCCATTTTGTTGTCTCCGCTTCGATGCGGTACTCAACGTGTTGGGAGTGTCCATCTGAGGCACGTTTCATCGCGTCCGTGACATCGGTGACGTCTGCAGGATGTATCGTCTCGAGGAAGTCCGTCGGATTCGCAGAAAGCGTCTCAATGGACTGATCGAAAATTCGCTCGTATTGTGAGTTGATAAACTGGAGTTCGCTCCAGTCGGCACTGAAAATCCACAGCGCGTCCCGGGTATTTTCAGCGAGTTCGTATAGCTGTTGGTGGGTGCGGGTAGCAACGGCTTGGGCCCGTCGGCGCTCGACGTGCGTACTGATCTTGTTAGCTAAGAGTTGGTACTGCGCGCTGAGCTCGCGTTTGATAACATAATCCGAGATCCCTGCAGAGATTGCCTTACTTGCGATCGCTTCACTTCCTGTATCGGTCAACAGGATAACCGGCATATCGGGATCACTCTCACGAGCCTGCGAAAGCACGTCCAGTCCGGTCTGTTCGGGCATCCAGTAGTCGGTAAGAATGCAGTCGATCGGTTCAGATTCGAGACGGGATGTGACGCTTTCAGGTTGGGTTGTAGAGTGGACAGTTATCCGGTCGTCAATCCGAGCGAGGTGTGTGCCAACCATCCGAGCGAAATCCGGCTCGTCGTCAATGTGGAGGACGGTGATTTCGTCATCAACTGTCGGGTTAGAAACCTACCATCCATTCGGATACCCCGGCAAACAAGTGACGTTCAGTGACAAGATATCTTCTTTCAACGGGGGTTATATAAAAATATTCCTGTCAGCTAAACAGATAGCGTCTCATTTGTACGCGTCAAATTCTTTCCCGAAAATCAAGAAATACCCCGTCCCAACAAGGCCGATGAGAGTTGCGAGAGCGAATGCCAGGGTCGGACTTCCCGTAATCAACTCGCCAGGGCCAACCGGGTTGGGAATACCACCATATAGCGCCCCACCAAGGGCGGCGCTCGGAATCACGATCACATTTCGCAGCAGGTAGTACGAGCCGGTAACCCGCCCGCCGGCGTCGGCTTCGGCGGGCCCGACAATCAGCGCCTTGTGTGCCGGCAGCCCGGCAAACCGGATTCCAGAAAAGGCAAACAGAAGTGCGAGCACAGCCGCGCTGGGTGGCGCACTAATGAGGAGAATCGGAAAAATCGCATAGACCGCAAAGCCGGTTGCGACGACCGGTTTGAGGCCAACCCGTTCGGCCAGGGCCGCCGAGGGAGCCATGACGAGCAGTGCAACGACCATCTCAAGACCGAGCAGCAGCCCGAAAAAGGCCGCAGGCCCGAGATCAACCGCACCAACTGCTGGAAGGCTCACCGAGAGACCGACGTCGAGAAACTGTGTGACGACAATAATAAAGAAGACGTAGACCATGCCGTTGGCAAATCGGACGAGTGTATCACCGATCAACAGCGGCCGTAGCGTCGGTGGAAGGTCCCTGAGATCCGCACGAATCTGCGAAAGCCCCGCAAATGAGCTGCCGAAGCTGTCGCCGCTGGCATCATACATGACGTGCTGGACGACCGTTGCCGCAATGCCGAAGACGACTGCCACACCCAAAACATACCGGAAGCTGATCGCGAAATCCGGGTGCAACGAGAGCAGCCCGGCTGCAAGCACCGGGCCGATGAGAAACGCACTCCGGCGGAAGGTTTCAGTACTGGCAAAGCCGCGAGCCAGCCGGTCAGCCGAGACGCTCTGTTTGACGATTGCATAGGTCGCTCCGAGGCCGAAGGATTTCCACGCTTGGGCAAGTACGAGACCGACAAACACCCAGATCCACGGCTCGATAGTGAGTCCAGCAACCTCGAGGGTTCCAAACGAGGGGGCAACGAACCAGAGCAGAAAGCCGAGCGTTGAGGCAAGTCCAAAGACCGTGAGTGCATACCGCGAGCCGATCCGATCGGAAACCGCACCGCCCGGATACGGATACAGGGCGCTGATGATATTTCCAAATGTGCCAAAAAACCCGATGACAAGCGCACTGGCACCCAGCACACTGAGATATTCAGGTAGAAACCGGGTCGTCATCTGAAAGCCAAGGCTGAAGGCGAACATCGCCACCGAGAGGACGAACACGTCACCACGAAGGGCGAAGAACTGCCGATACCCCGCAAGCGCGCCGGTCTCGCTGTCGTTCGCCGAATCAGACATTGGGACGAGTACACAGGCAGGTGAAAAAATACCACCGGAAGCAACACGTTCGTGCTGTCAGACCGTCGGCTACTGGCAATTGAGTCGAAACACCCCGTAGTGGCCGAGTGAAACCAGCTTTCGGGTGACTGCGGGACCGAACCGCTAAAGGCCGGGGCACTCCTGGTCATCGATAATGACGATCACACTCGGCTCCGCATCGGCTGGCCCTGGCGAGTTCGATGTAGGTCGGCTCACTGTTGGCGAATCTCGCGATGGCAGCGAAGTCGGCCTTCCGGTGGCAGTTATCAACGGGGCCCAGGAGGGCAAACGCCTCTATCTACAGGCTGTTAGTGATGGCAACGAACTCAACGGCTTGGGCGTGCTCCGCCGGGTTGTCCCACAAATCGATCCAACTGAGCTGGCCGGCGAGATTCTTATTGTCGGCATTGTCAACTATTATGGCTTTCAGGTGGCCGAACACCGCAATCCAATCGACGACCGAAAGCTCAACCGAACTTTCCCGGGCGACGAACGCGGGACCGCAAGCGAACGGATCGCATTCAACGTTTTCGAGGCCGCCCAGACGGCCGACCTGATTCTCGACCTTCATCAGGGCTCGACGAGTCGGATGATAAACGAGGTTCGAGTCCGGTGTGGCCGTCGACACAGTCTGCACAGCGAGTGTCTGCGACTAGCGAAAGTCTTCGATTGCGGCTACGTCCTCGACCAGAAAGGCCCCGAGGGCCAGCTCGCACGGGTTGCCCCTGACGAGGGGATTCCAACCGTCGACCCGGAACTAGGTGGCTCGGTCGGCTTCGACGAAACCAGTGTTCAGAAAGGAGTCGAAGGCGTCTTCAACGTGCTTCGGTATTACGGCTTTCTCGAGGGTGATGTCAAGATGGGGAGACAAACCCGTGCCAAACGGTTCGACCAGTATGGAGCGCCCGCCGGCGGGCTCGTCGATTACCGAACCGACCTCGGAAAGCGCGTCAACACCGGCGATACGCTATTTGAGATCACCGATCCTTTCGGGCAGATCAAAGCGAGCGTGACCGCCGACAATAGCGGCATCTTCTGGCGCTCGCGGCGGCTGCCCCAGGTTGCAGCCGGCGAATACGTCTGTTCGGTCGGGACCAACGTCGACAGCTACTGAGCAGGATACTGTCGTCGGGACTGTTACCGTTCGGGATGTGTTGGCGCGTCGAAGCCACCGCGGACGAGCGGTTTGGCGATATGCCGTCGCGCACAGGGTGGGACCTCATACCAGCCGATATCGAGTTCGCGGTCGACCCGTCGAGCCGTCTTTTCGGGAGCCGACGTCCCGCACTCACGACACCGGTAGCCCTGATTTCGCCCAGCAGACTTCATCCGACGGTCGCAGTCGGGACAGGTGGGTGTGACCTGTTCGGTCCGCTGGAGGTGCCGAATCGCGAATTTTTCGAGCTTGATTGTTCCTTCATCGTACTCGCCACAGACCGTTAGGCGGTCGTCAACACGGAGCCGACGGACCTGGTCGCGAAACCGTTTGGTCGGCTCGAAAGCGACACAGCTGACAGATTCTGCCGACTGAGAATTCCCCAATTCAGCCTCGGGAGCGCCGAGTTGGAAAAAGACGTGCCCGCCCTGGCGGGTCTCGGGTGAGGTGGTTACAACACCGTCGACTCGGTAGCCGCGGCCGTCGGTCAGCGAGCCGATTGCTCCGTCGGCAAGATGTAGATCCGTTCCCTGATTGGTCACAAACAGCGTGCTGTGAGCGACTGATTCGCTGACAATATCGTCACCAACACGGCTGACAGCTACCGGATCGTCGCCACGGATTCCATAGAGAATCGGCCCGGGTGCATTCGGAACACACACCGTCTGTTGCTCGCCGCGGTCGACCGTATCCCAGACCGCCTGCGAGCTGCGATCGGCCGCCGCAAACACGGAGTCTGCGTCGATCTCGCGGGGCGTTCCACAGCGGTCGAACTCGCGATAGGCGATCTGTTCGTATGTCCACTCGTCGAACGCTCGCCAGGCCCCAATCGCCGCAAGCGCGCCGATCCGGCCACGGCCACTGACCGCACAGCCCTCTGGAGCCCAGCCGCGGTGTTCGTAGCCCGCTTCGTCCGCAAGCGACAGTGCGTCGACGAGTCGAAGCTGCTCTCGCATTGCCCGGCGAGCAAACACAGCGATTGCGTCGTCGACGCTGTCAGGCTCACCGGGAGCGACGATGAGCCCCGGACTGGTTCGAGCGTCGTCATCGATGGCCAGTGAGTCGAGAGCGTCGGCTGCGAGCGTGACTGCCTCTGTAGCTGGAATATCGGTGTGCAGTGCTAAGGCGGCGTTGCCGCGGGTTTTGTGTTCGACCGCCGGATTGAGTCGAACCAGTAGTGTTCGGTCGACCGTCCATCCGGCATCGACAATCGCGGCCGCCAGACGGGTTGCGAGATAGGTCGTACACATTCCCTGTGTACGCGAATCAGTATCATCGAAGCCGATAACCGTCATTGCGTATGGGTAGCCGGCGGCCGCGAAAACCCCTTTCGGCTTGTGGCATTCGGCCGATTACGGGTACATAATCCTACCGGCGTTGTTCTCGGGGTAACCCCGTGACGAGAGCGAGGTTGGCACATACGGACGCCGGAACGCATATATGTCTCAAGTCACTTACTGTCGGCTATGTCACGGACAGCACTGGTCGGCAATATCACCGCGATGCTGGAGGACGCTGGCTTTCTCGTCAGCGATCGGTGTTCGGTCCGACCCAAGAGCTTCGACCTTGCGGCGCGCCGTGGGGACGATCTCGTGCTGTTGAAAATCCTCGGTAATATCGACGCGCTCAACCGCGAAACAGGGGCCGAACTCCGACGACTCGGCGACTACCTTTCGGCGACACCGATGGTAATTGGACTCCGGACGCGAAATGAAGACCTCAAACCGGGAGTCGTCTACTTCCGTCACGGCGTCCCGGTTTTTAACCCCGATACCGCCTATGACCTGTTTATCGAGGAGGTGCCCCCACTGATCTATGCGGCACCCGGTGGGCTCTACGTCAGTATCGATGGCGACCTGTTGGCCGACGAACGCGAAGAGCGCGGCTGGAGTCTGGGCCGGCTGGCGACCGAACTCGGTGTTTCCCGACGGACCGTCTCGAAATACGAAGACGGAATGAACGCCTCAATTGAGGTGGCCATCCAACTTGAAAAACTGTTCAACCAGCCGTTTTCGAATCCGGTTTCGGTCCTCGATGGGGCCGAATCCGTCCGCGATGCCGATCCACTGCCCGACGAGCCGGCGGTCAACCCTGATGACGAACACGTTCTTACCGTGTTGACCGAGGCAGGGTTCGATGTCCACCCAACCAATCGGTCGCCATTCAAAGCAGTCAGCACAGACACCGACACACGCGGGCAGACCGTGCTCACCGGCCATTCACCGTTTACCCGCAGTGCCGAAAAGCGGGCAAAGCTCATGAGTTCGATTGGCCGAGTAACACAGACGCGGTCGATCTACTTTACAGCAGACGAGACGAAACACGAAACGGTCGACGACACGGCGATTGTCTCGTGCGAAGAGCTAGCAGCAATCGACGATCCGGATGCGATCCGCGAACTGATCCGCGAGCGGGCAACTCGCCCTGAAGAGTAGTTAGTTGCCGTAGTTCGCTTCGAGATGGGCGACGATATCGTCGCTTTCGGGCATGCCGTCGATCCCATGTGCCTCGTCAATGAGTACCGGCACACCGGCCTGCCCGCTTACTTCTTGAACCTCGGTTCGCTCGCTACGCGAGCGCGGCACCTTGCGTGATTCGTATTCGAGGCCAAGTTCGTCGAGTTTGGTAACGACTTTTGCACAGTACGGACAGCCGGGCAGTTCGTACAGGATGAGATCTGACATCACCGGTAATTGGACAGCGAGCTAAAAGTATCTAGTGATCGTGGTGAGACTGCTGCACAACCGATAGCAGTGAGTCGACTCCACACGCCAGTAATTAGCGATCCATCGAAAGCGGTTCTGCCTGCTCGTCGTACTGCTGATAGACATCTGTGGCCCAGGAACGAACCGTCTCGTTGTCAGTATCGATCGCCGCTTCGAGCCGGCCAGCGTCGTCTCGGAGTAACAGACTTACACGGGTATCGGTCACCGTCACCGCCAACGGGACCGGCCCGTCGTAGATCCGAATGCGTGCGGTGTCGGCCGCGAGAAGTGTCCGAAGCTGTTGGGCCAACACGGCGTCGTCGGCGACTGGTTCGATTGCTGCCTTCGAAAACACTCCCGAAAACGTGCCGCCACTGGTTACCCAGTCGGTAACCGCCCTGAGCGTCTGTTCGTTGAACGCGTGCGAGAGAACCGAGACGCGGGTTGCGGATTCGACAAGGTCGATAACGCGGGTGACCGGAGCGCTCGGTCGTGTTTGGGTTGGAACTGTAATCGTTGCCCCATTGAGCGCTCGGAGGTCAAACGTGAGTTCGTCGACCGGGAGCCAGTCGACGAGGTCTCGAAGCTGGTGGTCGGTTTCGAGACTCGCATAGAGCTCGCTCAGGCCGTCGGCGACCAGCCGTCCGGTCGCAGTTGCGGTATACGTTCCTGCGTCAGTTTGTACCCACCGTCGTGTCTCGAAATCTCGGAGAATCCGACCAAGCGTCGGCTGGGAAGCCCCAGTCTCTGCTTGCAACTCGGCGCGCGTTTGGGGGGCCTTCGCAACGAGCCGCAGGACGTCAACCCGATTGGCCGACAGTGCGAGAAACTCCATCTCTTCGAGGACCTTATCCATACACCCCGTTGCCACCACCGAGGCAAGTCAGTTTCGCCGTGTTTTCATGGCATGAAATTCTGTTGCAGCGTGAATAGTACGTGGGTCGTGAGTCGCTATCAGGCCAGCAAAGACTTTCTTACTAAGAAATTATTTCTGAATTAAGTTATACGGGTCAAGCCCGTACGGGTAGGTAATGACGCGAATCGACGCACTCACTGGTGATTCACCTGCCCGTGAGCAGACGCACTGGGAGGGGACACAATGACCACGAGTCAGCGTCGAACCCTTGGGCTGTTTGTTGTCGTCAGCATCGCGTTCGGTGGAACGTTCGTCGCCGCAAAAGCGGGCCTCGAGACGGTCCCACCACTCTTGCTCGTTGCGCTCCGGTTTGACATCGCAGCACTGCTGTTGGCCGGGTATGTCGTGGCAAGGACCGACCGAGCCGAGTTGATACCGAAAACTCGCAGCGACGTCGCCGGGATTCTCGCAGCCGGACTGTTTGCGATTGGACTGGCAAACGGACTGCTGTTCGTCGGCCAGGGCTCGGTGACGAGCGGTGTCGGCTCGATCCTGTTTGCCCTTGTGCCGATCTTTACCCCGCTGTTCGCCGGTGTACTGCTCAGCGATGAGCGGCTCTCGACTGCGGGCCTCGGTGGCACCGTTGTTGGGCTCATCGGCGTCGGCATGGTCATTGAGATCACGCCCACAACGCTCGTCGAGACGGTCAGTGGTGGTGCACTGATTATTCTCGCTGGCGCGGTCAGCCTCGCCATTGGAACCGTCTTGATCCGCCGCGCAGAGCCGACCCTGTCGAGTACGGTTCGGACTGCATGGGCACTACCGATCAGCGCGCTCTTGTTACACGGACTGAGTGTCGCCGCCGGTGAGTCGCCCGCCGCAGTCGAGTGGACGCTCGGCGCAATCATCTCACTCGGGTATCTGAGTGTTATTGCTGGTGCGGTCGCCTACATCGCGTACTTCAACCTGCTCGATTCGGCCGGTGCATCCCAGTCGAGTCTGGTGTTCTATGCGAGCCCGATCGTCGCAACCCTCGGTGGCTGGCTCCTCCTCGGCGAATCCTTGTCAGCGATGACTGTCACAGGCTTCGGAGTTGTGTTAGCTGGGTTCCTGCTCATTGGCTCGGAATCACTCAGTCCAGTGGTTCGGAAAGCCACCCGCCGGCTGGCTGGTCGTCAGACGACAATCCGTATTCGCCACGATGGCAGTTTTGAGTACCAACACAGACACGACTAGATGGAACCGGCCCGCTGAGACGACTCTCGCGAGCGGCGATAAAAATAAAATAACACGCAGCGCCGTCGCAGCCCGTTACAGCAACAGCCCGGCCGTCTGTACGTTACAGCAGCAGTCCCGTCGTCTGTACGTAGAAGTACGCAACCAGTGCGGCCGCCAGCACCCACTGGCCGAGTCGGACCTCATCGAAGTCGCCAACGGCGGCCTTGATGATCGGATAGCTAATGATCCCGGCGGCCAGTCCGTCGGCGATCGAGTAGGTGAGTGGCATGATCGTGATCGTCAGTGCGGCCGACACCGACCATGCAGGATCGGTCCAGTCGATATCGACGACCCCTTGGAACATGATAATCCCGACAATCACCAGTGCGAGGAAGGACGCATACGTGGGGATTGCCGATGCGAGCGCAACGAACGGAATCATAAGCAAGAACAGGCCGGCAACGACGAGCGCTGTCAGACCGGTCCGGCCACCCTCCTCGACACCGGTCGAGGATTCGATGTAGGTCGTGACCGTCGAGGTTCCAAGCATCGCACCGACGGTGGTTCCGACAGCGTCAGCCATCAGTGGTTTGTCCATCTCGGGAAGGTCGCCCTCCTCATCGAGGAAGTCACCGAACTGGGAGACACCGATCAGTGTGCCAGCCGTATCGAAGAAATCGACGAAGAAGAACGTCAGGACGACGAATCCGAATACGAGCGGATCGATATCCGACAGGCCGTCAATAAACGCCCCCGCAAGGGGCGTAATATCGTACTGTACGTTGGTAATCAGCGACAGCGCACCCTCCTGTTCAACAGTCGTCAAGAGCGTCTCATCGACGAGGACACCGCGTTCGACAACCCCAGCGAGCGTCAGTGCCCAGCCGGCAATCGCGGTTGTGAGAATCCCGATAATAATCGAGCCGGTTATCCCACGCGCCCAGAGGATGAGGGTGAGCGTAAGTCCGGCAAGGCCGATAATCGTGATCGGGTTCGAGAAGATGTCACCGAGTGTGACAAGCGTGGCATCGTAGCCGACGACGACCTGTAGCTCTTGGAGACCAATAAAGAGCAAGAAGACACCGATACCGGCACCGACAGCGAATTTGACCGGTTCGGGAAACAGTTTGACGATGTATTCACGTGCGCCAACGGCAGTGAGCGCGATGAAAAGAAGCCCTTCAACAAAAACGGCGGCCAGTGCCGTCTGCCATGGAATCCCTAATCCAAGCACGACCGTAAAGGCGAAAAAGGCGTTCAATCCCATACCGGGAGCCAGCCCGAACGGCCGTTTCGCATAGAGTGCCATGACAACGGTCGCGACAACCGAGGCCAGTATCGTTGCAATTGCGATCATCTGGAAGACTTCAAGTCCCGAGTAGCCCGGAATCTCGATTGCTTCCGAGAGAATCGCTGGATTGACGACAATAATGTACGCCATCGCCAGGAACGTTGTCGCCCCGGCGAGCAGCTCTGTGCTGACATCAGTGTCGTTCTCACGTAGTTTGAAAAACTCTTGTAACCCCATCGTGTGTGTATCGGTTCGAGAGAATGTCTACTTAACAATTGCCATAATCAGACAGGTAACAGGGACAATAGCAACCAAAACTCACCGCTTAGTTGACAAATGGTCACTGAGAGAGCCGAAAACGGAGTGGCTGGCTTCGCCGTGTCAGTCCGTATTCGCTACTCGAAGGTCGATAACGCGCCAACCGGTGCGTCTGTCTGCTCTCTTGCGCGGGACATTCCCATATCGCCAACCGCAATCAACGCAAAGACACCGGTGACCTCAGCGTCAGCCTGATCGGCGATATCTAAGAGGAGCTCTTGGGTTTCACCCGATCGAATGAGATCGTCGACGATCAGCACTGACTGACCAGACGACAGCGCACGAGCGGGAAGATAGTAGGTTAGCTCGATGCCCGAAGCGAGCCGTTGGCGAGACTCGATGAACTCCTCGACGGCCGTCTCTTTTGATTTCTTTGCATAGGCGAGCGTCGCATCAAAGTACGAGGCCATTGCTGCCCCGAGGGTAATGCCGTCGGTTGCTGCGGTCAGCACGACATCCGGTCGAGAAAAGCCAAAACTGTTGGCGGCAACCGGCGCGACGAGATCGAGAAACGACTGATCAAAAACAACTGCGGAGTTGTCGACATAGCCCTCTGCGTCGAAGGTGACTCGCGCGCGGAGTTCGTTGGCAAGGGCTTCGCGCCCAACCCCCTCGACGACATCGCGGGCCCGTTCGACACCCGGCAAGACATGACCGTTGACATACCGGTTGAGATCACCAGCAGGCAGGTCAGTAACGACTGAAAGCTCCTCATACGTTCGTGTCTGTTTGAGCATTCGGAGGACGGCAACCGCCTGTAACTGCAGGGCAGCTTTTTCTGCTCTATTCATACCCTCTGTTCGAGATTGTGCAAGTATGAATACATCGATCGATATCTACGACAAAATATCCAGCCTAATGCGTACTGGTCACACAGGTCATCTTGCTGGAGCCGGTTGCGACGGCGATTTTAGCCCTGTCTCTAACTGGTGAACGATCAACTGGGTTGCAAGCGTCGGGCTCACTGGCGAAGCGGACGCCAGAAGGTGAGTATATTGTAAACATATCTTTCCCAAAAGCAAAAATCGATTCCCGGTGTACCAATAGTTAAGTGGGTGGCGGTCCAACATACACTTGTTATGAGCACCCAGAAAACAGTCAGACAACAGGCCGGCAGTATCGAAGAATCCGAAGCGCTCCGACTCGAAAAGGACAAAGCCGAACAGATTGTCGAGGCGCTCAACACGGATCTGGCAAACGCCTATGTACTCTATCACCAGCTGAAAAAGCACCACTGGAACGTCGAGGGTGCGGAGTTCCGCGATCTGCACATCTTCCTGCAGGAGGCCTACGAAACCCTCGAGGAAGGCGCAGACATGATCGCCGAGCGGGCCCAAGCAATTGGCGGCGTGCCAGTCGCTGGACCGGCGAACCAAGAGGCGCGTGCCACCATCGAGTTCGAGGGCGAAGATGTCTACGACATCCGGACCTCACTCGAAAACGACATGCAGGCCTACGGTGACAGTATCGAGGGAATGCGCGAGCACATCCAGCTTGCAGCAAACCTCGGTGACCCTACGACCGAACACCTCCTCAAAGACGTTCTCCAGAGAGTCGAAGAGGACGCCCACCACATCGAACACTACCTCGAAGACGACACGCTCGTCCTCGAACAGGCGACCCACTAATCGGTACGGGTCTCCTCGGACTGTGGAACCGGTCAAATACTCACCGCGTTCTCTTTTTTATACAATAGACTGCGATTGAGGAGCGATCGCTACAAGCAGAGAATTCGTCGTTATCGACGGAGTGAGACGATCGAGTCGGTCGCAATCCAGCCGTCACAGTTTCCTTCTTCAGTGAATACAGTTCGGTTCGGTGAGGCCCGAAGGGCAGAGACACAGGGAGCGCTGTCGGCCGTCACCGTCTCGCGGCCCCAGCGAGTGTCCGTTACTTCCATATGGAGACTTAGGTGGGCCTAAATGCAAATAGGTTTTGGTTAGCCTAAGAACGTGTTTGGTAGGGCTGGTAGATAGTACTGCACTGTAACGTGGTCACAATGATAGAGTAGACCGAATGTACATATGAAACAACTACCGCCTGTTGAAACGCTCATGTTCAGCCATACGATCGTGTGAAAGGGCCAGGCGAGGGGAATTGCGTACTGGCCGGGTCAGTCGATTTGCGGCGATTCGGGATAGTACTTCTTGAACAGCGACCAAAAAGGGGCGAACAGAAGCGCTGCAACGGTCAAGAACACGAGGACTGAAAGAACTCCACTTGGTGGGAGTAGATACAGGAGCGCAACTGAGATGATGACTGAGAGACCAATATAGGCGAAAAACAGCATCGAGATGCCAAAGAATGTATCGAGAGCGGTTGTTGGTACTGGTTCAATCACGAATTGAATACTGACATGTGGAAGTAAATATGTTCTCCAAACGACGAGTAGAGTACCCTTTCTCGTAGTCAGTCGGTTTGGCCCCGTCTGGACCGCAACCGGGTCAAAACGAGATAACCAACCAGTCGGCAGCGGTGTCCAGACGTGCGGTGCCGTATGCTTATTCAACCGGCGTGCTAAGAGACGGGCATGACTCGCTCGCCGGATCGCAGAGACGACTCCCGAGACCGCGATGAGTTGCAAGCGCAACTCGATGAGCTATCAGAGACACTCACTGAGCTCAAACGTGAGCTTCGGTCCGATCAGCGTCGGACGCCACCGAAGCCACCGAGCCTCAGTGAACTGCTCCGGTTCACCGAACAGTACACGATTCCAACGCTCATCGCGCTGCTCGAAGCAACCATCCAATCACTTGAGTTGCTTCGGCGGACGCTTCGGCTTGCTGATCCAACCCGTGCAGCTCGACAAGAGAGCGAGCGAGCCCGTGGCCGACTCGACCAGGTCGGCACCGAGGCCGGCGAGCAGCTCGCGGGCGCACTCGCGGAGTTGCGAACGGCACTCTCGGAGACTGATCTTCCAGAAAACCCCGAATCTCGGCAGTTGATCGACGATGCCCGTGGACTGACCGGCGAAATCGAACGTCGGCTCAGAGATGCCGAACAGACCGTTCGCGATCAACGTGATATCGAGCGGCGAGGTGGCCGAGAGACGACTCGCAGCCGTGGCGTGATGATCGATGTGACGGATGATTTCGCGACCGAGAATGAGCCTGATCAGCCTGACGACCAGCCGGCTGCCGACTCGACGGCCGAGCCGTCACCGGAAGTCGATGTCGACGCCGAGCTCGAATCAATCAAAGACGACCTTGATCGCTTGAACGCCGCGAACAACACGGAGACACGCGGTGAAGAGCCACCAACTGAGCGACCGGACGATGATGCCGATGGGCCCGAAGACCCAGCGAGCGAGCAAGCCGCAACTGGGGACGAAGCCGACCGCTGAGAGTGCGCTGTCCAAAATGGCAACTAGTTCGGAAAAATACGTCGGCTGGTCAGACCTGTTGTCTCATCGACTGCCGGAGCCGTGAGTTCAGCAGCGCCCCGGACTACTCAACGGGTCGAAACCGGTAGCCGTCCCACGACTGGCTCTCAGGTTCGCGGATTCCCGCACCTGGCTCGCGTAGTTCTTCGGTGTAGACGGCTTCGACCGTATCACCAATTTCAATCTCATCAGTCGTGAGCTGGCCGATTGCCCGAACCGACTCGCCATCGACATCGAAAGCGACAATACCGAGATGGTTCGGCTGTCGAACCCCCGGCGGGGTTGCCGTCGACGACGTCCAGGTGAGCACCGTGGCCGTATACTCGCTGAGATCAACAGAATCGACTGGCTCGTTGCCGTCAGGGCCGATCGGATGTGGTGGATACAGAATCGTCCCGTCGGGATACTGGGCGGCCTCCATTGGTGGGACAGTATCCGCTTGGTCAGTGCCGTTCTCGGATGTCGTCTCTCGGGTGTCGCTCATTGGTGGGCCTCCATGATCGTCGTAATAACACAGTTGCCAAAGCCACCGACGTTACAGGCGAGTCCGGTATCGGCTTCGACCTGTCGTGGGCCGGCGGTTCCCAGTAGCTGCTGGTAGATTTCGTATACCTGGGCAACACCACTGGCACCGAGGGGGTGGCCCTTCGATTTGAGCCCACCGGAGGTGTTGATCGGGAGGTCGCCATCGCGGTCGGTAACGCCGTTTTCGATGGCCTTCCAGCCTTCTCCCTGCTCGAAAAAGCCCAGTCCCTCCGACTGGAGGAATTCGAGAATCGTAAACATATCGTGGAGCTCTGCAACGTCGATATCGTCGGGGCCGAGTCCGGCCATCTCGTAGGCGATTTCGCCCGAGTCGACGACACCGCCCATCACGGTTGGATCCTCGCGTTCGTGGACGACGTGGGTGTCGGTCGCCCCACCGATTCCGCTGACAACGACGTACTGATCAGTATACTCGCTGGCGACCGACTCCGGACAGAACATGAGCGCCGCCGAGCCATCAGTGATCGGACAGAAGTCATAGAGCCGCAGTGGATCCGCGACAATGGGTGACTCCATGACCGTCTCGAGGTCGACTTCTTTTTGGAATTGGGCGTGCGGATTGTCGACGCCGTTTTTGTGGTTTTTGACCGCGACCTTGCCGAGGCTCTCACGTGGGGCGTCATACTTGTGGAGATATCTTCGGGCCGTGAGCCCCGCAAACGAGGGAAGCGTCACGCCGTGTTTGTATTCGGCTGGATGGGTGAGCGAGGCGATCACGTCAGTTGCTTCGGCGGTCGTCCGGTGGGTCATTTTCTCGCCGCCGACAAGCATCGTGAGCTCGCTTGCGCCGGAGGCAACCGACTGCCAGGCAGCGTAGACGCCAGCGCCGCCGGACGAACTCGTCTGGTCGATCCGCGCGGTATACGCCGGCAGGGCGTCGAGATCGTGTGCCAACGCGTTTGGAACGCCGGTTTGGCCCTCGAACTCGCCGCTTGCCATATTCGATACATACAGATGGTCTAACTCGTCGCCGGCGACGCCAGCATCGTCCAGACAGCCGCGGCCGGCCTCCGCGAGCAACTCGCGGATCCAGCTATCGCGCTGGCCGAACTGGGTCATCGACGCACCGATAATCGCAACGCGGTCCATATGCGTCTGCCCACGGCCAGCCGCTTACCGATTTCCCTTTCGGCGACCAATCTCGGTCAATTTAACACAATCTCAGCCCAACAGTTTGTATGGAACTCGATCGGGTTGTCCCCTATCTCGGGGCGCTGGCGTGTCTCACCTTGGTCATGGTGCTTTCAGCACCGTTTTTGTTGATAGAGGGACAGGGTCAGCTGGTCAGCGATTATTATGCCTCAGGGCCCCTTGGCGTTGCTGGAGCGATCTTTCTCGCCGCTCTCGGAATCGTGATTTTTCTCTCAAGCGTCCGTGGACGCGCCGACGCCTCGTTAGTCTCGGGAATTATGCTCGCGGTCGGACTCACCGTGTTCGCGATCACCGGCCTCTGGGCGATTACTATCGAGTCGACAGTTTTGTTTAGCTTTCCTGCGGAATACTCGTGGCTCGAATATCATCCGTGGGGGAGTCTCGCCGTGAGCGCTCTTGTGGCTGTAATGGCCGCAGCGTACGCGGTGGTGGTCAACTGAGTTGTCAGCAGCTGGTGGACGAACGCACCGAGACGAAAGGCCCTTAAGGGCAACTGGCATACGAAAAAGCGGACTAGGTCGGGCAGTTAGGCCCTGCTCGTCACCCGTGAGACAGTCTTTAGCGGGGACCGAACGGCCGGAGGCGTCGGGTCGAACCGACACAGGCCTCGGGAGCCAACGTCGAAACCTCGTCCAACGGGGACAGCGGCCCGGTGTGCTCACCCGCAGGGGCGTCACACACCGGTTCGCCGGCGGCACTGGGTCAGGCGCGGAAGCGAGCAGCCCACCGCTGGACGTCAGTCGCTCGGTGGATCGCGGGGTGGAGGAGGCAACCGGGATTCCCTGTGTTTGGAACACCCGGCAACTCCGGCTCCGTCCGCCATTCATACTGATTTTTCCTGTTGAGCAGCAGTGCTATCTGCGGTTGCCGTACCGAGAATAGCAAAACAGGGGTTAGCTTCCCGGTGGTGTCTGGATTCGAATGTAGGGTTCTGTGTCGATATGTTCGACCAGAACGGTCGACCCGACGTAGCCTGCTGGTGATTTTTCGAGTGTCAGATACTGGATCCCACCGTCGTCGTGTCGGGTGTGAAGTACCTGTCTGGCACTGTCGCGGTAGAATGCGGCAATCTGCTCGTCAACAACCGAGGGGTTCAACAGGTGAACCAACAGCTCGGATTCTGTAAGGAACGCCAACTCCTCGCTGTAGCGAAGCGAACGGGTATCTTCGACGCCGAGTGTGTGTACCATTGCGGATGCGTTCTCGATTGTGAGCCAATCTCCCGAACAGCGTTGGTCGATGACCTCGTAGTGCTGGATGGCTTCGGCGACGGTGGCGGCTCGGCGAAAGACATTGTCGCTGTCGGTTTCCCAGCCGCCAACCTGATCGAGGACGAATAGTTGGTCTCGATCAAACAGCGTCGATAGCGAGAGCCCATAGCTTTCCAACATCGATTTCACGTGTCGTTCCCGAAGCGTCAGTGTTGGAACAAGCACGAGAGCGAACTCACGTTCAACAGCTGTTTGAATAAGTTGCCCAACAAGCGCAGTCAGACTCGCCCGGCTATCATGCGTCAACAGGGTTCCGGCTCCCCGAATCAGTCCGCCACCGGTGAGCTCGTCAAGCCCATCGATTCCCGTTGGATACAGTCGCTGGTCGGCGAGGGCTGTCGAATCACTCCGCCGTTGTGGAGAGACGGTGAGGCGACCGTTATGAATCCTGAGTTCGACTCGGCGACGGTCGTGGTCGACACCGCGCATTTTTGGAACCGACAGATAGCGGTGGGCGTCGTCACCAAGCAGCTCCGTATCGAGTTCGATCACACCATGGGCGGTAAAGCGGAGCACATCTCCACGCGTGTCACCAGGATACTCTTCAGCCGTAAACACGGTTGTCGCAGCGAGTTCGTCGGTGAAAAATCGAATGAGATCGAACATCAGCCGCCGGTACTGTTCGATGCTTTCGCTGATAACTGCCAATCCGGAGGTACTATCGAAAACAACCCGATCGCAGGGGCCAAACTGTTTCAGATGGCTCTGGATATACTCGCTGGTAAACGGTGTTTCAAACCCTCTGTCGAACCAGTTGTTTTCTTCTGCTGTTTCGAGTAGATAGCCCTCATCGGCGTCGAGCGTCTGTCCACGCCGAGCGTGAATTGTCGTATACTGTAGATTTTCGTGATCGAGATCAAACTCGAAGTCACGAAATGCCCCGCGAAGTTCGTCAGTGGTCTGTTCGGTACTAATATAAAGACACTTCTCGCCCGACGCAAGACCGGCTTGAAGAAACTGCATTCCAAGCGTCGACTTCCCAGCGCCCGGCCCACCGGTAACAAGCACTGCTCTATTACGCGGAAGGCCTCCGGCGAGCATCTCGTCGAGAACTGAGATACCCGTCGGAACGGGGTCTGAGAGAACGTTGTTCATCCAGTTACTGGAGGGTTACCAAGACCAACATATAATTGCTCGGCGTTAGCTATCAGCCATGATAATTATGTTCTTATACCACACACAGGGAAGTGGCTACCCGAACAAACCGGTAGTTTCGACTATCTCGACAGCATAGATTCTGTATGAGCGATGATGCGGCGACGGACGCGACGACAGCGACCGCAGACGAGATTCACGCAGACTATGTCGAGACGGGTGGAGAACGCCGGCTCACATTCAACCACGCGGGAAAATCGGCCGTCGTGGCCCAGAACATCGACGGCTATGCCATGCTCATGGTTCGACCAACCGCCGAGGGCGACGAGCTTGAACGCTACTATGGCTTTGATATGGCGCTTGATCACGCCGGTGAGCTGCTTGGCGTCAGTCCACACAGCCTGCCGATTCCCGAGGCCGCAGCCGACATGGGAATGTAATTGCCCGTCCAAACACACGTACACCATTGGACGGAGAGGATGTCAAGGTGAGCCACGAAAGAGCCGTCTGAGTCGACGACTATCGAGGCCATCACGCCAGTAAAATCGCGGAGCCAACGTGAGGTATGCCAGCGCCAAAAACAGCAGGGCGAACGCGAAGACCCGGCCGTAGTAGCCCGAAAGCAGGATTGCCAACAGCTGAACGACACCCATCACGAGCGCGTCTTGGGCGTGAAGATCCGGATAGGTGATTGTCGATACCATGAGTATCGCAAGCAAGCCGATGAGTGCAACGAGGAGGCCGACCGACGTATAGCCCGCCAGGACGGCCGCTGCAAGAATGGTAGCCGCAAGCGTCGTCTGGACGCCCTCGGTCTCTTCGGTTCCGATATCGTAGGCCGTATACATTCCGAGCCGGGTGACCGCCATTGCGACAAACAGCGCGGGGACGAGAAAGCCAGCAATGAGAAACACTGGCTCGCCACCGGGCATCCATTCGTCGACAACGACCGCAACGACGAGCACCGCAGGTGCAACGCCGAACGAAGCGACGTCAGCCAGCGAGTCGAGATACTCTCCGGCCGGTGTGCTGCCTCGTCGACGGGCAATCACACCGTCGAGACCGTCAGCAATTGCACCTAAGAGAATGAGCCGGGCTGCGAGACCGACATCGACGAGCGCAATTGCTGCAGCCAGAAAGCCGAGAGCTGCATTGGCGATCGTGACGGCGTCGGCGAGCCCAAGCCGACCGACGAACCGCGGTTTCATGTCACGTCGTCTGCGACCGGAGGGGTTAGGTTTTGTTATCTGTCCGGTTGATTTCGTGGCTTCGAATCCGGTAAAACCGCGCGCCCTATATGTCCAGCATCCCTACTATTGTATATGCAGCAGCGCACTCGGCGACGGTTTCTCGCGGCCGTTGGGACGACCACAACGGTTGGACTGGCTGGCTGTGTCGACCTGTTTGCAGCCAGTGAATACGATGTCGGGATGACCGCAACAGAGTTTCTGCCCGAAACGCTGACCGTGCCGGTTGGAACGACGGTTGTCTGGGAAAACACGAGTAGTCGTGCCCACACCGTGACCGCAGTTGATTCGTCGATCCCGGAGGGGGCAGCGTTTTTCGCCACGGGTGGGTATGCAAACACCCAAGAAGCTGTCGAGGCATGGGACGACGAAAGCGGCGGGCGGATGGATTCCGAAGAGCGGTTCGAACACACCTTCGAGATTCCTGGTACATACGACTACATCTGTATCCCACATGTCGCAAGCGACATGGTTGGAACAGTTGTTGTCGAAGAATAGTGTTAACAACGACACGGCCGCTTTTCAGCCGAAAGCGAGACGGCCCAGGGACTCTCTGTTTCTACGAGTTAAAAAATCGGTGCGTTGAAAACGTGGTCGCCGCTATTCAGTCGTCAGCAACTTCGTCGGCGATATCGTCTTCGTCGACATCGACGGCGGTTGCTTCCTCTTCGGCGATCTCTTCTGGCCGGGCTTCGAGTTCGAACTTCTGAATCTCGACGCGGCGCAGTGGGTAGATCGTTTTGGCTTCGCCGTAGATTGCCGAGGAGAGTCGGCCTTCGATAACGCTGTCTGCGAGCTGTTCGAAGGTTCGGTCTTCGGCGGCTTCTTCGACGAGGTCGATCATGACGCGACGGATCGCGTGTTCCTGACTGTTGTCGGCCTTTTTCGTTGTAAAGGCGACCGGCTGGATCTTGACGCGGTAGTCGTCGGTCGTGACGACCGTGATGTTGGCATCGGTTTTCGAGGCCCCGCGTCGGACGAGACTCCGTAGGTAATCGCGCGTAAGCTCGTGTTTGATGAACTCGGTGTAGGCCGAATCCGAGCCGACATCCGTGATTTTGAACGTCAACTTAGTGTTGTTTGCACCGGCGTCATTGTTGATGTCGCCGAGTGTTGTCTCGATGTTACGGCCGATGACCTGTTCGGGCTCTTCGGCGATTGTCTCGCCGAGGTCGGCTCGGTCGAACTGTTCGGGGGCGTGGATGGTATACCATCGTTTGCCGCCTCGTTGCTTCTTGGATACTGATCGTTCGCTCATTGTGTTGTGTCTGTTGTCTGTTGTGTTTGGTGGTCGGTGCCTTCGGCCCCAGTGTCGTCTGTGTCCTCCGCAATCGAATCGAGGACGGCGGTTGCGACGCCGAGGTTGACGATGTAGTCGTCCACTGTCGACTGCAATCCACCCGTGGTCTCCCGTCGAATGTCGGTTCGAACGGTCGTGTTCTCGACGACGGTCCGCATCGAATCCGTGTTGTCCGGCCGAACCGCACGGGCAACCTGCTTCGTGCGCATTGTGGTTCCGTGATCGGTCCGGATAGTTGCGGTCCGAACCGACGACGGGTGCTGATCAGCCATTTAGAGTGCCTCCCGAATTGCTGCGAGAAGCTCGCTCTCGTCGACACGCTCGTCGACCCGGAGTGTTGCGTTCGTCGGCGTCCCACCGGCGCTCGCGCCGAACTCGGTGGCGACACTCGACAGCACATCGGCGAGCCCCTGTGGCTCGCCCGCGACCGCGGCGAGATGCCGAGTACCATCGACTGGCTCACTCGTCACGACGAGTGTGACTGGTTCCGGCGAGCGGAAGTCGTGCGCGAGGCGTGCTACGGTTGGCAGCGCCGACGGCCGATCCGTCCGGACGCGACAGACGAAAACACCCTCATACCGGCCCGTGAGTGATTCGGTGAGTGCCTGGTGGGCAGCATCTGCGTGCTCGCCCCAGGTGTCGAGGGCGTCGGTCTTGCTGTCGGCTGCACCGAGTGCGAGGCCGACCGCAACACCGGGTGTCTCACAGGCGAGCGCTGACAACACGTCAGCATAGCCGCCAAGCGTTTCGAACGGGCCGGTCGGTGTTCCGTAGGGCCGCAACGCGGCTTCAACCGAGTCGGCAGCGCGTGGGCTCGCCTCCTCGGCAGTCACGGTTTCGACGGCCACGATCGACGCGAGTCGTCGCTGGGCGTCGTCATCGAGATCAGCCGGTAGGTCGAGGGCTGCAAGCAGTGCTTGGGTTGCCTCTTGATCGCCTGAGAATGACGCGGTAATGCGCGTCGAATGGGCGAGTCCATCGGCGAGATCAGCTGTCGGGAGCGCGATACCGGGACGGCGCACAACCAGTCCACGCTGTTCGGCTTGCTCAAGGAGGTTGCCGCTGCCGTCGGTTCCCGGCATCGAGCCCGCTGCAATCACGCCCGCGAGTGCGAGCAGTGGGTCGGGGTCGACGCCGAGTTCTCGGCTGATTGCCGCGGCGGTGACGCTTGCCGGGCGGCTGTCACCGAGCGGTGGAACGGCCGCGTCGGCGTTGTCACGGCGGCCTTGGGTGACGAGCAGCCTCAGGCTGTCGTCGCCAGTAGGCTCATCCGTACCTTCGGCGCTTGCAGACGCATCTTCGGTATCGACCTCGCTGACGGGAGTGGCTGCACCCGCCGGGTCGGTCGAGACGTGGATCTGGAACGGAACCTGTCTGGTTCGGAGTGCGACTGCGAGCAGGCCAACCGCGGCGAGTGCGTCGCCATCGGCGTGGCCGTAAATCCGGACGAACGGCGCGGCTGCTACCGCCGAGGCCACCGTGGCGGCGGCATCGGGATCGGTGTTCGCTGGCTGTCCGGTGTGTACGTCCGACATTGGTTTGGGTGGTGTATTCGGGTGTGGTGCGGTGACGGTGGAAAAAGCTCGTTAGTCGAGGAGCTCTTTGGCGACGTCGTAGCTGTAACGGAAGTCCTCGTCGAGCTTGTCGCCACGGTAGTAGTTGACAAGCCGACGGATCTTCGACTCCGTGTTCTGGAGTGCGCGTTTGTTCTGGAAGTCCTGACCGTTCTCCTGGACGTGCTCTCGGAGACCGATTGCACGTTCCATCAGGCGGCGAAGATCTTCGGGCAGCTCGGGGGCTGCGTCGTTGTCTTCGAGGATCTGGCCGACTTTCTTGCCAGTGGCGAGTTTGACGTTCGGAATTGGAACGCCTTTGACGCCTTCATCGCGCAGGGTGAGCCCGATAACGGATGGGTCTTGGCCCTGTTCGGCTAGTTCGACGACGCGCGCTTCGATATCCTCGGCGTCGACATCGCTCCATGCTGGGGGTTCGTCTGCCGCCGGGCGGTCCGATCCGGACGAGCCACGGCGACGGGTATGCATTCGTGCCATT
>CAZCYW010000019.1:0-49403 GCA_964503105.1 uncultured Haloferacaceae archaeon
ATGATCAAGATTCAGCCGGCGGCAAGACGTTTAGTGAACTGAAAGACGAATACGACTCTGGAGACGCCGAATGGGCCGAAGAGGGCGACGATGAGTTCGACGACGACTTCGACGAGCTTGATGATGGCTTTGAGGATGAGGACTTCGGTGGACTTGACGACGAGTTCGACGAACCGGACAACCTCGACAACGGTGCAGAGACAGAAATTGAGCCGGTCGCAGAAGCCACTCGAGAGCCCGAATCCGAGTCACTATCACCAATCGAGACCTCGGATGCCGACTTCGAATACGTGCAGTCCGATCAGCTTTCGGCAGGTCGTGAAAAGCCGTATCTCAAAGGCCTGCCAGGCGATTACGTGGGCGACCTTGTCGTCATGGAATGGTTGGAGTTCCTCGTCGATGAATCAACCGTGACCGACGCCGCCCGCGCGGTCAACTACTACGAGCGCATCGAGTGGATCGATCCGGCGGTCGCAGAGCATCTGCGGTCGTTCCTCTCCGGATTCGGCGACATCGACCGCAACAAGGTCGACCGTCCCGGAACGGATCACCTGTCGCGGGATCACCACATTCACAGCCTCAAATACATTATGCAGCTCAACGGTACAACCGCGACGTCGGTGATCCTCGATCGGTGGGACACCTTCGCTCGGGGCGGTAATGGGTTTTAGTGTCAGCGCGTCGACGGCCATCATCTTCGCGGGCCTGTTTCTCGCGTTCGGGATGCTGTATCCCGCGATGTCCAACAGCTATGAACGCGTGCAAGATGCGCAGTTCGACCGAGACGGTGCACTGCTTGAGGAACGAAACACGGACATTGAGCTGGAAAGTGCCAGCAACGAGGAAATACGCGTGATCAATACCGGCTCAACATCGCTGAAAACGACCGAAGTAGACCTGGTGCTCAACGGCGAGTACCAGCCACGAGAGACGATAGACGTTTCAGTCGATGGGGCTGATGGAAGTGAGCTATGGCTTCCCGGTGAAACACTCGTCATTGAGTCAGCTGAAATCAACTCCGATGACCGTTTCGTCGTAATCACGAAACACGGTCTCCGCATCGCAGGGGAGGTCTAACGATGGCAAGCGTCTCAGTTTCCCACCTGATCATCTTCGTCGCGAGCCTCGTCGTCGCCGCCGGCGTCGTCGGGACACTCACCACCGGGGTCGACCGCGTCAACAACGCTGTCGAGGACGGGAGCTTGGACGTGAGCCAGCAGGTTCGGACGGATGTGACGATTATCAGTGACCCGAATACACCAAACATCAGTGACGACCAGATCACGATTCACGTCCGAAATACGGGCTCACAAGGAATCCCGATAGAGCAATCAGCGGTTGATATCGTCTTCAACGGCCAGTTCGTCTCGAACAGCCAGTTTACGATCAGCGATGCAAACGGTGAGGAAACCGTCTGGCGGCGCGACGGTGTCGTCGAAATCACGGTACAGGAGCCGACGGTCAGCGATGGTGACAACCGACTGTTTCTCACCGTCAACGGTGATGAAGAAGTCTTCGAATTCAGGAGCTAATCATGAGTAGAGCAAAACGAAACCTAATTTCGCTTGGCATGGAGGATCACGACCGACTAAACAAAGAACTCGGTGGGGGCATCCCCCGCGGCAGTATCGTCCTCTTGGAGGGCGATTACGGAGCCGGCAAAAGCGCGATTAGCCAACGGTTCAGCTATGGCTTTACCCAGGAGGGGGCCTCGGTGACAATGCTCTCGACTGAGCTGACTGTTCGTGGCTTTATCGACCAGATGCACTCACTATCATACGATATCGTCAAGCCACTGCTCAGAGAGAGCTTGCTGTTTTTGCACGCCGATTTCGACAGCGCCGGCGCACTTCGCGGCAAAGAGGAAACAGAGCGCAAGCAGCTACTCAAACGGCTGATGGAAGCCGAAACAATGTGGGAGCCGGATGTCGTTATTATTGACACGTTCGATTCGATCCTCCGAAACGACCCCACCTTCGAGGCATTAGTTCGACAGAACGACGAACGACAGGCAGCCCTCGAAATTATCTCGTTTTTCCGCGATATGATTTCCGACGGAAAAATCATCATCATCACCGTCGATCCCTCAGCCGTCGACGACGAGGCAATCGGTCCGTTCCGCTCGATTGCTGATGTCTTTTTAGAGCTACAGATGGTTGAGGTCGGCAACGACATCCGCCGGCAGGTACAGGTCAAACGGTTCGCCGGGATGGGCGAACAGGTCGGCGATACGATCGGATTTTCCGTCCGATCGGGAACCGGCATTGTCATCGAAAGCCGGACTGTGGCCTAACTGAGAGACTCCCATGACTGATCAAGGAACCGCCAAACCGTCTGACGAACTCAAGCAGTTAGCGATGCGACGGCCGCATCTCCGCGAGCACCTGCTGAAGTTCAAGCAGATTACCGGCGAGTTCCCGATGTTGGTCGATGAGCCCGGCGATTTCGAGGTTCGTCGACCAAACCTCATCTATCCGGTCGGTGGCCCGATTTACTGTCATATCTACGGTGACGTGGGCCAGAAAATGAAGTACTACACCGTCGAGCCAACGCTTTCTGAGGGAGAAGCGGTTATTCTCCAGAAAGTAAAACGCAAACTGCTATCGATGAGCGGTCATCACACCAGCCCCGATGACGAATCGGGATACGATGACCTCATCGAGGAGCTCCTCGAGGAGGCGACGTACATCAATGACGGCAGTGCGACCTTTTATGATCGTGTCAAACAGCTCTGGAACCTCGGGAAAATCGAGGTCAACAGACAGACATACAACAGTATCCGATACCTCTTAAATCGGGATATCGTCGGCTTTGGGCCGCTCGAACCGGTTATGCGCGACCCCGAAAACGAGGATATTCACGTGATTGGCCCCCATGAGTGCCATATCGATCACGGAACGTTCGGCATGATGCCGACGACAGTTGATTTCGGGACGCTCCAAGAGTACGACAGCTGGCTGCGGAACATGGGTGAACGGATTGGCGACCCGGTATCGGACTCGAGCCCGATTGTTGACTCGACGCTGCCTGATGGTTCGCGTGTCAACATCATCTACTCGAACGATGTCTCGATCAAAGGGCCCTCGATGACGATCCGGCAGGGCGAAGAGGTTCCCCTGTCGGTCAACCAGATTACGAACTGGCAGACGCTTTCGCCAGAGCTTGCGGCATATCTCTGGCTCTGTCTCGAAAACGAGCAGACGGTGTTCGTGGTGGGTGAAACCGCATCCGGGAAAACGACGACGCTCAACGCTATCTTGTCGTACATCCCCCGGGATGCGAAAATCTACACCGCAGAGGACACCACCGAGGTCATGCCGCCGCACGATACGTGGCAACAGCTCATGACCCGTGAAGGAGAGGAAGGAAACGAAGTCGACATGTTCGATCTCGTCGCTGCCGCACTCCGGTCGCGGCCCGATTACATCATCGTCGGAGAGGTTCGTGGCGCAGAGGGACGGATGGCATTTCAGGCCGCCCAGACGGGTCACCCGGTTATGCTGACGTTCCACGCATCCGATATCGTCTCGATGATCCAGCGATTTACCGGCGATCCGATCAATGTGCCCGAGACGTTCATGGACAACGCCGATGTCGCACTCTTCCAGAACCGTGTCAAACAGGGCGATAGAGTCCTTCGACGCGTGACGAGTGTCCAAGAAATCGAAGGCTACTCGAAAGAGATGGACGGCGTTGTCACCCGAGAGGTATTCAACTGGGACCCCGTCGAGGACGAAATCGTCTTCCAGGGCATGAACAACTCCTACGTGCTCGAAGAGCAGATTGCAACCCTGCTGGGCTATGCGGATACGCGCGACATCTACGATGATCTCCAGTACCGCGCGGAGATCACCGAACGGATGATCCAAGAGGGGATTTTGGGCTACCACGAGGTGAACGAGGTTATCGACTCCTTCCAACGCGATGGGGCCGAGGGACTGCCGTTTTCGATGCGCGCCCCACCGACACACAATTAATCCATGGCGACAAGACAACAGCAGTTTGCCGACCGGTTTACGACGCTTTTGTCATTTCTTGCAGAGCTACTGGCTTCGTACGATCAACTAGAGATCTCACGCAAACGGTATTTGTTGACAATTTTGCTACCCGGCTTTGTATTTTTCGTCGCGACGATTGTTGCAGCCGCGTTCCTGACAGTGCCACTGCTTATCCGGCTTCCATTGCCGATGTTGGGGTTACTGTTGTTTACCGCGGGGGCAGTCTATCCGAAACTCTACGTGAGCCAGCGACGGATCGCGATCGAAAACAAGTTTCATCTCGTCATGACGCACATGACCGTCCTGTCGACGACGAATATCGACCGGATGGAGGTGTTTCGGACGCTGGCAAAAGAAAAGGAGTACGGCGAGTTAGCCGAGGAACTGGCGTATGTTGTCCACCTCGTCGATACGTGGAATCAGAGTCTCGATGATGCCTGTCGGCGACGGGCCAAAGAGGTCCCGAGCCGTGCGCTTGCGGATTTTCTCGAACGGCTTGGCTACACGCTTGCGGCTGGCCAAGAGATGAAAGAGTTCCTGCTCAACGAACAGGACATCATGATGGAAAACTACAGCACCGTCTACGAGGGTGCACTGTCGAACATCGAGGTGATGAAAGACCTCTATATGTCGATGATCCTCTCGATGACGTTCGCACTCGTCTTTGCGATCGTCTTGCCGATCCTGACGGGCGTCAACCCGACACTGACGGTTGTCGGCGTGATTGTGATGTTCATTTTCGTCCAGCTGGGCTTCTTTTTCGTGATTCGGACGATGTCGCCGTACGACCCCGTCTGGTACTTCCCCGAGAGTCGATTCATCGAAAACCGGCGGCTGTGGGGTGCACTCGCGTTCGGTGGCATCGGCTCGATGTTGATTGTTATCTTCATGGGATTGGGATTCCTCGGGATTGGTCCCGGTCTCGGTGCAATCCTGTTCTTCCTTGATGAGGTCCCGCTCCCGCTCTATATTGCGGTTCCGGTGACCCCACTGATGATCTCGGGGCTCGTTCTTCGGAAAGAAGAACAGACGATCCACCAACGCGACGGCCAGTTTCCCAACTTCATTCGTGCACTTGGGGCGGCCGAAAGTGCCAAACAGAGTACGACTTCCGATGTGCTCGAAACCCTTCGTGTCAAGGATTTCGGTGGGTTGACACCGGCGATCAACCGGCTGTACCGACGGCTTCGGATGCGAATCAGTCCCGACCAGGCGTGGGGCGAGTTTTCGATCGAGTCGAAATCCTACCTCATCCAGAAGTTCAGCGAGATGTTCCTCATCGGCCGACAGATGGGTGGTAGCCCGAAGCTCCTCGGTGAGCTTATCAGCGCCAACATGAACAAAATCAACCAGCTGCGCGAGCAGCGGAAACAGGCGACGGTCACGCTTATTGGGCTACTTTACGGGATTACCGCCGCCGCAACGTTCGCCTTCTTTATCGGCCTCGAAGTGGTCAATATTCTCTCTGGGTTCTCCCAAGAACTGACCGTCGAACAGTTCGACTTTGGCCAGATTATTCACGCCGGCTCGTATGAAATCCCCGTCATCGAGTACCTCCTTCTCCTCGTCATCCTGTTCAACGGAGCGCTGTCGGCGCTCATGATCCGGACAATCGACGGCGGCAACAAGGCGACCGCTTACATTCATTTCGTGATGATGACCTGGCTCGGCTGTCTCACCGCGATTTTCACGCGTGAAGTCGTCAGTATCATCCTCCAGATCTAAGCCGGCGACGACAACCGGCGCGTTTTATCCGATTGATTTCAAAGGCACCGTATGAGCGAGCACTTTCCGACGTTCGAAGTGATTCCCGCAGTCGACGTCCAAGACGGCGAGGTCGTCCAACTCGTCGCCGGGGAACGAGGAACCGAGACGCGGTACGGGGAGCCCGAAACCGCCGCCGCGGAATGGGTCGAACAGGGAGCCGAAACGCTTCACCTCGTTGATCTCGATGGCGCATTCGAAGGCGAGCGGGTCAACCGGGCGGCCTTCGAGACGATCATCGAAACCGCAGCGGTCGACCTGCAGATCGGCGGCGGAATCCGAACCGCCGCCGACGCGATTGAACTGCTTGAATTGGGTGTCGACCGTGTTATTTTGGGAACTGCCGCGATTGAGAAGCCGGATATTGTCACCGAGATTTCCGAGACGTATCCCGACTCGGTGATGGTTAGTCTCGATGCGAAAGACGGCGAGGTGGTTGTTGCTGGCTGGACCGAAAAAACGGGACTCGATCCGGCGGAAGCTGCCGCACGGTACGAGACGCTTGGTGCGGGCGCAATTCTCTTTACTGATGTCGATGTCGAGGGCCAGCTCGAGGGCGTCAACACTGACCTTGTCTCGCGCGTCTGCGACCGTGTCGACATTCCGGTCGTCGCCAGCGGCGGGGTCGCAACCATTGGGGATATCATCGCGCTTCGAGATGCGGGAGCCGCGGCCGTCGTTGTCGGGACCGCGCTCTATGAGGGTGCCTTCACGCTGGATGGGGCGATCGAAGCCGTTACCGAGTGAGTTGCCGACAATCCCCGATAGGTAGTGAGTGCGACCGGCCAGTCACCTCACCAGCCAGTGAGCGGAACCACCATATTCCCTGCGTGTGTGACTGGACATATGAGCGAGACATCGCGGGCGGCGGCCGTCAGCCGCGAAACCACAGAGACGACGATCGAGCTGACGCTCGAACTCGATGGCGACGGCGAAACGGCCATTGACACCGGGATCGGTTTTTTCGACCACATGCTGACTGCGCTGGGAAAACACGGCCTCTTCGATCTCACCGTCCAGTGTGACGGCGATCTCGAAATCGACGACCACCACACCGTCGAGGACGTTGCCATCGTTCTCGGAGAGGCGTTCGCCGACGCGCTCGGCGACAAACGTGGGATCGTCCGGTATGCCGACCGCCGCGTACCACTCGACGAGGCGGTTGCATCAGTCGTGGTCGACGTCAGTGGCCGACCCTACTTCGTCTTCGAGGGGACGTTTTCGCAGGCACAGATTGGCGACTTTACGAGCGATATGGCGCGGCACTTCGCCGAGTCGCTGGCGATGAATGCGGGGCTCACGCTCCATGCGACTGTCGAGGGTGAAAACGCCCACCACGAGGTCGAAGCGCTGTTCAAAGCGCTCGCGCGCGCGCTCGATGATGCAACACAGATCGACGAACGCCGAAGCGACACCCCGAGTACGAAAGGGTCGTTGTAATCGATGTTCGACGAAATCATGGAGAAGTTCGAGGGCAGCCCGAGCCAGCAGGCGGTCATCCGGCTGCTCTTAGAGCGCGGCTTTTCGGTCAACCGCGAGGGCCGCGTCGTCTCCGGTGGCATCGAAATCCCCTTTACCGGAATCGCCCGCGAAATCGACGTCGACCGCCGTGTTGTCGACTCGACGACGGATGCGATCTGTGCGGACCCCGAACTCCGGCGGATTTTCGAAAACATCGCCGCCATTCCGAGCCTCCGTGATCTCGCCCCGGTTCTCGATCTCACCGTCCTCACCGTCGAGGTTGCCGCCGCCGACGAGTCGGGAATCGTCGCCACCGTCACCGAATTGATCGCCGACCACGACATCTCGATCCGACAGCTCATCAGCGAGGATCCCGAATTTACCGACGAACCGAAGCTCTACATTATCACCGACGAGTCGGTTCCCGGCGAGCTGTTGGTCGCAATTCGTGAACTGCCCTTCGTCCGGCGAGTCGAGTTCTAACCGATGCAACAGACGCTCGAACGACTGTGTCGGCTCCTCGCCATTCAAACGGCCCTCTTGTCGGCAGCGGTTCACCTGTTGTGGGTGCTTCCGCGGCTCTCGATATCGTTGTTGACCGATCCGGTGGCCGATAGCCGGCCATATCTGTTTGTCCCGGCCGCACTGCTGTTGGTGGGGATTGCAGCCGCGCTCTTTCGTGGCTACCACTACCGTCGGCTGAGCGCACTCGGGGGTGGAACGCTCGGCTCGCTGTTGGTTGGCTATCTCCTCTGGGAAGCCGGCGGCGTATTCGCGGCGTTGGCCGCCGACCCGCTCGCTCTCGTTGCAAAGAGTGCCGAACTCATCGGTGTCGTTGCATTTGCCGGGCTCTATTATTTTCACCACCCAGCGCGGCTTGGATTGGAGCCTGTCGACTCCGAACAGCCGGCTGGGGCTGACGAGCCGGCTGAGTCCACCGTCGCTGAGGACGACACAGGCACAGAGAGCTGATCGTCAGAGCTTACCACAGGGGCCAACAAGGCGACACCGTGAGTGAGTCGTTTCGAACCGTCGCTGGCCCTGGGGAAGCGAGCTTCGAGATCAGCGGCTCGGAGTTCATCGGCTATGTCGCGCCGGTCGATACCGTTGCTGAAGCCGAATCGTTTATCCAGGAAATCAAAACCGCCCACCCCGAGGCAACCCACAACGTCCCCGCCTACCGGGTTCCGGCGGGGCAGACGTCGGCCAGCCAGCCGGGGTCGGTGATGCTCCGTGAATGGTGTAGTGACGATGGCGAGCCAAGCGGCTCGTCGGGCAAACCCGCGCTCAACGTCCTCGTCCAACAGGAGCTACAGAACGTCGTTGTCGTCGTTACGCGCTACTACGGCGGGACGAAGCTTGGAGTCGGCGGGCTCGCGCGGGCGTATTCGCGTGGTGTCAAGGAAGCCGTCGATGCCGCCGGTGTCATCGAAACGGTTCCACACGAACGATTCGTAGCGACCGTCGAGTACGACGATTCAGGAACGGTTCGCGGGATTCTCGAATCCGAAGGCGTCGAGTTCGACGCAAGCTACGAACAGGAGGTCTCGTTCGACGTTCGAGTCGCCGTTAGCGACGCCACCGAGCTCCGCGAACGGCTCCGCAATGCAACCAGTGGACGGGTCGTCATCGAGAAACAGTAACCGCCGACGCTGCGAGCAGGAAACGTGAGGAAAAGAAACGACAAACGGTAGCGAAAAGTCGGTTAGGAACCCTCAGACAGTTCGGAACGCCCGGTCACCGGCGTCACCCAATCCGGGGACAATAAAGCCCTCGTCATTAAGTTCGTCGTCGATTGCGACCGTCAGCAGGTCGGCCTCGGGAACGGCCTCAGCGACGCGGATCAAACCAGCGGGGGCCGAGACCGCAGACAAGACAAAGAGGTTCTCAAAGCCCGTTGCTTCCGAAAGCACGTGTTCGAGAACCGCACACATCGTCGAGCCGGTCGCCAACATCGGATCGGCGACAATGACGGTGTCTTTCGCGGTGATTTCGGGGAGTTTGACGTAATCGATCGTAATCGGGAACTCACCGTCGTTGTTCATGCCTGCGGATTCATCACGACCCGCAGAAATCACGCCCTGTTTGGCACGGGGGAACGCTTTCAACAGTCCTTCGACAAACGGTGTGGCCGCCCGAAGCACATTGATGATAACGACGTTGTCGAGGCCTTTGACCCGTTCGCCGGTTGTCTCGGCGAGCGGCGTTTCGACAGGAACGAACTCGGTGTCCATCGCGCCGTCGATAATATCGTAGCCACAGATCCGGCCGAGTTTGACGAGGCCTTTTCTAAATGCGACCTGCTCGGTTTCGACCGAGCGGAGCGTCGAGAGGGTATCTACAGCCAGTGCATGGGTAACAAGGTGGGCATGATCTCGGTGTTCGATCGCCATTGTTCAGTACCGAGCAGTGCGAGCCAATAAAACCGGCCATCACGCCGCCTACCGGCTTTACCGCTGACAGTTCACTCCTCGAATCGTTTTCGTTGCTGTTCTGGGTGTTTGATGAAGACTTTCGTGTGGTCCGGAACGTCGTCAGTAACCCACGCATTGGCCTCAATACTAACGTGATCGCCAATCGTAATCGGGCCGAGAATCTTGCTTCCGGCACCGATCACGACGTTGTCACCGATATCTGGATGCCGCTTGTAGCCCTTTTTCAGCGCCCGCTTGTCGTCTTCTTCCTCTTCGAAATGGAGCGCCCCGAGAGTGACCTCTTGATACATTCGGACCCAGTCACCGATTACCGCCGTCTCGCCGATGACGACACCGCTGCCGTGGTCGATAAAGACGTAGTCACCGATCTGTGCGCCCGGATGGATGTCGATTCCGCTGACGGTTTTGGCAGCTTCGGCGAGTTCGCGGGCATAGACCTGCTGGCCCTCGTTGTAGAGCGCGTGAGCAACCCGGTGGACCAAAATCGCCTGAAAGCCCGGATACGCCCGGATGATTTCGACGTAACTTTTGGCCGCAGGATCGCCCTTGTAAGCCGCCTCAACGTCCTGTTTGAGTCGGCGGCGGATTTCGGGAAGCTGATCGAGTACCGCCGTGACCGTCCCGCCGAGACAGAGCGGAACATATGGTTCGATACCCTGACAAAAAAGTTCGCCGAGCCGATCGAATGCCGCGAGAATCTGTGTCTCGTCGTCGACGAGGTCGGCGGCGTTCCAACAGCCCGGAAACAGGAGTCGTCGGAGCACCCCGATTTCTTCGATGACTGGCTCTCGGTGGGGAAAGCCCGACCGTTGGTGGGTCCGAAACTGTTCGTCGTCCTGTTGGTAGGACGCGAGTAGCTCAGTATGTGCCGACCCGGTATAGCTGAAGCCCATCTGCCTGGGCTGTTGTCGGTGGATGGTCTTAACAGTACAGCGTTGTGTCCGCTGACTGTAAGCCACCGCATGCAGACGCGAGCGACGGGTAACGAAGTTTATCAGTCATGACTTCGTAGAGGGTGGCCAACGGGATGGAAGAAAGCATCTCCGGTTTCAAAGTTCGTGGTGGCTGGGGCGATGTCGTCGAGCATGGCGAACGGATCACCCATGCACTACGCGAAGAACACGTCGAAGACAGCCCAGCGGCGCGCGCGAGCGCCTTCGAAGAGTGGAACGAGTGGCGACCGAAAGCCCATGAACGACTCAGCAAAGACGTCAATAAGAAGACCGCCGACCAAGCCAGCGTCTCGGAAGGAAAGGGTGAAAAAGCGGGGAAAGCAGCCACCGATGACGTCAAGACCGCCGGTGAAAAGCTTTCAGAATCCTACAAGCGGATGGAAAACGGTGACGACGAAGGAGCGGTCAAACGGTGGCACGATTCGATTGAGTACGTGACGCGGGCGGCCGATTCAGCGAGTCGGAAAGCGATTCGGACAGTCGAAAACACCGTGTACCGCAAAGTAATGACACAGCTCGCACCGTATTACTTTGATAACGTCTTGATCAGTGCGAACATTCAGAAAACGACTCGCGGCGCGAGCGACGAGGAAACGTTCATTTTCGAAGTCAACGTCAACGACGACGCACTCAAAACCGCCGTCTCCGAACGACTCGGCGAGTACGAGGACACGATTGACCGGTGGCACGTCACCACCGAAAAAGTGACAGACACCGTCGAAGCCGCCGAAGGTGTCGAAGCACCCACGCCACCAGGTGACGATACACAGTCGACAACAAACTAACCCGCCGCCGTCGGATGCGTCGACATCGCTGACAACCCTGAAACTAAGCCGCAGCCGAGCGAACCGCCTCCAATGACCACACCACTCCGACTCGAATCGGGCGAATATACGGCCGAAGAAATACTCGACGCGCTCGAATCTGGACGCCGAATTCTATTGACAATCGATCTACTCGGCAGTCCCCAGGAGATTTCACTCCGCTATGACGGCGATATTTATTACTGTGATACGCCGACGCGGCTCCATAAACACCGAGAGAAGGCTGAAATGCACGCCTGTATCGAGCGGATGGGCTACGGTCGAAGCGAAGACGGTTCAACGTAGCTTTACCATCGCACCGAGCAACCACGAACCATGAGCGATCCACACGATATCGAAGAACTTGTCGGAGACACCGAACCCGATTTTGCCCACATTCTCTCCTGCGTCTTTGGAATCGCCGACCACGAGAGCCGAACCTATCTGGTGTTGCGCGACTACCCCGGAAGTACGGTCGCAGAGCTTGCGACTGTCCTTGAGCGTGACCGCAGCAACGTCAACCGCTCGCTGTCGACGCTTCGCGAGAAGGGGCTCGTTCGGCGACAGCGCCGACTGCTCGATTCGGGGGGCTATGTCTATCAGTATACAGCTATCGAACTCCCGGAGGCCAAGGCGATGCTCCATGCAGCACTCGACGAGTGGGTTGGGGCCGTCCACGACGAAATCGACGCCTTCGGTGGCTAGTCATCGAGACGGGGCGGCTTGACACCGTCGCTTCCACCAACCGACCGGCTTTTTACGCCCGCCGTATCACATTCATGCAATGAGTCTTGAGCTTTCTGCGCCGATACAGACCGCACCGGACTGTGCGGACGACGGCGTCTGGCTGGAGTGTATCGAATGCGGCGAACAGTTCGCACCGTTCGACGATATCCGGTACACCTGCGATGAGTGCGATGGCCTGCTTGAGGTCCGCTACGACGACCCACCAACGTTCGAGGACTTCGAGGGCCGCGGCGTCTGGCGGTACAACGCCGGCCTGCCGTTCGAAGTCGGTGTCACCCTGCCGGAGGGCGATACCCCACTACACGAGATGCCGCGACTCCGTGAAGATATTGGCGTCGACCGCCTGCGGATCAAACACGAGGGGATGAACCCAACGGGTTCGTTCAAGGATCGAGGCATGACCGTCGGCGTCCGGGTGGCCAAAGAACTCGGCGTCGGGCGACTCGCCTGCGCATCGACGGGCAATACGTCCGCAGCGCTCGCGGCTTACGGCGCACGCGGCGGGATGGAGACGCTTGTCCTGTTGCCATCGGGCAAGGTCGCGGCCGGCAAGATTGCCCAAGCAAGTCTCCACAACGCCCGAATTCTTGAGGTCGACGGCAACTTCGATAGCTGTCTGGATATCGTCCAGGATCTCGCCGCCAAAGGCCAGGTCTATCTGCTGAACTCGCTCAATCCGTTCCGGCTCGAAGGCCAGAAAACGATCGGCTTCGAGATTCTCGAAGAACATTACGCCGATTACGGCGAGTACCCCGACCGGATCGTCCTCCCCGTGGGCAACGCGGGAAACACCTCCGCACTCTACAAGGCGTTCCGCGAGTTGGTCCAGAGCGGTGCGCTTGATGAGAGCGAGGTCCCGAAACTTACCGGTGTCCAAGCCGAGGGGGCCGCACCGATGGTCGAAGCGGTTCGCGAGGGCAACGACGAGGTTCGCCGCTGGAACAACGTCGAGACTATCGCGACGGCAATCCGGATCGGCAACCCGGTCAACGCACCGAAAGCCCTGCCCGGCATCCGAAATACCGGCGGGACCGCGATCTCGGTCACCGACGAGGAGATCACCGCCGCCCAGCGTGATCTCGCCGCCGAAGGTGTTGGTGTCGAACCCGCATCGGCGGCCTCCGTGGCTGGCCTCCGCAAACTTCGGGAGTCCGGCGAGGTCGACGCCGACGAATCAGTCGTCTGTCTGACGACTGGCCACCTGCTGAAAGACCCCGACGCCGCGTTCGTCGCGGGTGGCGACCCGGAACCGGTGCCGAACGATACCGAGGCCGTCTTAGAGCACATCAACAGCGACTCGTCGACATCCGCTGTCGGTCGCGTCTCAAAGGGCGTTTCGAACGCGGTCGACTCACCGCTGGTGCCGGCGTTAGTGGGCGGGGCGCTCGGGATTATCTATCTCGGCTACCGGAAGCTTCGCGAGAGCGTGGAGTAGGCGAGAACGAAGCGGGAATTGCGTATCGAGTATCGTCACTGGAACGTAATGTACTGTATCTGGCTATTGATTGGTAGTAATACTGGAAGTATCCGGTATGGGCGTCGTACGGGAGTCTGACGCGGGTTTTTGCGTCTTGGAGTGTCAGTATAGTGTGTATGTGGACGTCCACCCTCCCGACTGGAACGGTACGCACCGAGGGGCTTGCAGACCGCACGGTTCCCGCAGACACACAGACCGGGCACACCCAGCACCCAGACAGCCGAGATTCGACGGGCAAACGCGACCAGCAGCGTAGCGAGTCGCCGACAACAACAGAACTCACGCGCCTGCAAGCGCGTCATGCAGCGGCACAGGCTGAAATTGAGCGACTCGAATCACAGGTTGGACTGCTTCGTCGACAGCTCGCGAAACGACAGGCGGCCGAGCAAGCAATCATCGACCGATACGAACAGCTTATTTCGGAGCTCCAGCAGGCCGCCGCAACCCGACCCAGTAACCGCCGACCGAAACAGGCGAAAAATCTGACTGTGAGTGCGAAAATCAGTCGCTGGCTACAGGGCTAACAGAAGCCACACCAGAACGGCTACTGGCCGTTAAGCGTGATCGTTTTGACTTCAGTAATCCGCTCGTCGTCAACAAGCTGTTCGAGAACCGCTTGGGGAACATCGACATCAAGATTGTAGACTGTTAGTGCCTCGCCACCGATTGTTTCGCGGGCGTTGAACATCCCGGCGATGTTGATTCCGTTGTCGCCGAGAACCGTTCCAATAAACCCGATAACGCCGGGTTTGTCCTTGTTACGTGCGACGAGCATGTGGCCCGACGGGATTGCATCGACACGGTAGCCGTCGATCCGGACGATCCGTGGGTCGTCACCGGCAAACAGCGTTCCCGAGACCGTCAGCGAAGTATCACCATCGTTGACCTGAACTGTAACCAGGCTCTGGAAATCCTCGGTCTGTCGGGTTTTCGACTCGGTGACCTCGATCCCGCGTTCTTCGGCGAGTCGCGGGGCGTTGACCGCATTGACCTGCCATTCGAGCGGAGTAAAGACGCCTTTGAGCGCGCTGGCGGTCACCAGATCGATGTCTTCGGCCGCAATATCGCCCTCATAATGGACTTCGACCGACGAAATACGCTCGCCGAGTAGCTGGGCACCGATTTTCCCAGCAGTCTCTGCAAGACCGAGATACGGCTCGATACGCGGGAAGGCGGTCTCGTCGACCGATGGGGCGTTGAGCGCGTTGAGCACGGGTTCGTCGTTGAGTGCGGCGATAACCTGGTTGGCTGTGTCGACAGCGACGTTCTCTTGGGCGGCCTCTGTCGAGGCACCCAAGTGCGGCGTGACGACGATTTCGTCGACATCGAGCAGCGGCGAATCGTCGCTGAGTGGCTCTTCGGAAAAGACGTCGAGTGCCGCACCGGCCATCGGGCCGTTTTCGACTGCGTCGGCGAGGGCGGCTTCGTCGACGATGCCACCGCGGGCACAGTTGATGAGAAAGCCGTCTTCGAGTAGTGCGAGCTCCTCGGTTGAGATCATGTCCTCCGTTTCGGGGAGCAGCGGTGTGTGGATCGTCACGAAGTCCGAGGCGGCCAGACAGTCGTGAAGATCATCGATGAGTTCCGCACCGAACTGCGCGGCGCGCTCTTCGGAAATGTAGGGGTCGAAGACGACCAGATCCATTCCAAGCCCGTCAAGACGTTTGGCGACCTCTTGGCCGACCCGGCCCAGTCCGATGATACCGAGGGTCTTGTTGTTGACCTCGTAGCCGAGGTAGTCGGATTTCGCCCACTCGCCGTCAGCAAGCCGAGCGTGTGCCTGGGGAATCCACCGGGCGACTGCAAATGCCATCGCGACGGTGTGTTCGGCTGCTGCGCGGACGTTGCCTTCGGGAGCGTTGGCGACGATCACGCCGTGGTCAGTGGCGGCCTCAATATCGATGTTATCGACACCGATCCCGGCACGGCCGACAATAACGAGGTTGTCTGCGGCTTCAAACACCTCGCGGCTAACGTCGGTTCCCGAACGCACAATCAGTGCGTGAGCGTCCGAAATCGCCGCAAGCAGTTCGTCGCCCTCGGCTTCATAATTCGTTTCGATCGCATGGCCTGCTTCACGCAGCCGATTGAGCCCCGCATCGTCGATCGGATCCGTGACGAGTACCTTCATGGCTGTAGGATTTCATGGCGTGGGGTAAAGCGTTTCCACTTCGGTTGGTTATCCATCGGTATGTAGTATCGCACGGTTTTTCACCGACCTATCTCGAGAATCTATCCATGTTGGCGTATTAATAAGAAAAGTGTCATTTTGAATCGGGCTCGGTCGCTGAATCCGTCTCGGACGCCGCGGGCGACGCAAACGTCGAGAGCGTCGTTTGGACACGCGTGTTGGCTTCCGGGGGCGACGGCTCGTCGGGATGGTCGGATCTGGCGGGTCGAGCGTCCCCTCGGGTCGATCGACCACGTCGAGACAGCGAGGCACGACGGGCGACTTCGGGATGGCCGAGCGCCCGTTCGGCCGCGTCGCTGATGGCAGTAAACCGATCGAGAATCCGCTGTCGGGCGGCTTCGTATTCGATGAGTGGATACGGGTAGTCTTCGCCGATTTCGACGCCACAGGCATCCTGGACGTGGAGTGGTGTTTTTTCGGGTCGATCAAGATGTGCGGTCGGAAGCGAACCGAGTTCGGGAACCCACTGTCGGATGAACTCGCCGTCGGGGTCGTTGTCACGAACCTGCTTGCGTGGGTTGTAGATGCGGAGCATGTTGACACCGACCATTCCCGCTTGCGTCTGAAACTGCGTGTAGTTGATTGCCGGATCCGCATCGATCAGGTGGTAATAAAACCAGTCGGCACCCGGTTTCCAGGGCTGTTCGAGTAGATCGCAGAGAAACGAGGCACACATCGCTCGCATCCGGAAATTGAGCCAGCCGGTCGCCCGGAGACAACGCATGGAGGCATCGACCATCGGATAGCCCGTCCGGCCGGTTTTCCACGCAGCGAACCGTTCGGGGTCGGCGGTGTCGGCGTGAAAGTCCTCCATCACCGGGTTGACAGCCGTCTCCATCCAGCCGGGGTAGTCTTCGAGTTTTTGATTGTAGTGGCGGTTCCAGTAGAGCCGCGAGATGAACATCGATTTTCCGCGACAGTCAGCCGCGTGCGTGTCGATATACTGGTAGACTTCTCGAACCGAAAGACAGCCGAATCGGAGTGCCGCCGAGAGTCGGCTGGTCCCGGTTTTCGCAGCCGACGGTGACGAAATCGACCCCGGATAGCGGCCGATGGCGTCGGTAAACAGCCTGAGTCGGTCCCGTGCGGCGGTAGTTCCACCGGGTGGAACATCCGTTTTCGTCGGGTCGATGTCGTAGGCTGCCTCGATGGCTTCGACCGTGACCGGCGTCTCAAGGGTGGCCAGTGAGACGCGCTCGGCGTCCCACGAGAGAAACTCATCAGTGAACCACGATTCGACGGCGTCGCTCCAGGCCTCCCGAGTGTCTTTTTGACCGCGAACCAGACCGTCAGCATCGATATACGTGACATCACACTGCTCGGCGGCCGCGTTGTCTCGCTGCCAGCCATACCGCCCGGTTGGATCGGCGGTTGCAACGACTGTCCAGCCGGCCGCACGCAGCTGTGAGAGCACGTCGATGGGGTCGCCGTGGGCGTAGTTCAGTTGCCCACCGACAGCGGCATACTGGCCGTCGAGATCTGCGAGTGACTCATGAAGAAACCGAATGCGGGCGTCGCAGGCCAATCCGTCTGTGCGGTAAAACTGCGGATCGAACACGAAGAGCGGCAAGACCGTGTCGTACTCGCGGGCCGCGTAGGTGAGCGCGGGATGGTCTCGTGTCCGGAGTTGTCGGCGGTGCCAGACAACGCAGCCGCCGTCGCCGGCCGGAATCGACCCCGAGGCAAGCCGGCCGTTCCCGACAACCGACCCGTGGTCTGTGTGCGTTCGCTGGCCCGTCTCGGCATCCATCGTCCTACATTCGTGTATGTCCGCACCGTTGTTAAGTGGTCAGTTGGCTCGAACGAACAAAACGGGTGTTTTTCATTCCCGGCCGAACAACTGCTGGCAATGAGCCTCATTGCGTTCGATTTCGATGGTACGTTGTCGGATTCGGAAATGACCGTCTTGCTCGGCAAACGAATGGGTGTTGCCGACGAGATGGCCGAAATCACCGAGAAGGCCATGAACAACGAGATCAGCTACGCCGAAAGCCTTCGCAGCCGCGCCAAGCTGCTGACTGGACTGGCCGAAGCCAAAGCCGAAGACGCCTACAGTGAGGTCGAACTCCGACCCGATGCCGCGAGCGTCATCGACCGGCTCCGCGAGGCGGGCCACACGGTTGCGATCTTTACCGGTGGCTTCGAACGCGGTGTCCAACGGGCACTCGACCGAGACAAGACCGCTGTCGACATGATCGTCTCGAACGCGCTGCCGATCGAAGACGGCGAGCTGACCGGCGAGGCCACCGGACCACTCATCGAGGGAACGAAAGACGATCAACTCGAAGCGCTGGCCGATGAACTCGGCATCGAGATGAGCGAGACGGTCGCCATCGGCGATGGCGCAAACGACCTCCCAATGCTTGAGGTCGCGGGGCTTGCGGTTGGTTTCGAGCCAAAGCCGGCGGTCGAACCCGCCTGCGACGAGGTCGTCTCGACGATGGCCGAGCTTGGAACGCTACTCGAATCTCGTGGCGTTCTCTCGGCGGTTGCCGATAGCAACTAAGCGAACACCGCACCGAACAGCCAGAACAAACGCTGTATTCACGTTGGTACTGATGACTTCTACATGGTCCCGCAAGACGATCCTTGGGCGGCTGACGATGACGGGGCCACTGATTGTTATTGCCCTCGCGATTCCGTTCAGTCTGGTCGTTTCGGACCTCCCGAGCTATGTCGAATTCGCCCCGTTTGTGCTCAGCGTACTTGTATTCGGGCTGCCACACGGCGCGGTTGATCATCTCGTTCCCGCCCGCCTTGGGGGCGTGTCGCTTTCGCGGTCGCTGGCGGTCGTCGCTGGTGTCTACGCGGTGTTGATGACGGTTTATCTCGTCGTCTGGATTCTCTCACCGGCGCTGGCGCTCCTAGCGTTTCTCGCGATGACCTGGTTTCACTGGGGCCAAGGCGACGTCTTCGCACTGAAAACATTTGGCGGGGCCGACCACATTCAGACAGCCGGCGACCGGTGGCTCTCGCTCATCGTTCGCGGCGGCCTTCCCATGTTGGTGCCGCTGGTGGCCCAACCGGCGGCGTATCGAGCCGTTGTCGAGGAACTTGTCGGGCTATTCGATCCGGCGGCGGCGGCCGCGCTAACCCCCCTATTTCGGCTGGACATTCGTCTTGCGCTTGGCGGACTGTTTGCGGGAGTCTGTGGTATGAGCCTGCTGTGGACCGCTCGCCATATCAGGAATACTGATATATCACCCGTTGGATGGGGCTGGGATGCAGTGGAAATCGGCCTTTTGTGGCTGTTTTTCTGGGTTGTACCGCCGATTTTTGCGGTCGGACTGTATTTTGCACTCTGGCATGCGGTTCGGCATATCGGCCGCCTCGCAATCGTCGATACACCGGCGCGAGACGCACTCACTGCGGGTGCGTGGCCGACGGCACTCGGCCGGTTTTATCGGGATGCAGCCCCGCTGACGGCCGTTTCGCTGCTGTTGTTCGTCGGGCTCTCTGTCCTGGTTCCAACCGATGGATCGCTCGAAACACTGCTCGCGATATATTTGGTCGGGATCGCCGTACTGACACTGCCACACGTTGCGGTCGTCACCTGGATGGATCGACAACAGTACGCGTGAATCGGTACACGTGAGTGCGTGAAACCGCGTCCGGGGAGACCGTTGGCGCCGAAATAAGCGCGCCGAACGTTTTACTTTCACTGTGCTCTGCGAACCCTTAACCACCATGCCGCCCAAACGCGGCCAATGGCGGCTACTGAGGACGTTGGCTACATTGCGCATCCACTACTCGTTTCGTCGTTTATCGAACGACGGCTCTATCAGCTCCAACTCGCGGGAACAGCCCGCAACGGCCACACACTCGTCTGTCTCCCCACTGGCCTCGGGAAAACAACCGTCAGCCTGCTCGTCACCGCGGAACGCCTGGCCGACTGCGGTGGCAAATCGCTCCTGTTGGCCCCGACGAAACCGCTGGTCCAACAGCACGCCGAGTTTTATCGCGAGGCGCTCACGGTTCCCGACGAGGAAATCGTCGTCTTCACCGGCGACGTCCGGCCCGACGACCGCGCCGAACTGTTTGAGAAGGCGACGATCATCATCGCTACTCCCCAGGTCATCGAAAACGACCTGGTTGGCAACCGGATCTCGGTGGCCGACGTCACGCATCTCACCTTCGACGAGTGTCACCGCGGCACGGGCGACTACGCGTATGTCTATATTGCCGAACGCTACCACGCAGACGCGAATCAGCCACTGGTGACTGCAATGAGCGCATCGCCGGGTGGAACCAAAGAAGACATCCAAATTATCTGTGAAAACCTCGGGCTCAACACGGTTGAGGTCATGACCGAGGAGGATGCCGATGTCGACAAATTCACCCACGATACGGAGGTCGAATGGAAGCGCATCGATCTGCCACAGGAGATTCTCGACATTCGAAACGGCATCAACGACGTGATTGCTGACCGGCTTTCGAAGCTCAGAGAGCTCGGGGTCACCCGGGCTACGAGTCCTGACATTTCTCAGTCACAGCTCAACAAGATCAGTGCCCAACTGCGAAAGCTGATGGACAACGATCAGTCGGAGGGCTATCAGGGAATGTCGGTTCACGCCGAGATCATGAAACTCCGGCGGGCGGTCACGCTCGTCGAAACCCAGAGTGTCGAATCGGTTCGGCGGTATTTCGAACGGCAAAAAAACGCCGCACGGAGTTCTGGGGCATCGAAAGCGAGCCAGCGGCTCGTTGCCGAGCCAAAGGTCAGACAGGCAATGCGAGCGGCCGACACCTACGACCAACTCCACCCGAAATTTTCGCAGACCCGGATTCTACTAGCTGAAACCCTTGGGATCAATGGTGGAGACCGGGTGATCGTCTTTACTGAATCGCGTGATACCGCCGAGGCACTCACGGATTTTCTGAATCAAAACTTCCGCGCCCAGCGGTTTGTCGGCCAAGGTGACAAGGAGGGATCGGATGGGATGACCCAAAAAGAACAACAGGAAACGCTTGATCGGTTCCGCAACGGCGAGTTCGAAGTCCTGGTGTCGACCTCGGTTGCCGAAGAAGGGCTCGATGTTCCGGAGGTCGATCTCGTGTTGTTTTACGAGCCGGTACCAACGGCGATCCGGTCGATCCAGCGGAAGGGTCGGACGGGTCGGCAGGCCGCCGGACGGGTCGTCGTGTTGATGGCCAACGATACGCGCGACGAGGCGTATTTCTGGATTTCTCGACGGAAAGAAAAACAGATGCAGTCCGAACTCCGGAAGCTGAAGGGTGTCGCCAAAGAGGTCGAAGACGAGTTAGACGACTCACAGTCGGCGCTTGACCAGTTCGATGCGTCGAACAAAGCAGCCCAAACAGGAACCAGCGACGGGAAATCGGCGACAGCCGCTACTGAAGCAGGGGCGAGTAATAAAAGCGCCAATACCGATGAACCACAGCCCGGACTTGCTGATTTCGGCGAAGTTGAAACGGACGAGGAGGATGCGACCGACGAGGAGGATATAACCGCCGAGGGCGAGACGGCTGAGAGCCACTCCAGTGGCGAGAATCCTGACGATGCCATCGTGGCCTCGGCCGGAACCGACACGGATGACGAAACCGTCGAAATCGTCGCCGACCAGCGGGAACTCGATTCGACCGTTGCGCGGGATCTCTCGACGCGTGAAGGGATCACGACTCGACTTGAGACACTAGCTGTCGGCGACTACGTTCTGTCGGATCGGGTTGCGGTCGAACGAAAATCAGTGTCGGATTTCCTTGATACGCTCACTGGTGCTGACCGATCGATGTTCGAACAGGTCGGCGATCTCGTCCGCAACTACAGTCGGCCGATCGTGATCATCGAGGGCGAGGATCTCTATGGCGCGCGCAACATTCATCCGAACGCGATCCGCGGGGCGGTCGCCAGCCTCGCAATCGATTTCAACGCGAGCGTCCTCCGGACCGCCGATGAGACCGAAACGGCGGATTTACTCGAAACGATCTCGCGGCGCGAACAGGAGGTTCGCGACAGAGCGGTCTCGGTTCACGGCGAAAAAAGCGCCAAAACCCGCGCCGAACAACAGGAGTATGTCGTCGCCTCGATTGCGGATATCGGCCCTGTCACGGCCCGTGCGCTACTCGAACACTTCGGTACGGTTGAAGAAGTGATGATCGCGCCGAAAGACGATTTACTCGAAGTGAAGGGTGTTGGCGAGGTAACCGCCGATAGAATCCGAGAAATTGTCGGAAGCAAATACAATTAGGCGTACTCGGTGGTCTGGTTAATATTTTTCCGGATGGGTAGTTGGAAAGAAATCGTGTATAAGTCTCCACAGGGAGTTTCCCGTATGTAACAGCCAGAGCGGCTGTGCAACAGCGCAGAACTGGTCCCCCCACCATGCAGACTTACACCCAACACCCCAAATTCGACATTACCGATGCCGAAATGAAACGGTACGGCGAGCCACAGCACGAGGTAGACTGCGATGCAGTTGACTGCCTCTACGGGCCACCACAGCACGAAACAGTTGTCGAAGATGTCGACTGGCTTGTCTCCGTTGCCGCCTCGGCGTTCCGATCCGGCTACGAAACGCCACCGGCGACCGAATCACCGGAGCCAAAGACAGCAGCGAGAGCACCACCTACCCAAGAGGAAACCACCGACGAGCGTCCAGCCGACAAACTACGGCTTACGCGGCTGTCTCAGTAGCAACAGCAAAAACAGTGAAGCTCACTCAAGGGCAGCAAGCGTTTCTGCAGCCTCGCGAGCAGCCGACAGGAACTCCCGTGCCCGACGTGGGTCCTCGGTACGTTCAGCCTGCTGTGCGAACCGAGTAACCGTCCGAGCCAACGAGTCGCGAGCAGCCATCAGATCGCCAGAAGAAGGCGCTGGCTGTCTCTCGGATGGTGTTGTTGATTCGGAGCCCCCCTCCGATGTCGACGGTGCTGATGCCGTCCTGGGCTCCTCTGTCGTACTGGACGACGCTGACGCTGTGTCAACAGCGTCGGGCTTGCCGGCGTTGCCACCGGCTGGTGTGCGACGTGCGTCGCTCGCAGCCGTGGCTGAGTCAGTCGCCTCCGCTATCTGTTGGTCGGCATCAGCGGCTGTCTGCTGGTTGGCGTCAGCCTGACACCGTGCACAGAACGTCTGGCCGTTGTGCCGGAAGAGCGGATCACCACACCGGTTGCAGTGTTGGTTCGTCATTGTCGCACCCTTCAGTAGGAGCTCGCTCATCCGCTGGGTATTGGCCCGCTTTGTTTCGTCGCGGGCGTACTTCTTTCGGAGCTTTTCGCGTTCAGCTTCCTTGTCGAAGTCACTCATAGCCGGCAAAACGATTGGTATGCAGAAAAGAACAGCGGCTCGCCGAAGGATCGAAATCGGTCGGATCGCTCACCGAAACGCTTACTCAAAATACGGTCGAAAATTCATGAGCATGACAAAAGTGAGCATCGTCGGTGCAGCAGGAACGGTCGGTGCAGCCACGGGCTACAGTCTCGCACTTCGGGACGTCGTTGATGAACTCGTCTTTGTCGATATCCCGAAAATGGCTGAAAAAACCGTTGGGCAGGCTGCCGACACGAACCACGGAGTGGCCTACGACGCCAATACGGTCGTCCGGCAGGGCGGGTATGCCGAGACTGCCGGTTCGGATGTGGTCGTTATTACCGCGGGCATTCCACGTTCGCCCGGCCAAAGTCGGCTTGATCTGGCCGGCGACAACGCCCCGATCATGGCGGATATCAACAGCTCGCTCGCGGAGTACAACGACGAATTCATCACCGTCACCACGTCAAATCCGGTCGATCTGCTCAATCGGCATCTCTACGAAGTCGGCGACCGGCCGCGCGAACACGTCATCGGCTTCGGTGGCCGGCTCGACTCCGCACGGTTTCGGTACGTGCTGAGCCAGCGCTTCGAGTCACCGGTAAAAAACGTCGAGGCAACCATTCTCGGTGAACACGGCGACGCACAGGTTCCCGTCTTTTCGAAGGTTCGGATCGACGGCCGCGATCCCGCATTCGACAGCGAGGAGAAAAACGAAATTCTTGGCGACCTGAAACAGTCGGCGATGGATGTCATCGAGCGCAAAGGGGCAACCCAGTGGGGCCCCGCAACCGGGGTCGCCCACACGGTCGAAGCAATCCTCAACGACACCGGGGAGGTACTGCCCTGCTCAGTGCTGCTAAATGGGGAGTTCGGCCACCGCGAAACCGCCTTCGGTGTTCCGGCGAAGCTTGGTGCCGATGGCGTCGAAGAAATCGTCGAATGGGAACTCGATGAGTACGAAACGGGACTGATGGCCGAAGCGGCCGATAAGCTCGAAGAGCAGTACGATAAGATCGAGTGAAATAGAAAGATAGCGAGACAATCCAGGTCGAGCAGCCGGACTGCGACACTCATGTGGACGTGGTGTGGACACCACCACGAAGCCATGAGGCGTGAAGTCTTTTGTAGTCGGCAAAAGAGAACACGTGTATGGACCTGCCAGCGGGTGAGGTATCGTCGACACCGATCGAATATGAACCGGTGAGCGTCAAAGATGTCCTCATCGAAATGAAAGATACCGCTGAGCTGTTGATCGATCTGGCCTACTCGGCGGTCCTCCACCGAAGCGAGGTGCTCGCCGCAGAGGTCATTCGGCTCGAACACCGGATGGATTTTCTCGAAATGCGAGCGCAGATGAGCCTGCTCATGGCTGCGCGAAGCCCCTCGGATGCAGAAGCGCTTGCACCGGTACTCAGTATTGTAGCCGCAACTGACCAGATTAGTGACGCCGCCGGTGATATCGCTAAAATCGTTCTCGAAGATATCGGCCTGCCGGATGCGATGCGTACGGCACTCCCCGACGCCGTCGAAACACTCGTGAGAGGGGTCGTCGATCCGAGCTCGAAATACGCAGGACAGACGCTCGGTGAGATCGATCTCGAATCGAAAACAGGCGTTCGGGTAATCGCACTGCGTCGGGGCGACGAGTGGCTGCTTAATCCCGGTCACGCTACCAAGATTAGTCCCGAAGATATCGTCTTGCTCCGCGGTCCCGAATCCGAAATCGAAACCGTCTATCAGGAGCTCACAGCGAGCGCATACGAACCACCGCTCGCAGAAACACCGGCTATTGACGATCTCGAACGGGCGGTCGATACGATCGTCCACATGAAGAATCTCTCGGAGCTAGCGGTCGATCTCGCATACAGCAGCGTCCTGTTCGATGACGTTGAACTCGCCAAGGAAGTCAGTAATCTCGAAGTCGAGGTCGACGGTCTCGAATCACGGTTCGAAGCATGGGTGCTGCAGGCAGCTGCCGGAGCCGACGATCCGGTCAGGCTCCGCGGACTCATTCATCTCGGAACCAGTACCGAGGTCATCAGCGATGCGGCACTCGACATCAGTGAGGGTGTTATCCGAGAGATCACCGTCCATCCGGTCATACAGCTTGCTGTCCAAGAGAGTGACGAGATTATCACCCGAGCCGAAGTTGACGGTGCAAGCGCCCTTGCCGGGACGACGGTCACCGGTGGTGTGCCCGATGCGGACGCAACGATGTCGATTATCGCGATCCGCCGGCCCGGTGAAGGGTGGCTTCTCGTTGCCGATGCCGATGCAGACATTCGAGGTGGCGACATTATCATCGCCAAGGGAACCCGGACCGCAGCCGACCAGTTCGCTGCGTTGGCCGCGGCCTGACCAGGGTGTGTTGGTATCGACTGGGAGTCAGTCGGGGCTAAAAGCCGAGAACCACCGATGAGACGCCGATAAAAATGACCATCCCAAAGACGTCGACGACGTTGGTCACAATCGGAATCGTCGTATCGTCAGGGTCGATTCCAAACCGGTAGGAGCCGTAGGTCGCCACAATACTGAATATAACAGCGATAACGGCAACCGACATACCGCTAGTCAACGAAATGAACAGCAGCGTCGAAAGAGTAAGTGTCGACCCGATGAGCTGGCCGAGGAGCCACGCGCCGACAGCGAGAGCGGTGAAAATCGTCGCCGCAAGCGCAAGCACCGCTGCGATATTGGCCCACAGCACGCGGTCGCGGCGATCAAACTCCGTTGTTCCCAGATGGAGTCGGGTCGAAAGCCGCGAACTCAAAATCGCACCGAGATTGCCGCCCATATCGACCATCGTTGGTACCATCACTGCCAAAAGCCCATACTGTGTGAGCAGTTCTTCGGCGTCTTCGAGCGTGAGTCCCGCCCAGAGCACAATAACACAGAGGACGATCAAGAGTGGAAACATCGTCGTGACGATGCTTCGTGTCTCCCACGAGCCGAGCGAGCCGCCTGGGACAACCATTAGAGAAGCACCTCAATAACGAGAACGGCGATAAAGAGAAACGCCATACCGAAGATATCGCCAAGCGTCGTGACGACAGGTCCAACGAGATTGTCGGGATCGTAGCCGAGTTTGAAACCGGTGAAAATCAGTACCAGCAGACCGAAAATCAGGATTATCGAAGTAAGCGTCCCGGCGATAAGCATGATACCGACAAGTTCGGCGAGTGCCGCAGTTGGCCGACCAAGCACCGAAAGAGCAGCCCACGAGAGGATGCCAATGACAATCGAGATTCCGATTCCGTTGATAAATGAGGCAATGACTGCGTTGACGAGTCGTTCGTTGCGCTCGAAACGCGGTTTGAGAAGTCCCTGGTGAAGGCCGCTCGAAATGCGGCCGCCAAGTGCCCCATAGACGTTCCCTCTGGTAGCAAGGAAAACCGGAACCATCACTAGCAAGCCCGGAAATCGTTCAACGCTTTCGAGTAAGCCTTCGAGAACAAGGCCCGCAAACAGCCCGCCGCCGAGTGCGACAATCAAGATAGGAAGGGCTTCTCGATAGATGGCCCAGAACTCCTTGCGGAATTCCATAGATAGTACTGACCAATGGCGAAATTAAAACTACCTAAACAGAAAGCCCGGTACTACGTTGGCCGACAGACCGCACGGAGTTTTGCCTCACCGTCACGTGGCCCTCGAGCGACCAGCACGTCGCCAGCGTGAATCGTCGTCCCGGGTTCGGGGTCGAATAGCCACTGCTCGCCACGACGGATTGCGAGAATAACCATGCCAGTTTGGGTTTCGAGTTCGATTTCGGCGACATCCTGGCCGACAAGTGAACTCTCATCACCGACAGTGGCACTCCCGATGATTTCGGCGCTTTCGCGGATCGCCTGTCCGAAAACCGGATGCAGTGGGACGTTTCGGAGGACGGCATCGGTAATATCGACAGCCGCATCACAGATGGCTTCGGAAGCCCGTGCGAGATGAAGTAGCCCTCGAAGCCGGTGGGGGTTGTCGACCCGTGGAACCGCATCGATAACCCAGCCTTCAAGCTCAGATTGGAGCACGTCGGATCGGATTTCGAGCTCGTGGACTTCCGCTGCAAGTTCGTCGTCATCAAAGAGTGCCGCACTGTAGGCAAGGCCGACGGCGACTTCCGAGACCGTTCGGAGTTCGACGACCGTCCGAACAGCCCGTTCGAGGTCGTCAATATCGGTGTCGATTGGCTGTGGCTCAAGTGGGGTCGTTGTCGCGTGTTCGTAGAACGCTTCGACGCCGGTGTCGGTTCCACTGGCAATCAGCACGTCACCAACACTGAGTTTGAGGTCACTATCAGGCTCAATGTCCCACGTCTCATCACGGCGAACCGCCAGCAGTCGGACACCGGTCGCAGACTGAATATCGAGGTCGCCGAGTGTCTGCCCTGCATACGGTGAGCCCTCAGCAATGACTGCTCGGACAACGGCCTCTTCGGCTTCCGGGAGCGCACGCCGGAGTGAGGCGGGCAGCCCGACGTCCTTGGTGAGCACACGAGCAATGTCGCCGGCGGCGTGGGTTGTCGCCACGGCGGTATCGACGACTTGAAACATCCCGACAAGCCGTTCGGCGTCGTCGACCGTTTTGGCAGCCAACATGAGTGCGATTCGAGCGTGGTATTCGAGAAAATCAACCCGCGATTCGAGTTCAATAACTTCGGTGGCAAGCTCCCGGTCACCGGCCAGTATCGCCGAGTAGGCGAGATCGATGGCGAGTTCTGAGACGTCTTTGAGCTCAACAAGTGTCTCGCGAACGTTTCGGGGCGCATACCGGATTTCGCGCATACCGTTCAGATAACGGTCGAAGGCTATGAACGTTAGCCTCAGTCTACATAGCGGAAGATTTTATCCTTGGCAGTGGTATCTTGCAGTGAATGTACGGACAGGACACGGCAAAGGATGTCTACCGCGACGCCCTGCCGGTCATCCTTGTCAGTCTCGTTGCGGGACTCTTTGCCGGAACGATTCTCGGCAGCGAAACCATGCGCAACGGAATCGAAAGCGTTCCTGGGTTGCTCTTGCTTTTGCCCGCGTTTCTGGCGACCCGTGGTGGGGTCTATGGCTCGCTCGGTGCACGTCTCTCAAGTGGCCTCCACCAAGGCGTGATCGAGCCGCGGTTTTCGCTCGATGAGCGGCTCTCGAATGCGATCATCGCCTCGTTTATCAACGGCATGGTCGTCTCGGTGTTCATCGCCGTTGTTGCGTTTGTCGTGCTCGCGCTGTTGGGCCAGACGGGAAGTCTCATCCAACTCGTTGGCATCATGATCATCGCTGGGCTGCTCAGTGCGGTACTGATGCTTTCGGTGTTGATTACGGTCGTGATGGTTGGATACCGGCGCGGGCTCGATCCCGACAACATTGTCGGACCCGTCGTGACAACTCTGGGTGACGTGTTTGGCGTCCTCTTTCTGTTAGTCGGAATCTATCTTATGGAGCTGGTACTGTGAGTTCGAGCGGCGACGACCTCACGGGGCTCAGCACCGAACTCGGAGATGCCTACGAGGAGTTGCGTGGACAAGCGGAGGCCGAAACTGACGGTGGGTCGCTGACCGCAATTACCGAGGAGTTCAGTGAGGAGTGGTCAGTTCGGCAGATGGTGTTGACGATGGTCCCACTCCTGGCAGCGTTGTCTGTTCTTCAGATGGCCTCGGGAACGGTACTCGAAACGTTCGAAGATACCCTCCTTGAGAACCCATCACTCCTGATTTTGGTGCCAGTACAGATCGGTACGGCTGGCAACCTCGCGTCGATTATGTGTTCGCGGCTCTCGACGCAACTTCACCTCGGGACGTTTGAGCTCAGTCTGTCCAACCAGGGTGTCAGAGCGAACGCTGGGGCTGTGTTTGGCCTCGCTGGAACGGTCTTTGGTGCGGTTGGCATCGCAGCATGGGCAATCGGTAGCGTCCTTGGAGGTGTCCTCACACTGCCACAGGTGATGACAATCTCGCTGGTCAGTGGCATGCTGTTGGCGCTGCTCGTCGTTGTGCTCAGTCTTATCTCGGTGAGTGCCTCCTACCGACTCGGATTCAATCCGGATGATACGACGATTCCAATAGTGACCAACCTCTGTGATATCACCGGCGTCCTGATTCTCTTCGCCGTTGTCGTCGTGGTGCTATAGATCAGAACACGCTGTCTGCGGTTGCCGCACCGACAACACTGAATACGGCTCCAACGCTGACGGCCTTCCCGGTGACGAGCGCGATTTCGAGCGTTGTCAGCCCGCCTGCAGCACCCACAAACGTATCAGGGGCATCAAACACGAGCGCGAGGATCGTAACGGAGCCAAAGGCGACAATCATCAACGAAATAAACCGGACCGGAATGCCGGCAACTTGCTGTTCTGTGGTCGGATCGCGTTTGGTATCCGCGCGGTAGAGCGCCGCATAGCCGATGAGACCAACGATGCAGACGGTGATAAGCGCCTGCAAAAGGCTCATATTGTCGGCCAGTAACCAGACCTCTTCGGTGACAACAAACGGGCCAGCTAACAGAAAGCCACCAACAATCTGTTGAGCGGAATCAGCCAGCCGGAACCGGCGTCGAAGCTGCAGCCGGTAGCCCAAACGCAGTCGAGGTCGGGGTTTCATATCAGAAAGACAGTGGTACAAACTACTAAAGCGAACGGGGATGCTTGCGACAAAAATAGCGTGGGTTTAGGTGGTAGACTGCCAGCAGTAACGCATGAGCGCACGCGAGGAGTTCGATAGCTGGGCAGCGAGCGGCCGAGATAAGGGCATGGAGGACCGCCACTGGCATACCGCCAAACACGCATTGGCGCGAATGCCGGTCGAAGCCGGCGAGACCGTTGTCGACCTCGGCACTGGAAGCGGCTATGCCCTGCGGGCACTTCGGGAGACAAACGCCATCGGCCGCGGCTACGGGCTCGATGGAGCGCCACAGATGGCGCACAACGCAGCCGCGTACACTGATGACGACGACATTTCGTTCGTCGTTGCGGATTTTGACGACCTCCCGTTTGCTGACGGTAGCGTCGATCACGTCTTTTCGATGGAAGCGTTCTATTACGCCCAAGACCCCATCCACACCCTCGAAGAGATCCGGCGGATTCTCCGTCCCGGTGGGACCTTCTACTGTGCGGTCAACTACTATGAAGAAAACGAGGCGAGCCACGAATGGCAGACAAATATCTCGATCAAGATGACGCGCTGGGACCGCCAACAGTACCGCGAGGGGTTCCGCACCGCTGGCTTGCATGTCGCCCAACAGGATACGATCGCCGACCGCGAGATCGACATTCCACCGGCCGACGCCTTCCCGACCGACGACTGGGAGCACCGCGAAGAGATGGTTGCCCGGTATCGAACCTGGGGAACGTTGCTCACGGTTGGGGTTGCCCCGTAGTAGTGCCCACACTATGTCGACGACGAGTCGTCAGGTCGGGCTGTCGAGTCACGTGACTCAGTCGACACAACCCGGCGTAAATTCCGTAGGGCCGGCCCATCGAGAACATGCCCGTCGACGTCGAACCGCGAGCCGTGGCAGGGACAGTCCCACGACTGTTCGGCAGTATTGAACTCGAGAATACAGCCCATGTGCGGGCAGACGGCGCTCCGTGTGTGGAGCCTGCCGTCCGCGTCGCGGTAGGCGGCAACCGGCTCTCGATCATCTCGATAGACGGCGGCATCGCCGGGCTGTAGTTCGGCTGGCGTCGACCTGATCGCACGGGCCCAGCCGGTAACGAACTGGCCGGCTTCGTTTGCGGTTTCCGCAAAGAGCTTCGGTGCCGAGCTTTTGACCGTCAGCCGTCGTGGATCGAGGGTCGACTGCCACGGATTCGTCTGGCCGGCAATCAGATCCGAGAGGAGCAAGCCGGCGGCAACCCCGTTTGACATTCCCCAGCCACCGAAGCCGGTCGCAATGTAGATACTGTCGGTAAACGGCCCACCGCGGCCAACGTACGGAAGCCCATCAACAGAGGCGAAATCCTGTGTCGACCACCGATAGTGAATCTCGTCGATCTCGAAGTGTTCGCGGGCTTGCTGTTCGAGTCGGCGGTACCGCTCGGCGGTCTCACCACCCTGGCCCGTTTTGTGGTTCTGCCCGCCGATGAGCGTCAACGTCCCCTCGGCTGTCTCGTGGCTTCGAACCGAAAAATACGGCTCGTCGACGCGGTAGTACATTCCCTCGGGGGCGGGTTCGGCTGTCTCTGCGGCCAGCACATACGAGCGTTTCGGGTAGAGCCGTGCGAACAGCCCGAATCGGTCACGGATCGGAAACTGGGTTGCGAGAATAACGTCGTCGGCGGCAACGACACCGGCGTCGGTTTCGACTCGGCAGTTTGCCCCATCAGCGAGATCGGTCACCCGGCTTTCTTCGAAAATTCGCCCACCAGCCGAAACGAAGCGCTCGGCGAGCGCGAGCAAATAGCTGCGAGGATCAAACTGCGCCTGTTCGGGAAACGTGAGCCCGGCGCGGGCCGTCGAAGAAAACGGAATCTCAACATCGCTTGTTGCCGAAATTCCTGCCTCCCACGCCGCCTCGCGTTCGGCGGCAATCTGTGTCGTCCGGCCTGGCTGTTCGGTATAGAGGATCGCTGGCCGCCGACGAAAGCCACAGTCGATATCCCACTGCTTCACGCGGGTTGCGACGTGTTCAACAGCGGCTTGATTGGCGGCGAAATACTGCTGGGCGGTCTCAGGGCTGTGTTTCGACCGGAGTGTGTCGTATTTGAGGCCGTGTTGGGTGGTTAGCTTGGCTGTCGAATGGCCGGTTGTTCCCTCGATGATCCGATCGCGTTCGAGCACGACGACATCAAGCCCGCGCTCGGCGAGTTGCATGGCGGCCGTCAACCCGACGATGCCACCACCACAGACGGCGACGTCTGCCGCCGTCGACTCGCGTAGTTGTGGATAGTCCGTCCCAGGAGTAGTAGCCAGCCAAAGTGACGTGTGATTCCCTGGGAGTGCCGATTCGCCTGCGGATGTCGACGAAACATCGCTCGTATCTACCATAGATCTGACTCCGGAACAGTCCCGAGAGACAACACGCACAACAGCGAGACGAGGACGACATGGAACGCAGATTCGGCCGGGACGGGTTCGGTAGCCAGTTTGGTTGTGGGGCGAATAACTCTCTTGGCACTGCGCCGTGACTGTCAGGCCAGAAACATCCATGCGAGCCGAACGGTTTTGTCGTCAGCCCGCCGTACGACTGTATGAGCCGACGCCAGTACGTCCTCGGCGGGGTATTACTCATTGTCGCGACGCTGGCTGCCGTGATCTTGCGTGATGTGCTTGCGACGATCTTTCTCGCACTGACGGTTGCCTTCCTGCTTGCACCGTTACGGCGACGACTCCGCCATCGCGGGTGGTCACCGCTGGCTGCAACGCTGACAGTGACCGCAGCAGCAGTTGGCGGCGTGTTGGCGTTATTTGCCCCGCTTGGATACCTGCTCTTTGTGCGATTCAGCGAGGTCGTCACGCTCATCGAGACGCTACCGGAGTCATTCGTATTTGAATTTGCGGGGCTCAGCTACGAGCTACTCGTTGCAGACGTGGTTGCCGCTGGCGAACGGTCGTTGGTCGGTCTTGCTGGTAGTATCGCCGCCGGGCTGCCGGTCTTGGTAGTCAAACTCGCCTTGTTCATTCTGTTGGTGTTTTCGATGCTGTACAACGAACACAACATCCGAACTGGTGTCATTTCGATCGTCCCACCGGCGTACCGGGATATCGTCGATGCGCTGCACACTCGGGCCCGCGAAACGCTGTACGCGCTCTACGTCCTCCAAGCCGCAACCGCGTTCGGGACCTTTCTTATCGCCCTGCCCGTGTTTTTCGTCTTCGGGTACAGTTCGCCGGTCATCCTCGCGACCGTCGCCGGAATCCTCCAGTTCGTTCCCATTGTCGGACCAAGCGTGTTGATCGCTGCGCTCGTCATTGGCCACATCATCGCAGGAGAGGTTGCAAGTGCCGTCCTCATCGCAGTTGTTGGGGGTGGACTCATTGCGTGGCTCCCGGACCTCGCAATCCGGCCGCGACTGGCGAGTAAAACCGCCGATCTCGATGGCAGTCTCTACTTTATTGGCTTCGTTGGTGGGCTGTTGAGTCTCGGTGCGATCGGGATTATCGTTGGCCCACTCGTGGTTGCACTGTTGGTCGAAGCAACAACCCTCCTGACGACCGAGTTTGAACAACCCGGCGAGCTAAGCGGCGACGACCCGGTAAAACAGGGTGACAGCAACGACATCGCTGAGCAAGCAGGGAGCCAGTAGCCGATGTTCCGGGCGATGCGAAAGTATGCAGTGTGGTCGTCGACGGCAACACACTCAGCGATCGTCGGCGACGGTGACTGATTCGAGAACAACTGGTGAACGCGGCCGATCGGCCCCGTCGGTTTCGACAGCGCCGATCGACTCGACGACATCCATTCCATCGGTGACATAGCCAAACACTGAGTGGCGATCGTCAAGATGTGGTGTCGGTGCGAGCGTGATGAAAAACTGCGAGCCGTTGGTGTCAGGCCCAGCGTTCGCCATCGAGAGCGCCCCCGCACGGTCGTGACGCAGATCCGGATGAAACTCGTCGGCAAACTGGTAGCCAGGGCCGCCGCGGCCGGTGCCGGTCGGGTCCCCACCCTGGATCATGAACCCAGCGATAACACGGTGAAAAATCACGTCCTCGTAAAGTGGCTCCCCCTCGACCGTCTCGCCGGTTTCGGGGTCAACCCACGCCGTCTCACCGGTCGCCAGCCCGACGAAATTCTCGACAGTCCGCGGGGCACGCCCAGCATCAAGTACCGCGTCGATATCGCCCATATTCGTCCGGAGCGTTGTGTGTCTCTCGGCCGTCTCGGTGTCGCTGTTGGTTCCAGGGCCAACAGTATCGCCGTCGCTGAGACAGCCAGCAAGCAGTCCGAAACCAGCTGTTACAGCCGCTGTGAGTGCAGTTCGTCGGTGAATAAGGTTCATCGGCTTGCAGAGAAGATAACCGTGCTGATCACACGCAACGATGCTGAGAAGAAGCGTCGACGACGAGTGTGTGCCGGTCGGTGACGCGTATCCGGCAACTGGGGTCTCTCAGCCGAGGATGTAGGCGGCAATCGGTGGCGTTAAAAAGGCCTCGACAAAGGCTGCGACGACCAGAATAACCGCGAGTCCGAGCAGGACGCGGTAGGTTCGTCGAAAGACCGCTGCAAGGTCATCGCCACTGTTCCGGCCCGTAAACACCCCGAGTGTCGCGTAGGCGACGTGGAAGCCGAGGCCGCCGGCGATGAAGATCGCCGGTAGTTCGATGACGCCGTGCGGGGCGACGAGTGCAAGGAAGCCGAGTGGGTCGCTCACCCCGTAGAGCGCGCCGACAATGAAGCCGTTGAGCAGCATGTCGACGGCGGTTGGAAGCCCGAAGGCAACCCCACCGTAGGCGGCGGTTGCCGAAACCAGCCAGTTGTTCGCAGCGATCATGACGAACGCGCCGATCGGAACCGTCCCGAAGACCCCACGGACATCTTCGGGGAGCGGGATTTCCGTCCCAAAGCCAGCAGTGAGTTGGAATCCAAGCAGCGTTGCCAGCCCAAAGACCCCCGTCGCAGCCGCGATTGGTGCAGGATGTCCACGGACGAAGCTGCCGACGGCGGCCAACCCATCAGTGAATGCAGCGACGAACCGCGTACGGTGTGGCGGGCGTGAGTCGTCGGTGACGGTTGTCGAACCGAGGTCGCCCGCTGCATCCGGGTTGGCCGTCGAACTGGATTCAGGCGTTGCATCCGGCGTAGCCGACGTGCCATCAATGGATTTCGAGGTGGCAGCCGACGTCGATGCCGGGGGCGCTTGCGTCGTCGCGACCGCCGAAAACGGCCGGTCGGCGTAGAGTGCGACTTTGAAAATATCGAGGAACGGCAGGAGGATGAGCGGGCCGACGAGTCCCGAGAGCTGTGAGACCCCGAGTGCGCCAAAAATTGTGCTCAGGACCGAAAGCAGGCCGAAAACACCGATCGCAACGAGCACGTAGCCGACAAACCGTCCCGGCTGACCGAATGGAAAGCCAGCGCTTCGGCGAACCGCCCCGACAAAGCCAGCGTCGTCGACGACGACCGACTGGCCGGCAAACGCGAGCAGCAGCAGGCCGACAACGGCGACGAATCCGCCGAAAAGCACTCCTAAAACCAATCCAAGGGCTCCGGCGATCGGCGAGAGAACAAACAGGCTCGCACCGAGCACGAGAGGGACAGCCGCAAGCACGAGGACAAACACCTGCAAAATCGAGATGCCGACGAACGCTTTCCAGTCGCGGCCGATGCCGCCGACCGCGTCGGCAACGCCGTCGCGATCCGATAGCGCACCGTAGACGCCGTTGATCGCTGCCGCATTACCGAGTCCATTGGCAATGATCCCAACGCCCACCGAAAGCACCCCACCGATGACAACGAGGCCGATCACCGGCAGCGTAAAGACGTCCATCAGTGCCGCTTCGAGGCCGGCTGGTAGCTCCGGTGCGGTCTCGGGGTCGAACCCAGCACCAGCACCGTCAGTCACGAACGCATCCGCCTCGGCGACGAGTGTTTCGAGCCGCCCGTCAGCCGCAACCAAGCCAAGGGCGGCTCCGAGTGCCAACAGAATCGGGACACGAGCTGTCGCCGTCAGTCCGAGAACAAGCAAGTAGACTGGAAGGACACTCGCTGGGCGGTCAACGAGGAGGCGGACGCCGGCTCGGAGGGAAGATCCAACGCTCACAGATAGTGTAAGGAACTGGGCTGTCCTAATGGCTACGGATTGGTCAGCCGACTGGCCGATCTCCATACGAAACAGAGGGGTCGAAATTCCAGAGCCACCGCGGCTGTCAAGTGTGTTGGCGTCCTACGGCGTCTAATGAGTGATGCGCAGTCCGGGCCGCTCCAGCCTGACCGGCCGGGTGCGGGCCGACCGTTCGCCGTCGATGCACCGTTCGAGCCCGCTGGCGACCAGCCAAAAGCCATCGAACAACTCGTCGCGGGCTATGAGTCGGGGATGGACGAACAGACACTCCTTGGGGTGACTGGCTCGGGTAAAACCAATACCGTTTCGTGGGTTGTCGAACAGCTCAACAAGCCCACACTCGTCTTAGCGCACAACAAAACGCTTGCAGCCCAGCTGTACGAAGAGTTCCGAAACCTGTTTCCAGATAGCGCCGTCGAATACTTCGTTTCCTATTACGACTACTACCAGCCGGAAGCCTACATGGAACAGACCGATACCTACATCGACAAGGATATGTCGATTAACGAGGAAATCGAGCGGCTTCGACACTCGGCAACCCGATCGCTGCTCACCCGTGACGACGTTATCGTCGTTGCGAGCGTCTCGGCCATCTACGGCCTCGGTGATCCGGCGAACTACCGTGATCTCGCGCTCGAGCTCAGTGTCGGCCAACAGATCGATCGGGACGAACTACTTGGCAAACTCGTCGATCTCAATTACGAGCGAAACGATATCGATTTCGCCCAAGGCTCGTTTCGGGTCCGTGGCGACACCGTCGAAATCTTCCCGATGTACGGACGGTATGCCGTCCGCGTCGAGTTCTGGGGTGATGAAATCGACCGGATGGTGAAAATCGATACGCTCGCTGGGGAGGCCCAATCAACCGAGCCAGCGGTCCTGATCCACCCTGCAGAGCACTACTCGATCCCGGAGAACACGCTTGAAAACGCGATCGAGGAAATCGAGGGGCTCATGGAAGAACGGGTCCGGTACTTCCAGCGCAACGGCGATCTGATTGCCGCCCAGCGAATCGAAGAGCGGACGACGTTCGACATCGAGATGCTCCAGGAAACGGGCTACTGCTCGGGGATCGAAAACTACTCGGTCCACATGTCGGACCGTGACTCCGGGGAGGCCCCCTACACCCTACTCGATTACTTCCCCGATGACTTCTGCTGTGTCGTCGACGAATCACACGTCACCTTGCCACAGATCAAGGGTCAGTATGGCGGCGATAAATCCCGGAAGGACTCGCTTGTCGAAAACGGCTTCCGGCTGCCGACGGCGTACGACAACCGACCGCTGACGTTCGATGAGTTCGAGACGAAAACCGACCAACTACTCTATGTCAGTGCAACCCCCGGCGACTACGAACTAGCGCGTTCGGGGCAGGTCGTCGAACAGATTGTTCGGCCGACACACCTGGTCGATCCGAAGGTCGAAACCGTCCCCGCGACGGGACAGATCGACGACCTCACCGAGCGGATTCGCGACCGAATCGATCGGGACGAACGGACGCTGGTGACGACGTTGACCAAACGAATGGCCGAAGACCTCACCGAGTATCTCGATGAAGCGGGTGTCGCCGTCGCCTACATGCACGACGAGACCGATACCCTCGAACGCCACGAGCTGATTCGAAGTCTGCGGCTCGGCGAGATCGACGTGCTGGTCGGGATCAACCTGCTCCGGGAAGGCCTCGATATTCCCGAAGTCTCGCTCGTCGCTATTCTGGATGCTGACCAGCAGGGATTCCTCCGCTCGGAAACGACGCTTGTCCAGACGATGGGGCGGGCCGCCCGCAACGTCAACGGCGAGGTGATTCTGTACGCCGACGAGACGACCGATGCGATGGCCGCCGCAATCGACGAAACCCAGCGTCGACGACAGATCCAAACCGAGTTCAACGCCGAACACGGCCACGAGCCGATGACCATCGACAAGCCCGTCAGCGAAACCAACCTCCCGGGCTCGAAAACCGATACCAGCGGCCTCTCGACGGATACACCCGAAACCGATGACGAGGCCGCCGCGCAGATCGAACAGCTCAGAGCCCGGATGCAGGAGGCTGCGAACAACCTCGAATTCGAGCTGGCCGCCGATATCCGCGACCGGATTCGCGAGTTGCGCCAGGCGTTCGATCTCAATGATGACTTAGGCGTCGAACCAGAAGCCGAAACGGAGTTCTAGGTGCCGAATAGCGGGTGTCATAAATCCGAACGCTGGCGACAGTAAAGCACACTCGATGGCGACGTGCAGAAACGCCTTTGACGGAGTACACCAACAGTATAGATATGGAGTCATCGTCGTCGCCGAAACACCCTACACACAGCGAGTTCGACCCGCCGCCGGATGTCGACAACTGGCTCGACCTGATCGATTATCTGACGAGCGAGCTTGCCGAACGCGATCAGACACTCGAATGTGAACTCGAAGACGTCGCCATCGATGTGCCGATGCGAATGAGTCCGGATGCAGAAACCGCCCACTGGCGCTTCGATGGCGGTGTCAAAGTAAGCGTTGGTGAGGTTCGCGTCCCACTCAGAGAGTGGCTCCGGTACTGGGACAACCGTTCGGAGTCGCACTGACAGTCGGCGAAAACGGCGTTCGGAAGCTATTCAGAACAGCCCGCAGACGAGACAGCCATGGACGAACGGATTCAGTTTGGTCTCGGCATCGCGCTCAACGGGCTGGGACTGGGACTGTTGGTAACAGCACTTGTTTTTTGGCCGGACCCAGCGACGGTTGACGACTCACTGCTGTTGGTCAGCCGGACTATTGCAGGGATTTTCGGGCTGACGTTCATGATGGCCGGTGGCTATGCAGCGAATAACAGCTGGCAGGCAGTACAGTAACAACAGCTACTGACCGAGCGATTACTCGGTCGCGATTTCGGTTTCGAATTCCTTGTCAGACGGCGTTGTGACCGATTCGGTCTGGTCGAAATCGAGGTTTGTTAGGAGTTCTTCGATCTTGTCGAGCCCGAGGATTTCGCGAGTTTCGTCGTCGAAATCCTTGCTTTCGAGTTGCGGTCCAGCCGATTGGACATCGGCACCGCTGAGGTGTTTGCCGTACCGACCAACCAGAGAGGTAAGCTCCTGTGGCAGGATGAACGTTGAGGATTCGCCCTCGCCGATGCGTTCGAGCGTCTCCATGCCGCGTTCGATGATCGCGCGCTCGCCCATCGCTTCGGCGGATTTCGCACGGAGTACCGTCGAGATGGCGTCACCTTGTGCTTCGAGGATCTGGCTCTGTTTTTCACCCTGTGCGCGGATGATGTCGGCCTGTTTGTCTCCCTCAGCCTTTTCGACGGCACTGCGACGCTGGCCTTGGGCTTCGAGAATCATCGCCCGGCGACGGCGTTCGGCAGAGGTCTGTTCTTCCATTGCGCGCTGGACTTCTGGCGATGGACTGACCTCACGGACTTCGACGGCTTCGACTCGAATGCCCCACTCGTCGGTTGGCTCGTCGAGTTCACGGCGGATTCGCGAGTTGATTTCGTCTCGTCGCGAAAGCGTATCGTCGAGTTCGAGGTCGCCAATGACCGCTCGGAGTGTCGTCTGGGCGAGATTTGAGATGGCAGTCTCGTAGTTGTCGACCTCCAAAAACGCCTTTTTGGCGTCCATCACGCGGTAGTAGACGACAGCGTCCGCACGAACTGGTGAGTTATCGCGCGTAATCGCTTCCTGTCGTGGCACGTCGATCATGCGGGTTCGCATATCGAACGTGTAGGTTCGCGAGACGAAGGGTGGAATAAAGCTCAAGCCCGGTTCGAGCAGTGTTCGGTACTCACCGAAGACGGTGAGTGCCCGTTTCTCGTAGGCTTCGACGATTTCGACGGCACTAGCAACGGTGACGGCGGCAACAACGACCATCAACATCCCGACCGCAAAAATGGGATCGAGGCCGGCAAACAGGAGGACACCGACGATTCCGGCGGCGAAGACGGCGAGTGTCGTCCAGACGCCATCGGGAATGCCGCCGGATCCCGAGCCGGTCGGAAGCTGGCCGAATTGGAGTAAACTGCCCATGGTTACTGTTAGGTCCCCCGATACTTACGACTGTCCCTCAGGAGCGATTTTCGAGTGTCTGTACGATTAATTCACCTTTGGGACGGATACAAGATTATATCCGTGAGAGCGTACTTTTAAACGGGAGACGTTCGAAGAATATCAAATCATACGGAATATGTGTGCAATTAAGCGGCTGTTGGTGCAATACGTGATATGCCCAATGAAATTCTGGTCCCCTTTGATGGGTCAGCACTGTCGAGAACAGCACTGAAATACGCGTGTTCGGAGTTTGACTCCGAGCGTGTTACTGCCCTCTACGTGATTGACAAGGCATCAGATGAGACTGCAGCAATCGGATGGGGGGATCATCCAGGAGAATGGGAAGACTGGCTCGAAGATCGCAAGGAACATGCAAGAGAGCTATTTTCGGACGCACAAGCAATTGTGGATGAATACGGAGTCAGCATTCAGACGGGGGTTGCAGTCGGTCACGTTGCTGAGATGATCGTTCGATCGGCCACTGAGTACGATGCTGACCTGATCGTTATCGGTGTCCACAATCAGTCTCGGCTCGAAGAACTCGTTAACGAAGACATGGCCAGAACACTGATACGGACGGCACCGGTTCCGGTCACAACCATTCGAGAAGACATTTCAGTGTAGTCCGGAGGCGGGTTCAAGACTAGTTAGCTTCGTCATCTTCGGGGAGTCGGAGGACGTTTTCGCGACCCAGCCGGAAGCTCTCGAGCGCACCTTCCTCACGGAGACCGCTGACGACCTGACTCGTTCGGGCCTCCGTCCAGCCGAGTTCGGAGACGACCTGTTGTTGTTTCATCCGCCCGCCGTTGGCCTCGAGGAGCCGAAGCACTCGTTCTTCGTTGCTCAACAGTTCGTCATCCACTGGTGAGCCGGCTGTCCCCGAGTCGGGTTCGGTCGACGCCGACTGCTCAACCGAGCCTGCCGTCCCAGCAGCCGCCCCGGCCGACGATGTGTCGGCTGAGTCTGCGTGGTCAGCAGCGTCAGTGGCCTCAGCAGGTGTCTTCGCGAGGAGTCCCGCCAGCCACGGATCATCTCGGCGGAGCCAGAAAACAGCCCCAAGCGAGAGTAGCACAATCCCACTGGCCAACGCAATCGTCGCGATGGGGAGCCCGACCTGTGCCACAACAACCCGTGGCTCACCAGCCACAAAGTCAGTCGGTCCGTTCCATTCGACGCTGGTTTCACCGGTCGAATCCGGCGTTGGAGTCGCGCTATCGAGCGCATACCCATCGGGCCACGCAAGCACCAGCCGAGTGTCCTCATCGAGGAAGAGCCGGTCGAGCGCATCCCCCAGAAGAAGCGAATCGCCCTCGACAGCGCCAAAGCCGGTCCAGGCGAACTCATAGCGGACGATACCATACTCCTGGGGAAGCTGCGTTGTTTCGGTTTCGATCCGGACATCGGCAATTGCCATCTCCCGGCCGGTGGCCTCGCTGGCGGTCTCAGCAGTCGCCGACAGCCGGTCGGCAAACTCGTCGGTGTAGGCCGATTCGTTGGCGGCGATATCGTCGGCCAGCGCATCAAAACCGTCTCGGTCATCATCATCGGCGAGCCGAATTCGATACTCGATCTGCCAAGCGGCATCACCCGCATCGTCAACAGTCGCACGGAGCACAACTCGGTCAGCGTCGACCTCGCCAGTTTGGAGGAACGCGGGTGACAGTGTGACTGGCGAGCGTTCGCTGGAGTCAGCGGTGCTCAGCGTCTCAGTACCAGTTTCCTCGGCGACTGACCCACCAGCGAGACCACCCAGAGCGAGCCCGACAAACACCACCAGTAAACAGCAGACGCCAACTAGACGTGCCCGTCGCATACCCCCGTCTCATTCACCAAGCGTGATAGCTATTGCCCCTTCAGCTAACAGCAGCAACGCGAGCGGCCAGCCGATCCAGCGCGTTTTTCCGCAGTCAGCCGGAGAGTCACATAGTGTTTAGCCTCAACGTGCCAGTTCCCGGCTCGGTTGCTCGACTCGCAAGCGACCTCCATCCACAGCTTGTCGGTTTTGAGACAATCCGTGAACAGCATACGCTCGTCGTCAAGCGGTTCGAAACCACCGACTCACAGCCCGCGGAGCCAACCCTGCAGCTTGCCCGACTCCGCGAACAGCTCCGGCCAGTGCTCGCGGGAATGCCGGCATTCGACGCACAAATCACCGAAATTAGCAGCTTCGACCAGCCTACACGCGGCGATGGCCCAGTCGTCTATCTGGCGGTTGAAAGCCCCGGCCTCACCCAACTCCACAACGAACTAACAGCAGCGTTTGGCGTCATAGACGGCCTCGAAGGAGCGGACTATGTCCCACACATTACCCTTGCACGGAGAGGGCCACCGACAGCAGTCGACCAGCTTGAGACACGACAGATTGAGCCGATTTCGTGGACTGTCTCGGAACTTGTTATCTGGGATAGTCGGTACCGCGAGCCGGCCGCACGGTTCGGACTGCCGGGCTGAGTAGCTCCGGGGGAGACGTGCGGTCACCGTTCGTGCAACCGCATCGAGACCGGCTCGCTGGGATGCATCGTGAGCGACCCTTGGAGGTCGAGGTCGTCGCCGAGATATTCGAGTCGGTACTCGCGGGCGATCGTCGCAAGAATCAGTGTTGCCTCCAGCATCGAAAACTGCTTGCCGATACAGTGTCGCGGGCCACCACCGAATGGGAAGTAGGCAAAGCGTGGGCGACTCCGGGCTCGGTCTGGTGTCCACCGCTCGGGGTCGAACACGGTCGGCTCGTCATACCACCGTGGCGACCGGTGAACAGCCCACTGTGGAAGCATGAGCCCTGAACCCGCCGGAATTCGGTAGCCGCCGAGTTTGACGTCTGTTACCGTCTCTCGAAACATGGTATAGACTGGCGGGTACAGCCGCATCGCCTCGGTAAGCAGCCGGTCGGTGTATGAGAGCTGCCGAGCGAGCGAAGCAGTTGGACGATCACTGCCGACTACCGAATCAAGCTCTGCGTGAAACCGCCGCTCGGCGTCAGGATGTTGCGATAATAGATACCACGTGTAGGTCAGCGTCAACGCGGTGGTATCGTGGCCAGCCAGCAACATCGTCATCATCTCATCGCGGATCTGTTGGTCGGTCTGCTCGCCGCGGTCGGCCGCACGAAGCAACAACGAGAGTAGATCCATTGGTTCGGAAGGCCCCTCCGAACCGGCGTTTGCGTCGACAACGCCGCGAGTTGAATCCACAGCTCTGTAGCCAGCGTCTCGACGTTCGGCAACGAGTTCGTCGATAACGGTTTCGAGCGACGCGATGGCCGCACGGAATTCCCTGTTGGTTGCCGTCGGCGCCCAGTCCGGAACCAGCCGGCGGAACGGATCGGGTTCGAACCGTGCGCCGAGCGGTTCGAGATTGGCCTGAATCGACTCGATCCGATCGTTGCTAATGTCTGTCCCGAACATGGCGTTGACAATAATTCGCACAGTGAGCCGAGCCATTTCGACCTGTACATCGATCCGGTCGCCAGCCGACCAGTCGTCGAGCAGTTCGGTGGTGTGGGCAACCATCATCCCACCGAGTGTGCGAATTCGTCGGCCGTGAAACGCCGGATTCGCGAGCTGGCGCTGGTTACTCCAGGTTTCACCCTCGCTCATTAGCAATCCATCGCCAAGGAGGTCGCCGATAGCGTCGTCACCGAGGTCGAGTTTGGGAAACCGGTCAGGTTCTGACACTAATACCCGTTCGATATCTCGCGGGTTGGTTAGCATGTACAGCGGAATCGGACCAAGGTCAAAGCTGACGACATCGCCGTACGCCGCCTCGCAGGATTCCATGAATGAAAAGGGATCACCAGCATACTGCTGGCTGTTCCCGAACAGCGGCACACCCTTCGGCCCCGGTGGACGGACACGCATGTCAAACAGTAGGTTGCGTCGGGGTTAAGGATTCGGCCGGATGCGCCGATACGGCCAGCAAGAGAGCGTTAGATCTCGTCGTCAGGATCGTGTTTCGCCTGCATCGTCTGGGCCTCGGCTGCATACCGTTCGGTATCTTCGGGTGCGACAGCACTGAGTTCGGTGTCGTCCGCAACATCGATTGCCGCGGTCATCGGCCGACCGCGTTGTCGGAGCAAGGTCACCGAGAGCTCTTTTCGAAGCTGTTTGTCGCCAGCAGGTGTTGCATAGACGAACGAAATCAGATTCCGGTCATCGTAACTTCGTTCGACAAGCCAGAGCCGTGTCATAGGGACTTGTTTGTGGCCAGCGAAAGTAGTGACTGTCGTCTCGGCGGCCACACAGTTCACCGACGCTGTATCAAGTCTGTCAACGCACCGGCCAACAAACTAAAACAGCTTGCTGGCAAATATCTGGTTGGTACTGTCTCCGTAGCCACAAAATGATGCTAATATAATACCAATATGACAAAAATGAGAGACGCTGAGAAACTGATTATCTTTCCTATGTGTCAGAACTATCATCGTAATTTAGGGCAAGCTACTTCACGCTAACGCGGTGTATATGTGGCTACACGATGTGAATGTCAGCAGCAGGTCCCCATGTGTCAATGTCAATTCGTGTGATGCTCCCTCCACTTGTCGTTGGTCTGTGTATTTGCCTCGGGATTATTAGCGGTGCGGCCGGCGCAACAATGCTCACCGATCACGACGTACAGATCGAACAGTACGGCTCCGGCGTCGCCCTCGAGGACGAATCGGAGACGTTTCTCTGGCAGTACGAATCGTATTCGGTTCGGGTGAGCTTCGCCTCAACCGGTGAATCGATTCATACCGTTTGTCTCAGCGTCGACGACGACGAGGAGAATGATACCGACGAACAGCCACAGCCAGTCGTCTGTGAGTGGACCGCCCTTGGCTCCGATGAGACCGCAACGGTCACGCTCAGCCAGTCGGAGTGGCCTGAAAACGTCTCGGGAGACGAGACGCTCGCGATCGATATCTACCCCGATCGTGATACAGGCGGTGAGCCTGTCCAAACAGTTACCATTCCGGTCCATATTTTCGAAAAAGACGGCGATCTGGCGGGCAACGGTCTCACAAACGAGCGTGAAATCGAACTGGGAACACACCCCGACATGGCAGACACGGACGGTGACGGACTTACTGACGGGGTCGAAGTCATGATGGGGACGAACCCGCGTGATCCGACGACGCCGTACAAAATCTCGGTTATCGTGATCGGGGTGCTGACGACGGGCGCATTCGGGGCTGTCCTCGTTGCGGGGCGAGTGATGGTCGGGTTGCGCTCGCTCGGACTTGTCGGTCGCCGCGAGCAATCCAGCCAGTCAGCCACTGGCTCCGAGTCGATTCAACAGCAGTTTGAGCCACCAATCAGGGACGAAGCACGGGTCGAAAAGCTGCTTGAATCGCATGACGGACGGCTCAAACAGTCACAGATCGTCGATGCAACCGACTGGTCGAAATCAAAGGTTAGCCGGCTGCTTTCCTCGATGGAAGACGACGGCGATATTACACGGATCCGGCTGGGCAGGGAGAATCTCGTCTGTCTTCGTGGTCACGAACCGCCCGACGTCACGCCATCGTGGGACAAATCATAGTCGTCAACACGCGAATGCACAGGCGGCACCGGCGTCACGTCGCGTCACGTTCAAATCCGTCGGCCCGCTACAGCCGGTAATGAAGGCCGCAGCGCTCCGTGAGCGTGCGGGGTCACTTCCGACCGACCCCGGCGTCTATCAGTTTCACGCCGGCGAGACAGTTCTCTACGTCGGCAAAGCGGTCGACCTCCGAGCACGGGTTCGCTCGTATACTGATCCACGGAGCCAGCGAATCGGCCGGATGGTCACAGAGGCAACTAGTATCGAGGTGGCGGTCACCGATACCGAAACGCAGGCGCTCTTGCTCGAAGCCAATCTCATCAAGCGCCACCAGCCACGGTACAACGTCAGGCTCAAAGACGACAAATCCTATCCGCTGGTGCAACTAACTGACCATCCGATTCCACGGCTCGAAATCACCCGCGACCCAAATGACGCGGCAACTGTTTTCGGCCCGTTTACCGACAAAGGGCGAGTCGAAACCGTCTGTAAGGCGATTCGAGAAATATACGGGCTACGTGGCTGTTCTGATCACAAGTACGCCGGCCGCGAGCGGCCCTGTCTCGATTACGAGATGGGGCTCTGTACCGCCCCCTGTACCGGCGAAATCGACGCCGAACGCTACCGAGAGGATGTCGCTTCAGCTGTCCGGTTTTTCGAGGGTGAAACCGGTGTACTGGCCGAGCCACTACGGAACGAAATGGAGACGGCTGCTCAACAGCAGGCGTTCGAACGCGCAGCCAATTTCCGAGACCGTCTTGAAACGGTTGAAACCTTCCACGGCGGCGGTGGTGAAGCTGTTGCGTCTCGGAGTTACGACCGGGCGGTCGACGTTCTCGGCGTCGCTATCGAGGGCGACCGAGCGACGGTTGCCCGACTCCATAGCGATCGTGGCCAGCTCGTCGATCGCTCACGACACACGCTGACTGCACCCGAGGGCGAAGATCGAGTGGCGGCGTTGCTTTCGGCGTTTCTCCCCCAATATTACGCCGAGCGTGAGTTCCCCGATGCAATCTTGCTCTCGGAGCGACCCACCGATTCCGACGTGCTCAACTGGCTCGACGCTGAGGGCGTCGCGGTTCGGGTTCCGGGGGCTGGACGGGAGGCCAAACTAGTCGAGTTAGCTCTGAAAAATGCCCGACAGGGACCGGTTCGTGGCGATCCACTCGGCGTGCTTGGCGAGGAGCTCGAGATTGGTCGGCCGACCCGGATCGAGGGTTTCGACGTCAGTCATAGCCATGGGAAGTCGGTTGTCGGCAGCAACGTCTGTTTTGTCGACGGGGATGCCGAAACCGGTGACTACCGGCGCAAAAAGCTCCCTGATCGCAACGACGATTATGCGAACATGCGCGAACTCGTCGCCTGGCGGGCCACTCGGGCCGTCGAGGGCCGTGATGACCGCCCCGATCCGGATCTGCTCATTATCGACGGCGGCGAGGGACAGCTGGGAGCCGCACTCGATGCACTCGAAATTGCCGGCTGGGATGTGCCGACAGTCGCCCTGGCAAAAGAGCGGGAATTGGTTATTACGCCCGACCGCGTCTTCGACTGGCCCAGCGACGCCGGACACCTCCACATTTGTCAACGCGTTCGCGACGAGGCTCACCGGTTTGCCGTCCAGTACCACCAGACGCTTCGTGACGAGGTGTCGACAGCACTTGATGGCATTCCGGGGGTCGGCCCCGAAACAAGAACACGGCTGCTCCGGCGGTTTGGAAGCGTCGAAACGATCCGAAACGCCTCGAAAGCCGATCTACAGGATGTCGAGGGAATTGGTGAAAAAACGGCGACGGCGATCGTTGGTCGACTGTAAGCGACGTAGCTGAACTGAGAACACACACGCTCGCTGTCGAGCACGGTATGTAGCATTCCGTGTTCCAATGCCTGCACCCTTAAGTTCACGGAGTCGATGACGACTATATGGACTATACGTTGGCGATTGAGAACGCACCGGAGATGATCCCCGGTGGGACAGGCGTCCTCTTGCTTCACCCGAGCATTGGCGAAACCGACCGGATCGATACCGACTTTTTCAAAACCGACACCGATCACTTCCTCGTCGTCTCGACGCGGACAACCGCCCGCGAAGTCGAACAGAAAATCGAACACTACGACGTCGACGAAACGCGAGCGGTCATTCTCGATACGCTTTCGGTTGAGCGCGGCTACTCCCGGCGTGGGTCGGAACACGTCCACTACGTTTCTTCGCCGGACGACCTCGACGGCATCGTCACACAGGTCAAAAACTTCCTTGACAGCCACGACGGCAAACTCCGGCTCAGCGTCGACTCGCTAACTGAAATGATCTACTATGCTGACGAAGAAGGCGTCTATGAGGCAACAAAGCAGCTATTGGAGCTGCTCGCTGAGCACGACGCAGTCGGGATTTTCCACCTTTCGAAAGAAGTTCACGACGACGAAACCCTCGAACGGTTCCGCAAGCTGTTCGACGGCAGTGTCGATCTCAGCGACGATGGCAGCGTCGACGCTGACTTTTAATCTGTATTCACCCTTATTCGGTGAGTTTCTCGAACGTTTTGTTTGCCCACTGAACAGCGTATGCCGAACCGTGCTCGCGGTAGGCAGCCGTGTCGAGGGCGCTAAATGGGGTTGGAAGTTCGAGGCCGTGTTTGATCGCCGAACAGGCGTACTCGGTTGCTTCCGGGAAGCTCATCTCGCCGTGGGCGACCAGTCGCGACAGGTCGTCGAGTCTGGGCTCAAGCCGCTCGCCGGCATCTTCCCATGTCGTATAGAGCGATTCGAACTCGGTGCTGTCTTCCCAAGATGCAAAGACCTCGCGCGTCTGTAGACCAACCCAGCCATCGAACAGAGCGGCAGCGATTTGGTAGACAGCAGCGCCATCGAGGCCGACTGCGGCATCGAGCTCGCGGTATGACGCACCGAAAAACGGCAGAAAGTGCTCGGGGACAGCACAGTAGAGCTGGACGAAGGCTTCGGCCGTGAGAAACGCCAGAAAGTCCGACGGGGTTCCCTGCGCCCGTTTTTTCAGTAACACGGTTGGTGGCTCGGTCTGTCGCGTCCAGACAACCGTCCCGTTGCCCGGCATGCCGACGGTGAACTCGGGGCCCGCATACCGGTGAAGGACTGTGGGGGCGGTGTCGGGAAGCCAGTCATCGGGATAACTTGCCGGGTCAAGACTGTCGGCCAGCAAGCCGAGGTCTTCGGCGACCGCTGGTGGCAGCGTCTCGAAGTCGGTCTCGACATCTAAGACGATTGCTTTGGGTGCGTACTGATCGCGAACAGCCGAGAGGGTCGGTGAGAGTGACCGTTCGCTGAACATTACGCGAAGACGTACGAGAAGATAATCCCTGCCGAGAGAACTGCCGACACGCTCACTGTCGCGAGGACGATCTTGGTAGCCGTGCTCATAGCCACGGGTTTTCGCGGGTTGGCAATAAAGGCTTCAGTATCGGCCGACGGCCGCCGTCGACAGCCCGGAACCGCCCATGATTTTATGCGGGTTCGTGTGGAACCGAATCACATGCATATCCGGGACGCAGTCGAAGACGACGCCGAGGCGATCGCGGCACTCGCAGACGCACCGACTGATGTCGTCCGGAACCTCGTCCACGACCGTAGTGTCCGGGTTGCCGAGCGCGAGCAGGGCGGTCACGATCCAAACACCGACACAGAGACACTCAATACGGAGCTGTTGGGCTTTGTGAGCTTCGATGCCCACGATCAGACGGTCCATGTGACGCAGTTCGGCGGGACACCGAGTGCGTGTGAACAGCTTCTGGGCGAGCCGGTTCGGTTTGCGGCCAGCGAAAACATGGCTGTCGAGCTCTTGGTCGAACAGCATGCGACCGAGCTACAGTCAGCCGCCCAAGCTGCTGGGTTTCAGGAAGTTGGGTCGGGGCCGATGTTCCGTGGGTCACAAACGGTTCGGTACCGCCACCAGCCGTAGTACCGCCATACTGCGATCAAGCAAACCCCGCACTGCGATTACGCAAACTTCCGAACCGTCATATCCAGCGTGTCGAGGTCGACAATCGGGGCGTGTGCGACATCGGGATTGATGTTGACT
>CAZCYW010000020.1:0-48107 GCA_964503105.1 uncultured Haloferacaceae archaeon
CTTGATTAGCTGAACGCTGTCTGGGTCGGTCAGTGGCCTGTTGTATTGAGCAATGGTAGTGATGCGTTGGCATGCCGTGAGGGGGTTTATATACGCGCCCACTAACTGGTCGCTCATGAGTGACGACGGGGCCTTCACCTACAACGGTGGCAAGGTCTCCCCGGGCGAACGGCAGAACATCCGGTATGGCATCAGCGAAACGTACTTAGGCGATCCAATTCGGATTCCTGTGACGATCATCAACGGCCAACGGCCGGGGCCAACGGCCTTTCTCTCGGCGGCGGCCCACGGCGACGAGCTCAACGGAATCGAAGTGGTCCGCGAGGTGGCACACGAGTGGGATCTCACCGATCTCGCCGGAACGCTGGTCTGTCTGCCGGTACTTAACGTACCTGGATTTTTGGCCCAACAACGGTATCTCCCGATTTATGACCGGGATCTCAATCGGTCGTTTCCGGGCCGCGAGGGATCGACGAGCGCCAAACGGATGGCGTACCGAATCTATACGAACTTCATTGCACCCTGCGATTTCGGGCTTGATTTCCACACCTCGACACGCGGGCGAACCAATATGCTTCACGTCCGCGCGGACATGACGGACATCGAGGTCCACCGGCTTGCGCTCGCCTTTGGAACGAACGTTATCCTCGATACCGATGGCTCCGACGGCACCCTCCGCGGGGAGGCAACAAAAGCTGGCATCCCGACGATCACGATCGAGATGGGCGAGGCTCACCGGTTTCAACGCCAACTCATCGACGAGGCACTTGCGGGCGTCGAGAGTGTCTTTGCAGAATACGAACTCCTTGAACAGCATACGGTTCGTTGGCCGGGCTGGCGAACCATTATCACCGGCGACCGACAAAAAACGTGGATCCGCGCGGATGTCGGCGGGATCGTCGATATGCACCATGACCGCGGCGCGCTCGTCCACGAGGGTGACGTGATCTGTACAATCACAAACCCATTCAAGAATGACAATATTACCGTGACCGCACCGTTCACCGGACTGATGGTCGGAATCTTGGAAAATCCGGTTGTCTATCCCGGCAATCCGCTCTGTCATCTCGTCGAACTCGGCGGACGAACCAAGCGGGTTGTTGAACTCGAACAGAGCCCAGCAACGGCTGATGCGACCTGAGATCCGTCGATTATACTGCTGCGACCCGCAGCACTGACCGTGAGAGACCAGTTGGGCAGAAGTAGACAGCTGTCTATTAGGTACACTGCAGTGTACCGAACTGGGTGTGTTCTGCTGGCGCAACGACGTAACTTCTATACCACCCCGGTACAGATCCACATACGAAATGAGTCAGTCGTACAATCGGGGCCTTATTGAGGACTTCGGCAGATGGCGGGAGTTCTCCGCGGGCATGTGGGCGTGGATCTTCCACAAGTTTACCGGCTGGGTACTTGTGGGCTATCTGTTTACCCATATTGCCGTGCTCAGCACTGCGATCCCGGCAGCCAGTCAGGATCCAGCGACGCTGGCAGCCGGTGAGGATATCTATACGACAACAATCGTGACGCTCGAAAGCCTCCTTCTGGTTCGAATCTTGGAAGTCGGCTTGCTTGCGGTTGCGGTCTTTCATATCCTCAACGGGCTCCGACTCCTCTTGGTCGACCTGGGTATCGGATTGGATTCACAAGACAAGAGCTTCTATGCGTCGTTGATCCTTACCGGGGCGATTACGGTCGCCTCTGTACCAACGTTCATCGCGGGGGCTTTCTAACATGGCAGAACACTACTCTTCGTTTACGAAAGGCGGCAGATTGTGGCTTTGGCAGCGAATCACGGCGGCATTTCTCGTTATTGTGCTGGCGTTCCACTTTTTCCTGCTTCACTTTGTCTACCACGCCGACGAAGTGACGTTTGCGCTGAGCCAGTCGCGCATGGAGATGTGGACCTACTACTCGCTGATGATCCTCTTTCTGTTCACCGCGACATTCCACGGGGTCAACGGCGTCTACAACGCGCTGATCAACCAAGGGTTGACAGGGACCAAGCGTCAAGTAGTCAAATGGACGCTTATCGCAGCCAGCGTACTGCTCCTCGTGCAAGGGGTCCGGACGGCAAACGCCTGGGCCGGGATCGGGTTCTTCTAACATGAGTACACAGCCACCACAACAAGAAACCGAGGAATCGCCAGCCGAACAACAGCCAGTCACAAAGCAGGATCCGACCGCGCCTGCCCAGCAACGACGCGATGAAAAAAAGCGCGCCTCACGCGAGGCGGCCGCACTGCGCCAAGCCGAGGCCGACGCTGCGGAAAAAGCCGACGAGGATTCTCGCGAAATCAAGGTCTTCCGGTACGACCCTGAAGTCGAGGACAAACAGGAACCACGGTTCGATACGTTCCACGTGCCGTTCACAAAGGGAATGACCGTTCTCGACGCCGTCATGTACGCGCGAGATCACTACGATCCGTCGTTGACCTTCCGACACTCGTGCCGACAGGCAATCTGCGGGTCGGATGCCTTCTTTGTCAATGGCGCACAGCGGCTTGGCTGTAAAACGCAGATTTCGGAGCTTTCGGAACCAATCCGGATTGAGCCACTCCCACACCAAGAAGTCGTCAAAGACCTCGTTGTCGACATGGATCACTTCTACGAGGAAATGGAGTCGGTCGATCCATACTTCGATCCCGATGAGACGCCGGATGGTGAGCTCAAAGAACAGCGACAGTCACGGGCGAACCGTGAGAAAGTCAAGATGTCGACGCGCTGTATCTGGTGTGCGGCGTGTTTCTCCTCGTGTAACATCGCTGCTGGCGACAACCAGTATCTCGGTCCGGCCGCACTCAACAAGGCCTACCGATTTGCGATGGACGAGCGCGAAGGCGAGAACCGAAAACAACAGCGACTCGAAACAATCGAACAGGAACACGGTGTCTGGCGATGTCAGACGCAATTTTCCTGTACCAACGTCTGTCCGAAAGACATTCCACTTACCGAACACATTCAGGAGCTCAAACGCGAAGCCGTTAAAAAGAACCTGAAATTCTGGTAGATAGTCTCAAGGGCATTCAGACCAAAATCCATACACTCATAATATCATGTACGAACACGACGTAATCGTGGTCGGTGCGGGCGGTGCCGGACTTCGAGCGGCGATTGCAGCACAGGAGGCGGGCGCAGATGTCGCCATCGTCTCAAAACTGCATCCCGTTCGCAGCCACACTGGTGCAGCCGAGGGCGGAATCAACGCTGCCCTCCGGGAGGGTGACTCCTGGGAAGACCACGCCTATGACACGATGAAGGGCTCGGATTACCTGGGCGATGCCCCGGCAATCGAAACCCTCTGTAAGAACAGTCCATACGAAGTCATTCAGCTCGAACACTGGGGAATGGCCTTCTCGCGAGAGGAAGACGGCCGGGTTTCACAGCGCCCCTTCGGCGGTCTCTCGTTCCCCCGTACCACGTATGCAGGTGCAGAAACCGGCCATCAGCTGTTGCATACGCTCTACGAACAGCTTGTCAAACGAGGCATTCAGGTGTACGACGAGTGGCACGTGCTCAACCTCGCGGTCACCGACGAGGAACGACCCGAAGACCGAACTTGCCACGGCGTCGTCGCCTATGATGTCCAGACGGGCGAACTCTCAGGGTTCAAAGCTCGCGATGGCGTTATTCTCGCCACGGGTGGTCCCGGACAGGCCTTCGATCACACGACAAACGCGGTCTCCTGTACCGGCGATGGGCAGGCAATGGCCTACCGCGCGGGCGTCCCGCTTGAAGATATGGAGTTCATTCAGTTCCACCCAACCTCATTGCCATCAACTGGCGTGCTCATCTCTGAGGGCGTCCGTGGCGAGGGCGGAATTCTTTACAATGCCGAAGGCGAGCGCTTCATGTTCGAACATGGCTATGCGAACAACGACGGTGAACTTGCCTCCCGCGACGTTGTCTCGCGTGCGGAACTCACCGAGGTCAACGAGGGCCGCGGTATCGAAGACGAATACGTGCACCTCGACATGCGGCACCTCGGTGAAGAACGAATTATCGACCGGCTCGAAAACATCGTCCACCTCGCCGAAGACTTCGAGGGCGTTGACGCCACGAAGGAGCCGATGCCGGTCAAACCCGGCCAACACTACGCGATGGGCGGAATCGAGACCGACGAAAACGGCGAGACCTGTATTCAGGGGCTCTACGCCGCCGGCGAGTGTGCCTGTGCCTCTGTTCACGGGGCAAACCGTCTCGGTGGGAATGCGCTTCCTGAACTGATCGTCCTCGGCAAACGCGCAGGGTATCACGCTGCCGGCAAGGAGATGGAGCCAGCGAAAATCCAGACCGGCCAGCGTGGGGAATACGAAACGGCGACCATCGATAGCCCGGTTGAACTCGGTGAAGGCGGCTCGCCAGGTGACGCTGTCGCCGACGGCGGTGAGCGAATCGACGAATCGCGATCCTCGTCGGAGCCGCGCTCCGACGGCGGTGCGGTTGCGGCCGGCGGTCCAGCCAACCCGGATACACTGCTCGAACAGACAGTCGAAACTGAGCGCCAGCGCATCGATCGGCTCATGAATAAAGAGGACGGCATCCACCACTCGGAGGTCCGATCCTCACTCCAGAAAGCGATGACCCGCAACGTCAACGTCTTCCGCGAGGAGGAGGGCCTCAAGCAGGCGCTTCGTGATATTCGTACCGCACGCGACCGGTATCAAGACGTTGCCGTCATGGACCCCTCACGGACGTTCAACACCGACCTCTTGCAGACAGTCGAGACCCAGAACCTCTTGGATCTCGCAGAGGCGATCACTGTTGGCGCGCTTGCTCGCGAAGAGTTCCGTGGAGCACACTGGCGCGCGGAGAACCAGGAACGACGCGATAACGAGTGGCTCAAACACACGCTGCTGTCGTGGAACGATGGGTCGCCGGAACTCTGGTTCCGGCCGGTGATTCTCGGAGGCGAGAACAAGACCTACGAGCCAAAAATTCGAAGCTACTGAGCGCTGACCTGACGTGGATTCGTTATTTATTCGATTTGTTGACGCACTCGGCTGGCAGTCACCACAAACAACAACCCCGCCGTCACGTTCGGCTGTTTGTGTGGCACTCTTCCGACTGAGTCGCCCCGAACAGCTCTCATTGATGCTTCCCATTTACATCATGGGCATTGGGGCCGCACTATTCTGGGGTGGCAGTGTTGACCTCGCCACGGCACTTGTTGGCTTTGTCGTCTTTCTGCCCGTCGCTGCGAGTATTCATTACGCCAACGAGTATGCAGATTATGAAACTGACCAGCTCAGCGAGTCGACGCCGTTTTCCGGTGGGAGTAATGCGCTTGCCGATACCGGTCTCTCTCGGCTGGTGCCGAAACACGCGACTGGTGTCACGGCGGTGGTATCGTTATGTGCTGTTGCCGTCGCTGCCACTACTGGCGTGCTTTCGACCGCTGCGGTTGTCGTCCTCGGTTTTATTGGACTCTTCGGCTGGGGATATTCACTCCAGCCAGCCGCATTTGCCTGGCGTGGACTCGGTGAACTCGATAACGCGCTGCTTGGCGGCGTTGTACTTCCTGTCTACGGGGTTGCTGTGGTTATGGATTCAGTCTCAGTTGACGCCGTTGTCGCGTTTCTCCCGCTCGGCTGTGCGGTGTTTGTGAATCTCTTGGCAACGACGTGGCCTGACCGAAACGCCGATGCAGCAGTCGGAAAAAACACGCTCGCAACACGGCTTTCAGTGAGTCGGCTTCGCGGTATCTATCTTATTGGTGTCATTGGTCTCGTGGCAACAACCCTGCTTGGGTGGCAAACCGTCCTTCCGGGCGCTGTCGTCGCTGTGACGCTCGGGTTAGTGCCGCTTTTTATCTGGGGATTGCGTCGGTATACGAACCAGCACTCACCGGCTCCGACAGTGACCGCGATGGTTCTGCTTACACTCGCACAAACCGTCGCATGGTGGTGGGCAGCATTCCCCTTGTTGAAGACTGCGTGAGCCTCTCTCACATGAATACGTCACCAGTCGAAATACCGCGGGCTATCTGTGGTGTTTTTCACACACGGTTGTTCATTCGAAATGCCACGTAGTCGCTGAAACGGCCGTGAACGCGTGTTTACGCCATCGAGAAGAGTTCGACAACTGACGTAGAGTACATTTATTATTGTCGAAGCAAAGCTACAGGTATGATCGCAGAAACCGCGCGGCCGCTGTCGATGCCGGCCGAACTCCGGTCGCCCCGGGCAAAGCTGGTCTATCTGTTCTTGTCGATGAACGGAACCGCAACAATCAGCGAGCTCCAAGACGGTCTCGACATGAAAAAGATCGCCCTGTATAGCATCCTCAAAACCCTCGAAAAACGGGATCTTATTTCGAAAGACGGTGACAGCTACTCACTACTTGCTTCACGCTAACTGTTCCATCCCGCAGATCAGATCTATCGAGAGTTGCTGGCCCGACAACGGTACGTCGCGCTGTCTCTTCGCTACGTCAAATGAGGGTGCTCGCGATTGCATAGTCGGAACCATATTTCTCCGTTCTGTCGGCCGATATGTACGGCTTCGATCGTCTTTCCAGTGTGTTCGTCTGCAACCGTGATTGTCGCTGGTAATTCGAACTGTGACGCACCGTTCGGGTTGCCAACGGTCTGAATACTTCCGTCAGTAAATACAATCTCGACGCCACCGAAATCGGTGCCGACAGCAAACTCCTCGGCACCAATGATTATACTGTTGTCTTCGAACCGGGTTGCAACCGGCCGCAGGCCCTCTTGACCTCCCGCTGCTGACTGGACGGCGGTTGGATTTGTGATCCGTAGTTCGTGGTCAGCAACGAATAGCTCGGTGAGTTTGCGACCTGGCGAGCCGAAGGTCGTCGTCCCCGTTGCAGGCGGATCCCACTGCTTGATCGATCCATCCCCAAAGGTCGCTGTGATATCGTCCGGGGTTCCTGTGACCGTTGCCGTATCAGCGGTGAACGTCACTGCTTCGACCGCACACTTCGAGGTTTGCGTGTCGGTTGTGAGCTTTTCTGTACCATGAGAGACGGTTGCTCGCTTGATTGGTCCGTGGAACGACCTGACTGTGTGTGTGTCGGGTTCCTCGATGAGGTCGCCGCTGCCGACATAGCCAAACAGCCGGCGGCCACGAAACGATCCATCGAACGTCTTTGTCGTCCCATCGCTCCATTCGACCACTACGCGGTCGTACACCGGTGTATCAACAGTAAGGTGATAACACGCAAGCCGGAGATCGGCTGCAAACGGCGCTGATTCTTGATCGTCGTCGCTCTCAACGTGGTCTGTCTCAGTGGTGTTTGGTTGCTCTGTCATCTGTGGAGGGTGGTGGTCGGCTGGTGGTGCGTTCGGCAGTTGGGTCGCGCCCAGCGATTGTTGCCGATTGGAGCGCTGACCGGTACGGTAGTTAGAACCGATTACGCTACTCCCGAGCAGTAGTAATCCACGTCGAGAGAACCGATGCATCCGGCTCATGTTGTGCATCCTGTCGTTCACGCAGTGAGACAGTAGGTGTTATTTCCTGATACGACAGGGACACTCTCACTATTGTGTCCAGATCCCCACGAGAGCACCACTAAGTACGCGATTGCTCTCAGGATTCCTCTTACAGAGCTCAGCTATTCCTCACCCTGTTGCGTCGCTTGCTGGCTCGACTCGAGTGAACCCAGTTTGCACTCCTCACGTTGTTCGTCGCAAAAATGGGTTCGCCCGGATTCGAACCGGGGTCACGGGCACCCAAGGCCCGAAGTATGGCCAAGCTAACCCACGAACCCTCACTACATCGTACTGCGGTGATAGTGTAAAGGGTTTCGTTTGCAGCCAGCTATCGACACCGACTCAGATGAGAGTAAAGGTAAGGTATGTCAACAACAGCAAAATTCCAGCGTGCTTGATCCCATCCCGAATGTTTCCCTCGCCGAGCTGGCCTGCAACGAGTCCCGAACAGACCGCCTGAATCGCAGAAATATGGAAGAATAGCGATTCATACACACTGACGTCGACGTCACCGAGGTCACCGATTCCGCCGACTCCTGGCACACTGTTTCCGGTTTCCGAGCCGGTTGCAGCCTGCTGGGCTGCAGCTTCGATGGCTGGGATAAATGAAACCGAGAGTGCTGCAATAATACCGAGAAAGACCAGAAACGCGATGTAGATAACGATGAGGTACGTCACCATCACCTGTTTTCGTTCGCGGTTCAGCTGTTGGCTTGCACGCGCCTCATCGGCAGCGATCTCCATCACCGGTGCGATGTCGCCACTGGTCTCCATGGCATTCGTGACGAGCGTGACTGCGCGCGTGATCAGTGGCGAACGAACCCGTTGGTCCATCCGTTGTAACGCAGTCTGCGCATCAGCCCCCCACTGGACGTCCCGCCAGGTTCGTTTGAGTTCCGGTGTCAGTTCACCGAGATCGCTTGCTGCAACCCGGCGGAGCCCCTCAATAGCCGACATCCCTGCATCGTTGACGCTGGCGAACCGGTCAAGAAAGTCCGGGACGGACTGTTCGATCCGCTTGGTTCGACGTTTGGCAATTTCATAGACGACTGCGTAGCTGCCACAGAGACCGATCGATACCACGACAACCGGCCGGGCAAGGGCGTCAATCAGGCCGAACAGCGTCGTTTCAGTGAGTTCGACAGTCAAAACAATCCACACGAGCCCAACCGGGACTGTCAGAACCAGTGTGAGCCACGGCCGTCGAAGGACGGTCTCAACCGGCTGTGTTGCCAGCCGAAGCGCCCGCTGTAGCTGGTCGTAGACACCGAGCGTTTCGCGCTGTTGGAGCCACCGATCGCTCACCCCGCCATCAGTGGTGATCTCGCTTGCGTGTTGTTGTGCCGCGTTCTGAGGTGTAGTAGACTGTCCCGAGCCCGGTGTCTGCAGTGAGCCCATCATGCTATCGACGTAGACAATGAATCCGAACGTGCCGAGTGGCACCGCAACGAACGTAATGACACGCATCAACGCGATCGTGTCCTCCAATACAAGGCCAATGACCGCAAGAATCGTGATCAAGAACAGCGGCCCAACAACCAAGACGGTCACATACACTTCAGCGAATGTCGACAATAGTTCGAGATACTGCTGCTGTTGGGCTTCTGCCTCCTCTTTGTACCGTTCGTACTGTGCATGAAGATACGATGAGAGGCTTCGACCACTTCCGAGAACGCTCGCAAGGTTCTCGGTCAGTTCATCCATATTTGCCGATGGCGTCCGCTCGCTCGTCTTCTCTAAGGCAGTAATAATATCGGTCCCAAAGAGATCGATGTCTCGAACTGTCACGCGGATTTCACTGGCAGCTTCACCATAGACATCACCGTTTTCGGCAAGCGTCCGGAGGATATCGGGAAATGCCATACCGCTCCGTGACAACGCATACATAAACGCAACCGAGCGCGGAAGGGTTGCCTCAATCTGTGAACCACGGGCGGCTGCCTGTTGGTCAAGGACGACCCAGCGAAGCTCATGGGCAACAATGGCGACGACGACTGCGACGAGTATACTTCCTCCGAGCGTGATCGCGACTGTCGACCAGAACCCGGATACCGAAATCTCGGTGAGCACTGTGGGTGCTGCTGTCTCTTCGAGTCGTGGCTGCAACGCGGTGAGTTCGACGAGAAGCCGCGGGACGACCGCGAGACTTACCAGCCCAGCAACTATTCCAAAGCAAATCGAGTACAGCACGGTCTGAGCTGCAAATATATCGTATGATCGGCCGACATGTGCGGCCTCAAGCCGGCGGAGTTTGTCGTGTTTCCGGTCCGTTCCAGTTAGCCCACCAACGAGTGCGACAGCGACACCGTCGGCGACGATTGCTGCACGATCACTACGCAGTGGCAACGCTAAGAGCCCACAGAGCGAGACGGCAAGAATAATCGGGAGCAACGAAATCATTGGCTCTGTGCGGTTCCATTCGAAGCTGGGTCCGAAGCCTCCGAACCGATCCGGTCGAGAACCCGGTCAGCGTCTGCGTAGTATTCGTTGATGACTGCGGTAAACCGGCGGTAATCAGTAACGTCCTGTTCGCGGAGGAATGAGAGAAGCTGGCGGCGATTTTTAAGCTCTGCGAGGAGTTCACCGCGGCTCCAGCCACGTTCGGCCTGAATTTCCTCAATGAGATCACTGTCATTGGAGGCGAAAATATCGGTGTTTGGATTCCATTCGAATGCGGAGGCATAATCGAGCTCGCCGGTTCGTTGGTCGATCCCGCGAAGTTCGCCGATCACTTTCGACCGACGGACACGTTGCCCATCCAATCGAACCTGTGTCTGGATCGAAAGCATATCCAACGATTGAACCATCGCTCGAGGGACGTTGATCGGTTCGTTTTCGAGCCGGTTGATCACCGTCTCAATCGAGTCTGCGTGCATCGTCGAAAAGGTAGTATGGCCGGTGTTCATCGCCTGAAACAGGGTGACTGCCTCGGCTCCGCGAACCTCGCCGACGAGAATGTATTCAGGTCGGTGACGGAGCGCCGACCGGAGCAGATCGTACATGTCAATGTTTGATCCCTCGTTGCGTCGCTCCCGCGTCACCGACGAGAGCCAGTTGTCGTGATACAACGATAGCTCACGAGTATCCTCAATTGTGAGCACTTTCGACCGCGGTGGAATAAACATCGAGACAGCGTTCATCGAAGTTGTTTTTCCCGATGCGGTCCCGCCGGCAAAAATCAGGCTCTTGTTGTGCTCGATACAGAGCCAAAAGTAGGCCATCTGTTCGATACTGAACGTGCCATAGTTGATGAGGTCGATCGGTGTCAGTGGGTCATCGGCATACTGCCGAATGGTAAACGCCGACCCACGTGGAGTTACCTCACGGCCGAGGGCGATTTCAGCGCGTGAGCCATCGGTGAGTGTCGCCTCAACCATCGGGTCGCCAACGCTGATGTGTTGGCCTGACTGTTGGGCCAGCCGAATGACGAACGTATCGAGCTCGTCCTCGGCAAACGTGATATTCGTCTCAATGTCTGTGTGGCTGTCGTGATAGACGAAAATTGGGAGCGCATAGCCGTCACAGGAGATATCTTCGATGTGTGAGTCCTGCAGGAGAGGATCGATTTTTCCAAACCCGCGAAAGTCGCGGTAGAGGTAATAAAATAGGCTATGGAACGTCCGCATCTCGACGGTAATACCATAGCTCTCGATAAGCCGGGTAAGTTCGGACACGAGCGTTCGTTCGACCGACAGATCGTTTTCAGGGTGGTACAATAGTGGGTCACGAATATCAGTCCGAACCCGTTCGAGAAGCGATGACTCAAAGCGATCTAGATCCGGTTCAACAACGTGATAGTAGTGCTCGCTTTCGGTGTCACTATATGTGATAACAACATACGCAAATGGCGCATTGACCCAGTAGCGTTCGATTTCTTCTTCGCCTTCGGGAAGTTCGAACGTGGCGAGCGCTCCGTCTTCGGCCGGGCGGTACGGACGGCTTTCGACCGTTGAGCCACGAAGAATATCGGCAGCAAGCGCGAGGCGATGACGAATCGATTCCCACCGCGTTTTGTTGTGGTCTCGCTCACCGTCGCCGTGCTCGGCCGAACTGTCTGGGTCGGTTGCCGCTTGGGCCCACCCCCCTTTGCCGACTGTGTTCGATGACCCAGAATCTGACATGGTACTGAGAACGTGACTATCATCATTCTGGAAGATACTTAAACCTGCTCGCTCTCACGAAGCGCTACTCGTCCCGTTTGGCCGTTGAAAACAGCGCTAAGCAGTCCCTCTTCCACAGGGCACCGATCACTGGGAGTTGAGGAAGAAAGGCTATGACTCGCTGAGACAGGTTCGAAGCTGTATGACTGCTTTTGCGGCCGTCCGATGGCGGCCATCTTCGGGAAGCGTAATACGCCGTTGGTCAGGGTCGTATGCAAGCAGGCCCGCCGTAGCGAGTGTTGGGAGGTGATGATGGTGGAGTGTCGTTGCAATCCGGGCGATGGCTGGGATATCTGCCCGTGTTGTCATCACACTGTGTGCTGGTGGTGGCAACGAGGCAGACGCCTCGGCTGAAACGGCTGTGTCTAGCTGTCCAGGGCGTTCTTTATCCCCACGCTCTCGAGAAAGCTGCTCGACCACTGTCTCGAGAGAGACCGTTCCGATGTTATCGCTGAGTACGGTGAGGACGTCCTGCTGGAGTTGTTGTGGGGTCTCCGCGAGGAGTCTGATGTCAGTCTCATCGAGGCTCGATAGGGCAAACAACGACCGGCCGGCCGGCGTTATCGAAACCAGTTGTGAAGATCGGCTATATTCGATAATGCCGTGGTCCGCAAGCTTGGGGAGCCGATGGTGATGAAGCTCGATTGCCGTGTTGGTACTGCTCGTCGGTCACATCACGAGGTGATTGGTCGGCAGTTAGTGCCGCCAACTCGATTGCAAGGTCGTGTTGGGAAACCGGGGGATCCGGCGAGGTGAGTATCTCACAGAGCCGCTCGTTGTCCGGATCTGCTAGTGTGGCGATCGCAGCCGCAGGGGAGGGAGGTGGGGGCGAATACGTGGACATTGGAGGGTTGTATCCGTATCTCACCTGAGACCCCTCGAAGAATAAGACTGCGGCCTAAAGGAATTGGGTCGGCCTCAGCTACTGCTGACCGTATTATAATTCGATCCGTTCGACGAGCATGTCTTCGGCTTTCGTGTTGACGGCAATAATTCGTATTTGATCTTCGAGGAGTGAATCTTTGAGCTTTGCTTTTAATAGATTGTCAACCTGATAGACGCCGGCTGCGTTGACCATCTCGATTTCGACTAAGACCGGCGTTGTGTCGCCTTCTTCGAGTCGAACGTCTTCGATTGCACGACTCGAAAGCGTGTTGATGCCGCGGCCGCCGCTTTCGTACGGAATCCGTGACCGTCCGCGTTCCATATCAAGCCCATCAGCAATCCGGATGATGCCCGCCTCACGCGTAAGCGGCGTTTCTTCGGTGTGGTGACAGAGAATCGCGTGCAACACCTCGGCTTTGAGGCGAACGACGGTTTCAATCGGATAGAGCTCGCCGAGAATCCGATCGAGAATATCAGCAGCCAGCGGAATCGAATAATACGAATGGTCGTGTCGGTGGACAACGTGGCCGATATCATGAAGCGTCGCAGCCAGTGCGATAATGACTGGTTCGAACGATTCGTCGAGTCCCTGTTGGACTGCCCCATTGAACTTGATATCGGCACGCTTCAGCAGCTCGTACAATCTGAGTGCTCGGTTTCGAACGATTTCGATGTGCTTTGGGCCGTGGTCGCTGTACTGCATCCGCGTTACGGCATTGACGTTCTGTGCTTCGAGATAGGTGACGACCTCGGGGTCGGACGTGAGAATCGGCAACAGCTCGTTGAGTCGGTCATCAGCAAATGCATGCGTGGCATCGGGATCATACGCTCGGCTCCCATCGGGCATACTCGTCATTCCGCGTTGCTTTGCTCTCGTCGGGCAAAAGTCCTCGCTCACCGGTGGTTGTGAGCTATTGATCGCTAGCTGGCATCCTCAACGGCAGCAGCGACTGCCTCGTAGTCGGGTTCCTCGCCTGGATTGTTCGCCCGCCACGCATAGGTAATCACGCCCCCTGTGTCGACGACGAATACTGCCCGTTGTGCGACTCCACGGAGGGCAATATGGTCCCATGTTTCGACCACGTCGTAGGCATCGATAATCGAGCCGTCGTTGTCGCTCACGAACGAATAGTCGATTCCGTGGTCGCTGCGGAACCGTGAGAGTGCATACGGGAGGTCGGTGCTAATCCCGAAGACGGTTGCACCGAGCTCGTCGAACCGACTGTGATCGTCACGGAACGTACAGAGTTCGACCGTACAGGTACTCGAAAATGCAGCCGGGAAAAACGCAAGCACGACCGGCCCCGAGCCGAGTACGTCCGAGAGCGTGAACGGGTCTGTCTCTTCGCCGACCAGCGGCGCAGTAAAGTCCGGTGCCTCCACACCAATGGTAACCATACCCACGTGTTGGCTGTTCGGTGATTGAAGATTGTGGTTTGACTGAGTATCAGGGCTCCGTGTTTGAACTGTAAGCATCCGCGTTGTGCGTCAGTACGCAATATGTACCATCCAGATATCAACACAAACGTGAGTATTTGTATCCTGATGGCCTCCCAAAAGCGGGCGCTTCGAGCAAAAAGCCTATAATTGCCACTGGGTTATCCTTGCATAGACATGGTTAGTCCGATTCCACTGTTCGGTCCGGTTGGCCCAGAAATGATTATCATCCTGCTCGTGCTCGTCCTCCTGTTCGGCGCGAACAAGATTCCAAAGCTTGCACGGTCGACGGGTCAGGCAATGGGTGAATTCAAAAAAGGTCGCGAAGAGATCGAAGACGAGCTCAAAGGGATGAACGACCCAGATGCGGGGTCGACATCGACTGACGAGCCGGAGTCCGAGTCGGTCTTCGATGAGGAAGAAGACGACGAGGCGGCTGTCGAGACGGCTACTGAAACCGCCGAAAAGAACAACTAGACTGGTCTCTGGGCCGGCTGTTGTGCGGTCGCTGTATTCTTTTGTTGGGCATGTGGCCTAGTGGACAGGGCGAGCGGTTCCTAACTGCTCGATCGTGGGTTCGAATCCCATCATGCCCGTTCGCTTACTTTGTTCGCTCATGAGCATGATTTACTCCCACTCGCTTCGCTCGCGAGAGTCCCATACATGCCCGCTGTCTGCAAATAGCGAGGGACAGCGTCTCTCAGAGTATGCAAATGAGTACAAAAATACCCGTGAGTGGCAGTGTTACCGACCGAGATATGTAATGTCGCGTTCAAGATCGTAGCCTTTTGGCACGCCGATCGCACCAAGGCAGTCGTGACATAGCGGTTTGAACAGCGATTTACTTTTATTAAGTCCGACGGCGTCTTCAAGCGCAAGAATTTCATCACATCGGCTGCAAGCAACGCGATTTCCGCTCAGAATCTCCATACCTCTGAAACAACTGCCGGCCGACATATATCTTTGTTCGGCGTTCTCAACTGTGATTCCTCGCGGCCTCTGCGGTGTGGTGTCGCTCGGTAGCGATGTTGTTTTGCCGCTCGCTAGCTGACTGCGAACTGTGAGTACCGCGTTTGTGACGACTCTCGTTGGCATCAGCTTTGGTGCAGCCCTTGCCGCACCGCCCGGACCGATTAACGCCCTTATTGCCGAAGAAAGCGTTCTCCGCGGCTGGGTCGCCGGCTTTCGAACTGGCGTTGCGGCAATGCTCGCTGACGTGCTCTTTTTTGTTCTTACACTGGCAGGCGTAGCCACTATCCTCCAGCGCTATGAGGCAGTCCAGGATCTCTTGTTCGTCGCTGGTGGGGTTCTCATGCTCGTCTTTGCATTCGATGCCGCACGCGACGCAACCACTGCTGGCGGATTCCTTGACGGCGATATTCCGGCTGGTGGAACGGGCTTTCGAAAGGCGTTCGTCCTCTCGCTTTCGAACCCTTACCAGCTGACCTTCTGGCTAACTGCCGGCGTCGGGCTTGTCCGACCAGGGACGCTTGCGGTAGCACAGTATACACCCCAGCCGATTGCGACACTGTTTGAGGGAGTGGCGATCCAAACCGGAAGCCCGTTGTTGCTGTTCGGGTTCTTTGGAGGGATTTTGTTGTGGGTAACCGTGTATCCGGCTGCACTCGTCGTGGTCGGCAAGCGAATCGATGCGTTCGCACCCGTTGTTGGGACTGCAAGTGCAGCTGTTCTCTTCGGCTTTGGGCTGTTGTTTTGTTGGATTGGGATCACCTCGCTGGGCGACGCTATCCCGCTCACATAAGGGGTTCCCACAGAGCATTGATTACCGTTCCACACCGAGAAAGTGGTGTGACAGATTCGGAGTCCGCTGGCTTTCGCTCGGTCGAGTCGGAGTACCACGACTACTGCCCACCCGTCGACGGTACCATTCCGTCGTGGCTGTCGGGGACGCTCATCCGTAACGGCCCGGGACTGTTTTCGGTCGGCGGGCGTCGCGTCAACCACTGGTTTGACGGATTGGCCATGCTTCGCCGATACCGATTCGAACGCGGAGCCGTCCGGTACACAAATCGATTTCTCCGCACCGAGGCGTACGCAGATGCAACTGCCGGACGACTCACTGGGCAGTTCGGAACTGATACCCGTGGCTGGCGGCGGCTTGCTGATTCGATACGCGCGTTCGGCCTTCCAGAGCCAACCGACAACACAAACGTCCACGTCGCCAACATTGCTGATGACTACGTCGCACTCACCGAAGCCCCGCGGCGGATCGCCTTCGATCCAGACACGCTCGAAACGCTCGGTGAGTTCGAATTTGCCGACGACCTTCCCGAACACATTACTGCCGCACATCTCGTTGACGACCCACATCGCGGCGAACTCGTCGGGTTTACGACGGAATTCGGCCTTCGACCAAAATATCACATCTATCGCGTCCAACACGACAGCCGTCACCGTGAACCGATTGCTTCGATTTCGGCCCGCGGACCCGCATACATCCATGACTGTAGCGTGACGAACGATCACGTCATCCTGATCGAATCGCCGCTTGTCTTATCGGTCTGGCGCGCACTCAACCCGTTTTCCCAGGGGGCGATCGATATGCTCGACTGGCGGCCAGCCCAGTCGACCCGAGTGCTCGTTTTCGACCGGACAACCGGTGAGCTCGTCGCCGAGCCAACGTTCGAAGCGACGTTCTGTTTCCATCACGTCAACGCCTTTCTCGATGCTGGAGAGGTTGTCTTGGATTTAATTGAATTCCCGAACGACGAGATCGTCTCGGCGCTCTCATTGGCCGAACTCGAAACCGATAGCGATGGCGACGGGTTTCCCCTCGTTCCGCCGGGCCGCTTGATGCGGTACCGAATCGATCCGGCGACCGATACCGTCGCCCGTTCACAACTGTATACTGGCGGGATGGAACTCCCGCGAGTCCCCCGAGGACGAACGGGCCGACGCCACCGGTATGTCTACGGACAGGCAACCGACCGTGAAGCTGCAAATGGCCTCGCAAAAGTCGACTGTGAAACAGGTGTTGCTCGTGAGTGGTCCGAACAGTCTGTCTATCTTGAGGAGCCGATTCCGGTCCAGCGACCGGATGGAAACGCCGAGGACGACGGCGTCGTGTTGGCAACGGCACTCGATGTCGAAGCCGAACGAACGATCCTCTTGGTGTTCGATGCAGAGACCCTCTCGGTTCTCGCCCGTGTCCAGCTTCCACACGCCGAACCATTCGGATTTCATGGCCGTTTTTTCAAGGAGTGTAGCGGTGCATCGGCGTGACACCGTAGCAGTGTACCGGCGTCGTTACAACTCCCAGAAGTCACGTCAACTACCGACCGAACAACCGGAAGAGCCCTCGTTGATACGCCTCGTGTGGGTCGTACCTGCGGAACAGCAGACTGTTCGTCATGACACTGACGCTTGAGCCTGCCATCGCCAATCCCGCCAGCGAGGGATACAACAGCCCAAGTGAGGCGACCGGAATGAGCGTCGCGTTGTAGGCGAACGCCCAAAACAGGTTTTGACGAATCTTCGAGATCGTCGCCTCCGAGAGATTGATGATTTTGAGCACGTCTTTTGGGTCATCACGCATCAGTGTGACATCGGCACTCTCGATTGCAACATCCGTTCCCGAGCCGATGGCGACGCCGACGTGGGCGGCTGTCAGTGCGGGTGCGTCATTGACGCCGTCGCCGACCATCATCACGCGGCTGCCGGCGGCTTGGAGGTCGTCGACAACGTCGGCTTTGTCATCGGGCAGGACTTCTGCACGAACGTTTTCGGGCGAAATACCGACCGATTTGGCGACGGCATGTGCGGTTCGCTCGTTGTCACCGGTCAGCATCACGACCTGTATACCACGGTCATTGAGTGCGTCAACCGCCTCGCGGGCGCTCTGTCGAACGGTATCAGCAGTTGCGACAACACCGACGAGCTGGCCAGCAACGGCCACGAGTACCGCGGTTTTCCCGTCACGTTCGAGTCGTTCCATGACTTCGGCCGCTGGAGTGGGATCGATGCCGGCGTCGTTCATGAGCTTCCGATTGCCAACGAGGGTCTCGCCGTACTGGGTTGTCGCTCGAATTCCGTGACCGGGGACGTTTTCGAACGCCGTCGGCTCGGCGAGTGCGATATCTCGGCCCCGCGCGCCGGCAACAATCGCTTGTGCCAAGGGGTGTTCCGACCCGGATTCGGCGCTGGCGGCCGCCGCAAGGACGAGTGATTCATCGAGCTCGTCACGTCCGTCAAATTCGACGGCTTCGTCAACAGGTGATTCGGTAGCCGACCCAGCAAAGCCGCCATCGGTTGCGACCGAATCGAGGACGACGACATCAGTCAGTTCCATCTCGCCGAGAGTCAGCGTTCCTGTTTTATCGAAGACGACGATGTCGACGCCGCGAGATTTCTCTAGGATGTCTGCACCGCTGAACAGCACGCCGTTTGTCGCCGAAATCGTCGAGCCGACCATCGTTGCGGCGGGCGTTGCCAGCCCAAGTGCACAGGGGCAGGCGATAAGCAGCGCGCTGGCGAGAACGACCATCGAGAATTCGAGGAGTGGAATCCCGCCGAGAACGGGTCCGCCACCAACCGGCGACAGCAGCGGGACTGCGTCGGCGACGCCGAATAGCTGTGTCGGAAACAGATACCAGAGGGTCGCCCACAACACTGCATTGAGGATAACTGCCGGGACAAAGTAGGCGCTCACTCGGTCGACGAGCCGCTGGATATCCGGCTGTCGGGCTTGGGCCTGCTTGACTCGCTCGACAATCTGCTGAATTGCCGTCTCGTCGCCGACACGGGTCGCCTCAACGCGGAGCACACCGTGTTCGTTGATCGTCGAGCCGATGACCGTATCACCGCTCCTCTTTTCGACAGGAACGCTCTCGCCGGTCACCATCGATTCGTCGACAGCACTCTCACCGTCGACGACGACGCCATCGGTCGGGATGCGCTCGCCCGGGCGAATTTTCATCAATTCGCCGACCTTGACGGCCGACAAGGGGATTGTTTCCTCGAATTTGGTGCCGTCGCCATCTTCGCGGATGACGGTCGCCTCCTCGGCTTCGAGTTCGAGCAGCGAGCGCAGTGCATCACTCGCCTGGGCCTTCGAGCGGGCTTCGAGCCAGTTGCCAAGCGTGATGAACCAGAGAATGAAGGCGACTGCCTCGAAGTAGAGGCCGCTTTCGACCGAGAGCACGCCAAGGAGAACGACTGTGCTGTAGAGGTAGCCGACGCTGGTTCCCATCGCAACGAGGGTATCCATGTTTGCCTGGTGGTTGGTGACCGCCGCTCGGTAGGCACCCCTGATGAACTCCTTGCCGAGTGTCGCCATCAACGCCGTCGCAAGGGCGAACTCAATCCAGCCGAGTCCAATCCCACCAATCGTCGCGGGAAGAACGTCGGCACCGAACATATCGGCCATCACGAAGACGAACGGAATCGTCAGTATCCCACCGAAGACGACGAGCCGCCACTGCTTTTTCATCTCTCGTTGGGCGACTGACTGGCGTTCGGCCGACCCTGACTGCTCGTCAGTGCCGTCGGGCCCACTCTCGGATTCGGGTCTGATCGGATCGTATCCGGCCGCTAAAATCGCCTCATAGACCGCTTTGAGATCGGTATCGACTGGGTTGTACTCGATTGTGGCTTCGTCGGCCGCAAAATTGGCTGTCGCTTCGAGGACCCCCGGAACCGACTCGGCGTTCGATTCGACGGCCCCCGAACAGGTCGCACAGGACATGCCACCGACTTCAAATGTCGCCGAGGCCCGAACCGGCTCGTAGCCCACATCTTCGATTGCCTGGTATATCTCTCGAAGCGAAACCGTCTCTGGATCGTACGTCACCGAGCCCTCGTCGGCGGCGAAGTTGGCACTCACCGACTTGACTCCCGCAAGCGCGCTGACGGCCTCTTCGACCGTTCCGACACAGGTCGCACAGGAGAGCCCCTGAATCTCCAGACGGGTTGTGTACATAGTAATAAATACGGGTCCCTATTTCATGCGGATTGTGATTTGGAATCGAAAGTGGAATCGATCCATTACCGCATAATCAAAAGGCTACATACCATCGCGGAGCCGGTCGAAGCGATCCTCGAACCGACCCAGACAGGAGCCACAACAGAAGTGGTACTGAGCACCACCGATTACGGCGGTCTCGCCCTCGCTCGTGACGGCATTGCCGCACTCGTCGCAGTCGACTGCGAGCTCAGCCTCGCCAATCTGTGGTGTCCACGTTGTCGACGAGAGCAGACGGACGGTGATGTCGCGGATGCGGTCGGTGTCGACCGTCGAAAGCAGCCCGTCGATGCCAGCCGAATCGAGTGTTGCGTGGACGACGATGTGTGCGTCAGCCGTCACATACCGGTGTGTGACACTATCGAGGTCACCGATTACGTCGGCAATCTCGCCCGTTGCGCCCGGTTCGACACTGAGGTCAACGAGCACATCGAGCCCGTCTTGGAGTTTTGCGTGGTCGAGATCCACGGTGAACTGTCGGATCACCCCAAGCTCCTGGAGTCGTTCAATCCGGTCGGCAACGGCGGGTGCCGATAGCTCGACATGCCCGGCGATATCGCTATAGGGCCGACGGGCGTTTTCGAGAAGCAGTCCGATGATCGTCCGGTCGATGTCATCAATTCCGCGCATACGACCCACTTCGGACTCCCTGGTACTACCGCTTCCGCCGTGGCTTTCGATTCGATGGTCTTCTCTGTATTCGCTTTGTAAACGAAAGTACTGGCGTGCTAGTCGGTCGCTCAGTCGCGAAGCACAACTCGACAGCAGGCGCGGGCGGCTTCGATGTGTGACGCTGCTTGTTCGTCGCCCGTCTCCCCGGCCGATTCAAGCAGCTTTGCCACCTGCCGGACGCGCTTTCGACGTGTCTGTTCGTCGAGACCCTCCGTAGCTGCATCGCGGGCAACCGCCTCAGCCTCGCCGAGCCACCGGTTTGTCGCAGGTGGAACCGGTCGTTCGCCGGTTGCAGTGAGGTGTTCGGCGAGTGCGTCGACCGCGCTGTCGGTGTCGGTTGGGGTCGACTGTTCATTCCCGGCGTCATCACTCATACCGATGTATTGTCGTTGCTGTTTGTAGTGGTTCGTATCCAACCGGTAGCAAAACAGACGGGAACGAGTCGTCGCGCGCTGTTACTGCTGACGGGCGATGTAGGCGACGCCGATCAGTAGCGCAATCAGTGCGCCGAGTGCAAGGATGATCCCGAGACCGGACCCATCAGCGTCGGATTCGGATTCCGTTGATTCTGGCTCAGTTTCACCCGCATCTGTCGAGGCCGAAAGCGTCACCGAGCCGCTCGTCGTCGTGGTCGTTCCGTCCTCAGCGGTTGCGACGTGGACGTAGGTGTACTCACCAGCGTCCCAGTCATCGAGCGTCTCAACGCTCAGGGTTCCGTTGCCACCCGTATCAGCAGCCGAGGCGATAGAGGCTGCCGGGCCGTCGTTGTCATCGGCCGCGGTCGTTGATACGTATCCAAAGAGCATCCCGACTTCACTCGACTGGTATGCGGGACTGTCTGCGACTGACGATCCAAAGGCGGTCGCACCGTCGACGTTGGCGACCCCGTGGGCATCAGCGGAGGTGCTCACCGTGAGATCGGCTGGTTCGAGACCAGCATCAATGTCGGTGTCACCGCTTTCGAGTGTTAGCTGCTCGTTTGCGACAGCGGCCTCATCGAATACGGCAATCGTGTGGTCAACCGAGTCGCCCTCGGCGGATACGTCGAACTCGAGGGTATCGCCGGCTTCGTACTCACTATTTGTTTCGACTGTCGATTCAGCATCGTGGACGGCAACCGTGTCGACTCCGAGAATTCGGACCTCACCATCGACAGCTAGCTCGCCATCGTCCGCAGAGAAGCCGTCGCCACTGACGGTCTCAACGGCATAGAAGCCGTAGACGCCCGAGCCGTGGTCGGCGTCATCAAGATCGTAATAGTAGCCGGTATGGCCGTCATCGTCGATCACGCGCATGTCATCGCTGTCATCGGCGGTAAATTGCGTCTCGAAGGTCGCACGGTCATTCCTGTCGTCGGCAACGAGTAGTTCGGCTGCATCTTTCGTTGCGAGTTCAGCAGGTGCGGAGACCGATGGATCCGCACCATCGTCGAGTTCGGCGACGACAAGCGAAACCTCGGTGTCGGCGAACTGCTCGGTCTCAGCGCCCGGCTGTGAGCCGAAGTCGAACCGGACCATCGAGTCGCCCGAAACGACGCTGGCGACGCCGTTATTCGTCTGGCCGGCAACGGCAGTTCCATCCGAATACGAGCCATCAACCGACCGTTCGATCGTGTCGGTCAAAAGCGGGCTTTCGGTGTCGTTGGACGCCGCCGGATCTTTGAGCTCCATCGCAATCGACGCGCTCGTCCAGACCGACACCTCGCTGTCGAGTTCGACGAAGCCATCCTCATTCGGTGCCTCACCTGCACTGGCCGCGATGGGCGTCAAAAGCGCCCCAATTAGTACTGCAGTCAGGGTGAGTGCGACAATACGTTTCAAACGGTGGGTTCGGGACGTGGACCCGGTGGTATGTGCGGTCACAGCCGACTGTCCGGTTTTTCGATCTATTGTAACGCGGATACTACGATCATCTCGTCACTCGTAAGCAACTCACTACCGGCCGGTAGCAACCCTCTTTTAGCACTGACAGGACACACGAAGCAGAGGCGTCAACCACGCCGCTTTTATCAGTTGTCTCGTAAATCCCAGCTAGTTCAATGACTGCGCAGCTCACGGTAAACCGACGACGCGTACTCGAATTGTCCGGTGTCGGTGCGGGACTCACACTAGCGGGCTGTCTCGATGGCAACGATGCCGATTTCGAGGGCGACAGGGGAGACCTCGAAGACGATGAACGCCGCGTCACGATGGCGGTACAACTCGATCAAGCACAGCTCGAACAGGCCGAACGGGAGCTACTCCAGCAGATCGATGAGGGAGAACTCACCCAAGAAGAAGCTCAAGCGGAGTTCAATGACCTCCAAGAGCAGCTAACCGACGAGGCATTCAGCACGGTTATCGACGAATTCGACGCATTCGATCTCACGATAGAAGACCGATTCGATGACCAACAGGCCCTGCTGTTGGTTGCGGGCCCAGCAACCGACATTCTCGATGCGATCGAAACGGATGTCATCCAATTCATCGGCAGTGGCTCACTGTTCGAGCAAATCCAGCAGGCACAAGAACAACAGCCCGAAGGAGAACCGGTCGAAGAGCCGGTCGAGTAATCAAGAGCCCTTACCTCCATCGTAGTCGGACACCGTTCTTTTTTGCGTCTGCCGCATCCACGTACAGTAATGACAGATCCGCTTTCGCGCAACCGGCTGGCCGACGAGGCGAGTCCGTACCTCAAACAGCACGAGGAAAACCCCGTCAACTGGCAGCCGTGGGATGAAACGGCACTTGCAGCGGCCCAAGAGCAAAATAAACCGATTTTCCTTTCGATCGGCTACTCGGCGTGTCACTGGTGTCACGTCATGGAAGAAGAGAGCTTCGAGGACGAGACGGTCGCCGACCGACTCAACGAGCAGTTTGTGCCGATCAAAGTCGACCGCGAGGAACGCCCCGATATCGACAGCATCTATATGACCGTCTGTCAGCTCGTAACCGGCCGGGGCGGCTGGCCGCTGTCGGCATGGCTCACGCCCGAGGGCAAACCCTTCTACGTTGGTACCTATTTCCCGAAAGAGCCACGTGGTCAGATGCCTGGCTTTCTTGAGTTGCTCGCCAACATTGCCAACTCGTGGAACGATCCCGACCAGCGCGAGGAAATGAAAACCCGTGCTGAACAGTGGACTGATGGAGCGAAAAGCCGGCTCGAATCGACGCCCACTGCCGATGAGACCGGCGGACTGCCCGGAGAGGACGACCTCGATAGCGCGGTTCGAACCGCGTTGCGATCGATCGACGAAGAGTACGGTGGCTTTGGCTCGGATGGGCCGAAATTCCCGCAGACTGGCCGGGTCGACCTGCTTTTGCGGGCGGCTGCCCGGAGCGGTAGCAGCGAGGCCCTGAATGGGGCGACAAAAACACTGACTGCAATGGCCAACGGCGGCATGTACGACCAACTCGGCGGAGGCTTTCACCGGTACTGCGTCGACCGACAGTGGACTGTCCCGCACTTCGAAAAGATGCTCTACGACAACGCCGGGCTCGTCCCACTGTATCTTGCGGCGCATCAGCTGACCGATACCCAACGGTACGTCGACGTTGTCGAAGCGACGCTCGATTTTGTCGACCGTGAACTGACGCATCCGGACGGCGGCTTTTTCAGCACTCTCGATGCCCGCAGCGGCGACGAGGAGGGAACGTTCTACGTCTGGACGCCCGCACAGGTTCACGAACACCTCGAGGAGCCAGCGGCCACGCTCTTTTGTGAGCGATTCGGTGTCACCGAATCGGGGAACTTCGAACACGGCACGACCGTCTTGACGATTGCCGCAACGATTTCAGAACTCGCGGCCGATCATGGCCTCGATGAAGCTGCGGTTGAATCCCACCTCGAAACGGCCACCGAGACGCTCGTTTCGGTTCGCCAAGAGCGAACACGGCCGCCACGCGATGAGAAAGTGCTCGCTGGCTGGAACGGCATTATGATCTCAGCCTATGCAACGGCCGCACGGGTGCTTGACCCAGCCTACAGCGAGCAGGCAGCCGACGCGCTGGCGTTCGTCACCGACCAGCTCTACGATGCTGAAACCGGCCGACTCAGCCGGCGATTTATCGATGGCGACGTGAAGGGTGAGGGCTATCTGGAAGATTATGCGTTTCTCGCGCGCGGCGCATTTGATCTGTACCAGGCAACCGGCGAGGTCGAACCGCTCGGTATCGCACTCGACTTAGCCGAAACAATCGTCGAGCTGTTCTGGGATGAAGACGATGGGACGATCTACTTTACACCCGCTGACGGAGAGGAACTGGTGACACGGCCACAGGAAGTCACCGACAGTTCAACTCCATCGAGCCTTGGGGTCGCAACCGACCTGCTTGTCACACTTGATGGCTTTGTCCCTGAAACGGATTACATGGAAATCGCCGGCCGGATTCTTGAGACACATGCTAACCGAATTGCGGGCAGCCCGTTGCAACACGTTTCGCTGACGCTTGCGGCAGACCGGTATGCCAACGGCGGCCCAGAGCTGACGATTGCGGCCGACGAACTTCCAGCTGACTGGCGAGCAACCCTGAAAGAGCGGTATCTCCCCGGCGTCGTTCTTGCCCATCGTCCGCCAACCAACGATGGCCTCCAGTCGTGGCTTGACGAACTCGGGTTGGATTCGGCCCCGCCGGTCTGGGCAGAGCGTGATAGCGACACCGGTGAGCCGACCGTGTATGCGTGTGAGTCCTTTACCTGCTCGCCACCACAAACCGAGCTCACACCGGCCCTGGAGTGGCTCAACGAAACTCGATAACAATCTACACGGTCACCGGGTTGGTATCGGTTCTTTGGTGAGAGCCCAGCGTCAGCAGTGTACACGGGAGGTTTCACTCCAGCCCAAGAGACTTTTTATCCCTGACTCCTAAGAGCAATATACTTGAATGACGGGACCTACATCTCGACCCCCCGGTTTGGACCATGAGTCCGACCTCGAATGGTGCCATGAGGCAGTACAGGGGGTCTCTCGAACGTTTGCGCTGACTATTGACGTGTTGGAAGAGCCAATGGCGACACACATCTGTCTGGGCTATCTCCTCTGTCGGGTTGCCGACACGATCGAGGATGCTGGCCATATCCCTCCAGAGCCGCAGGCCGACCTGCTCCGAACCTACGATGCAGCTATCGATCCCGAAGACGAGACACATATCGATGCGTTCCGGACAGCTGTCGACCAGTGGCTCCCACCGGCTGCAGAGCGCTCTGCTGATTGGGTCGTTGTTGCCGAAGCCCCCAGAGTAATTTCGACATTTCAAGAGCTTCCGCCGGATGTCCGCCGTGCAATCGTGCCGCCGGTGCGAGAACTGGTCGATGGCATGGCAATGTTCGTCGACCGCTATGCTGACACCGGTGGGCTCCGGATCGACAGCCGTGACGAACTCGAAGAGTACTGTTATTATGCGGCCGGAACCGTCGGAACCCTCATTACGAACCTTCTCACCCGCGGTGAACTGGCCGCTGAGCGCCGCCAACAGATGTACGATACGGCAGTCGATTTCGGCTTGCTGCTGCAGTTGGTCAATATCTCGAAAGACGTCTACGACGATTACACCGAAGAAAACAACGTCTATCTGCCGGCCGACTGGCTCGCCGATGAGGGAATCGATCAGGAAGCCGTTGTCGACCCCGCCAACCGCGATGGAGCCGCAGAGGTCGTGAGCCGAACCGTCCGCCATGCGCACTCGTTTCTCGACGATGCAGAGGGCTATCTGAAGGCAATGCCGTTGCGACACGGCAACACTCTCGCCGCGTGGGGCGTCCCGTTCTTGCTTGCGGTCGGAACGCTTCGTGAGCTAACCTCCCGGCCTGAAGACGCCCTCACCGAGCGGGGTGTCAAAATCTCTCGAAAAGAGGTGTTTGCGGTCATGGGGGCGATGTCCGGTGAGAGCAAAGACTCACTGAGCGAACTCCGTGAGTCGATTTCGCGACAACCCTATCACCGAGCGGTTTCGAACGCCGACTGACGACGCTTGCGCCCGCCGTTTTGCTTGCTGAAACAACGGGAATCCACGCGCTTTTATTTGTGCTAGCAGAAGGTAACGGTATGAGTTTCACAAAAGACGACACTGCCGTACTCCACGACAAACACAGCGAGTTTGATGGAGAGACTGGAACGATCACGCAAGTCATCGAAAATATGTTTGGCGATGCAACGTACACGATCAGCTTTGACGAGGGTCAGGAAACAGGCGTTCCCGAAACGTCACTCGAAGCTGTCGACGAAGCGTAATACCACCACTCACAGCGGCACTACCGCCGCTGTCACGGATCTTGTCGGTCGGGTGAACACGGTAACCCACGTAGTTTTTAACACCACACGTACAACGGCGAAGTACCAACGAACCCGCGGGAAACTGTGCGGCTGGTGTGGCATTCGGATGTTCCACTGCACTCGGTGCCGACACAGAGCGGGACCATACGACCACCAACGCGAAAGCGGGGGTATGGCCCCGACGCGCGGTGCTCAACTCACAGTCGCGACAGATGGCGGCGACTGTGTAGGATGTGAAATTATGGAAATCGAAATTGCAACTATCGGCGGTTATGAGGAAGTCGGTCGACAGATGACCGCAGTCCGTGCAGGCGATGACGTCGTTGTCTTCGATATGGGTCTCAACCTCTCGCAGGTACTGATCCACGACGATGTCCGGACTGAACAGATGCACAGTCTCGACCTGATCGACATGGGAGCGATCCCTGACGACCGGGTCATGAGCGATCTCGAAGGTGATGTCAAAGCGATTGTTCCAACACACGGTCATCTCGATCACATTGGGGCAATCTCGAAACTGGCTCACCGGTACAACGCACCGATTGTCGCAACCCCGTTCACCATCGAACTGGTCAAACAGCAGATTCAGGGCGAATCGAAATTCAACGTCGAAAACGACCTCGTGAAGATGGCGGCCGGCGAGACGATGTCGATTGGGAATAGTGGCTCTGTCGAACTCGAATTCGTCAACGTCACCCACTCGATTATCGACGCGATCAACCCGGTGTTGCACACACCAGAAGGCGCAATCGTCTACGGACTCGACAAACGGATGGATCACAGCCCGGTTATCGGTGAGCCAATCGATATGGATCGGTTCCGCGAAATCGGCCGCGAGGGCGACGGCGTGCTCTGTTATATCGAAGATTGTACCAACGCCGGTCGCAAGGGACGGACCCCATCAGAGTCCGTCGCTCGACAGCATCTCAAGGACGTGATGCAGTCGATCGAAGACTACGATGGTGGCATTGTGGCGACGACCTTTTCGAGCCACATCGCCCGCGTCAAATCGCTCGTCGAGTTTGCCGAGGACATGGGCCGCAAGCCCGTTCTGCTGGGCCGCTCAATGGAGAAATATTCGGGAACGGCCGAACGGCTCGACTTCGTCGAATTCCCCGAAGATCTCGGGATGTATGGGCACCGAAAATCGGTCGACCGGACATTCAAGCGAATTATGAAAGAGGGGAAAGAAAACTTCCTTCCCATCGTCACCGGCCACCAAGGAGAGCCTCGGGCGATGTTGACACGGATGGGCCGCGGTGAGACCCCATATCAGCTTGATGCGGGCGACAAAGTCGTTTTTTCGGCGCGAGTGATTCCCGAGCCGACCAACGAAGGCCAGCGGTATCAGTCCGAACGACTGCTGCGAATGCAGGGTGCACGGATTTACGACGACATCCACGTTTCAGGACACCTTCGCGAGGAGGGGCACTTCGAAATGCTCGATGCGCTTCAGCCACAGCACATCATCCCGGCCCACCAGAATCTGAAAGGGTTTGCACCGTATATTGATCTCTGCGAAACTCAGGGCTACCAGCTGGGACGTGATGTTCACGTCACACGCAATGGGAACCTGATTCAACTGGTGGAGTAATGAGTAAAAACGCGACCGAAAAACGCGTCCTCTCGGCAATCGACGAGCGACGCGCGCTGGTCAACGATGCAATTGATGAAGAACTGCCGCTCCAAAAGCCCGAACGGCTTTATGAGGCCTCCCGATATCTGCTACAGGCTGGTGGCAAGCGGCTCCGGCCGACAGTTACGATGCTGGCCGGTGAAGCGCTGACCGATGTCGAGCCGATGAGTACGAACTACCGGGCGTTCCCAACGCTTGACGGTGAGACTGTCGACCTCATGCGAGCGGCCGTTGCCATCGAGATTATTCAGTCGTTTACGCTGATTCACGACGACATCATGGACGACGATGACCTCCGCCGTGGGGTTCCGGCCGTCCACAACGAGTACGATACCGAAACGGCAATTCTGGCGGGCGATACGCTCTACTCGAAGGCCTTCGAAATCATGGCTGAAACCGGTGGGGACCCCGAAAACGCCCTTTCGGTTATGCGGCTGTTGTCGTCGACCTGTACGAAGATCTGTGAGGGCCAAGCGCTCGATGTCGCCTTTGAATCACGCGATGACCTGCTTTCGGACGAGTATCTCGAGATGGTCGAACTCAAAACGGCCGTGCTGTATGGCGCTGCTGCGGCCGTCCCGGCAGTCCTCTTGGGTGCCGACGACGAGGTCATCGATGCGATGTACCAGTATGGAATCGATTCGGGACAGGCGTTTCAGATTCAAGACGATGTCCTCGATTTAACGGTTCCAAGCAACAAACTCGGTAAACAACGTGGTTCGGATCTCGTCGAAAACAAAGAGACGTTGATCACGCTTCACGCTCGAAAAGCGGGCGTTGATGTTGACAACCTGGTTGATACCGACCGTGTCGAAGACGTTACCGAGGCTGAAATCGACGCGGCGGTCGAAACGCTTCATGAAGCCGGTAGTATCGAGTATGCCCGCGAGATGGCTAACGACCTGACCGAACGGAGCAAAAAGCAGCTCGACGTGCTGCCGGACAACGAGGCTCGCCGACTGCTCGAAGACATCGCAGAGTACCTCATCTCACGCGGCTACTGAGCACTTCGATTGCGCTCCAACCGGCGCGACATATCGGTATCCCTGTCAACGATTTTTCACCGGAAACGTGGTGTGTCGAACAGCATGCAGTGAATGCTATTTTTCACCACGTTCATCGAGTGCTGAGAGAATTGTCTCAGCATGACCATCAGGTGAAACACCTTCGAAGCTCGCGGCAATCTCACCATCCGGATCGACGATATAGGTGTTTCTGAAGGTTCCATCGAAGGTCCGACCAAACATGTTCTTTTCTCCGTACGAGTCGTATTTTCGCCCAACGCTGCCGTCAGTATCAGCAAGGAGGTCAAACGGCAGGTCGTGTTTATCGGCAAACGACGCGAGATCGGACACTGGGTCGTCACTGATTCCGTAGACGGTCACGCCAAGCTGGGCAAATTCGTCGCTGCGGTCTCGAAAGCCACAGGCTTCGGTTGTACAGCCCGGCGTATCCGCACGGGGATAAAAATAGACGACTGCGTACGAGCCACGCGCATCTGCGAGCGAGACCGTCTCGCCGTCTTGATTTTCGAGACGAAATGCTGGGGCGGATTCTCCGACAGTGAGCATACAAAATCATCGCATGTCAGCCACAAAGCGCTGTTCGTTCGCCGGTTCGAGTGTTGATTACTCGAGTCGTCGTGCAGCGTTCTGTGCTATGAGTGGTTTCGCGTTTGCTGACGGAAGGGTAACGACATCCTCACACCGGAGCGTATACTCCCGTTCATCGACGCCGAAAATGTCACCAATGTCTTTGGTTATTCTCACGGTTGTCCGTTTATCATCTGTTGGGGTCGCGTTCGTCTCTGCGGTATTTGGCTCCGCAGTGTCAGAATCTACAGCGTCGGGTTCAGCAGCGCTGGTTTTACCCACGCTGTTCCCGGCAGTGCTGTCGGTCGGCCCCGAGGCGGGCTCGACAGGCGTGTGATTTGCTGGGTTCGCCGTACTACCGCCATCGGTTGTTGGGATCGATGCCGTGGCTTCAGTAGCAGGCTCCGCTGGCTGGTCTGGTTCGTCTCCACGCCGGGTTGGGTTGTCCGAATCGATGTCTGCCGATGTGTCACCGCCCATCGCACTTGCGAGCACACTGTCTGTCTCGTCGGAAGGTGCTGCGATGGTGGGTTCGACAGCTTCGTGATCGTGTGCCGTCTCCTCTGCAACCGCAGTGCTGGCTGTCTCCGCCGGAGCTGCCGGCTGTGTCGCTGTCGACTCATCGGTGGTACCACCAGCTAAGACATCGAGAACGGTCTGTTTGTTCGCTTTGATTCGCTCGACGAGATCATCAAAAAGCGCCTGTTCTTCGTGTGTCATCCCCTCTTTGCCGACCGACATATCGGCAGCCGCGAAACTGGCGAGCTTGACGACTTTACCGACTCGTCGCTCGTAGACGGCTTCGGCGACTTCCTCTGCAGTTTCGAGCTCGTCCGAAAGCCGACGGACTTCGGTATCCGAAAAGGGATTGTCGACCTGTTCGGCCCGTCGGTCTCGTGTCGCCTGTAGATCGGTAATATAGGCGGCGACGTCTTCGTAGAACGAATCGCGCAGCTGCTGGAGGCTGTCTTTGCGGCGTTCCTTTGATTGGACCGAGCGAAGTTCGTCGAGATTCATTCTGGACCTTTCTGTGCGTCGCCGCGCGCCATACAAAAGACGCCGACGTATTCCGGTACTGTGTGGACACCGGGTGTCAACTTAATCGTATCGCCCCCGAGTCGCACTCGCTGGGTTTCGGCTACGTTGATCGTAATATCGCTCCCGGTAAATCGGTTGGGGATCGCATCACGAAGAGGCTCGAAATCATCGAGCTCGTCACGGTCGATTGGCGTCACGACAAGCCCACTGCCGCCATGGAGTGTCTTCGGCAGCCGGATAAGCCGGTGGGTATCGGTCGTCACCGGTTCGTCAATCGGGGCCGCCTGTGCCTCGGCGACACGGGCTGCAATTGTATTGGCCAGCAGCCGGATCCCAGGGCCACCCGCCTCCATATTTCCCTCAGCAATCGCGTCAGGATTCCGCTCGAACGCACCGAGAATCGTCGCCGCACGGCCGTCACCGATGCCGTCGAACTGGGTTAGTCGCTCAAGCGCGTCAGCTTCGTCCATCGCCTGTAGCTCCTCGGCTACGGTGAGCAGTTCACGGTGGACACGACGGCCCCAGCCGCCTTCCGTGCGAAGCAGCCGTTGGGTCGTCCCAGCCGCGGAAACAACGCGAATCAGCCCGTCAGTGTCGAGGTCTGCGCCGAGGACGTAATCGACGATCTCACGGCGTGCGTCGCTGTCGAGTTCCTGTACGCTTGGGTCGCGGACGTGCACGTGATACCCACGGCCGCCAGAAAAAACGATCTCGATATCTTCAAAGCCGAAGTCGTCCTCAACGAATGTCAAGAGGCGGTACAGCGCGTCCTTACATACTGCAAGCATTTCCGCATAGGTTGCTTCAGCTGGATCGATACCGGGAAGATGGTCTGCATCGAGGTCGAATACCAGATCTGCACCACGCCAGCCTTTTTGCGACATCGTACTCGCACCAGGGTCGGTATAGCGGGCGGCCGAAAAATACGCGTGTCGCGGTGCGGTCCGAGCCAAGAAATCGTCGACATCGCCCAAGTCAAGCTGTGACTGGTGTCGAACCATCGTGGTTCCGGTGCCCGGTGTCCACGGGATGTGGCCCCATTCGCGTTCGTTTGCGGCGGGCGGCAGTGGGACCGTCGTCTGTCGGTAATAATCACCAAATCGCCCGTTGAGGTACTCCCGTGTTCGGTCGTCCATTGCGCTACCAACTGATTGTTGTGGTCGGCTCAAAGGCGTTGCCGTTCGAGTTGCTCCGTTCGCCGAGAGCGTAAGACTAACCTCCCTTGGTTGAAATTATCCAGTATGGATTGGCCACACGACCCTGACGGCGAACAGGGCAGCGAGGGCGGACGCCAGTACGGCCATGCGGTAATCGCAAAGAAAGTCGACGAAGACACCGACTTCCCGCTTGATCGTGACGCGTTCGTCGACGAATTCGGCGATGACCCGATTCGAATCGACCACGAAACCGTCGTGTCGCTCCGAGATATCTTCGAACACGTCGAAGAGTCGGAGTTTAGTGATTTCATTGCGATGCACCAGGCTGTTGGCCGGGCAATGCGGTCAGGTGGCTTCTGGTTTTACGAGGGAGCCGATCAGTTCACCCGAACACGGTAACGCTGCTGACTGGCGAACCTGATGAGAATACCACGACGGTGAGTGTTGAACATGTCGGGATCGACAAAGTGACGAAAAGACGAAGTTGTTCTCTGTTGTTATTATATTTCTACCCGTGTTGTAATACCGATGTTCGCTTTCAAAGGCAGGTTTATATTGGTCACGCTAATGTACTGTTTTATGGTATCATCACTCAATCGACGCGATGTACTCAAAGCAGCTGGTGCAGTTAGCATAGTCGGCCTTGCTGGCTGTGTTGATGGCGAAGGCGCGGACTTTAGCTACGGTGTCCTCATGCCCGAAACAGGTGATCTTGGGAGCCTCGGACAGACGATCCGTGACGGTGCAATTCTCCCAGCCCGGCAACTCGATGGCGAAACCGAACTCGTGTTTCAGGCACAGACGGGGAACACCGATACCGACCCACAGACAGGGATCAGCGAAGCAAACTCGATGGTCGATGCGGGAATCTCGGCATTCGTCGGACCGGCGGCTTCAAACGTTAATATTCAGGTCGCAGAGGAGGTATTCATTCCGAACCAAGTTGTCGGTATTTCTCCATCAAGTACGGCACCGTCTGTGACCGATCTTGATGACGACGGCTACATCTTCCGAACGTGTCCGAGCGATGCACTGCAGGGACAGGTCATGGCTGATGTCGCGATCGATCGACTGGGAGCTTCCAGCGCAAGCACGCTCTTTTTGAACGATGATTACGGCCAAGCGCTGGCAAGTGAGTTTGTTACCGCCTTCGAAAACGGTGGAGGAGACATTCTCGCAGAAGTGTCATTCGAGTCAGAGCAGCCATCATACTCCTCGGAAATCGATTCGGCACTCGATGACGATCCAGATGTGCTTATGATCGTCGGCTTCCCGGAAAGTGGAATCCAGCTATTCAGAGATTTCTATGACTCCTACGACGACGATGATGTCGATATCCTCGTTCCCGACGGCCTCATTGACCCTGACCTCCCCGGTGAAGTCAACAACGACATGGAAAACGTCATTGGGACACAGCCAAGTGCAGATGGTCCCGGAGCTGACTTCTTTGCGGATCTGTATGAAGACGAGTTCGGCTCGTCTCCGACCGTCTTCAACGGACAGGCATACGATGCGGCCGCTGTGGCAATTCTCGCATACGTTGCAGCCGAAGACGACTCGGGAACCGCGATCCGTGATGAAATCCGAACAATTGCTAATCCGGGTGGCGAGGTCGTCGGTCCATCGAATCTCGAGGAGGCAGTTGCACTCGTTGCCGATGGTGAAGAGATTGAATATCAGGGTGCCTCAAGTACCGTTGAGTTTGACGACAACGGCGACATCACCTCGTCTGCCTACGATATTGTCGAATTTAGCGGCGGCGAAATTACGGTCGTCGATACGATCACGTTCGAAGCCGAATAACCACTGAACCCCCGTAGATCGGGTTTAACCGCCCAAAAACTGTTGTCGAACGTCTTCGTCAGCAAGCAACGTTTTTCCAGCGTCCGTATACCGGTTTTCACCCTGTGCAAGGACGTAGCCTCTGTCACAGCGTCGAAGCGCCTCTTTGGCGTTCTGTTCGACCATCAAAATCGCCGTGCCGTCGTCGTTGATGCGGTCGATCCGGTCGAACATGTCGTCGACGAGATCGGGGGCCAATCCGGCACTGGGCTCGTCCAACAAGAGGAGATCTGGATCAAGCATCAAGGCACGAGCCATCGCAACCATCTGTCGTTGGCCGCCGGACATCGTCCCGGCGGCCTGTTTTTGACGTTCTCGTAGAATCGGAAACCGGTCGAACTGCTGTTCGATCCGCTCGCCAGGAGATTCATCGAGGATGTAAGCCCCCATTTCGAGGTTTTCGCGAACTGAAAGCGAAGTGAAGACGTTGTCATTCTGCGGGACATAGCTAATTCCTTTGTGGATAATTTCCTCCGGCGGGAGTCCCTGAATTTCCTCGTTATTGAACGAGATCGCTCCACCCATGTAAGTTGTCAAGCCAAACACGCTCTTCATCACGGTTGATTTGCCCGCACCATTGGGACCGACAATGGTAATATACTCACCCTCACCGACAGCGAGATCGACGTCTGTGAGAATCTGTAGGTCGCCGTAGCCCGCATCAAGTGAACGAACCTCGAGCAGTGGTGACTGCGCTTGCGGTGGCTGTGTTGCCGGCTCTCTCTGCTCGGCCAGGCCGGTATCTGCTGTCGTCTCAGGCGACGAATCACTGCTCATTCGATATCCTCTCCGAGGTATGCCTCAATAACTTGTTCGTTCGAACGAATCGTTTCGGGCTTGCCTTCGGCGAGTAATTTTCCTTGGTGCATGACGACAACGTGCTCACAGTGATCCATAATGACATCCATGTCGTGTTCGACCAACAGGAACGTCAGCCCATCATCCTGTAGATCATGAATTCGGTCGAGAATTTTCCGCTCAAGGCTCGGATTGACGCCAGCCATCGGCTCGTCAAGCAAGACAACATCCGGCTCAGTCATGAGAGCGCGGGCCATTTCAAGCAGCTTCTGTTGGCCTCCCGAGAGCGTGCCGGCCTCCTGTTCGGCGATATGGTCGATTTCAAAGAACTCGAGTGTCTCCCAGACGCGCTCACGTAGTGCGCGTTCTTGTTCTATCACGTCACCTCTGGCTCCGGGAACGACTGATCGCCAGAGTGTTTCACCCAGCTGGTGTTTTGGTGCGAGCATGAGATTTTCTAAGACGGTCATCTCCGGGAGTTCACGGGCGATTTGGAACGTCCGAACCATCCCTCGGTTGGCGATTTGATCCGGCCGGAGTCCAGTGACGTCTTCGCCATTAAAATAGACGGTTCCGGAATCCGGTGTCAACGCTCCGGAGATCAAGTTGAATGTCGTCGACTTGCCGGCTCCGTTCGGGCCGATCAGCCCCGTGATTGAGCCGGCTTCGACGCTGAAACTCGTGTCATCGACGGCGGTGATTCCACCGAAGGTCTTCCGGAGGTTTTCGACTCGGAGTGGAATTCCAGGTGGCGTCGTTGCCGCTGCTTTTTCGACGGCCGAATCACGCGATTCGGGTTCGGTGTTCTGGGTCTCTTCGGCCTCCAACTGTTCGTCCCGGCTGTCTGCGCGCTGTTGATCACTCATCAGTCTTGGCTCCTGTGTTGTCTCCCGGCCGTTTTCTGAGGTCGACGGCGGCAGCAGTCTCGTTTCGGTGTCCCAACAGCCCATCCGGTCGCGTCTGCATGAGGACAATCAAGACGACACCAAGCAGGACAAACTGCAGTGCGGAGATGTTCGAAAGTGCATACGCCAAAAGGGGTGCGACTTCAGCGCCTGCCAGTGGTGTAATTGCGTCCCAGAAGGTGTTTGGTGTCGGGCCGAAAGCAAACATATTCGAGACGGTGTTGCCGGCGCGCCGTGGCCCCTCAAATAGCAGGCCGACAAAGACGATTGCCCCGACAACGCTGCCGGTATTCGACCCCGATCCGCCGATAATAAGCGCCACAAACACATAGAACGTCACAATTGGCATAAACGAGTTCGGGCTGACGAAGCCCTGGCTTCCCTGCCAGAGGATACCCGCAAGCCCCATCAGCGCACAGCCGAGCATGAAGACCTTGATTTTGAATAATTCGGTGTGTTTTCCGAGCGAACTTGCGACGAGTTCGTCTTCCCGTATCGATTTTAGCACGCGGCCAAACGGCGAGTTACCGATACGGACCATGAGCCAGTAGAAGACGATAACAAAGCCGATGAGGACGAACACGTATGACCACGCAATCACGACCGTCTGACGAATGCCAAGCGGCCCAGTAATCGCAAACACCGCCTCTGCGAGCGGCGTTAGACTACCCGCGTTTCCATCGAAATAAAACAGCCCTCTCGTTGAGAGCGTTGGAAGTCCCATGCCACTTCCCGCGCCGGTTCCGACACCGAGTGTCTCTATGAGCCATGCATTGAACACTCCGGAGTTGAACGTGAGTCGGATGATCTCTGAAAGCCCGAGTGTGACGATTGCGAGATAATCCGCCCGGAGTCGGAGTGCAGGGAGTGCGGTTAGCAGGCCGATCAGTGCGGCCGCCACCATCCCACCGAGAATCCCGATCGGCAGTGGAAGCCCGAGTCCTGGTGGACTCCCAGCCGGATCGCCGGCCAGCATGCCCATGACGTAGACACCGATCGCCATGAATCCCGCAACACCGATATTGAACAGCCCGGTGTATCCCCACTGGAGGTTGAGCGCGAGCGCGAGCATTGCATAGACTGCAATAAAGAATGTGAGGACGCGTAGGGTGCTGACAACGCTATTGAGCCCCTGGTTGAACACGAAAATCGCAAAGAGCGCATAAATACCGAACAGTGTCCCAAGGATGATACCGAGATCACGGATCGGCATCGAGAGGTCGTCGACGGCTGCCTGCACTGTCTCTCGGAATGATGTCGGCCCCTGGCCATCCACATCCGCAGCCGTCATGCGGTTGTCACCCCTTTGAAGATTCCATCAGGCTTGTACAGCAAGACGAGAATCATCAGTGCAAACGCCGCAGCCTCGTTGAAATCTGACGGAATCCAGATCAGTGCGAGATTGTAGGTTAGTCCGATAACGAGTCCACCGGCGATTGCGCCGTAAATCGATCCAATTCCTCCGAGAATCACCGCTGCAAAAATCAACAGCAAGAGGAACCAGCCGAGGTTGAAATCGATGACACCTCGGTCAAGGACGACAAAGTAGCCCGCGACACCTGCAAGGCCGCCACCGATAACCCACGTTGCTCGAACAACCCGTTCGGTTGGAATGCCAGTCACTAAGGCGAGATCCTTGTTGTCTGCCATCGCACGCATTGCTTTGCCAAGTTTCGTTCGCTGCAGCATGAGGTGCATGGCGATCATTAACGCAACCGCAACAAGTACGAGCGTCAGTTCGTGAAGATTGACCGAGACGCCCAGTAGTTCTGTTCGAACGCCGGTCGTATCAGTCACACCACGATTTCGCGCGCCGAAAACAAACTGAATAATGTAGCGAAGACTGAGTGCGACACCGATACTCGCGATCAACAGTGCAATAGCGCCCCGATCACGCATTGGTTTGTAGACGAGTCTGTCGATCACCAACGCCAAGAGGATTGTCAAGCCGGCGGCAAAAACAATGCCGACGACAATCGCCAGCGGTGTCTGTACGATGCTCGCCCCGATGTCGGCCGGCGACGCGCCACCGCTTGCACGGACCAATACAAGATTGCCGAACTCGACGGTGCCGAATGCGGCAACCACGTAGGTTGCTGCCCAGCCGCCGAATGCCCCCGTTGTCAGATAATCTCCGTGTGAAAAATTCGCAAAACTCAGAATACTGTAGGTCATCGAGAGACCAATTCCGGCCAGTCCGATGATGAGCCCGATGACGATTCCGTTCCAGACCAGCCCGCCAAACCGGCTGAACGAAAGTGTCCCACCGAACGAATAGTTGGCTGTAAGCCCGATTTCGATTCCAGCCAATCGGGCGAGCAAATCAACACAGAGAACCACTCCGCACAGGGCTAAAAAGACGACAGAGCGCTGTGTCCGAAGTAACTCTTGGAGTTCTGTTGTATTACTGATACCCATGAACATCGTTCACAAGATTGATCAGACAGTGATAGGTAAATAACCTATTGCTCTGTTGTGTCGGCTGAGCATCGTATTTCCGTTGGTTTGCAGTGCATACCCCGTCGACGCGACTCGTTTCGACCAACAGTATATACAACTCCTCACAGTATCAGTCCATACGCGGTTCCACCGGATGAATATTGAACAGGCGACAATTGCAGATACGGCAGCGCTTGTCGACTGCTGGGTGGCACTAGCAGCAGACCAGCGACAGTACGGGTCACGGCTTCAGACCGAAGCCAACCGTGAACCCGTTGCCGAGTCGATTGTTCGATACATCGTCGCTGATGGACTGTTGGTTGCACGCGATCCAGCGGTTGTTGGCTTTGTCATGTACGGCATTGAACACGGCACCTACAGTCAGACCGAAACGGTTGGGACGATCGCCAACCTCTATGTCCGTCCCGAAGCACGAAACCGCTACATCGGGAGCCAACTGCTTTCGGCTGCCGAACGCGCCCTCATCGAGCGCGGCGCTGAAACGGTTTCGCTTGAGGTATTAGCCAGCAACGAGGCCGCCCAGCGGTTCTACCACCGACACGACTACCGGCCACACCGGGTTGAACTCACAAAGCGGATCGAAAACGATACACACTCAAAGGACAACGAATAATTGCAGGCTGTAGGCGTGCTAGGAGAGCATGGGCGGTTCATGCACTCGACTTGTAATCGAGACTTCCAGGGTTCAAATCCCTGTCCTAGCTTTCCGTTCTTCGGTTCGGAGTAACTGTAGTAGCGTGTCGCAACTACCTCTCAAACGGCGACCCTCCCTACAAAAACAGCCGGCGTAAAGAGGGGTGCGTTCTTGCCCGTATACCGACCAATCTGGGCCACGTCCAGCAGTCGGCATCGTAAATACTGTTGTACCAATTAAAAAATTGATTGGTGCGAATACTGACTATTTCTGGCTCGCGTGCGCGGTGGCTTGTCGACGACGAACAATCCCAACGTTGTTTGCCACACTTTCGACAACGTGTCGGAAGGCTTCGGCTGTGTCGCCCTCGCCGAGCACAATCGGTTCGCCTTCGTCACCACCGGCCCGAACGTTCGGGTCAAGCGGAATTCCCCCAAGGAATGGGAGGTTTTCATCGGCTGCAAACTGCTCACCGCCGCCGTGACCGAAGATATCATGGCTTCCACCGCAGTCAGGACACCGGAAGGACGACATATTCTCGGTGATTCCCAGCACGGGTGTCTCGTGTTCCCCAAACATCCGCAATCCTTTGACAGCGTCGTCGATGGCAACCTGCTGTGGCGTCGTGACAATGACTGCGCCCGTCAGTGGCAGCGTCTGCAACACGGTGAGCTGTGTGTCGCCGGTTCCGGGTGGGAGATCAAGAATCAAGTAGTCGAGCGATCCCCAGTCGACGTCCTCGACAAGCTGCGTGAGAACCTTATGAACCATTGGCCCACGCCAGATCACCGGGTCGTCAGCGCCAACCAGAAAGTCCATGCTCATTAGCTTCACCCCATACCGTTCGGGCGGAATGAGCGTCTTGTCCTCGGTTGCCTGGGGCCCCTCGTCGCTTTTGACCATGCGGGGAACGTTCGGGCCGTAAATATCTGCATCAAACAGGCCAACACGGGCTCCACGGTCGGCAAGCCCAGCAGCGAGGTTGACTGCAACGGTTGATTTCCCGACCCCTCCTTTTCCAGAGGCAACGGCGATGATGTTCTGAATCTTCGGTAGAACCTCGTCTTCGGTCTTCAGTGACGGGGGCATCGAAGCGGTTAATTCGACAGAGAGCTGCGTCTCGTGATCAGCAAATGCCGCTCGGACATCCCCAGCAATCTGTGATTCGTTCGGCGCAAACGGGGCACCTAGTGCCAGTGAGATCCGAACCCGCTCGTCGTCGACATCGACTGCATTGACAAGCCCAAGCGAGACAATATCATCGCCGAGATCGGGGTCCTCAACTGTCGAGAGGAGATCAAAAACGGCAGCATCATCCATGCCGGTAGTCGGTCAGTGTGCTGAATAAGCGTTTGGTCTGGGGTGGATGACAACATGCCGATAATCGGTTGTCACCGGCCGTCGATGCGAGTTCCAGCCTGGTGACCAGCGAGGAATGTGCTGACGGCGTCGGGCCCAAAAATGTGTGCCGGTGCACCCAACGCAAGGAGTTCTCGTACTTTTCCAGCCATCCCACCGCTGACATCAGTCGAATCGCTTTCTCCCAACACCGATTCGACATCCTCGAAGGCGGTGATCGATGGAATAACGCGCTCGTGTTCGTCCAGTACGCCCGGAACCGTCGAACAGAGTCCGACGCGTGTTGCGTGCAACGACCTCGCAAGGCTGGTGACGATCTCGTCACCACTGAGCACCGTGAGTCCACAGCCCGCATGCGAGATCACATCCCCATGTAAGACGGGGATAAAACCCGCATCGAGTAGACCAGTGACGGCTCCGGTGGGCAACGACAGGTCGCCCTCGGTGTTCCGAGTGGCAACCGACAGCGGATGAACTGGAAGCGCGGGAACACCACGCGACTGGAGCTGGTCGATAACGACACGGTTGAGCTGCTTCATCGCCCCGTGGATTGCTGCCCCCGCGGCGGCGTTGCTCGTGCCGTCGGTTGTCGAAACACCGTGTTCGGCTGCATGAACGTGGCCAAAGCTTCCGCCGCCGTGGACGATGATCAGCCGCGGGAGCTGGTTTCCGTCGTTGCCGTCATCGATTGTCCCCGCACCGCTGTCTGGCTGGGCCTCGGCAATCGCATCGAGAACACGATCAAGTGCCGCGTCGTCAACGGTTTCTGGTGTGTTTTTGTCGGTAATGACGCTTCCGCCGAGTTTGAGAATCGTGAGTGGCCCCCCCTGGTCTCGGTCGTCCGCGTTGCCGACCATTAGGCCTCCTCCACACGGACGCCTTCGGTTGCCAACTCGGCGCGGAACGCGTGTTCACAGCCGGGGGTATATCGGAGACTGGTCTGGGTTTCGTCGGTCGAATCGAGCGCGACGATACAGCCGCCGCCGCCCGCGCCGGTCAGTTTCGCACCCTCAGCGCCCGCCTCACGGGCCGCCCAGACCATCGTATCGAGTGAGCGCGAAGAGACGCCCAGCGCCGACAACAGACCGTGATTGATATTCATCAGGTCGCCGAGCTCAGAAATCAGTTCATCGGTCGCTGGAGCGTCGGCGTCGGCAGCAGCCAACAGCCGCTCACCTTCGGTAACGATATCACCAATAGCCTCGACGGTATCGGCCGCAAAGTCATAGCGGTCTCTGAGCGCACGAACTCCTGCGACCAGCGTCCCAGTATCACCCGCCCCGCCATCGAAGCCGACGACGAACGGGAGTTTGGGCGTCTCGATTGTGGTGCAATCGTCGCCGGCAACGCGGACAGCTCCACCCATCGTCGAACAGAAGGTATCGGCGCGGGAGGCCTGGCCGTCTTGAACCTCGAACTCTGCGTTGTACGCTCGCTCTGCGAGCGCTCTGCGGTCAAGTGGCTCACCGAGCGCCCGTGTTGCGGCGTCGATTCCGGCGACAACGACGGCTGCTGAGGAGCCGAGGCCTGCACCGAGCGGAATTGCACTGGTAACCGAGATATCGAAGCCCGCATTTGGCGCATCAGCCGCATCCCGAGCCTGTCGAACCGCTGCATCGATGTAGCCCATGGCTGCCTCAATGAGTGGCTGGGGGACGTCGACATCCGGCCGTTCGTTTGTCGATCCAGCATATTCGACAGCAAACCCATCGAGTGTGAGGTCCTGTGCCTCAACGCGAACATGGTTGTCGTCACGGAGCTCGACAGTGACGGTCGCACGTTTTTCGATTGCACAGGGAACTGCTGGCTCGCCGTAGACGACCGCATGTTCACCGAAGAGATAGACTTTCCCAGGGGCGCTGACGACAGTCATAGCCACACCTCAGCACCCAGCCGACGAAATAGTTCGGGAATCGAGATCATCGTGTATAAATAGGTTACTATAGCGTAGGTTTTTATATGTCTCTATAGATTATCTAAGCACGTGGAACGCCATCACAGCTGATGGCACTCACGCATGTGAGGTGCGGCTGCAAGCCCTCCTCGAAAGGGAATTGGGAATGGACGCCGATCCGCACGGTGGTGCGGATCACCATTTTTGTAGAGAGCAACACACAATACTGGCTAGTCGCATGGCTCGCGGAAATACGATCTCAGCAAAAGAGCCCGGAATTGCGCGTCTTCGATTACAGCGCGTCTTCGAAGTCTTCGAGCGCGTAGACGGTTCCAGCGTTGCGACGGTCGAGCGTCTCGTTGGCCAGTAGCCAGTAGACGACCGACAGTGCGCGACGACCCTTGTTATTCGTTGGAACAACGAGGTCGACGTTGCTGACCTGGTTGTTCGAGTCACACATCGCGATGACCGGAATACCAACCGTTATCGCCTCTTTGACTGCCTGGGCGTCACCGATTGGGTCTGTGACCACAACAACGTCGGGCTCGATGTAGCCGGCGTAGTCGGGGTTGGTCAGCGTTCCGGGGATAAAGCGCCCGGTGCGGGCGCGGGCCCCGATTGCGTCGGCGAACTTCTCGGCTGGGAATCGGCCGTACTGCCGCGAGGAGGTAACGAGTACCTGCTCTGGGTTGTAGTCGGCGAGGAAATCCGCAGCAACGCGGATTCGGCTGTCGGTCTGGCTGACATCGAGCACGTAAAGTCCATCGTCACGGACGCGGTGAATGAACCGCTCCATGTCTTTGGTCTTCTGTTGGGTCCCGATGTGGACACCAGCGCCGAGATAGTCCTCGACAGGGATGAGGAGGTCGACCTCATCGTCCGGCATGACATCGTCGTCGAACGGCGAGGCGGCCTCGGCTTCGACTTCTTCGTCTGTCTCAGCGTCCGCATCAACTGCGTCGGCGTCGGCTGCTTCGGCCTCGTCAGCAGCCTCGTCGGCGGCTTCCTCGGCGGCTGGTTCTTCCTCAGGCTCGTCGTCGACGGCTGGCTCTGCGCCAGCACCCTCGGCGGGTGCGTCCTCGTCGATCTCGTCCTGAGCGGTTTCGAGTGCGTCTGTGTCGTTGTCGCTCATACTGCGTCTTCCGCGATTCTGATTAGTTCGTTTAGCTTGGCGGTTCGTTCGCCGGCAACGGTGCCGGTCTTAATGTAGTCGGCGTCGGTCGCGACCGCGAGATGCGCGATCGTCGTATCCTCGGTTTCGCCCGACCGGTGAGAGATAATCGTCTCATAGCCGTTGCGAACCGCCAGTTCGATCGCATCGAAGGTATCCGACAGCGACCCGATCTGGTTTGGTTTGATGAGAATGCTGTTGGCCGCACCGGCGTCGATGCCTTCTTGCAGCCGCGAGACATTGGTCACGAACAGGTCGTCACCACAGATGAGCGTCTGGTCGCCGACCAGGTCGGTCAGCTCGGCAAACGCCTCGTAATCGTTCTCATCGAGTGGATCTTCAACGTAGGCGAGTTCGTACTCCTCGACGAGGTCAGCGATGTATTCGATCTGCTCGTCGTTGGACTTCTGCCCATCGCTGTAGAGGTACGCATCCTCGCTTTCGTCGTACATTTCGGTGGCTGCAACGTCGAGTCCGAATCGGATCTCGAAGCCGACTTCCTCGGAGATTCGCGAGACAGCCTCGTCCATAATCTCGAAGGCTTCGGCATCGGAGACTGGCGGTGCCCATGCACCCTCGTCGCCTTTGCCGGCGCCGATTCCACGTTCGTCGAGAATGTCACCGGCTGCACCGTGAACCTTCGCGTTGGCGAAGATGGCTTCGGCGACGCTTGGTGCACCGACGGGTGCAGCAAGGAACTCCTGAATATCGGTCGCGTCTTTGGCGTGTTCGCCGCCGCCGATCACGTTGCCGAGTGGGATTGGGAAGTTATCGCCGCGGAAAGCACCGCCGAGATGCTGGTACAACGGGGCACCGAGCACGTCTGCGGCGGCCTTTGCGGCAGCCATCGAGATGGCAACCGCGCTGTTCGCACCGATTTCCGAGAAATTCTCCGTGCCATCGGCCGCTCGAAGTGCGGCATCGACTGCACGCTGGTCGCCCGCATACACGGTGTCGACCAGTCGGGGGACGGCATGTTCGCGGGCGAGGGCAATCGACTCGTTCGCTGGGAGTTCGATTGCCTCATACTCACCGGTTGAAGCACCCGATGGTGCCGCAGCACGGCCGAAGCCGCCTGATTCGGTGAGCACGTCTGCTTCGACCGTGGGGTTGCCACGGGAGTCGAGTACGCGTCGTAGGGAAACTGAGCTAATTCGTGTCATTGTTAGTCTCGTTTGATCGTAAATGGCAGCACTCCTGCATCGTATTCCTCTGCGGCGATGAGGATCGGTTCGCTCTGGGCTGTCTCAACGAGTACGGGGGCTCCGTATGAGACTTGCAGTGCGCGAGCACCGAGAATGCGGGCCTTTTCATACCGGTTGTACTGGCCTCTCATTGGTAGGGTGCAACAACATCGACGAGATCTGTGTGTGAGACCATCATGCGCCGACAGCAGTGGCGCGTGACGCCCAAGTCGTCGAGGACGGCTGCTGGATCTTCACCGTCGCTGGCTCGCTCATCGAACTCCTCGTAGTGTTCACCAATGACCGTTCCACAGGTGAAACACCGGACTGGGATCATCATATCTTTGTCACCTCAGCGGTAGGACTTCTGGTAGCGTGCACGCGCACCAGGTCCGCCCCACTTTTTTGTCTCGGACTGACGGACATCGTTGACCAGTAGCGACCGGTCGAACTGCATGTATGCTTCACGCAGTTCAGCATCATTAAGATGCTGCACAAGTCCACGGGCCAGCGCCGTCCGAACGGCATCTGCCTGGCCACTGTAGCCGCCGCCGTTGACGGTCACGTCGATATCGACACTGTCACGGAGGTCGTCGCCGGCGATGCGGAACGGTTCGAGCATCTTGAGCCGTGACATCTCCGGTTCGACCAGCTCGACTGGCTGGGAGTTGATGCGGATGCGACCCTGTCCCTCACGAACGGTCGCGCGGGCAATGGCCGTCTTCTTCTTGCCTGATGTATTGGTTACCATGTAACGTTCGCCCCCAGTTTCTTCGAAATCTCGCCCAGCGAGATGAACTTGATATTCGACAGTCGGTCGAGTGAGGTGCCATCGAGAACCTCACCGCTCTCGTCGTACGGGTTGCCGACGTAGACGCGAACGTTCTCGAAGGCCTCACGGCCGTGTTTCGTTTTGTACGGAATCATGCCGCGAATTGCGCGTTTGAAGATTCCGTCAGGTCGTTTCGGATAGTACGGCCCGCTGTCGGATCCGATTTCTGCGCGTTTTCGGTAGGTCGCCATCGTCGACTCCGCGTTGCCGGTGATAACGGCGTGTTCGGCGTTGACAACGGCGATTCGCTCGCCGGCGAGTGCGCGTTGGGCGACCTCGCTGGCGACGCGGCCGAGAATGCAGTCGCGAGCGTCGACAACGAGGTCGACCTCGAACTCGGCGGCGCTCATTGGATCACCCGAAGGTTGCTTCCAGCGGGATTGTCCTCGAGAATCTGTTCGAGTGTCACAGCGTTGCCAACCTGCCCGATTTTCGTGCGGGCGGTCGACGAGAAGTCGACGGCGGCGACGGTGACGTTTGTTTCAAGCACACCACTGCCCAGCACCTTGCCGGGCACGATAACGGTCTCGTCCTCGCGGGCGTACCGTTCGATACGGCCGAGGTTGACCTCTGCGTGGTTGCGCCGTGGCTTTTCGAGTCGGGCGGCGATGTCGCGCCAAACGGCGGCGTCTGACTCGCCTGCGGCCGACTGTAGCTCGGCGATGAGACTCTGGAGTCTCGGATTCGTCTTACTGCTCATAATAATGCTCCTGAGAGAAATCGGAGTGCAGGGAGCAGGATTTGAACCTGCGGACCCCTATGGGACAGCGCCCTGAACGCTGCGCCGTTGGCCAGACTTGGCTATCCCTGCACGCACTCCGTGATACCGCACATGCCCTATTACCACTTTCGATCCCACGGGATTGCTCTGTCATCGAGCACCGGCGACCGCGCACGCTCGTCGGCGACACCGCTGTGTCGACGGTCCCGACAGTGTCGGTGAGGCGAGCGGTCGAACGGATCGTGTGGACTGTCATGTGCGTTTGTGGTGGCAGTCTCTACGCGGAGACTGCGTCGTGTAGTTCATCCGCGCGGTCGCCGAGCGTTTCGGCGGCGCGAAGTACCAGTTCCTCTACGGCAAACGAGCCATCAGTCTCAACGTGGAACACATAGGCTCCCGGAACGTCTTCGACCGTCAGTTCCTTGCCGGGGTACCGCTCGGTGAGATCGTGACCGAACTCACTGGTGAGGACAAGTTCGCCCTCGTCGGTTTCGATAACGCCCCGAAGAATCTGTGGCTCCTGTTCGTCGAACTCGCCGATGTCGTCACCGACGTGTACCTGCTGTAGGTGTCGGAAGCCAACCGAGACGCCGCCCTGATGTTTGGCGTGCGCCTTGCCGCGGTCTAAGACCGCATCGGCTTCGAATTCGAGCCGTTGGTCTTCCTTGAGCTCGATAATCGGCACGTTCTCATCGGCCGGCACCACGAGATCGTCGGCAGACTTGATATCTCCCGAGTAGGCGGTGTCAGGCCCTTCGACATCGAGTGCGACTGTAACCGTATCGCCAATCTCGAAGTCGTCGAGCGGTGTCGTCAACGGGATGAGCCCGAGTCGGAGGGCGATCATCTCGTCGAACATCACCGACGTGTTCTCGACGAACCGGACCGTGTCGATCGAGAACGTGGGTACGTCAGCGACCATCGCCCGGCGAATACCGTTGGCGAGCGCTGGCGTGAGCCCGCGAACGACAAAGCGTGCGGCTCGTTCGTCGCGTTCGATGAACTCAACGTCGAATTCAGCTGTCATGGTCGTTAGACTCGCTTGTTTTTCGGTGCGCGGGTCCCGTCGTGCGGGATCGGCGTGACATCCTCAATGCGGCCGATCTCGATGCCGGCTCGGGCAAGCGCGCGGATCGTTGCCTGTGCACCGGGGCCGGGCGACTTGTTGTCGTTGCCACCGGGGCCACGGACGCGGATGTGCAGTCCGGCGAGGCCGGCTGCTTTGACTTCCTCGGCGACGACCTCGGCCATCTGCATGGCGGCGTAGGGCGACGCTTCGTCTCGATTCTGCTTGACCACAGTCCCACCGGAGGACTTGGCGATGGTTTCAGCGCCAGTCTGGTCGGTGATCGTGATCAGCGTGTTGTTGAACGATGAGTAGACGTGGGCGATTCCCCACGTGTCGTCTTGTGATTCACTCATTGGTTACTCCTGAGCCTCCGCCCGTGCTGGATGGAGATCGTCGGCGAGTGGACTCCGTTCGTCATAGCTAACGACCGATTCCTCGCCATCTTCGATCTTTCGCGATGGGGCCTTTGCGCGTGCGCCATCAACGGTGATGTGGCCGTGGGTGATGAACTGCCGCGCCTGTTGTGGCGTGCTGGCGAGTCCTTTCCGGTAGACGACCGTCTGGAGTCGGCGCTCGAGAATGTCGGTTTCGGCCAGCGACAGGACGTCGCTGATCTTGTCGTTCTCGCCGAGAATGCCGTAGCGGCGGAGCCGGGTCAGGAACTCTGCGCCGGCGACTTCGGCTTCTTCGACGTCTCCTTGTGCCTCACCGATGAGACGACGGGCCTCACGTCGGATCGAACGAAGCTCTGACTGTGCGCGCCAAAGTTCTTCTTTGTTTTTCAGGCCGTAGCGTCCAAGCAGGTTGCTTTCCTCGGCAATCCGCTCACCCTGGTAGGGATGGTTGGGCGTCTCGTAGCCTTTGGTGTTTTTGCCGGTCGTCATTCGTCGTCACCTGCAGCGTCTGCTGCCTGTTCTTCTTTAATCCGCTCGACGTTGACACCGATTGTCCCCTCGGTTCGGCCGGTGGACTTGGTGC
>CAZCYW010000021.1:0-44558 GCA_964503105.1 uncultured Haloferacaceae archaeon
CGGCTTTCGCCGTCCGAGTTGGACACCTTGCGAAAAGTTGCGCATAGGGTGGCAATGATCAGTCCGACGGAAAGGTATTTACCGTGTCATACATTACCAAGGTTTAGCATGTCTACCCACGCAGACAACACCCAGCAGGATAGTGCGGAAGCATCCGAACCCGAGGGAGTTGCGACCGTCGAGTCCTACGAGGTCGACGGCGGCGTGGTCTTTTATGACGCCGAAAACCCGCTTGCGTGGGTCGAAACCACACAAGCGCTTACCCTCAGCGAGTTAGCATAGGGCAGAAACACGAATTCTTTTGCGCACAGCACCCCAACGCGTTGTCGTGCCGTCCGATTCGCAATCCGGGAGCGACGATGACGATTTTATTGACCGGTGGGCCGATCCAGAAACCATTTTCGGCGATCCCGAAACACGGTTTGGTGATCCAGAACAGCCCGATTTGATCCCGGATATTGCCCCTGATACAACAGAAACAGAGGCCGCCGAACCGACTCTCGCTACTGATTTCAGTGATGTCGATTCCGATGTGCTCAACAGTTTCGTCGTTATTCTGCTCTTGATCAAAGTCGGCATTCTGTTGATCAGCGCCGGTATTCTCCTGATCGCCTTTCGAAGCCTCATCGAACTCGGTGGCGGCGTTATCGCAATCGGCTTGCTCGCGTTTGTTCGCGCCGGACAGCATTACTGGTCGCACACACAAACTGCAGATGACGAACCTGCGGCCAACGACGACGAGCGAACCGGGGATATGTCGACTGACGGTCCCGATGGCGACACTTCCGAGAACGACACGGTCGAGAGCAACGCAACCGACAGCAACACGCCGGGACACAACGGCTAACACGCGTGGCACCGTTTCGATAGGTGAATGCGAACAGTCCGTGACGATGAGGGAACCCAGTATCTGTTGCTCAAGCACTCGGGCGACACCAGTTTAGTGCGTGATCCAAACACGGGAGCCGAGCAGTATATCGAAAACAGCCGGCTCGAACCTGTCGAGGGTGAATCACCGCTTATCACCGCCGCCTCGGGAATCCATCCGGCAGTTCGCCGATTACTGACGGCGACCTACGACGACCGGTCGCTCGGACTCATCGTTGAGTTGACCGACCGCGGGCCGCTTTCGGCGATCGAACTGCTCGATAGCTACGACCTCTGCGAAAGCGACCTTCACGGCCTACTTGGTGAGTTTCGAGCCGCTGGACTCGTCGAAGAGGCCGACGCTGCTGGCCGACGCGGTTATAACGCCACCGAGTTGGCGACGACAGCCGTCAAGCGACTTCGTCGGAGTTCGAATACGGACTCTTAATCGGGTCGCTCAGTCATCGGCAATCTGTCCAAGGAGTGCAAGGTCCGGATCGTCGGCTCGCCGCACGGTCGACCGGTTTGTCGTCGGATTCTTTTCAACCGTGATGAGGTCGTCGGCCGCCCCAACTAGTTCGTCGTCGTGGCTGACAATAAGGATCTGTCGGACTCCAAAGGTACGCATTTCTGCGACGAGATCAACGAGCCGTCCGACGTGACCCGAATCAAGGAAGACGGTCGGCTCATCGAGAATCAGCGGCGGTGTCGGTGCAGAGCCGTCAATGCCCTCGGCCAACAGCCGGTAGATCGCACACCGGAGACTCAAATTGAAAAGCGCGCGTTCGCCACCTGAGAGCTGTTCGGGCTCCAGGGGCTGGCCGTCTTTCTGGTAGACTGTGAGGTCGTAATCATTGTCCAACTCGATCCGTGAGTAGGCGTCATTACCGTAGACGAGTTCAAAAGTCTCATTGAGCATCCGTTCGAGGCTTTCGACGTTCCGCCGTCGGAGTTCGGTCCGCAGCTCGCCGTACATCGCCTCTAATTCCTCGGTTTCGTTGTAGACGGATTCGAGTCGCTCGAGACGCGTGGCGATCGCTTTGCGTTCTTCTCGGAGCGATTCGAGTTGCGCGATATCGGCGGCAACCCCGCCGATTTGATTCTGTAATTCGTCACGCTGCTCGCGCTTTTCGTCCAACGCGGGTGCAACTTTCTCGAGGTAGGTTTCGGCATTTGCCTTGCGCTCTCGGGCCGACTCGATTTTTTCGTCATCGTATGTCTCGCGAAGTTCATCGCGTCGGTCGCGTTTTTCCGCAAGCCACTCACGTCGCTCTTCGTTGCGCTCGCTGAGGGTCTCACGCTGGTCAGCGAGCCGCTCGATTGCGTCTTCGAGCGCCTCGATTTCGCGTTTCTGCTCGTCGATGGTTTCGAGCCGGTCGAGGGCGTCACTGACTTGTTTGCGTTCCTCAGTGTACGTTTCAATCTCTTCGCGGGCCGACTTGGCCTGTTCGCGCTGTGTTTCGGCTGCCGCTCGTCGTTCGGTGGCCTGCTCGCGCTTTTCGGCCGCGACCGCGCGCTCGTCGGTCGCCTGTTCGCGCTTTTCGCTGGCGGTTTCTCGATTGGTTTCGATGCGTTCGTCGAGTCGGTCGCGCTCGGCTTCGAGCTCATCGAGTTTCCCTTCGAGTTCAACCAGGTTGTTGGCGGTCACAAGCTGCTCATCGAGCGATTCGTGTTCGCTTTGGAGCGTTTCAACTCGTTTTTCGAGCCGCTCGATTTCCTCTCGCTGCTCATCGATTCCGGTGACGTGCGGGGCTTCAGCAACCGGCTGGCCACAGGTCGGACAGCTGCCCTCCTCAAGTAGGGCTTCGGCCTCAGCAACCGACTCACGTGCCGATTCGAGCCGCGTTTTCGCCTCTGTAAGCTGGTTTGCCACCTGTTGGCGTTCAGTCTGAAGTTGTTCGCGGTGGGCCGTCGCCGCGCCGATCTCGATATCCGGTGGTGCATCCGCAAACTGCGTTCGGTACTCGGTTTCGGTAGCGTCGAGCTCGTCGCGCTTTGTCTCGAATTTCTCAGCAGCTGTTTCGGCCTCCATGGCTGCCTCTTCGAGCTGGTCTGCGCGTTCTTCGACCGTCTCGGCCGTTGTCTCGAAATCTTCGGCTCTCTTCTGAAGGTTTGTTGCTTGATTTTCAAAGCCAGTCGCACTTACTCGGCGATCTGCGATTTCTTCGGCGAGTGTCTCCTGTCTGTCGGTGAGTGTCTCTCGCCGGCTGGTGATTGCTGCAGACGTCGCCGTCGGAAGGTCGGTTTCTGCGACCTGCTCGTCGAGTGTTTCTTCGAGTTGCTCTCGGGTTTTGTGTGCCTCGCGTCGTTTCGTCCGCAACTCGTCACGCTCGTCGACCGTCCGGCTGATTTCAGTTTTGAGTTCTTCGATTTCGGCTTCGAGCGCTTCGATCTCTGTCTGGTGTTGTTCGTACGCCGAAAGAATCGATTCGGCGTCATCACGGGTTGATTCGGCTTTGTTGCGTTGCTGTTCGTAGTGTTCGATCTCACTGTCTATTTTGTCACGCTTGGTTTCGAGGTCGTTGAGTGTCGCATGGAGGTTCTGCTGTTCTTTTTGTTCGATCTGTGAGTCGACTTGCTCGAGCGACCCGCGGACGTTCGAGAGCAGATCGGTGACGCCGAGTCGCGCTGTGCCGGCCCGTTCACGGTAGGTCTCGAGCGTCCCGAGTTGCAACAGGTCGTCGATCATATCCTGGCGCTGGCGGGCACTGGCGTTGATCAGCTTGTTGACTTCGCCCTGTCGGACGTAGGCGCAGTTGACAAAGGCCTCCGCATCCATCCGGAGCAACTCGGTTACATAGGTTCGGACCGCACGCGCACCCTCTCGTGAAACCGGATCGCCACTGCCGTCATCACCCTCGAGGACACATTTGCTCGTGCTGACACGGTCGCCACTCCGGCGAAGCTGGCGTTCGATGTGGTAATCGACGCCTTCGTGTGTAAACCAGAGTTCGATGGCGGCCTCAGTTTCGCTGTTGCTGATGATCTCATCCAGCGTTCCGCGAAGGGCTTTCGAGCCATACAGCGCGAAAAAGCACGCTTCCAACAGCGAAGATTTGCCACTACCGTTGAGCCCGTGAATCACGGTGACCCCATCGTGGAGGTCGATATCGGTTTCGCCGTACGGCTTGAAATTCGAGAGCCGGAGTCGGCTGAACCTCATAGGTAATCCTCCATGGTAGTGACCGTATCAGTGTCGTCCGTGGCCTCGGTTTCGGCCGCGTCTGCCTCGGTTTCGGCTGCCGTTTGGTTCGGTGGCTCACCTTCGTTGTTCGTGGATTTCGGATTATCCGTCTGTCCGTCCCCTGTTGTGGCTTCAGCCGTCTCGGCTGTCGCGGCCATCTCGGTTGTTTCAGCTGTCTCTGCCGTCTCAGCCGTGACAGTCACCGAATCGGTCGCTTCGGTCGCCTCGTCAGGTGGCGCTGTGCGAGCGAAGGCGTCAGGGTCGTCTTCAATATATTCGGTGAGCCGTTGGGTAACCGTCTCGCGGAGATTGCTGTCGGCAAGAGTTGCTGATCGAACCGCCTCATCGATGTCGAGGGCAGCCGCAGAAAGCCCGAGGTCGTCGATTGCTTCGTTGACCGCGGCATCCGGGTCCGCAAAGCTCACCGAAAGTTCGGTTTCGGTTTCGATTTCCCGGCGGTCAGTGACGCGAGCAATAAGGGCACCGCGGTCGGTCGCAAACTCCTCGATACCGGCCGGGGCAACCGGCTCGCCATCGCCACAGATCTCGACAATACAGACAGCCTCATCGAGATCGTGCTGACGCACCTGTTCGCGGACGTGGTCGCTCCCTTCACCAGCGTTGAGTTCGGCACGCACAAATACGAACGGCCGTGTCGACAAGGAGCGTTGACGAATATCTACTCCCGCGGGACCGCTGGTGTCGCTATCGAACTGGACGACGTTGTAGCCGCGACCCTCCCGCTCGCTCGCGCTTGCACGCTCTGTCGACCCACAGTAGGTCACCCACGTGTCGGCTATCTGTTCGACACCCGGAACGTGATTATCTCCTAGGAGCACGGCGTCAAAATCGACGGTCGATTCGTCGAGAACCGTTTCAGTCTCCCAGTTGGCGTGTGCAAAAGGGGTAAACAAGCCGTGGCTGACGAGGCTGGTATGGGTCGTCGCTGACGGCGGCGAACCATACGTATACTCGAGATCTGCGCGTCGCGATTCAGGGACGTGGTCGAGCCCATAGAAGGCGACCGTCCCGAGGACAACCGGCTCGCTGCCGAGCCGTGTTGCTAGGTCGAGCCGTTCGAACAGGTCGAGCCACTGGCCGCCGCGTGTCGATTCGTGGTTGCCAACGACGGCGAGAAACGGAATATCGGCTGCGGCGAGTCGGCGGAGCGCAGAAAGGGTTCCAAGTAGATCCGGGAGCTCCGGCCGGCGGTCGTGAAACAGATCACCTGCGTGAATGACCGCATCGATGTCCATCTCGATGGCGTCGTCGACCACCTGTTCGAAGGCAGCGATAAAGTCGGCACGACGCTCCGGTGAGTGGTACTGCTGATACCCGATATGGGTATCGCCAGTGTGGATCACTCGTGTCATTGTACGGGTGTTATTCGCCGGGCGGTATATCGGTTCCGCGACGTGCAGTCGTCTGGGTAGGTATCCCGGCTTCGGTGAGTCCGTCGCGTGCGCGTCGGCCCTCCGTGGCTAAGGCGGTTCGGCCGTCTGCTTCCGCAGCATCGATTGCCTCCGCAAGCCGGTCGAGCCCACCGGTGCGAACAAACCCTGCGGCCCGGTCAGGATTCTCGAGACAGTTGGTCGCCTCAGTGATGACGCCAGCATAGGGTGGGGCTGCGAGTGACTGCGTCTGCCGGAGCCGACGGACAAGCCGGACACACCACTGCCAGCAGTTCGACCGTAACGACATACCGACTGGTGGTCTCGGCATCACATATAAACAATCGCATGAATCGGCTACGATCGATTCAACACACCGAACAACGGACGCGCACAGGAGGGGGCGAACTACACCTTGAGACTGTAGAGCCGCTTTCGAGCGTCGGAGAACGAGAACCGTGAATCGATGACATCCGCTTCTTCGAGTCGGCTGAGGGCGTACCGAACGGTGCGCGGTGGCAAGAGCGTTTCTTCGGCGAGCTCGCTTTGGGTCAGCGTATCGTTGTAATCAAGCACCTTCGCAACAAGCTTTGCACTCGGTGGCAGGTCGCGAACCGCTTCCCACCGGTCAGCCGACTGCTCTGCTGAAAGAGCCTCTTGTGCACTCATTGGTATTTCCTACTCAGCCATGCTGTATGATAATACTTACTATCAAAGAATATTACCTTAGAACATACCACTGTGTACAGGGCTGGCGAAAAAGTCTCCGACCCGAAGCCTCTTAGTACTGACTGCCTTAGAGCCGTCGATGACCGACACCGTGGACGACGTCGAACTACCCTATGAGGAGGCGGCGTCCCGACAGGACAAGATTGAGGCCCTGCAAGGACGCCTAGGGGTTATTGAATCCCAAAACGAGGAGATGCGCGATAAGCTCCTCGATGCAAATGCGGAGAATAACAAGTACAAACAGAAGCTTGAGCGACTCACACACGAGAACAAGAAACTCAAGCAGTCGCCACTGTTTGTCGCGACCGTCCAAGAGATTTCACCTGACGGCGTGATTATCAAACAGCACGGCAACAACCAGGAGGCACTCACCGAAGTGACCGAGGACATGCGGGAGGACCTCGAACCGGACGCGCGTGTCGCTGTCAACAATTCGCTGTCGATCGTCAAACGACTCGACAACGAAACTGACGTGCGCGCCCGTGTGATGCAGGTCGAACACAGCCCGGATGTCACCTACGAGGACATTGGTGGGCTCGAAGACCAGCTTCAAGAGGTCAGAGAGACCGTTGAGCTCCCACTCGACAGCCCCGAGATGTTCGAGCAGGTTGGTATCAACCCGCCATCCGGTGTGTTGCTCTATGGCCCGCCCGGAACCGGCAAGACGATGCTGGCGAAAGCGGTCGCTAACCAGACCAACGCCTCGTTCATCAAGATGGCTGGCTCCGAACTCGTCCACAAGTTCATCGGAGAGGGCGCAAAGCTCGTTCGCGACCTGTTCGAAGTCGCCCGTGAAAACGAGCCTGCAGTCATCTTTATCGACGAGATCGACGCGATCGCCTCGAAACGGACGGATTCGAAAACCTCCGGTGACGCCGAGGTTCAGCGGACGATGATGCAGCTCCTCTCGGAGATGGACGGCTTCGACGAGCGCGGTGACATCCGTCTCATCGCCGCGACAAACCGGTTCGATATGCTCGATCCCGCGATTCTCCGACCGGGCCGATTCGACCGGCTCATTGAGGTGCCGAAACCCGAAGCCGACGGCCGTGAGATCATCTTCCAGATCCACACGCGAAAGATGAACGTCTCCGAGGATGTCGACTTCGGCGAACTCGCCGAACTCGCCGTCGACGCCTCCGGTGCGGATATCAAATCTGTCTGTACCGAAGCCGGCATGTTTGCGATTCGTGACGACAGAACCGAAGTCTTCCGACAGGACTTCGTTGACGCTTGGGAGAAAATCCAGCTCGAAGAAACCGAAGACGCCGGCAGCTCGCTGGCGTTCGCCTGATCTCGGCGGCGGGATACTCGTTTTTGCGACTATTTGTGCCGACTGCAGACCGATGTCGACTCGGCTTTCGAATCACTCAACACCCTTGCTCCGTAGAGTGAGATATGGGCAGTTCACTTGACAGTCGCACCGAACAGACACTCGAAGCGATCGACCGACTCTATGATGCATATCCCGAGACGACAATCTCGTTGAACTTCTCGACACGACTTGAACTGTTGATCGCAGTTATGCTCTCGGCGCAGTGTACTGACGAGCGAGTCAACAAAGTCACCGCCGACCTCTTCGAAAAATACGACGGTGCAGCGGACTTTGCGGCCGCCGAACAAGACGACCTTGCTGAGGATATCTCGTCGATCACGTACTTCAATAACAAGGCGAAATACATCCGCTCGGCCTGTTCAGATATCCTTGATAAACACGACGGTGAGGTTCCCGATACGATGGACGAACTGACCGACCTCGCAGGAGTCGGCCGGAAAACCGCCAACGTCGTGTTGCAACACGGCCATCAGATCGTCGAGGGAATCGTCGTCGACACACACGTCCAGCGGATTTCGCGTCGACTCGGAATTACCGAGGAACAACGGCCCGAAGCAATCGAACAGGATCTCATGCCGCTCGTCCCCGAAGAAGACTGGCAGTGGTACACACATCTCCTGATCACACACGGCCGAGAGACCTGCACCGCAATCAATCCTAACTGTGCGGACTGTCTGCTCGAAGACATCTGTCCCTCCTCGAAAGTCGACAACGACATCGACCTGGCCTCGAACGATCCGTGGTGAACTACCGGAGGGGAGACCTTCCATCGGCATCGGTGACTATTGTCGAAACACCGTCGACCCCGTATCTTTTTGGCCACTAATTGCTCGTGTATGGCGGTCGATTGTCCACTGCCATGGAAGACACCAGACACAACGCCGGGCGTGACGGCGGCGATGACGACCAGCTTGACGACGACAAACGAGCGAAAATTGAAGCAATCCACGAACAGGCCCGTCGAGAAGCCGCCGAACGCCGAAATCAACACGAAGCGAATCAGTCAGAAACACGTGAGACGGATGCCGAAGCGAGCGCAAATCCCGACTCGCATCGTGATCGGCCACCCCACGACAGCTAAATCGAGGCCCTCTCAGACCAGTAGATAGCTCACGACGAACCGATAAAAGCCGGTAAGCCACGCGCCGAGCCAGAAAATCGTGTAGCCGAAAACACCAATGCGGAGCCGTCCGCGCCAGGCGCTCATATTTTCATGGAGGTCGTTGAGGTCGATGTCCTGGTCGGGGTCCTGATAGAGATTCGCGTTCCATTTGGCCTGAAAAATTCGGACGATTCCGGTCAGTGCGAACAACAACATCGCATAGGCCTGCAAGCCGAGAATCGCATGCAGTGCAGAGAGCCCTGACAGCTGCTCGAAGAGCCGTGGAATCATCCAGACGACCATCGGGACGGTTGTCAGTGTGAGTCCCACGACAATGTACTTTAAGTGGTGGATCAGCACGTCCCAGGTCACTGTTTCGGCATCAAGCATGATCCAGGCCCCGTAAATGAAGAACGGAAAGCTGGCGGTGACCGACAGGGTTGCAATGGCGGCACTCGTCGCGTCGTCAAGCATCACTTCTCCTAGATGCTCCGCGGGCCTAAAGGGTCCGGATCGATGGTGTTGGTGGTCGGCCACAGTCGGAAAGTGCTTTACATCACCCGCCCGTACCTGAAAGCAATGGATTCTTCAGCCAACGCCGATGACGAGTCCGACCCAGCCGGCGAGCAGTCAGCCAGCGCTGACCCCGAGCCTCCAGCGTCGACGCCGACGGCTGAAGAGGCCTCGCAGGCGGCCGAGGAGGTTCCATCGGCCGCTGACGAGACAGCGTCGCCGACGGCGGCTGTCGATTCCGATTTCGACGACCTCGACGCGTTGCGAGCAGCCGTCGAAGAAAAATACGACTTCGACAACTTCGGGCCGGCGGATATGGCGAAAATGACGCCCGAAGAGTGGGAGGCGGCCTTCGATGCGGAGACGTGGATCACCGGCCCACGGCTACTCGACCGCGTCGAGGCCGACCTCAAGTCAAAGATCGCCTACCGAGATATTTTCGCTGTCGTCGAACGCCAGACCGAGGGCGATACCGACCGACTCCTGGCCTATTCGGATGAGGGCTACGCTGTCGTCTTACCGGACGGGACGGTAGAAGGGCAGGGCGGCGTCCTCCGTGACATCGAGCCACTGGTTGCAATGTGCTCGATGGAGGAGTACGAAATCGACGAGCCACCAGAAGACTATCAGCTTCCGTCGCCCGAGTCGGTGCCCGAACAGACCGGCGAGTTCGGAAATCTCATGTTACAGATTATCGCCGGCATGCAGCTACTTGGTGGGCTGGCGCTGATTGGGGCATGGGTTTTCATCGGTGTTGACACACTCGTCGCGCCGGTTATCGGTGGACTGTTCGCAGTGGTCGGTTTCTTTTTGTTCCTGCTCGTTGCCAACGCGCGACTCTCCGATCGGTTTCGCGCCGAGCAGTATCGGAACCGGCTTCGAGCCGTCGAACTAGAAGGGATCGAGCGGCCAGAAATTCCCGAACGAACCGGCCGTGAGCAGCCACTCTCTGAGCCCGGCCGAGATAGCCGAGAACAGAAGACTGAGGGGCCGTAGCGGCCCGTATTTACCGACCGATAGTCGGTGGGTTTAAGCCCGCCGCGTCCTGATTATTTGCTGTATGAAACGGCGGGAGTTCATTCGAACTGCGGGAGGGTCTGCCGCCGCCACTACAGCCATCGCCGCGAGTAGCGGAACGGCAGTCGCGCAGGAGGAACAACCTGCGTTCGACTACCTCGATGGTGTAGATGGCGGTACTCAGGACTTCCGTGGTCAAGACGAAGTCACCGTGGAAGTCGGTGCCCAAGGAAACGGCGGGAATCTTGCGTTTTCCCCGGCTGGTATCTGGATCGACCCCGGAACAACTGTCACGTGGGAGTGGACCGGCGAGGGTGGCGACCACAACGTCGAAACGGTCGATGGACCGGCTGAGTTAGCCAGTGACTTGACCGCTGAAGCCGGTTTTACCTATGAGTACGAGTTTACCGAGGACGACGCTGGAATCACGGACTACCACTGTGCACCACACGACGCACTCGACATGAAAGGATCAGTTGCTGTTGGCGATGACGTCGAGACTGTTGAGGCCGGTGCTGGTGGTGGTGGCTGGCCGGAAGACTTTGCCAGCGATGTCGGTGTTCCGCTCCAGAAACACTACATCGGGATGGTCAGTTTCCTTGGTATTGCTGTGAGCCTCGTGTTCACGTTTTATGTCCTGAAATACGGTGAATCGCCGAACACTGGACGGGGTGGAAGCTAATGTCATCATCCGGCAGTACCTACGGAGACATCCACCGATATGAACCGGCACGAGAAAGCACCGCGGCGGCAATTGCAATCGTCCTACTGACGATTATTGAGGTCGTCTTTGTGTTCTTCTTTATTTTCGCCCTCGTCTCCGGCTGGGCTGGAACCGAGTTCGGGAATATGTTCCTCGGTGCAATCTTGGCGCTGATCTTCATCGATCTGGCGTTCATTTTAGCACTGTACCGCAAGGAGTTCCTCCCTGACGTAATGATCGTCAAAAAGCGCCGGCGAAAGTGGGAAGACCTCTACATCCGTAATGAGGATGTTGACGGAACCGAGATTGGAACCGATCAGGCATGGGACACGGTGAAACGAGCGATCTATCCCTACTACAAACGGTAACGACCAATGAGCTTAGAAAAACGAGACGACTTTGACCACAATGCGTGGCTCAAGACGAAGGATCTGACGCCGATAGAGACGGTTTTCCTGACGACACTGGTCTATCTTGACCGTCGGTTCCGCATCGTCGATTACCTCGAACTCTTGGAGGACGCCTATTACAAGGTCAACCTCCAGATGCCGAAGAGCCACACAGAACAGTACAACCTTGACAACAAATTCTGGTACTGGTACCCACTGTATTCGCTTGGATTCTTTTCAGTCCTTGCGTACATCGTTGCAGCGGTAACTGGAGCCCTGTTAGGATTCTATTATTCACCAGGGACGACAACTGCTGCCAGTGGTGATCCAATCGCCTACGAGTCCATGCGGATGATCATGCAGGATCTTCAGTTTGGATTCATGCTGCGGAGTATCCACCGGTGGGCCGCCCAGATCATGCTGGCGGCGGTCTTCCTCCACATGCTTCGGGTGTACTTTACTGGCTCGTACAAAGAGCCCCGTGAGCTCAACTGGTTGCTCGGCATTATCCTAATCAGTCTCTCGATGGTCTTCGGATATACCGGCTACCTGCTGCCGTGGAACCAGCTTGCCTTCTGGGCCGGCCAGATCGGTGTCGAAATGGCACTGGCAACCCCGATCGTTGGCGAGTGGACTGCCCAGCTACTCTTTGGTGGCTTTACGCTCGGAGAGGCAACGATTATCAGAATGTACATCCTGCACGTATTCGTCCTGCCGTTCGTGGTCACCGCGCTGATTGCGCTCCACGTCGGCATTGTCTGGGTGCAGGGCATCGCAGAACCACACTGATCCAATGAGCAACGAATCAGATACCACAACAGACGACGTTCGCACCGATGGCGGTGACAAGGAGACAGGCATTGTCGCCCCGGATGGCGAGACGCCCACCTGGACCGAGCGAAAAGCACGGAAGACCGGGCTCTCGCGGCTGACATACGAGTACTTCGAACAGGCTCGCCGCGAGGATCAAGATCTCCGGACCGAATCCGATTACGTCGAGCGCGACGTGCTCGGCTTCCCGACGTGGCCCCACGAGATTATCCGCAATATGGCAATCTCGTTGTTCTTCGTCGGCATGATGATCTTCATCGCTGCGGCGCTGCCCCCGCACTTTGGTGCCGTTGCCAACCCAAGTCAGACGCCCGAGATCATCCTTCCTGACTGGTATCTCTACTGGTCATTCGGGCTGCTCCACCTCGATCCAATCAATCCCGAACTCGCCATCCTCGATGGTGGCAAACTGCTGTCCGACGAACTGTACGGTATCCTGGCAAACGTTGTTGTCGTCGGTGCTATCGCTGTCGTGCCGTTCCTCAACAAGGGAAGTGCGCGCCGGCCTGTCGAAGAGCCATTCTGGGCCGCAATCGGTGTCGGTGGGGCGATCTTTTCGCTTACCATCTCGGCGCTGGCGATCCAGAACCTGATCCCGATCCCACTTGATCTGTTGGTCAACCTCGTGTTTGTCCTGCCGATCGTCTTCGGGGTCATTGCCTACGCGTTGTTCAAAACACTCCGTGAAGGGTACATGTACGGGCTCAACCGCCGGTACTACATGCTGCGGCCACCGAAGTAAGCTGGCCGCCACTGCTTGCCGGAACGCCGGATAAATATACATTGCAGCCGTCTCTTTTCGTATGAGCGATTCAGAGTCCGCGGGTCCTGAGCACCGCGGAACAGAGCAATCTACGGAGCCTGCTCAAACCGACTCTCCGTCGTCGGGCCGCCGAGACATTGTCGTACCACTCCGACTGTATAAAACAATCACCGTCTTTTCGACGTTGATTGCGACCATCTGTATTCTGACGGGCTTTATTTTGCTCGACGCGGCAACACTCCAGGTAAGTGTGCTCCGAACCGTATTCTTGCTTGGTTTTGAGACGGTTGGACTCACCATTTCTCAAGACGTGTTCAGTGTTGTTCTCGGTATTGGTGGACTGACGCTTATGGCACTTGGTGCGGGTGTGTTCGTCCTCAGCAGTCGGTTTCGTGCTGAGGGAATGGGAAACTCTCAAGAGGATACCGCCGAAGAGTAAACTAATGGCTGACGAGTTCATCAAAGGGTTTGGAATCCTCAGCGGTGCAGGGCTGGTCTGGATGACGCTTGCGGCGTGGTACCAGACGCCGGACTTCTATATTACAAACCAGCTGATTGCCCCGCCGGAGGCACCCGAAAACGTGTTTGACGTCATCTCGATCTTTCTGATCGATGTCTTTCTCTGGACCGCGCTGCTCGGTGCGTTCGCCTTCTGGGTCCTGATACCGGCCGGCCGCGAACTCTCACGCACGCTCGAAGAACGACGCGACGCAAACTGACGACACGGTCGCTGTTTTTATTTATTTTGCACCGCTGCGATGAGTTCGTAATGTTACGGTGAGTGTTTCACGCTAGTCAGGGCTGTCTCACTATGGATTTTGTGAAGTCAGCTGCTGAAAATAAGGAACGATTTACGCGAAGATCAAGTCGAGGTATGGCCCATAGAGGAACTGCAGGCCGTAGTAGGCCGCATAGACGAGCACGATGACCGAAATAGCCAGCCCGGCTTTTGGTCGCTCGATCGGCATATCGTTTCGTGCTTCGACCATTCGAGATTCGAACTCGAAAAAGTCCGTGAGCAGCAGTCCCACGACGGGAACCGCGAGAATCAGGCCGCTGGTTGGTCGGTAGACAATAAAGAGCAGGCTCATCATCACGAGACCCATCGTGGTGAATGTGTGTGGCCCGTATCGGCTAAGTGCTTCGTCTTTTGTGCCCTCGTCTGCCTGCTGTTTGTGTACCCGATTAGCCAAGAGTCGGGTACTCATGTTTGCAATGACAAGCACCAAAATTGCGAGTGGCAAGATTGGCCCAACGGTCTCAACCCAGCCGAGTGGAATGAGAAACTGCAGTGGATTCATACACTATGGTGGGGAGACGACTCATTAGAGTTTTTCCAATTGCTACGGCTCAATTGATGACTGCGTTGTGACGAGTGAGAGCGGTTCACCAACGGTGAGTTCAACAGCGAGCTCGGATCCGCCCGCGACGACGGGCTGCTGGTCGGCATAGACGGTAACGTCGTCGTCGCGCTCGACAGTCACCGTTAGCGGTGGGTTGACAATCCAGTTTTCGGCTTTGGTTGCAAACGGTGCAATCGGAACGACCGCAAGTCCCGTTTCGGGGGCGAGCCGTGGGCCGCCTGCAGCACGAGTATACCCACCACTGCCGAGTGGCGTCGCTACAACAACCCCGTCCGAGCGGAATGTTGTGAGATCACAGCCAGCTGAACGGACACCGTACTCCGAAATACGAGCAGGTTCGGTCGTTAACAACGCACAGTCACAGACAGCAGTCGCCTGCTTGGAGCCGACGGCAACATAGAGTGGCCGGTGTGGAACAGTTGGGAGCTGGTCGGCCGTCTCGCTTGTCAACTGCGCACACCGTCGTGTGAGCTCCGAGGTAATCGACTCCGGCTGATTGGTGTCGGCCCCGAGTCCAACAGCAATGATCGGCCGCGTCTCGTTGGCTTCGGCAGCAGCTGTAAGTGCAGTCTCCCCAACTACTACAAGCAGCTCGGCGGTGTCGTCTCCGGAAACAGTGAGCATCGAAGTAGCACGCTCGATACAGGCCTGAAGTTCCGTTTGTAACGCTGGGCCATCGGTGTCGGTATGTATTGCGACCTTCATATGCGTCGCCTCACGGGGCCCCGGCCAGACATACTCCGACGGTTGGCTGCAACCGACAAAAATCCCGCGTCACACCCGTTCGGTGTCGGAAACTGGCTTCGGGCGACATTACGCGGCTGTGAACTCCCATGCATACAGATGGTTCAACATGAGATAGGTGACGACACCCAAAACAAGCGAGAGAATCCACGTCGAGGCGGCAACCCGGCCGATTTTTGCATGTGGGGTCTGATTTCGGAGTTCGTCGGGCGTATGGGTCACCCCAAGCACAATCGCATAAAGCACCAGTGGAACGGCCAGAATCGACAGCAGAATGTGGATTGCGAGCATGAGCAAATACGCTGGATAGATCCACTCGAAGAGCGGGACCCAGCTAATCGTCGAATCGAGGACGAACTCTTTGGTGCCACCGCCAGCAACCTTTGGCAGGTACATCGAGAGGAAAACGAGGATGAGGGCGAACGAAGAAATCATTGCATAGGCGTGTTTTCGTACTTCATCGTTTCTAATCCAGTACCAGCCGGCCACAAGCAATACGACCGTAATCGAATTGACAACAGCAATCGCATCAGCAAGCAAATCGACCTGTGCCAGATTCAGCCGCGGAAAGAGCGCTTGGACGGACGGGACGACAAACACGCCGACGACAGCCGCGTAGCCGACAATTGATAGCAGGGCGGTGACGGTTTTCGGGTGGTCGCGAATCGCGCCGTCCACCATCGGTGTCTCCATGACTACCTATTTGACCGAATGCGTATCGATGTTCGGATTTCTGTCCGACCTCAGGCTGTTCTGCTATCGAAGCTACTGACGCTCAATAACGCCTGTTGCCGTCGCCGTCTCGTAGGCCGCCTCAAGTTTGACGCCGTTGCCAAGAATCGTATACCGGTCGCGAATCTCGTGGGCGGTTGTGAGCGCCTCGATTACCTCGTCGTCCGTGACGCCGAGTTCGGCCGCTGTCGTCGGTGCATCGATCCGTTCGAGCGCCTCGCGGATCGCCCGCCACTGGCCGTCGTTGCCGCTGTGGAGGTATTCGGTGAGGATCGTCCCGACACCGACCTGGTGGCCGTGGAGGGCTTTATTTGGGGCAATACGGTCAAGCTGGTGCGAAAAGAGGTGTTCGGCACCTGAGGCCGGCCGTGAACTGCCGGCAATCGACATGGCCACCCCCGAGGAGACGAGTGCTTTGACGACAATCCATGCGGACTCTTCGAGCCCAGGCTTGATCGACGCCGCGTTGTCGACGAGCATTTCGGCGGTCATCTCCGAGAGTGCGCCGGCATATTCGGAGTATTCGACGTTCTTTAGCCGGTTTGCGAGTCGCCAGTCTTGGACGGCCGTATAATTCGAAATAATGTCTGCACAGCCCGCAGTGGTTAGCTCCCAGGGTGCTTGCGCAATGATTTCAGTGTCGGCAACGACAGCCAGCGGTGGATCTGCGGCAATACTGTGACGACTGTCTCCCTCCGGGACCGACGAACGTCCAGAGACGATCCCATCGTGGCTCGCGGCTGTTGGTACCGAGACGAAGCCGCGGCCGATTTCGTCGGCTGCCATCTTTGCGATGTCAATCGGTTTGCCCCCGCCCAGTGCGATTAGATAGCCGACATTTTCGGCGCGGGCGATTTCGGTAACTCGTTCGATCGATGCAAAGCTCGCTTCCTCGACGGTGACAGTCGTCGGATCACCGAACTGGCTTCGAACCGCATCGCCAGCGAGCCGGTTCGGCGTTGGACTCGTTACGACAAGCGGATCTCCCTGTAAATGTAGTGACTCGACGGCTGCTCCGAGTTCCGCGAGGACGCCATGGCCAACAAGCACGTTGCGCGGAAGTTTAATCCATGTCGATTTTTCGAACATACTCTACCACTCGGTGGCCGTCCATGAAATTGTTTGGTGTATTCGGTGGCTGAAAGAATCGTGCTACTCGGCCGTCTCCTCAACTGTTGGCTTGACGCGAATTGATCGAGCGACCGACTCCGGGAGGCTCTGTTGGTGTCCATCGGGCGTCTCGACGGTCAGCATGCCGAAGGGCGCGACAGCGACAACAACGAGTTCAGTCCCTGGCGTAATGCCTGCGGCTTCGAGATAAGTGAGTTCCTCGTCGTTGCGGTCACTAACCCGGCTGACAACAACATGGTCGTCCGTGTCGAACTCGGTGAGCCGGACCGAATCATCCGCTTCGAGTGGTTTGAGGTTGGCACCGGGAATCGGATCGCCGTGCGGATCGACCGTTGGATTGTCAAGGGCGGCCGCAACCCGACGTTCGAACTCCTCGGAAATGTGGTGTTCGAGCGCGTCTGCCTCCTCGTGGACATCGCTCCAGGAGTAATCGAGGTGTTCGGTCAGATATGTTTCGAGCAGTCGGTGGTGGCGGATGACTTCGAGCGCGACCGTCTCGCCTTCCGTGGTGAGCTCAACGCCTTTGTACTTTTCATGGACGACGAGGTCGTGGTCGGCGAGCTTGCCGACCATACTTGTCACTGTTGGCGGCGTTTTGTCAAGATGCTCCGCAATCGCGGAGGTTGAAACCGGAGGGCCCTCCTCGGTCTGAAGCACGTAAATCGCCTTCAGATAGTCCTCCATGACGTCGCTGAACATGATTTTTCCTACCGGTGTGAGCGGCAAATACCTACCGGGTCAGCCACTGAGTACTCGATAGGCTGCCCTCGCCACTAGACCCCTTGGCCCATCAGGTGACTTCGGAGAATATCCGGGGTTTTCGTTCCCGATTCGGTGTTAAGCAAGACGACCGTCTCATCGCCGTCGAAGCCATCGTTTTCGGCCCAGTCCCATGCGCCGGCAGGTGCCGCCCCGCCGGCAGCCCCCATCTCGATGACTTCGTGTTGGGCGACCGTCGTCGCGGACTGCAAAATGTCGCTGTCGTCGACCGTGACTGCAGCGCCGTCGGTTCGGTTCAGCGCGTCGACTGCCTGTGGGCCGCCCGCTGGGTCCGGCACTTCGAGTTCGCCGACAATCGTATCGGGGACCGCCCATGGCTCGGGCTCGGCCAGCCCCCGCTCGAATGCCGCGGCAATCGGGCTGCAGCTCGTTGGCTGGACGGCGACAACGGTCGGTGTCTCAGTTGTTGCACCGATGGCGACCAACTCTTCGAATCCCTTGCAGATCCCAGCAATGAGTTCTCCCGTACTCGTCGGAACGAACACATAGTCCGGACAGCCACCGAGATCAGCATACAGTTCGAATGCGAGCGTCTTTGGGCCTTCGTGGCGGTACGGTGTGGTAAACTCCTGCAACGAGTAGTAGTCGGTTGCCAGTTGCTCGTCGACGGCGTCTGCAGCGTCCGGATACCGGCCACCAACAACGCGCATCTGGCCACCGTGAACGTTGATCATCGCCTTGTTCGAAAATGCGGATCGCGACGGGACGAAACTGTACGACCGCAGGCCGAGTCGTCCGAGATACGCGGCGGCGGACTGCCCGCTGTTTCCTGTCGTTGCCAACGCAATCGGTTCCAGTTCACTTGGGTCGCTGTGGCCGCTGAGTGCTGTTACTGCGAGGCTCAGTCCGCGATCGTAAACCGTTCCGGTCGGATTCCGACCTTCGTCTTTGATATACACCTGTTCGACATCGAGTTCGCCGGCCAGCCGGTCGGCCCCAACCAGTGGCGTCGCGCCCTCGCCGGCACTAATCGCGTCGGCTGCGTTGAACGGGAGGAGCGCATCGAACCGCCAGTGGCCCGGTGCAACTCCCTCGGCGGCCGTGCGGTCGCTGGCCGGTCTCGACGAGCCAAGCAGTGCATCCGGTGAGACTGCGTCATAGTCATATACCGCGTCGGTTGCGGTCTCGCAGTCGGGACATCCCTGGTCGATCTCGGCCGAGCGCATCGTTTCACAGTCCGGACAGCGAAGGCCCTGAAATGCCGCCGTCGATTCCATACCACGACTAGTCAGTCGATCGACTAAGCCCTTCCCGTCGCGTTGTCGACAGCGACTTACGCAGAGCGTTCGTCGACAGCGACCTACTCAAAGAGTTTGTCGAGCACCCTACCTGCGGTCGACTCGCCCAAATTACGAAAACTGAGAATCCTACACAAACCGTTATTTATTGGCTCGCGATGAGGTCAGTATGAACGGTTCGCCGACACGGCGACAAACCTTACAGCTTGGTGGACTTGCCCTTGCCACCAGTATGGCTGGCTGCCTCGGCGGTGACGACCCGGAAGGCACACTCGATTTCTCGTTGTACGAAACGATCGACGAGGATGCCCTGCCACGGAGACAGCAGTATGCGACACAGGGGGCAACGTTTCCACAGTACCGGCGGTACCGAGCCGATACGGCTGAGATTGTCCTCATTTTGCTGCACAACTCGGCGCTCGACAGCCGGTCGGTCCAGCCGCTTGCGACCACACTCGCGGCCCAAGACGTTGCCCACGTCATCACACCGGATCTCCGCGGTCACGGCCCTGACCCGGAGCAGCGCGGCGACATCGACTATCTTCGGCAGTTCGAGGATGATCTCAAGCACCTCATCGACAGTATCCGTGGTGTATACCCCGATGAGACGCTGATTATCGGTGGCCACGGTGCTGGCGGAGGGATTGCAGTCCGCTTTGCGATGACCCCACGGAACGCGTTGGCTGATGGCTATCTCCTCTTGGCTCCGTATCTCGGCCGCACCGCACCGACGACGCGACCAGCCTCCGGCGGCTGGACGGCGTATTATACCGACCGCATGGTGTTGCTCCGCATTCTCACCGGCTTTGGAATCGAGCGATACAACGGGATGGAGGCGGTCACCTTCGATATCCCAGAAGAAATTCGAGATGGGACTGAAACCCCCAGCTATACCTACCGGCTCGCGGCGTCGATGACGCCACTCGAACACGAGGCGCTTGCGGACATTGAGAATCCGTGTCTCACGCTCGTTGGCGGTGAAGACGAGGCCTGTGTTCCCGAGGCATATGAATCGGTACTAGCAGACCACGAGACGGCCGAGTGCACCGTTGTTGATGGCGTCTCACATCTTGGCTTGGCGCTTGATTCGGCCGCCTTTGAACCAGTCATCGATTGGCTTGCTCGCTTCGGCGGTTGAGTATCCAACTGAATTGTCGAGGGCCGTCTGCCGACTGGTGTCGATCCGTCTAGCAGTTTCTTTGTAGCAGCCGCCCAAGGGTACCCTATGAGTCGTTCTGTTGTCGTTGCCGGAGGCGGACTGGCCGGACTTGTCGCGGCACGACATCTCGCAGACGGCGGCGCAGACGTAACGGTTTATGAACAACACGAAGACGTCGGCGGCCGCGTCCGGTCCCGAGAAAGCCACGGTTTCACGCTCGACCGGGGCTTTCAGGTCCTTTTTACGGCCTATCCCGCTGTTCGCCGCGAACTCGATCTCGACGCACTCGATCTCCGACCGTTCAAACCCGGGGCGGTAATCGCGCGCCCCGGAAAACGGTCGATTCTCTCGGACCCCCTGGGCGACCCGAAAGCGACCTTCGAGAGTCTGACCAATACCGAAGTCTCGTTCAGTGACAAACTCCGCACGCTCGCGCTCCGACGCGACCTTGCTGGGCGATCTTACGACGAGCTGTTCGGGCGACCCGACGCCTCGATTCGCGAATATCTCCGCGAGTGGGGCTTTTCCGAGCGGTATCTGGCGAACTTTATCGCGCCATTTTACGGCGGCATTACGCTCGACCGCGAGCTGGGGACCTCGAAACGCGTCTTCGAGTATACGTTCAAAGCCCTCAGCAACGGCCAGAGCGCGGTTCCAGCACAAGGAATGGGCGAGATCGCCCGGCAGTTGGCCGCCCGTGCGGAGGCCGCCGGTGCGACCATCGAGACCGGCGAGGCGGTGACCGAACTCAAACGGAAACGTCGACACGCTGTCGTCGTCACCGACGATGACCGGCGCGCTGTTGACGCCGTTGTGGTTGCAACCAATCCACGGGCCGCCCACCGACTGACCGGCGACGACGCGATTCCCACAGACGGCATCGGCTGTGTGACCCAACACTACCGACTCCCCGAGGCAGCACCGCTCAATACCGGCAAACGACTGCTGTTGAACGCTGGCGGCGAGACACCGAACACGGTCGTCCCGATGTCGGAAATCGCTCCCGAGTACGCCAATGGCGAGGATCTCCTGTTGAACGCAACCTTCCTCGGCGAGGATGTCTTCGACACCAGCCGTGAGAAACTGCTGGCAAAAACACGGGCGGCACTCGAAGACTGGTATCCGGAACGAAATTTCGACGCCCTCGAACTGCTTGAGACCGACCGGATTCCGTTTGCCCAGTTCGCCCAGCCGCCGGGCGTCCACGAATCCTTGCCGGGTGTGCGCGACGGGGGTCGCCGAACGTATCTCGCCGGCGACTACACCGAGTGGTCGTCGATTCAGGGGGCGATGGAAAGCGGCCGGAAGGCGGCCCAAGCAGTGTTGGAAGACGGCTAAAACCGGGTTGTTTCAGTGGTTTTCAGGGCGTTATCACTGCTCGTCCTTCGATCTCACCGTGTTCTAATTTTTCGGCAACCTCGTTGATCTCGCCCAATCCATACTGGGACGTGTGAAGCTCGACATCGCCGCGGTCAACCAGGGCCATCAGTTCCTGGAGTTCGGCGTATTTGCCGACGAGTGTTCCGCGGAAGCCGAACTCGCCGCTGACGAGTGTCTGGGCCGGCTGATGGATATGGCCGCCGTAGCCGACGATGTGGTGGTCGGCGTTGCCGGCGGCGATCTGTGGGCCCAGCTCGGTCGTCTCGTCGCGGCCGACAAAGTCGATGATCTGGTGGGCACCAACGCCGTCAGTGAGATCCAGTAGCTGTTGGACGATATCGTCCTCCGAGGGGTCGAGCGCGTGGTGGGCCCCAAGCTCGCTCGCGAGGTCGCGGGCCTCCTGTTTGATATCGAGGGCAACGATCTCAACCGGGCTCATCGTTTCGAGACACTGCAGGCCAATGTGGCCGAGCCCGCCAACCCCGATGACGACGGCGGTGTCGCCGGGATTGAGTTTCTTGCTTGCCTTCTTTACCGCGTGGTAGGCCGTAATTCCGGCGTCTGCGTGGGGTGCGATGGTCGTCGTATCCGCGCCATCCGGCAGTGGAATAACCGCTCTGTCAGACGTCAGGAGGTACTCGGCAAACCCGCCATCGGTTGTCAGGCCGGGAAATGAGAGGTTCTGACAGTGCATATCCTCGCCAAGTCGGCACGGCCGACAGGTTCCACAGGTTCGTACCGGATGACAGATGACCTTGTCACCGACCTCAACAGTGTCGACTTCGGAACCGATTTCGACGACCTCGCCGGCGTTTTCGTGTCCGAGTGTCATCGGAAGCGTCTGTTCGACATAATCGGTCCACATGCCCTCGATAATGTGGTTATCGGTCTGACACCAGCCCGCCCCCTCGACCTCGACGACGACGTGATTGGCCCGTTCAGCACTCGGCCGCTCGACGTTCTCAATAGTCAGTGCCTCGCCCATATCGTGTGTGTATTCGTGGAGTCGTGCTGCGTCCATGATGCAGTCATCTGTTTTGGCCGAGCTGCATTATAATTTGTTATGAATATTGTTTGCTATTTTGTGAACCGCTGTGCTGACTCTCTCGTCTCGTCAACACTCGTTTACTCGATTGTTGAACCGCACCCACTCGATTGTCAAACTACTCAGAGGAGTCGCCTAAACGACGCCAGCGGAGGAAACCACAGCGCCTCATCGGCGTCGGCATCCCAGACAATCGGTCTGAACGAACCAAGCGAGGAGACGAGTGGTGACTGGAAGTCGCTCCCGCGGTGTCGGTTGATTTCGACACCGCCGGCCAGTCGGGTAAACGCCGGGAGCACGAGCAGGTCGCCGCCGCGATAGGCCCCTTCCCCGTAGAGATAACACGGCCGACGGACCCCCTCGATCGCGATGGCAGGGTGGTCATGGCCAATGAGGTACCGCGGTCCGTCGAGGGTGGGTTCTTCATGGCCGTGACAGACGACCGTACCATCCGAGAGGGCGATTTCAGCTTCAACACCCTCGGGCCAACATTCGGCAAGCCGGCTGTCGTGGTTGCCCACAATCGCAACCGGATCGGCTCCGGTCTCCTTACAGCACTCGAATAGCTCGAGAACCGTTTTTCGACTCGATTCGTGGAGTCGTGAAAAGCTGTGCAACAAATCTCCGGCAATGACGACGGTTGCGGGCTCAAACGTCGACAGCAACGCGGCAAACCGGTCGGTCAGATCGGTGGCCTCGCCGAGCGGGGCGTCGACGGATGCAGCCGCTTGGCGGCCGACGTGGAGGTCCGAGAGCACGAGCGCGTCGGCCGCCGCAAGATAGACCGCCCGATCTGCAAACTGGATGTCGGTTCCCGAAACCGGCGTGCGTGCCATACTCTTCTGTGTGCGAACGACCCGCTAAAACCCACCTGTCGTCAGTGCGGTTCTCGTCGGGCTTTTTATTGTTGGCGCGAAAGACGACGCTATGAGCGACGCCCTCGCGGACAAACGGACGGCAACCCGGTTTCGTGTCCTCGTCGAAATCGCCGACCGCCAGCCGGCAGTTAGCCAAGGCGAAATCGCCGAGGCAGTCGGTGTTACCAGCCAGGCGGTTAGTGAGTATATTCGAGATCTCGTTGATGATGGCTTCGTCACCAAGGAGGGTCGATCACGCTACTCGGTCACCAAAGAGGGGGTCGACTGGCTGTTTCAAGAAGCCAAGGCGCTTCAGCGATATGCCGACCATGTCACCAGTGACGTACTCGGGAGCGTCCAAGAAGATACCGCGATTGCGACCGAATCAATCGACGTCGGCCAGCAGGTGACAATCTCGGTTCGCGACGGGCTCTTGCACGCCTCACCAGGGCACCGCGGACCTGCAACTGGCGTTGCAACCACGGCCGCGGAGGCCGAAACCGACGTGAGTATCACCTCGTTTGAGGGGATTATCGATATGGCTGCCGGAACCGTCATCGTCGGGCAGATTCCGCCCGCCAGAGACGGAGGAAGTCGTGCGGTCGACATGGATGAACTGGCGTCGCTCTGTGAGTCTGTCGACCTCCATCTCGCAGCCGATGTCGAGGGCGTTGTTTCCCTCCGCGCTGTCGACGTCGAACCCGCAGTCACCGTTGCAACCGGCGAAGTTGCGGCCGCGGCCGCGGCTGTCGGAATGACGGTTCTCGTCGTGGCTTCGACCGACACGGTTGGCCGGATAACGGATGCACTCAGAGATGGTGATAGCTCCTATGAAGTCACCACGCTCTAAGAACGATTGCGTCAGACGCTACTAGCGCTCTAAGAAAGACTGCACCAGACGCCGAGAAGGACATTGGGACGCGGCGACTGTCACGTTAGGCTGTCTGCTCGGTATGGTTTTTTGCGGTCGCATAGGCCTCTTGGAGCTGTTTGAACTCCTCGTTGCTGCCACCGCGGTCTGGATGGGTTTCTTTGGCAAGCGACCGGTAGGCGGCGCGGATGTCGCCTTCGGAAGCCTCCTCTGAGAGGCCAAGATACTGATACGCGCTCACGACCGGGTCGCTACTAACCGGTGTTCGTCGTGGCTGTGTTGGCACGTCGAACGGTAGTCGGCCGCCGAGATGGGCAATCGGCATTTCGTCCTCACAGAGCACGACGTACGTGGAGCTGTCGGCAAGCCGGAAAAACACCTTCGGGTCGAAGGTGATCGCAACATCTCGATTCGGGAGATAAAATGCGATACGGAGGTCGTCCTGTTCGTACTCCTCGATGTATGGCTCGTCGATCGAATCGAGATAGCGCCTCACCTCGGCGTGTCGGCGGAGCGTCCCGTCGACCCGTCGGTTTGTGTTCGGCTCTGCGGGCGGAAACAGTCGGTCACCGAAATAAAACACACCCGCGACGAGGACGGATACAGCAGCGCCGACCGCCACGCCGAGGAGCAGCCATGTCGGTAGCACGCTCAACAGCTCAGTTGGCACACCGTCCGTATGTCGTCGTCAGTAAAGAAGCTCTCGGCACGTCGCGAGTTGTTCCTGTACCAACAGCCGGCTCAGATAACGTCTTCGGCCTTGAGTCCGACAATGACGTCGTCAACGAGCGATTCGACATCTTCGTAAGGGAAGTCTTGGTGGCCACCGAGTTTCGCTGCCAGTTCCATGGCTGACAGCGTGGTGTCGCCGGCGGTAAACTTCGTTCCTGGACCGTTCGGCAATGCTGGAACCAGGTCCATCTGACTCGTAATTGGGTAGTCGGCGCCCGCAAAGGCTTCGGTGAACTGCTCGCGGAGCTCGGCTTCAACGTCTGACATACCTTATGTGTCTGCATAGGAAGCAAAAACGTTCCGGAACAGAAGTACACGCATCGGGGGTTGTTGCTGGTGTCTCAGTCGGCTACGACGCGTGGTTGGCTAATTTTTTGTGTTACTCGTTGCCGCCACACCCCTCGGATTTCGAGTGAGCTGGTTCGACGACGAACCAAAGTATTCACTACCACGGATCACTAACGCACATTTATGAGCGACAACGCAGCAGTCTCTCGGCGCGGATTTCTCCGAACAGCCGCCGGAGCGACCGCCGCGGCGGGGGCCGCCGGAGCCACTGCAGGAACCGCCTCAGCGCAGTCCGAAGAGCCAGAATGGGGGTATATCGACGGTGTCGACGGCGGAACCCAAGACTTCCGTGGCGAGGAGGAAGTCACCGTGGAAGTCGGTGCCCAAGGTAACGGTGGAAATCTCGCGTTTTCCCCGGCCGGTATCTGGGTCGATCCGGGAACAACCGTGACCTGGGAGTGGACCGGCGAGGGCGGCGACCACAACGTTGAGACCGTGGACGGGCCAGCAGAGCTTGCGAGCGACCTCACCGCTGAAGCCGGCTTTACCTACGAGTACGAGTTTACCGAGGACGACGAGGGAATTACTGACTACCACTGTGCGCCACACGACGCACTCGATATGAAGGGCGCCGTCGCCGTTGGCGATGACGTGCCGACCGCAGAAGTCGGTGGTGGCGCTGCCGGTGGTGCCCCCCAGATTCCTGATTCGGCGAAAACACTCGGTGTTGCAACCTTCTTTGCAATGGTTTCGACGCTGGCGTTTGCCTTCTTCTTCCTCAAATACGGCGGCGACTACGAAGACGCAGCCTAATCGGTTTTTTGACAGCTAAAACAGTCCGCGGCTGTCGATTGCTTCTCGGTAACAGTCGAGATACTGCGTGACGATCACGCTGTGATCGTAGACCTCATACGCTTGATCGACCGTTCGGTGTTCGAGTTTGCCGGCGGCGATGATCTCGTCTGCCAGCTCTTGGGGCGTCGAAACGAGGCTTCCGCGGGTGCCTTCGAGTCTGGATTTTCCTTCGACGAGTTCGTGTGCCGCAGAATCGATCTGATACTCCGAGATGCCGACACAGCCGCAGGCCAGCGCCCACAGCAGGTTCGTTGCAAACGGCTCGACTTCGGCGGTCTGGGCGAAGACGTGGGCTCCTTTGAGAATCGAGACGCGCTCGGCATCAGGAATGTCGCCAACGAAGGCGATCCGATCGCGGATTCGGAGGTCGCGTGCGGTCTGTTGGGCATCGGCGACTGCCGGCCCATCACCGATAACAGCTGCTCGCCAGTCACGGTCCCGGAGCTCTGCCAATGCCAACAGAAACGTCTCGACGTTGGCATTTTCGTCGAGCTGACGGCTATAGACGAGATCGATGCGATCCTCGGTCGGCGCGGATTCGACCAGTGAGAAATCGATACTCTCGGGAATCACGTCGATTGCGTCGTCGGCCGCACCATGCTCACGAACCGCTGTTTTGACTGTCTGTGAGGGGGCGATCACGCGGTCGGCTCCGCGAGCGACTTTCCGGTAGTCGGCCGCGCTGTCGGTCGATTCGTCGGCCCACCACTCAACAATCAGCGGCACCCGAAGCAGCCGACAGGTTGCCTTGGCTGTCCGCGCATGTGCCGGTGGGCTGTTCGGGACGTGGACAACGTCTGGGGCGGCCCGACGTACCGAAAACGGGAGCTTTGAGATAAACAGTCGAGACGAGAAATCGCCGTCGACTGCGCGGTATTCAATGTCATCCTGCTCAAATGTCGGATGGCTGCCGTCCCACCAGCGGCCACAGAGCACCGTCACCTCGTGGTCGCGTTCGACCAGCAGTTTGGCGAGTCGGTGGAACCGGCGGGTGACGGCAGTGTCGCGCGTGTGGTGAGTGTACATCGAGACGAACGCGACACGCATACCGAACCGTCCGAACGCGTTGAATAAAAACCCACGCGATCCGACGGTTGATTCTCACTCGGTTTGTCGCTCGACCCTCCCGAGCCTGACGCTACTGATCCAACACGATCGACCCGAAACGGTTTGACCGCCGGCCGAGAGGAGGCTGTATGTACGATATCGAACGGTATCTCAACGTTCGCAGCGCCTTCGGGGCGAGCTTTGGAGCTGATGGGAACCGGCTCTCATTCCGGATGAACACGACCGGAACCCCACAGATTTGGAGCCTCACCGAGCCTGGAGCGTGGCCCGAACAACACACTTTTTTCGACGAACGGGTCACATTTGCGTCGGCGTCTCCCGAGCGCCCTGAGCTAATTTTCGGTATGGACGCCGGCGGCAACGAGCGAACACAGCTGTACCAACTCCAGTTGGATACCGGCGAAATAATTGCCCTGACACAAATCCCTGAGGCGAAACATCGCTGGGGTGGTTGGAGTCATGACGGCGAGCAGTTCGCCTTTACTTCGAACCGCCGAGACGAGTCTGTCTTTGACATCTATGTCCAGTCGCGCGCCAAAACGAACAATCTGGACACCAGTGAATCACCTACTAGCGAGACGGCGTCAACCAATCCTGAGCCGGCCGAACTCGTTGCTGAAGGCGATGGCTGGCTGACGCTCAGCGGCTGGCATCCCGACGATACGCACCTCATTGTGACGCAGGCATATTCGGGCTACGATCAGGATCTTTCGATTTTGGACCTCGCGTCCGGCGAGCAACAACACCTGACACCCCATACTGGCTCTGTCCGGTACAGCAGTGCGAGTTGGGGTCCCAACGGCGAGAGTATTTACCTCGTGACAGACCGCGAAACCGATACACTCAGGCTCGAACGAGTTACTATCGACACCGGCGAGTTCTCGGTTGTCGAAACCGCCGGCCACGATCATCACCTCGATGATGACTGGAACGTCGGCGGGTTCGCACTCGACGAATCAAGCCGTCGGATCGTCTACGGTCGCAACGTCGACGGCTACACCGAGTGGACCGCGGGCGAACTCGTCGCTGCCGACCGAATTGATCCCTTCCCGGATCCAGCGCTGCCGGCTGGCGTCGCCGGCGGTCTCAGTTTCGGCCCTGATGGCGACCGTTTTGCGGTCACCGTGACGAGTAGTACACAGAATACAAACGTCTACGTCGTTGACATCACCTCCGGTGCTGCCGAACAGTGGACACAGGCTCCGACCGCAGGGATCCCGCCTGAAACGTTCGTCGCACCTGAACTCATTCACTATCCGAGCTTTGATAGCCGGGAGATTCCCGGATTTTTCTCACTTCCTGAGACCGATAGCGGACGCAGCGAAACACCGGTGATTATTGATATCCACGGTGGGCCCGAATCCCAGCGTAGACCGTCGTTCAGCGGTGTCAAACAGTACTTGCTTGCGCATGGCTACGGCGTTTTCGAGCCAAACGTTCGCGGCTCGGCGGGCTACGGAAAAGCCTACGCGGCGCTCGACGATGTCGAAAACCGGATGGATTCGGTTGCCGATATCGAGGCGGCCGTCGACTGGCTTTCGGCGCATCCGGCGGTCGATCCCGACCGAATCGTGGCGATGGGTGGCTCCTATGGCGGTTTCATGGTATTGGCGGCAATGACTGAGTATCCCGATCTGTGGGCTGCCGGCATCGACATTGTTGGCATCGCTAACTTCGTGACGTTTCTCGAAAACACCGGCGAATGGCGTCGCAAGCTCCGTGAAGCCGAATATGGCTCGCTCGAAACCGACCGGGCGTTTTTGGAATCGATTTCACCGATCAATACTATCGAGTCGATTGCCGCACCGCTGTTCGTGCTGCACGGGGCAAACGACCCGCGAGTGCCTGTCGGTGAAGCCGAACAGATTATTGCGAACGCATCCGAGCAAAACGTTCCGGTTGAACAGCTTATTTTCGATGATGAGGGCCACGGCGTTAGCAAACTCGAAAATCGGATTACCGCCTACCGGGCGATCGTCGAGTTCCTCGAAACGCACGTCTGAGCTGTTTGGGCGGCTCGGACTGACATCGTGGTTCACCAGCATATCAAATTTGATAACATGCGGCAAAACTTACATGTCGGTGCGTAAAATCGACTGGTATGACGTCGAGACGCGGACTGATGACTGGTGCCGTTGGACTGATGGTTGGACTGCCGGGCTGTGCGGGACTCCTTTCGGAGGAAACGGTTGTTGCGGACCTTGTGCTTACGGCTGACGAGGAAACAGCGGTACGAACGGTGATCCGTAATGCGGCAGACGACATTCTCTACGATGAGGAGTTCACAGTTGAACCGAGTGAGGATCAACCCGGCGTCAGCGAACAGGCAGTCGTCAATGGTGAGCACGACGACGAGTTTACGCTCGTTGTTGATGTGCTCAACAGCGACGTCAATACCGAAGAATCGTTCGTACTCGACTGCCCAGAAGACCGCCGAGACGATGGGCTCACAGTCAATGCGACGGTTGCGGTTCGAATTGACGGCGGTGAGGAGATCACTGTGAGTGAGAGCCAGTGCGCGTGAACGGAACCGCAAAAACAGACTCGACGCCGCCACTGCCGACCTAGCTTGGCACGCCGAGGGCTTCGAAGCCAACAATTCCGACACTACTGAGAACGACGAGCGTTGCGACCGCGACGAGCCAGGCGATGAGCCCGATTCCGGCGGCCGATCCCCAACTGCCGGGATACTGCCAGTTGATGATACCGATCCACGCGACAAGTGTGAGGAGCGGTCCCAACAGCGGGATCCAGCCGAAAAAGAAGCTGACAAGCGCCCATGCGAGTGCACCGAGCAGCGCCGTCACGGCTGCTCGCCCGACACCCGTGTCGGCATCGATGACGAGGCGAGCACCGGCGTAAATGGCAATCGTTCCGATGATAAGATTGACCAATAACACGATGATTGACGCCGACAGCCCGGCCTGCAGCACCGTCATTGGGACTCACCACCGACACTTGACGTGGCTGGTTGAACCGCGTGGGAATACAAATATCCGTCTACCGCCGACGGTGTGCGTCTTGTGGTATACCATGTCGTATCGGCCATATCCCTTCAGGGTACCACGGCCAAACTAATCAAAATATTGGCAGTTGCTGTGTTTGTCTCTCGAACCGATATACGCCATCAGTATCAGTAAAAATCCGGTAGAATAAAACAGCACTCGGCCCACAGTATTGGTATGAGCACGGACTCCACCCAGCGGTCAATTCGGTGTCTGGTCGCAAAGGTTGGCCTCGACGGCCACGACCGTGGGGCCCATGTCATCGCTCGTGCCTTCCGCGATGCAGGCTTTGAGGTGGTTTACTCGGGACTTCACCGCGCGCCCGAAGAGATCGTTCAGGCAGTTGTTCAAGAGGATGTCGACGTGCTTGGCATCTCGATTCTCTCGGGTGCACACAATACGCTCATTCCGAAAGTTATCGATGGCCTCGAACAGTACGGTGCGCTCGAAGAGACACTCATCATCGTCGGTGGAATCGTCCCGGAAGACGATACCGCCCGGCTCAAGGAACTCGGGGTCGCCGAAATCTTTGGCCCTGGAACGCCGATGAAAGAGACCGTCGAGTTCGTCCGCACCCATGCGGCCACCCGGTGACAAATGGACGGACTCAGCGACCCAAACGCTGCGTTGCTTGCGGATTTCTATCGCGGCGAACAGCGTGCACTCGCCCGTGTTATCTCGAAGATCGAAAACCGCGATCCGGGCTACCGGACGCTTCTCTCGGAACTCTATCCGCAGACCGGAGCAACGCCGATTGTTGGTATTACGGGAAGCCCCGGCGCGGGCAAATCAACGCTGGTCGATACACTGACCAAGCAGTACCGCGACAACGATGAAACGGTTGGCATCTTGGCTGTCGACCCATCGTCGCCATATACGGGCGGGTCTGTTCTCGGCGACCGAATTCGAATGGGATCGGCCGCAGGCGACATGGGTGTGTTTATTCGGTCGATGAGCGCTCGCGGAACGCTCGGTGGACTGTCGATGGCAACGGCCGACGCTCTTGTCGCACTCGATGCGTTCGGCATCGATCGGATTCTTATCGAAACGGTCGGTGCAGGCCAAAACGAGGTCGATATCGTCGAAACCGCCGATACGGTCGTGGTTGTCGTCCAGCCCGGCTCAGGCGACGATATCCAGCTGTTGAAGGCTGGTATTCTCGAAATTGGTGACCTATTTGTTGTCAACAAAGCCGACATGGCCGAGGCATCGAAGACAGTCGCCGATCTCGAAACGATGATTCATCTCCAAGCATCGCCCGACAAACCGGGGCAACTCGGCCATCACGGTTCCGACACCGCCTTCGATAGTCACGCGCCAAGCGACGATCAAAACGGTGCTGCTGATGGCCAAACCCCCCCAGAAGATAGCGACGACTCATCCAACAGGACCGATCCAACCAACAAGACCAACCAATCCAACAGGATCGATCCAACCAACAAGACCAACCAATCCAACAGGATCGATCCATGGACGCCACCGGTTATCGAAACGGTCGCAACGACGGGCGACGGGGTTCCGGCACTTGCTTCGGCGATCGAGGATCACCGCCAGTATCTGGATCGATCAGGCGAATCCGACGCTCGAAGCCACCAACGGGCTGTCGCAACCGTCCAACGACTTCTTCAGCGCGACTTGGGCTCTTTGAGCGAGCAGCTTCTGACCGTCCACGGCGGCGTTGACGAACTTGCAACGGCGATTGCGAACCGAGAAACAGACCCATATACAGTTGTTGCCGAGATCGTTGATCCACTTGAATCGGCTGTTGGCAAGCACCGCGATCGCTCGACGAGCGAGTCGGATCGCTAAACAGCCGCCGTCGGCAGTTACTATAATTGGCTGCTCGACAAAGACACATGTATGTCACTCCGTAAGCTGGTCGGCGCGATCGGACTCGGTGCCGCTGGCATCGCCCTCATCAATCGTCGTCTCCGCACACAGGCCGAGACACTCTCGGCTGCACTCGACGGCACCCAAGAAACCTACCGCTGGCGCGGGCTCGATGTCGCCTATACCGAAGCTGGCGACCCCGACAACCCAGATCTCGTGTTGTTGCATGGAATCAACGCGGCGGCTTCGAGCGGCGAGTTCCGCGCAATCTTCGAGGAGCTAGCCGAAACCTATCACGTCATTGCCCCGGATCTCCCCGGTTTCGGTCGATCGGATCGCCCGCCATTGCGGTATTCGGCGACACTCTACGAACAGTTCGTCGCGGACTTTCTCGCTGACTTCGAGCAGCCTGCAATCATCGCCTCGTCGTTGACTGCTGGCTATACGCTATCGGCACTTACAGACGATGCCACTGAGATCGACCCGCGCGATCTCATCTTGCTGTGCCCAACGGCTATTGCTGGCCCGGAACCGCCGAAACAGTGGCTCCGTGAACTAATTCGACTTCCGCTCGTCGGCGAAGGGCTATTCAATCTCATTGCCTCGGAACCATCGATTCGGTACTTCAATGCCGACCACGGCTACTACGACCCCACAAACGTCACCGACGACTGGCAGGCCTACGAATGGCAGACCGCACACCAGCCGAACGCCCGGTTTGCTCCCGCGTCGTTTATCAGCGGCTATCTCAACACGGATACCGACCTCACAGCCGCGATCAAGCGCCTTGCCGTGCCGACAACAATTGTCTGGGGACGCGAAGCCGAAATCACGCCCCTCAAAGACGGCCGACAGCTTGCCAGCGATTCGGATGCAACACTTGTTGTCTTCGACGAGAGCATGCTCTTGCCACACGTCGAATTCCCCGAACAGTTTTTCGAGGTTGTCGACGAGCAGCTTGCGGCGGCTGACAGCTAATCAGCGTTTTTTCGCTGGCGGCGATTCAGGTTGCGCTTGCCAATCGCTACTCAGTGTGTTCGACAAGCAGCTGTTCGGCATGGGTCTTCGAGGTGGCAACCTCCCACCGGACCTGCGTCGGTTCGTCCGCCTCCTCGGCGTCAGCTGTGGGATGAAACCTCGTTCCACGGCCATACGCTAAGAGCTCTCGAAGCTCGTCCGACAGCACACCGATTCCAACGCCAAGACTCGTTCCGGTGTCGTCACCGACTTCGTACAGCCCATATCGGTCAGGGGCGCTCCCAACTGCCGTGCGGTCGAGCGAACGCCACGGTTTCCGAAGGCTCATTGCAATTGGAGAATCTGGTCACTCAAGTGCTGCGTCGTCGACGAACTCGTAGCTCTCTTCGCCCCAGTCGTCTTCAACAAACACGAACACACGGCCACGGGCGACCGCTGGGTCGGCCTCGACTGTGGTTCGGTGGCCACCGGTTCGCTGGACGGTGACACCCGGAAACACGTCTTCGGTCTCATCGTCGTCGAGAAGAATTCGACCCACGCCGGTGTCTTCGAGAATATCATCGTGCGTTTTGAGGTCGTTAACATAAAGCATGACGCCTTCGGTCTCAGTTGGATCGGTGATGAGGACGTGTGTCTGTTTGCCCGGACTCGTTGTCAACGACCCGCTGACCTTTTTCGGTACGCCACGGTAGATCGTCGACCGGCCGTCCGCATAGGTTACGACGACACCCTCTGGTCGAAGTTCGACGCCGAGTGTCCGTGGAGCGACATCACTGTGTACAGCCATGCACTGATCTACGAGTGACAGCCGAAAAAGTCCGCCGCTTGTGGTCGCTGTGAAAATATCAGCCGTAGTAATTCGAACGAGAGCTTTATTTCCTTTACTCAACCAATCAAGAATTATGCCACCTACACGCCGACGGTACATACAGCTTGCAGGGGTGGGACTCAGCGTCGGGGTTGCAGGCTGTCTGTCTTCTGGGTCGAACGTGACCTATCCGTCGGCAGACGCGGCCCAAGACCCTGAAGCGGCCCAGATCGATGGCGATGCTCCCGACGCAGACGACCCTGATGAGCCCGACGAGCCGGCGGTCGAACTGCGCCACGACGTGCTTTCGGACGCGACCGACTCGATTTACGACGAGATCCGCTGGTTTGAGATCGACTATGATACCACCATCCGCGAATATCAGTCCACACTTCGCGAAGCGTTATTCGAAATCCGCGACCTCCAAGAGATTCTCGAGGAAGACGGCGTGATAACCGAAGCCGAACTGTTGGCGACGACTGAAGCGGTCCACGAGATTGTGACAGATACCGATGAGATCCTCGAACCGCAGTTCACCAACCATTTCGGGTTTCGATCGGTCAATCGAACCTATTTTCCACGGGACGGATCGTCAGATATCGATCGATTCCGCCGACGAGACGACTGGGAGCGCGTCGAAGCCCTTCTCGACGAAGTCGAATCCATCTACGCCGGTGCGCTGACCTCACGAGAGTTGAGCCGGCGGTATCCTGACGATCCAATCATCAACCGGCTCTACAACCGACTCCGCGGTGATGCTGACACTGCCGAAGCGACTGATGGACGGCTGTTCGAACTCCGATACATCAGTGACGAACGTCGACACCATCCCGAAGAACCGGCCAAGGATCGCAATGAGCCGGGCTATGGGGTGTATGTCACCGCCCAGCGCAACGATGTGATGTATGACCCGATTGACTGGTTTGTCCGTCCAGATATCGATCAGACGTTTGCGCCATTCGAAGATGCGACAGACCGGAGCTACCGGCTCTACATCCGGATTCACGAACACAGTGGCGAGGCCAATAGGGTCAACATTCGCCAGACGGATTCGGTCGTGATCTACGGCCAAAAATACGCGGATAGGGGCGCTGCGGATGCGGCACTCGAACGGATGCTCGACGCAAAACAGGTCGAAGACGAACACGCATGGGGTTCGGGCGGCGAGCCGTGGAAACAGGTGTTTTATGACCGCGACGGGCGGACGATCTACGCCTACCTGATCCGTGCGGGTGCGTATGTGTTTGCCTTTGGTCCGTCGCGAACGCCGTGGGAGGAACGGGATGACGACTGGAAGCAACTGCTTGCGGGAACCTGGTTTGATCCAAACTAAGACGCTATGAGAAAACTCATTATCAAAATTGGTCTGATGGCAGTGATCTTTGCCATCTTCGGTATTGCACTCGGAATTCTTGCCTTCGTCGCCGGCTCATGGGCCCAGACACAGCTTATCGCTGATGCTGGTGGCCATGCTGCAGACTTTGGCCCAGTCTTCGTCTCGGTGTCGTTCCTTCAGACGGCGATTATTCTGTTTTTCATGGGGCCGCTTGTGGCTGCGGTTGTCGGCGGCCTGATTGGTGGGACTGCGCCAGACCCAAAAGGTGGCCTCGTGATCGGTGGCGTCGGCAGCCTCGTCGGTTTCTACCTCATGAGCGTGATTGCGCTGTTATTCTTGGTACTCTCGAAAGGGCAAGGAGCCGAACAGGCGCTGACCTTCGGTCAAGCACTCCGACCGATGCTCATTGCCGGAATCCCGACCGCAATTATCGGCGCCGTGATCTCGGCGCTCGGTTCGGCTGTTAGCTCCTAAGCCCACCGGGGCGGTCGAGATTGACGAGAGCGACGTGACAGCACAAATCGCCACACCTTTTATCAGTCCTTGCGCCGGTAGTCGTATGGAGGGAGTCGCCACCGCACCAGGTGCCGGAACGGTTCTCAACGCGTTGGCAACCGGCCACGGCTCGGCGTTTGCAATCGATGTTGAGACACAGGCAACAGTTACCCTGACGAGCAGTGCCGATACCGTCGCCGGTGAGATCCATGCCGCACCCGATGGTGACACCCGACTCATCGAACGGTGTGTTGAGCGGGTTGTCGATCGATTCGGTACCAACGAAGGGGGAACGGTTCGCACCGAAAGCGAGGTTCCGATGGCGGCGGGACTCAAAAGCTCAAGTGCGGCCGCGAACGCAACCGTGTTGGCAACGTGTGATGCACTCGGTGTCTCGGTTGTCGATCCGACAGGCGAATCCGAGTTGACAGACGGCACGACCGCTGAGCAGACCGGGGCCGACGAAATTTCATTCCTCGATGCCTGTCGAATCGGCGTCGAGGCGGCACGCGATGTCGGTGTGACGATCACGGGTGCGTTTGACGACGCCAGTGCAAGCATGGTCGGCGGCGTTGTCGTTACTGACAACAGCGCCGACGAGTTGCTCTCGCGGACGACCCGCGAGTGGGATGTGCTCGTCTGGACGCCCCCCGAGCGCGCCTACAGCGCTGATGCAGACGTTGAACGGTGTCAACATATTACCGATATGGCTGATCTCGTCGCCGAGTTGGCCCTTGCGGGCCGCTTCGGCGAGGCGATGACGGTCAACGGGCTGGCCTACTCGGCAGCGCTTGGCTTTTCGACCGAGCCAGCCATCGAAGCGATGGGAGACGCCCACGGCGTTTCGCTTTCTGGCACCGGACCAAGCGTCGTTGCCGTCGGCCGTGGTGAGTCGCTTGCGGCCGTCGGCGAGCAGTGGGCTGGCCGGGATGGCAGCCTGATCGAGACGACAACCCGAACAGAGGGAGCACGAATCCAATGAGCACAAATCCGAACCCCGAAGAGATGAATCTTGATGAGTTGCGCACTGAAATCGAAGAAATCGATCACGAAATTGTCGAGCTGATCGCCCGACGAACCTACGTTGCCGATACCATCGCCGAGGTCAAAGCCGAACTCGACCTTCCGACGACTGACGAGAGCCAAGAGGACAAAGTCATGGACCGTGCGGGGAAAAACGCCGAAACGTTCGATGTTGATTCGAATCTTGTCAAGGCAGTGTTCCGGCTCCTTATTGAGTTGAATAAAGCCGAACAACGACAAAACCGGTAACGGGTACAACTACGGAATACACTTTTAACACCATCATTACAGAAACGGTAGTCTGTAACTTCCAGGATAAGTATCCAATAGCCAATGCGTTGAAACTAGTATCGACTACCGGAGTAACGGACTAATAGACTAACGGCTAGCAATGCCGCAATGATTGCGACCCAAATACCGAATCCAGGAACGGTGTCAGTGACATTTTCAACCTCGAACGAGAAGTCCTGCGTTGCCTCGTTGTCTGCTCTATCAGTAACCGATAGCGAGACGTCATAGCTAGCCCCGTCTTCAGTTGAAAGCGTATGATCGATTGCTGATGAGGTAACCGAGGTGTTTTCGTGGTCAGTACGATCGACACCATTGACCTCAAGGCGCACAGAACTTCCGTTCACTCCAGAGTACGGGTCATCGTACTCGAAGCGAATATCGACGCTCTCAGTGCCGGCATCGAGCACTTCTCTGTCTGTGGGCATCTCCACCGTTATTTCGGGTGGCTCATTGTCAGGGACGAACGCACCGTACGTCGAGAACCCGGTAACTGAGGCTGTAACAAACGGATCACCGTTGATCTGCGTGACGCTCGATCCAGCGACTGGGTCCCAGTTTCCGCTCGCATCATCGTAATACTGTAACTCGACTTCGTCGGCCGAAGCACTGCCGGGCAGTTCTCCCTCATCGATTGCCATCGTGATCTCCGCGCTTTCGACAGTGCCTTCTTCGAGATAGTAGTCAAGAAGGTTGTCAAGGTTCGCGGTGATGAAGCCGACTCCGAGCTGATCGTCACCGAGGTTCCTGTTAGCCGTCGTCTCTGATAGCGAGGCGAAAAGGTCCTGAGTGAGGACCGCCTCGTCAGCGTCGTCTGCTATGTCGAACTCGATTGCGGTCCCGGTGTCGTCGATCTCGATGATGCCATCACCGAGTGTGAATCGGGTATCGACGGTCACCGACGCGGTGACGGTCCCTTCGTTGCCCGCCCGGTCGGTGCCAACGCTGGTGATCTCGTACGTACCAGTGTCGCCGGTAGCGAACGTGCCGGTGAAGTGGGTGTTACTTCCGCTCACGGGAAGCATCGAGACTGAGCCGCTTTCAGTCGAACCATCGGGTGCGGTGAAGACGCTCTCTACTTCAGGTGGCTCTGCAAGCGGTTTGTCGCTCTCAACGACAACGGTTGCGCCCTCACCGTCGACATCCTCGAGGGCCGCCGAAAGACGGGGTGCGTCGCGATCGATCACGAGCGGGTTGTCGGCGCTGTCGGTCCCAGCCGAACCGACGCCGTCGACGGCCACCACCGATACCTCATAGCGGCCATCATCTTCGATCACATCGGGCGATATCGTCGCCGTCCATGTCTCTCCGTCGTCGTGGCTTGCCTCGAACGAACGGACGTAGTTCGTCTCGAGGGAACTCGCCAACACGGTCACCGTCTCGAGGTCGAGATCGGCCTCGATATTGACGGTGACGGGGACGTCTTCACTCGCATACGTCTGTTCCGTCTCGGTGTCGGGATCGAAGTTGACTGAGTGGCCATCGACGTCAACGATTGACGCCTCGACGGTCGATTCATCAACGTCGACCCAACCGGCGTTCCTGTCGCCAAGTTCGAGGTCGTAGAAGCCAGGTTCGTCGGGTTCGAACGTGATGTTGATCGCCCCGAGGTGGTACATGCCTGGTGAGAGTGTCGCCTCCTGACTCCCGATGACCGACGTCTCGCCTGTCTCGTTGTGGGTGGCAGTGAGTTCGATCTCTTCGGTTCCCTGGATGTTGCCCGCCTGGTAGAGGCTGCCGATGACGTACGTCTCCTCACCTTCGACAATCTCGAGCTCCGAGGTGGAGGCGGCGACCACAGAGATGTCGGACTCGGCTTCCTCGACGTCGACCCAGCCGGCGTTCCTGTCGCCGAGCTCGAGATCGTAATGACCGGCTTCGTCGGGCTGGAAGGTAATGTTGATCGCGCCGAGATGGTACATACCCGGTGTGAGTGTTGCCTCCTGGCTGCCAACGACTGCCGTCTCACCAGTCTCGCTATGGGTGGCAGTGAGTTCAATCTCTTCGGTGCCCTCGATGTTCCCGCCTTGGTAGAGGCTGCCGATGACGTACGTCTCTTCGCCTTCGATGAGTTCCATCTCCGAAGTGGAAGCAGCGACCACCGAAATATCAGATTCGGCTGCCTCAACGTCGACCCAGCCGGCATTGGTGCCATCCAGCTCCAGGTCGTAATGACCGGATTCGTCGGGCTGGAAGGTGATATTGATCGCCCCGAGGTGGTACATGCCCGGTGTGAGCGTTGCCTCCTGGCTGCCGATGACTTCTGTCTCACCGGTCTCGTTGTGAGTGGCAGTGAGTTCGATCTCTTCGGTTCCTTCAACGTTGCCGCCCTGATAGATGCTGCCGATGACGTACGTCTCTTCGCCTTCGATGAGTTCCATCTCCGAAACGGATGCGCCGACCACCGAAATATCGGATTCGGCTGCCTCAACGTCGACCCAGCCGGCATTGGTGCCACCGAGTTTGAGGTCGTAGTGGCCTGCCTCGTCGGGTTGGAAAGTGATGTTGATCGCGCCGAGGTGGTACATGTTGGGTGAGAGTGTCGCTTCCTGACTCCCGACGACGTGTGTCTCGCCAGTCTCGTTGTGAGTCGCGGTGAGTTCGATCTCTTCGGTACCCTGGATATTCCCTCGCTGGTAGAGGCTGCCGATGACGTACGTCTCTTCGCCTTCGATGATCTCCATTTCGGAAGTAGAAGCGCTGATCACCTGGATATCGGAATACTGGTTTTCCACCTGGACCGTCTCGACAACGAACCCGTTGAGCGAGATGGTCGCGTTCATTTCATCTTCCCCAGCAGGCAGATCCGCTTCTGTCGGTGTCCACTCGAACGCAACAGCGCCGGGTGTCGCACCCGGGCCAACCTCGACACTCGAGGTTTCGACGCGCTCCCCGTCGACGTTCAGATCAACCTCATAGGTACCAAGACCACCATTGTTGAGCAGGTCTCCTGTGACGCTAACGGTGTCACCGAGGATAATCGTAGACTGGCTCACGTCTGCGCCGTAGATGAGGATATCCGCGTCTGGGCCTTCTGTGACAGTGACAGTCCCGGCGTCGACACCATCGACGCTCATCTGGAACTCACCGGCGCTTTCTGACGTCCACGTGAACGTCAGGTCCGTACTCCCGCCTGCATCAAGTGTGACTGCCGTCTCCTCGACCGTCTCGCCGCCGATCTCCAGCGGAACGGTCAGTCCGCCATCGTCATCGCCGACGTTCTTGACGGTCGCGTCGATCGTTGCTTCCTCACCGATTTCGAGTTGGATCGGCGTGACATTCGCCTCGATGACTTCGAGTTCGGGCTCAGGCTCTGGAGGTGAGTCTACGTCACCCCCTGAGCCGCCTCCCCCGCCTCCTGGACTCGGAGTGGTCTCTTCTTCCTCCTCGTCGGCTTCGACCGTGAATTCGAGGCTGTCGGTCTCTCCCTCATACGTGGCAGTGACCGTGGTCGTTCCCGGACTCTCAGCCTGCAGTGTTGCGCCATCGACGGAGACGACACCCGTGTCGTCGCTCTCGATAGTAGCCCCATCGGTTACGTTGAGCACTGTTCCATCATTGAACGCAGCGTTCACCGTCACTGAGGTCGTCGACTCTTCGGCAACGGTTGTCTCTGCGGAGTTGAGTGTGATCGACTCCAGCGTGGCTGTCTGTCCGGACACGGAGAGACCGATGGTGTCGAACGCAACAGTCGTACCATTCTTAATCTCGCTCAGGCTAACGACCGCATCCGCGCCATCGAACATAGGCTCTGACTCAACTGAGAAGGTTTCCGTAATCGTATCCTCCGGAGCGAGAATACGAGGGGATTCTATTATATCCACATCCAATGAATCGACATCCGTGGGTAGTTCGTCCCCGTCTATGACGCCCGCTTCGACAATGGCCATCGCGGCGAGCACGGCGGCTGTACCGTCGCCATCGTTGGTGATCTCAACAACGACCGTGATATTCTCGCCGTCTCCGACGTCGACCCCACTTTCATTCGCCAAGATCTCAACGGTGAAATCGACCTCATCTGGGTCGGGTATCGGTTCAGCGGTAAGGTCAACGCCTTCCACCGTTTTTCCTTCGTCTACGGCTACCGTAACCGGTGCGGCGATCCACTCGTTGCCCTCGAAGATGCTGACTTCATAGGTTCCGGGTTGCACACCGAGGATGTACGATCCATCTTCGCTGGTGGTCGGTACGGATCCGATCGGTCTATCAACAAACGCAGTCGATCCCCCATCTTGCTCGATTCTCGGCTGTTCCACCACCGGATCGCTAACGACCTGCTCCCCGGTCGCTGTGTCGACGACCTGCACTGGGATGTCGGGAACCGGTTCGTTTTCACTATCAGTGACGGTCCCGGTGATCGTGCCTAACTCAGCGGGCGGCTCGAGTTCGAGGTCGAGTGTCGTTGTTTCGCCCTCCTCAACAGTAACGTCCTCTTCGGTTGCCGTGCCGAGCGAGATATCCTCGGCGGACGCTGAAACGGTGTATGTTCCGGGTTGTAGCGTGAGTTCATAGGTGCCGTCTCTGTCGGTCTCATTAGTTCGTTCACCGGCACTAATGAAGACGTTCGAGACGGCCACACCATTCGCTGTCACCGTTCCGGTGATCGTTCCTGGGTCCGGAATTGGCGTGAGTTCAACGTCTAACTCCCCGGCGTCAATCACGTTCTCGTCGGCGTCGACTACCTTCTGCTCGTAGCCGTCCGAATTAAACGTGACCGTGGGAGTTTGTCCAGACTGTTCAGGAATGTTAATGGCATACTCGCCGTCGTCGTTTGTCGTTGCAGTGTAATCCGCGTCACCGAAGAACCGCGATGCGATCTCGACGCCCGCAATCGGCTCGTCGGTCTCTGCGTCGGTTACCGTCCCAGTCAGGACGGGAATCGAGCTGAGCGTGATTGGGCCGACCGTCGTGGTTTCACCTGATTCGACTTCGATGTTCTGTTCCAGGCCATCGTCAAAACCGGTTGCTGCGATCGGGTCGAGTTTGTAGATGCCCGGCGGCACGTCGACAGAGAACTCACCGGAGTTGTCCGTCACAATGACTGTCGTGAACCCGTCTGGTGCGGTCGCCGGGTCGTTGAGAGCGACTTGTTCGATTACGGTGAGCTCAGCGTCTTCGATTGCGTTGCTGTCTTCGTCGACGACTGTTCCGGTGATCGTCCCGTCGGATTCTTCAGGGTCGTCTCCGTCGCTCTGTGGGGTCGTCGCAAACGGACTGAACTGGATCGGGCCGCTGTCAGCGTGAATCTCGTCACCGTTGCCGTCCGCAACGACGTCCGTATCCTCGGCGTCGACGAACGGCCCGTCGCTCCCGGTAGTGCTTGGACCGTTCTCGGCACCCCACCAGTTGTTCGTCGAGTCGAGTGTCGGAGCATCACCGTCGTATCGGAGTCCATAGAATGAATTTCCGGCGATGTCGTTTTCGGTTACCGAGATTTGATCGGCGTCGGGTTCGATGAGCACGCCGTTGTTATTGTTCAGGATCCAGTTGCTCGTAACAGTGACATCACCGCTGCCAGCCGATTCGATCCGTAATCCGTCGCGGTTGTCTTCGATCGTATTTGATTCGATCGTAACCGCCCCGTCAGCATCGACCCTGACGCCCGCAGCACTCGATATACCTACGAACTCTGTGTGTGCGCTAACATCATTGCCGAACAGCTCAATATCGCTGACTCCGTTGAGATCGATTCCGTCTTCGTCGTTGTTGGCAACGGTGTTTTCCTCGACGACCGCATCAGATACAGAATTCAACTGAATACCGATTCCGTCATTGTCCTCAACGTCATTTCTTTCAACGACTACTGACGTCGCAGTCGAGACGCGAATCCCGTAGCTCGCTTCATTCCCAAGAACAGTATTGTTCCTTATTTCGGCGTCGTCAGCACCACTAAAGATGCCATTTCCACCGTTGCCCTCGACATGGTTGCCGGCGATGACGCCGTCCGCACTGATTCCGATCCCGTCGTTGTCGCGGACTGTGTTGTTCGTCACCGCTTCAGCACCGGACCCACGGATTCCTCCAGCGTCGCCGTCGACGACGAGGTTCTTGTGGATAACGGTTGCAGTTTCGAAGTCGAGCGACACGCCGGTCGCAATAGCATCGATTCCCCGGTCAGTAACGTTCCGAACGTCGTTATGCGAAATGTCGACCGCACCCGAGTTCCAGACCCATATTCCTCTCTCGGACCTACTGACTTCGTTCGCCTCGACGGTTCCCGCCTCGACCTCGTCGAACCAAATCGCGTGTGAGGCGTGTCCAGCAAGCTCGGTCGTCGCAATCGTCACGTTGTCCGAACCGATAGCGACAATACCACCTGTGTCATCACCGTCGCCGGTACTGTCGGAAACGTTTCCGTCGGTGAACGTCGCGTTTCCAGCACCCTCGAACTCGACACCGGTTGTGTACCCCGAAACATTCGCACCTGAGATGTCGATGTTCGTTTCGCCGAGAACGGCTATCGCTCGCTCGCCTCCCGCATCCGCTTCGGTTACCGTCACGTCCGTGACCGTCACGTCGTCACTGTAGGCGACGAGGACGCCGACCGGCATTCCCTCAGTCTCGATTCCATCGACCGTGACATCGGTCGAATCCACGATGAAGACCTGTCTCGCATCCGATGGAGCGGTCGTCCCGGACTCACCGGTCGCGTAGAACAGCGGCGCGTCGTCCTCAAAGACGTTGTTCGCGGCCTCGTGTGCGAAGTGCTCGAGGTCGTCGCCATCAACGAGGAGCCCGGCCTGGAAGGTGTTGTCAATCATGACTACGTTGCTCACGCGGTCGAGGACGAGGTCAGTCTCGTGGCCGACGTAGGTGTTGTTCTCGATCTCGATTTCAGAGACGTAGGGAGTGAAGACGGTGCCGTTCCCGTTCGACTCGAAGTGGTTGTCGGTCACGAACACGCCCGTGGGGAACTCGTTCTCGGGGTCAGGGCCACTAAGTCCGCCTCCGCCGCTTCCACCCGGCGTAATGGAGTTGGCGATAGTATCGACATACAGTCCGATCTCGCCGCTGCCAATGATTTCGTTTCCGGATACGGTGGTGTCCTCAGCCGCACGGAAGAAGTCCTCGGCAACGTTGTCGTCGGTCGCAGATCGGTACGCCAGACGGACGCCATGTTCAGCGCTGTCAGTGATCTCGTTGTCGCGGATCTCGATCCCCGTCCCGAAATCAACGCGGACGCCGTCGACGCCGGCGTTCGTGATCTCGTTGTCGATCACCGACCCCTCGTTTCGCTGGTCATCGAACGCTGATCCGCTCGATCGTGCAGTACCGGGACCCGACCAAGCGTCGTCGTAGAACACGACGCCGAACCGACCGACATCGGTGATCGTGTTGTTCTCGAAGGTGCCCCCGCCGGCGGAGCCGACCTGGATGCCGTTGCCCTCGCCACCTTCGATGTGGTTCCCGTAGGCGTGAAGGTCGCCCGCCGAGCCAGAGAACCGAATGCCGGCGTCAGTGCTGTCGGTGATCTCGTTGTACTGCAACACCGTGTCGGTCTAGTTTGATTCGGAGGAAATCCCGACGTCGTTTCGAGCGAGGACGTTGTGTTCGACGGTGGCGCGCGTGGTTGCTCGGAGCCGCACACCCGCGTTGCTTTCATTGAATCGGTTGTTTCTGACCGTGACGTCGGCCGTATCCACGAACGTCTCGGGGTCAGTACTATCCTCCGCTCCTCCTCGCGTAACCAACACCCCTGACGGACCGCCGTTCGTTACCTCGTTGT
>CAZCYW010000022.1:0-44258 GCA_964503105.1 uncultured Haloferacaceae archaeon
TGCCAAATGTTGCCCGTCACGCAGAATAATGGGCGCTGCAGGATTTGAACCCGCGGCAACTTGGTCCGAAGCCAAGCACTCTGTCCAGGCTGAGCTAAGCGCCCGCACCCGAAATTATACCAAGGGAAATAATAAGGGCGTCGGTCTGTCGGCTGGCAGATGCGCCATTGCATGCCACGGCGTGAGCGACGAATCCACCTCCTTTATTCGGTGACACTCACCACCAGAGCGTATGGCTACGCTTTCGGCCCGTGGGTTGGCGTGTCTTGAACTGACACGCCCCGGAAATGCAGTTGCTGCCGGAGTGCTCACGTTCACGGGTGCATTTGTCGCTGGTGGGGCGCTCGCGAACCCACTGGCAGTTGTCGCAGCCGTCTTGGCGACGAGTCTGGCGACCGGCGGGGGAAACGCAATCAACGACTATTTTGACCGTAAAATCGACGCCATCAATCAGCCGAACCGGCCGATTCCAAGCGGTGCGATTTCACCCCGCGGGGCCTTGGGATTCAGTCTGGGCTTGTTTGTCGTCGCCACCACATTTGCTCTCTCGTTACCGCGCGAAGCCATTGCGATTGCGGTGTTCAATCTGCTCGCGCTCGTCGCGTACACGGAGTTTTTCAAAGGCCTCCCTGGCGTTGGCAACGCACTGGTTGGATATCTCACTGGCAGTACATTCCTTTTCGGCGGTGCAGCTGTCGGTGACCCCTTCGGTGCGGCTGTGTTATTTGTCTTGGCAGCCATTGCGACACTCACTCGAGAAATCATCAAGGACGTCGAAGATATCAACGGCGACCGACAGGAAGGGCTCAACACGCTGCCAATCGCCATTGGCGAACGGCCGTCACTCTGGATTGGCGGTGCTGCAATGTTCATCGCAGTGGGCGCGAGTATCGTTCCGTATCTCGATGGGACCTTTGGCATCTGGTACCTGTTTGTTGTGGTCCCTGCAGACATCCTCATGCTCACCGCAAGCGGCTACGCATTTCGTGATCCATACCTCGGCCAACGGTGGCTCAAGCGTGGGATGTTTCTCGCCACAGGTGCTTTTATTATCGGGCGGGCAATCGTTTTGATTGGATAACCAGCCAAATGCCCGACTCGCAAACCAACATAATCAAAAAGAATATTAGCGGCAGACGGTATCTTCAAGTTAGCCGATGAGTCTCGGACCGTCGAACCGACAGTCGATCAGATCACAGCGGAGCTACAACACTGACGTGGAGATTGCATAATGTATTCGCTCGCTGGTGATCTCGACACCGAGGTTCTTCCGGGAACAAATATTCTCGTTACCGGACCCCCACTCACAGGAAAGCGGGCACTTGCACTCGATATTCTCGCTGCGGGAACCGAAGCTGGTGAAGGTGCAATTGTTGTGACGACAAAAGACAGCGCCACCCGCATCCTTTCGGATTATGAACGCCGCACCGCGTACGAAGGTCGCCCGGTTGCAGTCGTCGACTGTGTCACTCGCCAGCAGGGTGTCGGCGAGGTGCGCGAAGACAAACGCATTAAATACACCTCGTCTCCCGTCGACATGACTGGTATCGGGATCAAACTCTCGGAGTTTCTCCAAGCGTTCTACCAGGACCAAGGTATCAAAAAGAACCGGATTATGGTGCACTCGCTGTCGACACTCCTCATGTATGCTGATCTACAGACGGTATTCCGGTTTCTTCACGTCTTTACGGGCCGAATTCAGAGCGTTGATGGACTCGGGATTTTCTGTATTGATTCGACAGCGCATGATCAACAGACGATGAACACGCTCACGCAGCTCTTTGATGGAGTAATTCGGATGTCTGAAGACGAACCGCCGGTCATCCGGCTTGCAGAAAATTAACTCCACCCAGCGACAATCACAATTCTTGATACGCTTTATCTTTCGGTGAGCATGTGCTCAGGTGCGAGAAGTCTTAGGCCCTCGATACGAATACGAAATCAATGAGTCTTGAGTCGCTTGCGTCAGGCTGGCAGGTATGGAACGAGGAGCCCGAGGGTCGTGTGATTTTGGCCTATCGACCCGACATCTTCAATTCAAACGACTTCCCGGCCGCCTGTCTTCCGACGATCTACATCACAAACGGCTCACCACGGCGACGGCCGGGGGCGGGCTCAATACAGACTGACCAGTGGCATATCTCGCTTTTTTTCGAGCCCGAAATCACGGCGAGTACTGAGCGGTACGAGACGCGAGCCGATGCCATCGAGGGAGCCGTCCAGTATACCCACCGCTTTGTCGACGGCGAGGTCGAGTATCGCGAGCTGTATCAGGTTCCACGCGAGGAGTATTTCACGAAGCTCGATGAACTCCTTGGCTAACACCTTGGTCAGTGTTGGCTGTCTGTTACTTTTTCGGGGGTCAAACAGAGGGGAACGATAATCCGTTGTGAGTGAGTAGAGACGCTATGTCAACTGTAACCCTCATCGGCGACCGGCTTGCGGAGGTGGGCCGAGAGTTCGTTTATCATGGCGAGGCCGCCGGCTGTGCAGGCTGCCCCTATCGAAGTCAGTGTCTCAATTTGCGCACGGGCCAACGATACCGTGTGACCGATATTCGAGAAAACGCGCAACTACTCGACTGCGCATTGCACGACGCTGGCGTTCGGGCAGTCGAAGTTGAACCCGCAGCGGTTGTTGCCAACGTTCCCTCCCGAGGTGCCTATGCAGGAAGCAAAGCATCGCTTGCGGGTCCGTGCCCCTACACCGAATGCCCGAGCCACGAGTACTGTCTCCCGGATGGCGCGGACTTCGATACGGAGTACCGAATTGCCAAAATCAAGGGCGAGCCGCCACACGATCACTGTATGCTTGATCGAACCCTGACACTGGTCGAGCTTGAACCGAAATCGTAACCTGGTCAGCCCACTGTACCCAAGGGTTACTCGACGCTACCGACTCGTTCGGAAACGTAGCCGAAAATATTTTCATAGCCATTTGGTGACAACAACACCGGGTAAAAATCCTGTTCTGCGTAGATCGATTCGTTGTCGACAGCCGCGAATGCAGTTCCTGTTTCGACCAGCTCGAAGTTGTTAACAAACACCTCGTACTCCGTCCCCGGGGGCTTTGGAATCGGCGTTTGCAGTCGAAACACCCGTACTGCTTCGGGAGCGGGAATATCGAGTCGGCCGCTCGATTCGTCCATTGGCAAGACGCCCGTAGCGGCGAGAAACGCCCGGACGAGTTCGTAGCCGTTTTTCGCGGCTGCGTCGGTTCCCTGCAATCCGCACTCGACTTCGATCGTGTGTGGGTATTCGATCAGGCGGCCGTCAGTATGTGAGTCGGTTTCGATGATGACATCCAGTGGGAGGCGTGGGCAGATCGCTCGGGCGACCTCGTCGACGGATTTGATGACACCGATCGGATCGGCATATGACTGTGTCGAGTGGAGTGCAAGCGTCGTACAGCCCTGAATCTCTCGAGCAATGTCGTGTGCGAGCCGCCGCTCGTGGGCATCGGAATCAGGTGCACCCGGAAAGACCCGATTGAGATCCGCTTCGAGATATCGGTTGCCCGTTTCGAGGGCTTTTTCGTTCGCAATAATCAGTTTCACTGGCCGGTCAACCGTCGGCTGCTCAGCAATGAGTCGTTTTATCGCGAGTGGCCCACAGGGCTCGTCCCCATGAATACCACCGACAACCGCGACCTCGGGAGTTCCCTCGCCGAGTTCGTAAATCTTCATTAATTTGTTCAAGCAGTCGGGACATTTGAGCCCCCCGGTCTGTTTCGACAGACAGTCCAGTGGCCGTCTATCAACCAGCCAGCGCTTGTTACTCGAGCTGTGCTGCGTACGCATAATCCGCCGGATAGGCACTCGGCTGCTCGCCATCAAGACGCAGCCGCCACCCATCAATCCGTGTCGGCTCCGCCCGGGCCGAGTTGAGCGTTGTTCGGATACCGTTGACATCGACGCCGTAGAAATCTGCGGGCACACCGTGGAGATACTGTAGAGCCGTTCGGAACAGCGACCGCATCCCAGCGTCGTCGTTGAAGTCGACGTGTTTGTAGGCACCGGCGGCGACCTGAACCATTCCGTGGAGAAAGGCACTTTCCGTGCTTCCGTTGCCGTAATTGTACCACTCGTCTTCGAAACAGTCGTGTGATTCGTGGTAGGCCCCGTCGTTGAACAGCCGGACACCGTGTTCGACTGCCCGCCGGAGTGTGGCATGCTCCCAGTGGTGATCGACGGTTCGCCACCCGGTTGGGTCGCCAAGCGGTGGGGCGACAGACGGATCGCGGGTGTGCTCATCCATACCGAGTAGTCGTGTGCAGGCCGCAAAGAAATGACTGGTTGGCCGGTCAGATTCCCCGTTGGTAATTTATATCGGTAGTTCGTCTGTTGTCACAATGGCGATAGGGGATTGTGACTGTTCACAAACAGTGGTTGATGCGACACAGGACGGTGCCTATGTTCTTGATTTCGACCGCAACCGTATTTTTGCCAACGATCGGCTCTGTGAGGTCAGTGGGTTCGGCGAGGATATCCTTCTGTCAAAACATCCCGAGCGACTCGTTGCAGAGGGCTACTGGAGCGACGAGATGGGCGAACGGTATCGGACAACAGTCGACGCTATTTTGGCCGGTGAAACAGCTGATGAGCGCGTCCGGCTGACGACAACGCTCGGTGATGGAACCGAGATGACAACCGAAACACGGCTTACCCCGTACCGTGTTGATGGTGAGATCGCCGGCGTGATTGGTGTGATTCGCGATATTACCGAACAGGTCGAGCGCGAACAGTCACTCGAAGCAATGAACGAGCGGCTCGAACACGTTGTGAGCTTTCTCTCGCATGATCTGAAAACCCCGATTGCAGTAGCGACAGGCTATCTCGAACTGACACGCGAAACCGGTGATTTGGACCATCTCGATCCGATCGAAAACGCACTAAAACAGATCGATTCGCTCGTGACAAAGGTGTTGGCGGCACTCGGTGGCACCGAAATTGAGCAGAAGACGGTGCGGGTGCAGACAGTCGCTCGCGAGACGTGGAGCGAACTTGATTACGAGACCACCGACGCAACGCTCGTTATCGAACAGCCAGGCACCGTTTCGGCCGACCGCGAGCTCCTTCGGCGGGCAATTGAGAACCTGATTTCGAACGCGCTCGAACACGGTGGCTCGGAGCTCACAATCCGTGTTGGCGTCGAAAACGACTGCGTCTATGTGGCCGACGATGGCACCGGGATTCCCGAAGACGAGCGCGAGGACGCCTTAGAATTCGGTCAGTCGTTCGGTGGTGGAACGGGGATCGGGTTGGCGATTGTTGACCGGGTTGCAGAGCTGCATGACTGGACGCTCGAACTTGCTGAATCGAGCGAGGGCGGGCTTCGAGCGATGCTGTCGGGTGCCGAAACACGGGTTGGAACGTCCACGCAGAGTGACTGAGGGGAGTAGACAGCGCCGATTGGAAACCGACGAGTTAAACACCCACGACAGTGTAGTCTGGGTCGCGTGCGAGGGTAGCCAAGCCCGGAAACGGCGGCGGACTCAAGATCCGCTCCTGTAGAGGTCCGTGGGTTCAAATCCCTCCCCTCGCATGTCTGCCGCGAGCACTGACGCGAGCGGCTGACTGCACACAGGAGAGATTTGAATGAGGTCACGCTTCTGGCGTGAACGTAGTTCAAATCCTCCCCTCGCATCGTCGGGGTCACCCCCCGTGATGCGGAAGACCGCTCTCGGAGCGCTCTTCCCTCGCAAAACTTCACTTCAGAGAAACGTGATAGCCACAGCACTTTCTGTCGTTTAGTGGCGAAAGCCAACCGAATGATGCGATGCCAGTGGATATGTAGTGAGCTAGTAGCGCTATTTTTGCTTGACGAACGAAATAAGGACGAAATTAGATGGTCGATAGTTGGGTACTCATTGGAGAGCGGTCGATTTCGCACCTATTCGTCGACCCTGGGGGTTTACCCAGTATTGAGGGTCGACGGAACACCTTTGTGCAAACCACTCAATAAAACGCTTGTGTCCGGTATCTCTGGCATGGTTTCAGACGAACCCTTGTTGGGTTGAAGCTTGGGCGTCCTCATTGTCTTGGCGATGACGCCGAGTGTTTCAGACGAACCCTTGTTGGGTTGAAGCCAACTGACTGTCGACGAACCGTACATCGACTTCGAGGTTTCAGACGAACCCTTGTGAGGTTGAAGTATCGCGTCGCACCAGTCCTCCGGGCACTCTTCGAGTTCAGATGAAATCTTGTGAGGTTGGATCGTCCAAATCCGATAGATCATCTCAAATGACATAATTCTTACTAATCCGCAGATCTACTGGTACCGTCTTTATTGAACCCCTCCTCGGAATGCATAAGTCATTATCGCACTAATGATTACCCAGAGTATGATCTTCCACAATCGAATCGAGGAACTCGACGCACTTGCAACTGCCTTCGAGTCACCCGGCCACGATTTCGTTGTCGTATATGGAAGGCGACGTGTCGGAAAGACAGCGTTACTCAAAGCGTTCAGTACCGACAGACCGCATATCTATTTCTTAGCAGCGCAGGAAGCTGAGCATCGACAACGCGAGAAATTCGTCGAGCAGATTGCAGCCCATTTCGACGAGCGCGTCCCCCGGATCGACGGCTGGGACGAGGCATTCGACTATCTCGGCGAGAAGCTTGAGGCGGAGGATCTGGTAGTTGTCATCGATGAGTTCCCGTATCTCGTTGCCGAAAACGACTCGCTTCCCTCGTACATCCAGGGATTCGTCGACGAGCAGCTCCGAAAGACCGAGTCGATGGTAGTTCTCTGTGGATCGAGTGTGAGTACGATGGAGTCGGAAGTCCTCGGCCACGAGAGCCCGCTATACGGTCGGCGAACAGCACAGTTCGACGTGGCACCGTTTTCGTTCACACAGGCACGGGAAGTTATCAGCTACGAGACGGTGGAATCGATTCGCTCGTATGCGATCACCGGCGGCACACCGATGTATCTCACGCTGTTCGATTACGAGCAGTCGCTGGCCGACAACGTGCGATCACAGATCCTGTCGCCGACCGCAGTGTTGTACAACGAACCCGAGTTCTTACTTCGGACGGAGCTTCGAAATCCAGCCCGGTATATGAGCATTCTCGAAGCGATTGCACTAGGTCATACAACCCCAAACGAGATTTCGGGTGCGACGGGCATCGATGTCGGACCGTTGTCGAAATATCTCCAGACGCTTCGGCGGCTGCGGCTCGTCGACCGCGAGGTGCCCGTCACTGCGTCGGCCAAGAAATCCAAGCGATCTCGGTACCACGTCGCCGATGAGTTCCTTCGATTTTGGTTTCGGTACGTCGAGCCGAACCGCTCGAGCATCGAACAGGCCCCGGCTGTCGTCTACGACGGAACGATTGCGCCGGATCTACCCAGCCACGTTGCGACGACGTTTGAAGACGTCTGCCAAGAGGTCGTCTGGGAGGGCGTCCGACGCGGCGTGTTCGAGCCGTACTCCGAGGTCGGTCGCTGGTGGTACGGCGAAGACGAGATCGATATCGTCGGTCTCGCACCCGCCGATGATCGGATTCTGTTCGCCGAGTGCAAGTGGACGAAAGAGCCAGTCGGCGAAGCACTTGTCGACAGCTTGCGCGAAAAGGCTCCAAACGTTCGGTGGGGGCCCGATGACCGAACAGCGGAGTTTGCACTGTTCTCGAAAAGCGGGTTTGTCGGCGGCCTTGAAGAGAGCCTGGGTGACAACTGGCACCTGTTCGATCTTGACGAGATCGAGTCGCTATTGGCTGCTGAATAATGCGATTTCGTACTAATACAAATATTGGTTGTTGACCGATATGTTTTCTGCATTTGTGGTTTCAATTTTCAGCCGAACCCTTGTGGGGTTGAAGCCGCCCCCGACTTGCCGCTGTTGTCGGGCTCTGGTATGTTTCAGACGAACCCTTGCGGGGTTGAAACAACAGTCGGTGGGTGCTGCAACCAGTCCATGCCCAGTTTCTGACGAGCCATTCGTGAGGTTGAACCACTGCCAACACCAGCCACCGAGAGGGAATTACTTGGTTCACCGCCGACAACATCAGCCATGAAGCCGGATTTTACCGACCTCGATGCCCACCTCGATTCACTCGGTGTCGACGCCTACGTGATTGACGCCGCGAGTAGCGATTCGAACCAGCGGTATCTCTCGGGATTTGACGCCCCGGATTCGTTCGTGAGTTGCTACCGGCCCGACGGCCTCTCGCTGCTTGTTTCCGGGCTTGAATACGGTCGTGCGCGAAAAGAGAGCCACGCTGAGACCGTCGAGCGGCCCGCGGACTACGACCACCACGACCTCCGCAGCGAGTACGGCCCGACCGAGGCACGCCATCGAGTTGTCGCCCGGTTTCTCGCCGACAAAAGCGTCGACTCAGTCGTGGTCCCCGATCGGTTTCCCGTCGGCACTGCCGACGGGCTTCGCGAGCAGGGACTCTGCGTGACCGTCGACACCGACGATATCCTCATGGAAATCCGCTCGGTCAAAACCGAAACCGAGCTCGATTCGATCCGTGAGGCACAGCGAGCCAACGAGCAGGCGATGGCCGCCGCAGAATCGATGCTTGCTGCCGCAACACCGAACGACGATGATGTGCTCGTCGTTGACGGCGAACTGTTGACCAGCGAGCGTGTCAAACAAGAAATCGAAATCACACTGCTCGAGCATGGCTGTGGACTCGACGAAACCATTGTTGCCTGTGGTGAACGCGCCGCAGATCCCCATGACCGTGGGAAGGGACCGCTGTCGGCCAATGAACCGATTATTATCGACATTTTCCCGCGAAATAAGACGACAAAATATCACTCGGATATGACCCGGACATTCCTCGTCGGCCAAGCAAGCGAGACCCTTACCGAATGGCACGAAATCACTGACGCTGCGTTGAAAGCCGCCCTGGCGGCGATCAAACCGGGCAATACCGGCGAGGACGTCCATGCAGCCGCCTGCGAGGTCTACGAGAACGCCGGCCTGCCGACGTTTCGAACCAATCCGACGACCGAAGTCGGTTTTATTCACAGCACGGGCCACGGTGTCGGCCTCGATGTCCACGAACTTCCGCGACTCAGCGGTGGCGGCGGCGAGCTGCGGCCTGGACAGGTCATCACCGTCGAGCCGGGGCTCTATGATCCAGCCGTTGGCGGGATCCGCATAGAGGATATCGTCATCGTCACCGAGGATGGCTATGAGAACATCACCGAGTATCCGATCGAGTTTGTTGTCGACTAACTCGGCTGCAACACAGCCGGTGGGCTACAGGTGGACCGAAAGCCACAGGCCGACAGCGACCAAGAGAGCGACATGACCACCGAAGCCGACACAGGCAACGAGCCGATGACACGAACGGTCAGTGTTGTCGTCAGCGAATCCACTGATGGCGTCCAAAAATATACCGCGCGTGTCGCCTGCACGACCGACGGAGAGGCGACAGTCGAACAGGTCGACCCCGGCGCACTTGAACGGTTTTTCGAGGTCGTCGAGGGCGGTCCGAAAACGACGTTCGTACGGGCTCGTGCGGTAGATATGACCGGTGAAGCGCGACATATCGACGATCCAGCAACCCTGTTTACGGTCCACTTCACCGAGCCGGTTGCGGCCGCGTCGATCCAACTGCATTTCGAGACGATTCTCGACCACGAAGGCGAGACGGTTCCGGCGGAGTCCTTGCGGTTCGACGCCATCGCGTAGCCGGGTTTCGACAGCCATCGGCAGATTGACCTATTCAACCGACTGCCGGAAGACGGCTCGGCTTCGAGTCGGTCCCATCGAATTCCTTTTGAGACGGCGAGTGAAAGACGGGGTATGAATCTACTCGTCGTCGGCGCGGGGGAGATGGGTCGGTGGCTGGCCGACACCGTCGACGCCGAGGTCGCCTTTACCGACGCCGACCCCTCGGTCGCCGCGGACGCTGCAGCCGCCCGCGAAGCCCGTCGGGTCGCCCCAGGCACTGACGAACGTTTTGATGCGGTCTGTCTCGCCGTCCCAATGTCGGCGATTCCGGCGGCAGCCGAAACCTATGGCCCGATCGCCGAGCGGGCGATCTTCGATATTTCGGGCGTCATGGCTGATCCACTGCGGGCGATGGCCGAACACGCTCCTGACTGCGAACGGGCAAGTCTTCATCCGCTGTTTGCCCCACCACGGGTTCCCGGAAACGTCGCAGTCGTCACCGAGTCCGATGGGCCGACACTCAGTGCGATTCGAGATGACCTGACTGCGGCCGGAAATACGGTATTTGAAACGACCCCAGACGAACACGACCGGGCGATGGAAACCGTCCAGGCGGGCGCACACACGGCCGTCTTGGCGTACGCACTCGTTGCCGAGGATATCCGTCCGGAGTTCGCAACGCCCGTCTCTACGCAGCTACAAGCGGTTGCAGCAACCGTCACAGAGGGGTCTCCCGAAGTCTACGCCGAGATCCAATCAACATTCGACGGTGCCGACGCGATTGTGGCGGCCGCCCGTGAGATTGCCGAGGCCGACGACGAGGGGTTTGCCGAACTCTACCGACAGGCAAAGCGGAATGTGGGGGCCGATGGGCGGGTGAGACACGAGTGATCGACCGCGAGGCGGTTCGCTCGAACGCAAAATATCTCCGGCAGGTCAGACCGATCGATCCGGATGAAATTGCCGAATACATCGAGGGCCATCCCCACCCGGCAGTCGTCAAACAGACACTGCGTGAGGAAGCACTCGACTTGGGGCTCGTCGAGCGATCCGATGGCACGTTTGTGCCGGTCGATGAGTCACCAGTCCCCGCTCGTGGCTGGCAGCCCGACTCGTTTCCCGACCGTTATGGCTTTGGGCTCGAAGACCTCCTCGTTCGAACATACGGGGCAAACTGGCACCGCGGCGAGTCAGGAAACAAACTCCGGCAGACAATCCGCCAGCTGAAAGAAGCGTACTTTGCAGACGACGATGTCGAGTACGACGAAACGGCGGCGCTCGGCTACGCGATCTACCATCTACCGGATTATTACGCCGTCATGGGCTACGTGCTCGAAACGCTGACCGAACGCGGACTGCTCGGCCGGACGCTCCGCGTTCTCGACATCGGAGCTGGAACCGGCGGCCCAGCACTCGGGCTGCATGAGTATCTCTACGGCGTCGACGACGGAACTGAATCGGAGCACAACGGGGACGAAACGGCAGGCAAGGCTGCCGACACTGACGGGATCGATCCACTGGCCGCCCTCGTTGAGTATCATGCTGTCGAACCGAGTGCCGCCGCCGACATCCTCGAACACATGCTTTCGGAAACAAGCCGAAATTTCCGGACAACGGTTCACCGGACGACAGTTGAGGATTTCAACTATCAAAAGGCACTCGACGGCGATGCGGCTGGCTTCGATCTGATCTGTTTTGGTAACGTTCTCAACGAACTCGAAGAGCCGGCTTTGGTCGTCGAAGCTGCTCTCGACTATCTCGCACCCGAAGGAACGATTCTTGCACTCGAACCCGCCGACTTGGAGACCGCAACCGGGTTGCGATCGATCGAGCGTGAGGTCGTCTCGCGACACGACGAGGTCACGGCCTATGCGCCAACGCTCCGACTCTGGGAGGGCAAAGAACCCACCGATCACGGCTGGTCGTTCGATGTCCGACCCGATCTCGCCGTGCCGGGCTTTCAGCACCGCCTCGATACGGGCCAATCCGAAGACGACGCTGACACGTCCCCTGGTGCCTTCGTCAACGTCGATATCCAGTTCGCCTACAGTCTCCTCCGAACCGACGGCGAGCGGCGGTTCCCGTTCCGCGCCAGCCGGAGCCGACACGCGCCGATGGCAACGATGGACGAACACGTTACCCAGCGGATCAACCTGCTCGCGGTCAAACTGAGCCACAATTTAAGCGACGGCGGCAACCCGTTGTTTAAAATCGGCGACGGCAGCCAGCAGATCGATCACTATGCCGTACTGACCAACGAATCAGGGCTCAACGGTGATTTACAGGCAGCCCCATATGGAGCCGTGTTATCGTTCGAAAATGTGTTGGTACTCTGGAATGATGACAAAGCGGCCTACAACCTCGTTGTCGACGCCGAGACGGTCGTCGAATCGGTTTCCGGCTTCTGAGCAAATCGCGCCGCAGCTTCTTAGCCTGTCGAGCCCCTACAGGAGGTATGTCCACACAAACCGAGACGGCGACGTTTGGCGGCGGCTGTTTTTGGTGTATTGAAGCGCCGTTCAAAGAGCTTGAGGGCGTCCACTCGGTCACCTCCGGCTATACTGGTGGGGAGACCGACGATCCGACCTACAAAGACATCTGCACCGGAACGACCGGCCACGCCGAGGTGGTGCAGATCGAGTACGATCCGGACGTCATCAGCTACGCCGACCTGCTCGAAGTGCTGTTTACAATCCATGATCCAACCCAGCACAATCGGCAAGGCCCCGATGTCGGCAGCCAGTACCGCTCGGCGATCTTCACCCACAGCGAGGGCCAACAGCAGGAAGCCGAGGCATTCATCGAGGAACTTGAATCCGCCGCAGTATACGATGATCCAATCGTCACCGAGGTCTCACCACTCGGAACGTTCTATTCGGCCGAGGAGTACCATCAGGATTACTACGAAAAGAATCCGAACCAGGGCTACTGTGCGTTTCACATTCCACCGAAACTGGATAAGGTCAGAGAGAAATTCGCCGACCGCCTCCGCGAACAGCCCGTTCACTGAGTGACCGTCTCTCAACGGAGACGACTGACATAGCTCTCGATTGAGGCAGTATCGAACGTCTCACGGTTGCGTGTATCGGACTCGTGGGTTCCTGGCAACGTATTTTTTTGGCCGTGAGTGGCATCCGCTGTCGATTGGATGTGCATCCGAAGGTCGTTTACCGCCCGGTATTTTTCATCGATTCCGTAGCCAGCAAGTCTGTGTAGACCACACAATGGGCATCGCCACCGATAGATCGCGGTTTGCTGATGAGCCTGTGGTGAGTCAGTCGACGATGGTGGAGGACACATTCGGTAGCAGGGATAGATGACCAATCAAAACAAGCAGCCGCCCTGTATATACAGTCTATTAAATAACATTCATCGGGATTGTTATGTCTTCCCACTTTCATGTGGCGAAACAGGTCCCACCGTGAGCGTGGTTTCGATGAGTTTGTTATGGCCCCGCTTGAGAAGTTCTGAGAGCGACTGTTGCGTGATCCCAAGTTCATCAGCTACCGCAGCAAGGGAGGGGCCGTTTCCAGGTTCGAAGTACCCCATTTCGTATGCCGTACACAAGGCGTTGTGCTGTTTCGCCGTCAGTCCGTACTGTTCGCCAGTTTTCGGCTGTGAGAGCTCATGGAGTCGATGAAGTTGGAATAGAATCTCGTTTTCATTGCAGTACGTCTGGAACGCTTGGAGCGTACTGTGATCGTCAAACCGCATCTGTAGTTGCCAGTAGTCGGCGGTCCCAGTCGCTTCGAGAATAACTGCCCCGATCTGTGTATAGGCATAGACGATGGATTCGACGTTTTCGGTCCATTCTGCCCGGTAGAGCGCAGTCGTTTCAAACGTGTCTAACTGTTGTAGGTGCTGAACCGATGGATCATCGGCAGTGGCAGATTCAAATGACTCGAACGTAACGTCAGAAACCCAAAAATACGGCGTGATCAACTCATCTGTCGCAACAACGCGTTCGATTTCGATGATGGCATTCGGCAGTCGTTGAAACGTTTGGCTCAGTGCGAACGCTGCTGAGGGCACGTGGAATTCACCAAAGAGACTCATTGACCGCCGCAGGTCGTCAGCAGTAATAACCATCACGGACCGGCCACTGACGGGCATGCGAGTGCGAAAAGCGAACGACGCACGATTCCTTGCGTGCCGATTAGTCGGCACTCGACGCCGGTGTTGGAAACTGACTACTGAGTCGACGCACTGCCGGAAGCGCAATGAGGGCGATCGCGATTTCGAGGCCACCGACGACGAGAAACGCGGTCACGTAGTTTGTCGCATCAACGACGAAGCCACCAATGAGAAAGCCCGAAAGAAATCCCAGACTGCCAAAGACGTTGAATCCGCCCATTGCGACACCGCGTTCGGTTGGCGCACAAAGGTCAGTCACCAGTGCCATTGTTGCCGGCGCAACGAATGCACCAGCGACGCCAACAAGCATCATAAGCGCCATCGCGAGTTCGACCGTCGAGGCGACACCGACAGCAATAATCGCCAGTCCATATCCGACCGAGCCGACGACGACCGGAATGAATCGACCAATTCGATCCGAGAGCATCCCGAGTGGATACTGTAGGAGAGCGAACGGGAGGAAAAACAGTGCGAGTGCAATGCCAATCCCGGCTGCATTGAGGCCGAACACCTCGCCGAAATAAAACACCCCAACAAGTGAAAAAAAGCCCGCCGTCAGCCGGTCAATAAAGCCAAACGCGTAGGGAATCCGAAGTGCCGGTGTTGAACGGAGTGCTCCGAACGCAACGTCGATCCCGCCGGCAACGCGGTCAGTCAGCCCCGCTCCGCTGGTGGCTGCGGCAGCACTCGCCGAATCACTGACTGTCGCAGCCAGCAGCCCCGCACCGACGAGGATAATAGCCCCGAAATACACCGGGGCAAACGGATCGATGACGGCCAACTGGCCGCCAACAACCGAGCCGAGGGCGGCTCCAAGGCCGATTGCGATTCCAGCAGCCCCCATGTTTCGGCCATGCCCGCCAGAAAGATCCATCAACATGGTAATACCCACCGAAAAGGCACCAATGGAGAACGCACCGCCGATGATCCGGACGGCGAGAACGCCAGTAAAGCCGATTCCAAGCCAGGGGAGTTGTGTCAGAACCACATAACTCATCGCGCCACCGAGTGCGCCGGCGACGACGAGCGGCGTCCGTCGGCCAAGTAGATCGCTCATCGCGCCCCAGACGACCGCAAAGGCGACGAACGCGGCAAATTCGGCGACTAAAAACCACATCCCGGCCTGAATCGTTGCCGGCCCATTCAGTGCGACAATCAGCCCGTCGAGACCGGGATACAACAGCACCTGTGAGACCAACACTGCCCAGATGACCACCGCGAGGCGGGTCCGTGATTGGAGGAGGGGCTGTCGCATTATCGGTTTGTTAGGACGCAGTGAAAATAGACCTGTGGCATACAGTCCGCTCGCTTATCAGTATCTCGATGTGCCTATTCAAGCGTCACCGTCGGCGTGTGGAAAAAGACCGTTTCATAGCCTTCGTGACGGACGAATTGGGTTGGCGTCGTAACCTCAAGTGTTACCGACTCGTTGCCAGTGATTTCCGGGGCTGCGATACCGTAGTGAAACCCAAGTTCAGGATCGAGTCCGGGCTCCAGGCGGCCGGCGAGGACGGCATCCTCGGGAGTGACAACGCTTATTTCTCGTGATTGGACCGTCGACGCACCGTCTTCGGTTTCATCATCGTCGTCTTCGTCTTCATCGGACTCGACGGGAAGCTCGACGGTTTCGGTTCCCTCGGCAGGACCAACCCGGATGTCGAGGCCAAGTTCTGGAATGCTCAGATCGTTGTATCGGGTTGCCGCGGTCACCGCAAGGTACGGGTCATCGCCAAAGCGTGGCTCATCGAACAGTGCAGCTTGGTAGCGGATGTCGTCAGCAAGTCCGTCTCCCATCGGACTGCCGCCGGCGTCACTGAGATCATGGGCAAAGCCGAGCGGCATCTGATGGTGCATGTCATGGTGATCCATTTCCTCATGGTCCATTTCATCCATCTCGCCGTGATCCATGTCACCGTCTTCCATTCCCATCGGTGCGACGGCTCCCCGCTCGCCTTGGCGGTCTTCGTAGAGTTCGAAGTCGAGATTGTTGCGTTCGGCCTCGTCGTAATCGAGTTCCATGGTGACTGTCTCGGCCTGCTCGAAGCGACCCTCAAAGTCTCCGAATCGGTTGCTATCGACGCCACCGACGGTCACCTCGACGGTGTAGGTGTCGTCGCCATCGAGATGGTAGTTATCGCCGTAATGAAAGCCCATTCGCTGTGAGAGCATCGGATAGATTGTCTCACGTTCGTCGATATCGTTTCCACCAGTAACAGCGACATCAAGGCTGGAAACCGGCAGTATCACCTCGGTTTCGTGGTCCCAGACGCCGATCATAATGTGGATAGCATCGTTCGGACCAACCTCGAAAATACGGGCTCCATAGCCCTCATCCGTTGACTCGACCTGCCAGAACCGGTGGGGAAACGTATACATCAAGTGGACATCGAGGCCATCGCTCGTCTGGGCGACCTCGCCGTGGTACATCTGTTCGGTATGTGTCGGCCAGTAGATCGCATTCGGGCGGTTCGAAACAAGCGGTGGCTCTCGGCCATAGGTCGTGCCCTCGAGCGACTCGAAGGCATCGACACAGCCCGCCACAGAGACCGAAACCCCCGCTGCGGCCGCCGCAAGAAAGTGACGTCTATCCATAGCGCATGTAGGGGTTTGCGACTAATACCGATTCTGGTCCGGTTGTCGAAGATACCGAAAGCCGCCCGCACGGACAAGCAGAACCCATATTCCTCCTGGTCGCCTGCAAGTAGATATGGAGCTTCCAGGCGAAACGACCTCCCGACGACGGTTCTGTAAGGCAGCACTTGCTGTCGGCGGGGCCGGGGCACTTTCAGCCTGTCTCGACCGCTTCAGTGACGAGCCGATCCCACAGGGCGGTGAGAGCGAACTACCGGATCGACAGTTCGCATGGAACGAGACGCTTTCGCGTGACGAGCATGGCAACGTCGTGCTCCCAGAGCATCACCTGTTTTTATATCTCGAATACGACGGCGAGTCAGGAGGAACGGGCATCCCGACCGACGAGGACCGCGACACACTCACTAACGCGCTCGAAACAATCGAACGGGCCTTCGAGTGGAGCGCTCGCGGTGTCGTCTTCGACCTCTCGTACGCACCGCGGTACTTCGACCGCTTCGAAGCGTCAGTGCCTGAGTCGGTCGACCTTCCGGACCCCCGGCCACTGTCCAGTATCGATACCCCGACGCTTGACGAACAGGATGCACTGCTACATCTCGCATCCGACAGGGTCGACGGGCTCCTCGAAATCGAGGATGTGCTCTTTGGAACCGACAGCGCGGGTGAACAGACGCTCAATGGAGTGGAGGTCACCGGACTGCTCGGCGACGTATTTTCGGTTGATGATCGACGAACCGGATTTATTGGCGCGGGACTCCCGGCCGATCGGCAGGGTGATGTGAGCGGCATTCCCGATGACGGCCCGGTCCCAGATGAATCGCCGCTGTTCATGGGATTCAAGGCCGGATTCATCGGCAACCAGGCGACCGAAGACTACGTCACAATCGAGACGGGGCCGTTTGCCGGCGGGTCGACCAAACAGGTATCGACCATTCGGCAGTCACTCGATAAATGGTATGCCGAAAACGACCACAGCCGGATGGTCAGTCGGATGTTTAGCCCGCTGCTCGCAGAACGCGATGCTGTCGAGGGAGTCGGTGAGAATCTCGGGGACAACAGCGGCGTTACCGAAGAAATCTACGACCAGATTCAAGAGACAGCCGAGTCGTTTGGGATGGTTGGACACACCGAAAAAGCCGCCCGAGGGAACCGCGACGAGGATGGAAATGTCCGCCTGCTCCGTCGACACGTCGAATCGACCGACAACAACAGAGCCAGCCTGCATTTTGCAACCCTGCAACGTGGAATCGGCGACTTCGTGGCGGTTCGTGAGGCGATGAATGGCCGAGATCTCACCAGTGGCACAGCGGTCCAAGACCGTGTCAACAACGGCATTTTACGGTATCTCTTTACGGAAAACAGAGGGAATTTCCTTGTGCCACCACGGTCGCTCCGAGCCTTTCCGACGCCAACGGGCGAGTAAGAGCATGACAACAACAGGCGAGTGAGCGCAATGACAGACGCAACCGCGTTGCTGTCGACAGGGGCCGTTATTGATTTGCTTCGATTGCGCTACGTACGTCGTCGTAGGACGCATCAACAATCTCGCCGGCAACAAACACAGTGGGCGTTCCGGGAGCCTCACGTTGTTGGGCCTCCTGACTATTTGCTTCGATGACTTGATCATAGGTTCCGGCATTGGCGTCGCTCAGCACGCGACAGGGGTCCGCTCCGACATCTTCAGCGATATCACCGATCACCTGCCACGAGTACTCGTCCTGATTTTCGTAAGCGGCTTGACTAAATTGATAAAACAGCTCGTCGCCGTGTTCGTCTTGAATACTTCGGGCAGCGTTGGCAACGGGCTCTGACCACTCACTTGGCGTCACTGGGAAATCGTAATGCTCGAATTTGACATCTTCACCGGCGAAGTCGTCTTTGAGCCGGCCCAAATCACCAAGGGCGAAACTACGACAGGCTGGACAGGCGAAGTCCTCGAAGACCTCGACGGAGATTGCAGCGTCGGCGTCGCCAACGGTTGGCTGTGGGAGTTCGCCGACCGGTTCGCGTTCGGTTAGTTCACACTCGTAGGAGTTTTCGGCTGCACTGCCTATGTCATCTCCACCGAGACAGCCCGCAAGGCCGGCGGTTCCAACAGCAACAACACCCGCTTTCAGGAGATAGCCACGTCGCGTCTGGTTCATGTAACATGGTAGGAGTCGTGATATATAGGCCCATTGCCATCGTGCGTGGGTCGAACCACGGCCGTTCGCAACGTGGTCGGTCAGCCTGAAGTCGAAAACCGATAGGCGGTAAGGCTATGTGGTGTGCAGACAAAAGCCATGATATGCCGACTGTTCAGTTCCGCGGCGAAGAAATCGAGTGTCGAGAGGGCGAGACTCTCCGTGACGTGTTGTTGAACGCCGGGCTGACGCCTCACAATGGAACCGCACAAAAGGCCAACTGTCGAGGCTTCGGGACCTGTGGCACCTGTGCCGTCCGGCTAGAGGGTGAAGTCAGCGAGATGAGCGGCCGAGAAAAGGCTCGGCTGCTCGTGCCGCCACACCATCCAAACTATCGACTGCGGCTCTCCTGTCAGACCAAAGTCCTGGGTGACGTGCGCGTCGAAAAGTACCCCGGTGCGTGGGGAACCAAGGTCGGCAATGACCCGCTCGGACCGGTTGCTGAGACTGAAAACGACGCGGAGGGTGCGGGAAGTACTGCTGATACAGACCACGATGACAACATAGTTGATACAGCCGACACAGACAGTGACGACAGCACAAAACAGTCGCTGTGACGCGCTCTGAGGACGCATTCGTCCGGTATCTCACAGCCAAACAAACCGTCGACGACCGGGCGCTCCACCGGACGACGTTCGACCGGCTAGTTAGTGAACTCGCCGCCCGCGCCGACGCTCGAAGCCCGGACCCGGTCCGAATCCTCGAAGTCGGCTTCGGCGTCGGGACGATGCTCGACCGACTCTGGGCATGGGATTGTCTTCCCGAGCGTGTCGAATACGTCGGCGTCGATATCGAACCGACAAACATCGAATCGGCTGCCGACCGGCTCGCTGAGGCGGGCTGGACACAGCACACGAACCGACAGTTTCAGCGTACTGACGGGCCGAGAGATGTTTCAGTCGAACTCCACGCTGGGGACGCCTTCGAGTTCGCAACCACGGCCCGCGACCAGTCGACAGCCGAGCCCGTTTTTGATTTGGTCATCGGCATGGCGTTTCTCGATGTTGTCGACCTCACCCGCGCAACCAAGGCACTGTTCCCGCTGCTCGCCGGCGGTGGGCTGGGCTACTTTCCGATCACGTTCGATGGCGAGACGATTTTCCAGCCCACTGACGACGTCGATCGTGAACAACGACTCATGGATGCATTCCATGCCGCAATGGATGCTTCTGGCCGGCCAGGAGGCAGCCGAACCGGGAGCCGGCTGTTTGCGGCCCTACCAGCAGCCGGTGCCGAATTACTGGCTGCCGGCGGCTCCGATTGGGTTGTGACACCCGACCCGGATGAAACGGGCTATCCAGCTGATGAGGCGGCGTTTCTGTATCACATTATCGACACGATCGAAACCGCAATCCGGACTGAGTCGCCACCGGAGGCAACCCACATGCTGGCTGAAGGAGCTGTCGGAGAGTGGGCTCAGATGCGACGACAACAGGTCGATGCGGGTGAACTGGTGTATGCGGCCCACGGCTTTGATCACCTGATTCGGGTGCCGTAGGCGATAATATAAAACGAAAAACGCGATGGTGAATGCAAAAGCAGTGTATTCCGGTTACTGTCCGGCTCCAACGTAGAGCACGACGACGAGGAAGACCCAGACGACATCGACAAAGTGCCAGTACATCGAGGCCGTACTGACTGAGAGATGTTTTTCAGCCGAATACTGGCCGTAGAGACCACGGATGAAGACGATCCCGAGGAAGACCACACCCAACATGACGTGCAGACCGTGCAAGCCAGTCAGCCCGAAGAAGGCCGAGGCATAGACGCCCTGATCCCAGGTGAAGCCGTAGGTCGCGATGAACTCGAAGTATTCGAGCGCTTGTCCACCGAGGAAGACCACGCCCAAGAGCAGCGTGAGCCCCATTCCGCGAAGGAAATTCGTCCGATCATCGTTGCGGAGTGCAACGTGTGCCCAGTGCAGGGTGAACGAAGAGGCGATAAGGACGGCTGTGTTCGCCAAAATCAGTGAGTTAACGAGCTCAGGAGTCGTTTCCGGCAGCCCCCAGGCTGCGCCCGCACGGAAGTAAAAGTAGTACGCGAAGATCGCACCGAAGGTCGCGAGCTCAGAGCCAAGGAAAGCAATCATCCCCCAGCGCAACGAGTCGTGGCCGTGTTCGGCGGTATCTCGGCTCCAGAACTTCGTGATGAACGCGTGGTAGAGCCAGCCGTAGATGCCAACCAAAAAGAGGCCGACACTCCCGACGAGCGTCGCCGGCCCGGCCAGTGGGCCGACGATGTCTGCAAGTATCCAGAGTGCAACACCAACGTAGATTCCTGCGCCGCCGACAGCGGTGATAAACGGCCACCAACTGGCCTCACCAAAGCCACGCGGCCAGTCTTCGACCGCCGGCAAATGGTGGTGGTGATCGTCGTGTCCGTCGTCCGTTTCGGTGCTCATACCACCCTGTTGCGAGCGTGTGACTAAAAATCCTCCCAACCGTCACTGGCGAGAACCGAATGTGCCGACCGAGCCCGACCAGCCGTTTCGCAAGCTACTCGTGGCGGCTATTCGTACAGTCGGTAATGGACTGGCGACGAGTTCGCACACACTTGCGTATCCAACAGACGGTGAGCCAGGTTCTCTGTCGGCTGCTGCCGATACTATTGGTTGTTGGGCTCCTTCCAGGGAGAGCACTCGGCCATGCGGCCGCACTCCGAGATGCCGCGCCGACGACCATCGAGGTGCCGACGTGGCTCTTTTTGACGACGGGTGGGGGCGCAGTCGGCGCATCCTTCCTACTTGCTTCGTTTGTCACCGACCGCGTGTTCATCCGGTCATTTCACGAGTGGGGTGGGACAATTCCCTCACCAGGACGACTCGTCTCGCTACTTGGCCGGCTGACGGGACTCTCTCTGCTTGCGATCACGATCTATGTCGGCTACTTCGGGCCGCCGACGGGCTACCGAAACTTCGCGGTGTTGTTCGTCTGGATTGTCTGGTGGGGCGGCTACGTTGGATCGGCATATCTTATCGGCAACACGTGGCCGACACTGAACCCCTTCCGGACGATCGCTGAACTGTTTCCGTCCGTCGGCGTTCAGTATCCCGAACGACTTGGCTCGTGGCCGAGCGTTGCTGGACTGCTGTTGCTTATTTGGATCGAGGTCGTCAGCCCGCTGGCTGATGACCCTGGCGTACTTGCCACAACACTGGTCGGGTACACACTCGCGACCATCATTGGGAGTGTTCTCGTTGGACCCGACAGATGGTTCTCATCAGTCGATCCGATTTCGCGGGCCCTGAAATACTTTGGCCACTTTGCTCCATTCGAACGAACCAGCGAGGGAATTTCGTTCCGGCTTCCGGGAATGAAACTCAGCGAGCCTGATCTGGTTTCGGGCCGCGATGAAGTCGCCTTCGTTGTCTGTCTCCTTTACGTGACGACCTTTGACGGCTTTGTCGCAACCTGGCTGTGGGCGGAGACGGCGATTGCCCTTGTTGGCATGGGGTTGCCGCCGCTGTTCGTCTATTTCGTCGCCTACATCGCTGGCTTTGGTCTCTTTTTGGGGGCCTTCTGGTGGGCAATCGGCCTCGCTCGCCAGTACGGCTCGACGTACATTTCACGCGACGAGCTCGCCAAGCGGTTTGCCCCCTCGCTGATTGCCATCGCGGTTGGCTATCACCTTTCGCACAATCTCGGATTCTTCCTCGGGCTGCTTCCGTCGGTTGTCGTCGTTGGGGCTGCACCGTTGTCGCCGCCACAGCAGCCGCCGATTCTCGCCGGACTCCCCGGGTGGGTCTCTGGACTCGAACTGGCGCTTGTGTTGATCGGCCACTTTATTGCGGTATGGGTCGCCCATGCAGCCGCCTATGAACTGCTTCCGGGCCGACTTGAGGCGATCAAAAGCCAGTATGGTATCACGCTCGTCATGGTATTCTATACGATGGTAAGTCTCTGGATCGTGACGACACCGATTGTCGAACCGCCGTTTATCGCCACGGGTGAAGGGCCATGACGACCGAAACCAGCAACGAGCAGCCGGCGACACCGTCGGCTCCGGAGACGGTTATTCCCGAGGATGAGACGCCAGTTGTCTGTCCAGAATGTGGATTTCAGCTTCCCGATGAGAAGCAGTACCGGCTCCATCTCGGCTTAGAACACTATGGGTCGATTTCGGATGACGAACGTGAAACGTTCCGCGAAGCCTACCGTGCTGAAGAAGAGACGCTCAATCGGTTTCGGATTATCGCCCTCGGGGCGTTGGTGGCGCTGTATTTCGGCTTTCTCATCGTCTATGCGCTGTTGGCGGTCTGAGAGGCGGTGATTGCGCTGTCGGTCTCGATCAGCGTCGTTGTGGCCCTGTTTTAGCGATTGGACTGAGGAAATTCACCGCCAATTTATTTTTCAACTTTGAATATCTGAATAAATCGTACGACAGTCCGGAAAGTATTTCAGTCGTCTATAGCGACGTTATGCCAAATGGACAGTGAGATAGTCGAAAGCATCACCGGCTGGGAGACGGTTCCATTCAGTGGTGGCTATGAGGGCCTTCGTGACCTCGCCGACGCCGATTTTTCCGGAGCAGTAACACAGGGGGATGCGTGGGCTTTCATGCTCAACGGGCGGCTCGTCGGCATCGCTGAGGGGTCGCTATCGGCGTTCGACGGAGCGACGGGAACAGCGTACGACGCGCCAGATCCGTCGCTTCCGCTGTTGTATACGATGCAGACACAAGGCGGTGAAAAACAGGCCGAATATTATACGAACAAAACCTCGATTTCGGAGGCCGACAAAACACTGTCTGCAGGGAACTTTACCGGTTACATTGAGCTTTCGGACAACGTTCTGTCCGGTGACTACTATGTCGTCTACTACGGTGGCAAATCAATGAGTGTCGCCTTCGTTGGAAACAGTCGAGCGCTGCTGACCGACGAAGAGGCATTCAGCCGCGCAGACGACGAGGTTGGCATTTACAACGTCTATGCCGCCGAAATCGAGATCATCGAGCTCCCCGAGCCAGCGACAACCGCGACGACGACCAGTGACCAGTCACCGGCCGATGACGACGCCAACGACGCCGATGACGCGGTGGCGGACAGTACAATGGCCACTGAAACGGTTGCTGATGATCAATCAACCGGTGAGCAACCGACTAACGGCCCATCGCCCAGTGGCTCACCACCCAACAACCCATCGTCCACCAGCCCAGTAGACAACGCGTCGGTTGCTGAATCGGGAGCTACCGAATCACCGGCCGCTGAAGCCGATTCGGCGACGAAGGCCGACAGGGAGCCGACGGAGACACCAAGAACAAACGACACCGACGCCGACTCAGGTCCTGGTGAGCGGGCAACTCGCCCATCTGAAACAGGCTCGTCGGCCGACAGCAACAGTGAGTCGACACCACGAGCCGACACAGAACGCGATGCCGACGTTTTCAATAAGGAAGCCGAGTGGCGCAATGCCAAGACGATTCCGTCGCTTGATCCGAGCGACGACCCCGAGCCTGACGATGGCGGTGTGCGAACCGCCCGGCAGCCGAAACAACGATCGAAATCAGTGTCGAACCAGACTGCAGCAAGTGGGCGCTCCGAGCAGCTCTCACGACAGCAGCTTCGACAACGGCTCGCCCGCGCAGAGCAGATCATGCAGAAAGCCGAAGCGCGTCACAATGAGTTGCAAAGCGAGCGAGACCGCCTGCGTGATGAACGCGACGTGCTTGCAGACGAGCGCGAGACGCTTGCGTCATCGCTCGCGGAAGCGGAAGCCGAAATCGAACGGCTTGAGAAGGCACTCGAATCCGCAGAACACAGTTCCACTGACCCAACAGCCCCTACGTCGACAATGGGCGCTGCCGATGCCCTCGCAGGGACGAACCTGTTCATCCGATACGACTCGAAAGGCGATCCAACACTCGAAACAGCGCATGCTGGCACTGCCGATGCGGCCGATGTCAGCGCGAATCTGCGGATCGAACACCACACCACCTTCGAAAGCGAGGGACTTGTTGTCGATGACAAACCATTCGCGGAGTTTCTCGATGGCTGTATTGAGGTCGCCTTTGCACACTGGCTCGTCGGCGAACTCCTCTATGAAATTCGAGAAACGGGCAACCAAGACAGCCTTCGGGGCGTCTACGATGCGATTCCGCAGATCGACCGGATCGAGCTACACGGGAGTGTCGAACTCGGAACCGACGAGGACGAGACGCCAATCGAGCGCGAGTTCGATGTCATTACCCGCGACAAGATGGGAACACCGCTGCTCGTTGCCAACTTCGATGAGTCGAAACACCCTGTTGGCGGGGCGATGGTCGAATCGTTGATCCGCGATGCGGGTGAGCTGTCACAGCTCGAAGACGAGTTCAGCGGGGCCTTTGCGGTCACAACCAGCTACTTCGATCCCGCAGCGCTCGAAGCGACGGCCGATGCGACGAGTGGAGGGCTGCTCAGTCGGAGTCGCGGCAAGAGCTTCGTGAGCCTCTCACGAAAGCGTGGCTTCCATCTCTGTCTGGCCGACAAGCTCGACAGCGGCTTCGACCTTCACGTTCCCGAGCTATAGACGGAGACTTGGCTCACCAGCACGTCGTCGGAAACAGCACGTCAATCAAGCCAATCAAAACAGTTAGCGGTGTTTAGCCTTCGATTTCGGCAGCGTCGTCGATACGCATGGTTCGGAGCTTCTCGACGATCGAATCGATTTTGTTGTCGAGGTCGCCGACGAACTCTTCGGTGTGTTCGGTCTGGATCGCACCCTGGCTCGACGGTTCGATGAGGCTCTCTTCTTCGAGGACGCGAAGAGAGTACCGAACCTTGTGGTGTGGATAGCCAGTCTCGTTCGACATCTTGACGATACCGATCGGTTCGTTCTCAATCACCATACGCAGCACCTGTAAGTGCCGTTCGAGCATATCTACTTCTTTCTCAAGTCGGTCAATCATGACATATGCTAACTTGTATTTGTCCGGTTTAAATGTTGCTGTCGGGAGCAGCGAAATAAGAGAACAGTTTCATGCTTTGGCGTGGTAGTAGTTAACGCTTCTGTTTTTGTCGGCCGGTAGGACCGGTAACAACAGCGGCAGAGACCGGCTTACCGTGCGTCAGTAACGTGACCTAATCCGTGACTCACCCGCCACTGATTGTGACAAATACGAGCCAGTGGTGGACCGTAATCGGTTTACCCCCTGCTTGTAAAGCGACACCTGTTATGACCGTAACTATCGTCGGCTCCCAGTTGGGCGACGAGGGCAAGGGTGCACTCGTCGATATCTGGGGCGGCGACGCCGATGTCGTTGTCCGGTATCAGGGCGGCGACAATGCCGGCCACACCGTTGTTGATGACGGAAACAAGTATGAACTCTCGTTGGTTCCGAGCGGGGCCGTCCGTGGAAAAGTTGGGATTCTCGGAAACGGCTGTGTCGTCAATCCAGCAACGTTGTTTGCCGAACTCGACACGCTTCGCGAACAGGGACTCGATCCGGATGTTCGAATCGCCCGCCGGGCCCACGCAATTTTACCATATCACCGCGTGATCGACGGGATTGAAGAGGATGTCAAAAGCGACTCGGATCTGGCAGCCGGAACGACCAAACGCGGCATTGGTCCAACCTACGAGGACAAAGCCGGTCGCCGTGGAATCCGCATCGGCGACATGCTCGACCCCGAGGTTCTCCGTGACCGACTCGAATATGTCGTCCCGCAGAAACGCGCACTGGCTGAAGAGATCTACGGCCTTGATATCGATTCCTCCGAGCACGCCGAAGCGTTCGATGTCGATGCACTGTTCGAAACCTACAATGAGTACGGCCAGCGCTTCCGTGCGGAGTCGATGACGGTCAACTGTGGAGATTTCCTCGGCACAAAACTCGACAACGGCGACGAGCTGCTGTTTGAGGGCGCACAGGGAACCTCGATCGATATCGATCACGGGATTTACCCCTACGTCACATCGTCGAACCCGAGTGCTGGGGCGGCGGCCGTCGGCTCGGGTGTCGGCCCAACCGTCGTCGGCCGCGGTGAGGTCGTCGGCATCGTCAAAGCCTATCTCTCGCGTGTCGGAACCGGTCCGCTCCCGACGGAGCTTGATAGGGACGACACCGAAGCGGAACTGGCTGATTTCATCCGTGAGAAAGGCGGCGAGTTCGGGACGGTTACCGGCCGCCCACGACGAATCGGCTGGCTCGACATGCCGATGCTCAGACATGCCGCCCGCGTCAACGGCTTTACTGGCATTGCAATCAACCACATCGACGTGCTTGCGGGTCTCGACGAAATCAACGTCGGCCACGCCTACGAGCTCGATGGCGAGGAGCTGTTGACGATGCCGGCGACGACCGAGCGCTGGGGCGACTGTGAACCGGTTCTCAAATCCTTCGAGCCGTGGCCGGAAGTCGACTGGGCGGAGGTCGCCACCGAGGGCTACGAGGCGATTCCGGCGGCCGCCCGCGAGTACCTCGAATACGTGAGTGAGGAGGTCGGTGCACCAGTCTACGCGGTCGGTGTTGGTCCGGGGCGCGAAGAGACCGTCGCGCTGGAAAACCCGTTCGACAACTAAGCGGTTCGCCTCTCTTCGGTAGACGGCGCAAAAGTAACACTTAGGGCCGTTTGTTGCACTTGGTTCGATATGAGCGAAACCGTCCTGTTAGTCGGTGGTGGCGGCCGAGAACACGCCATCGCCCGTGCACTGGCCCCTGACTGTTCACTGTACGCTGTCGCGAGCAACCGCAATCCCGGTATTGTCCGACTCGCAGACGGCTTTCAGTCACTCTCCGAGACCGATGCCGATTCGATCGTCGAATACGCCGATTCGGTCGGCGCGACGCTTGCAATTGTTGGCCCTGAATCCGGCCTGCAGGCCGGCGTGGCCGACGCACTCGACGAAGCGGGTATCTATACGTTCGGCCCACGGGCGGAACAAGCCCGTCTTGAGACCGACAAAGCGTTTCAGCGCGAGTTCATGCGCGAAAACGACATTCCCGGCTGTCCGGTCTTCGAGACCTTCGAGGACACCGAGGCCGCTTGTGAGTTTATCAACGACAGCGAGATCGACCTGGCGGTCAAACCCGCTGGACTGACCGGCGGCAAGGGTGTCAAAGTCATCGGCGACCAGGTCGACAAAGCGGGCGCAAAAGATTATCTCCGAAGCGAAAACTACGATCGTATTGTTCTCGAAGAGCGCTTCGTCGGCGAGGAGTTCACGCTGCAGGCGTTTGTCGCCGACGGCGACCTCCGAACCACCCCGGCAGTGCAGGATCATAAACGCGCCTACGAGGGTGATGAGGGACCCAACACGGGGGGGATGGGAAGTTACACCGACACCGGTTTCGAGCTGCCGTTTATGGCCGATGGCGATTACGACGCAGCTGTCGAGATTCTCGAAGCGACTGTCGCTGCCATGCCCGAGTACAAGGGCATTCTCTACGGCCAGTTCATGCTGACCAGCGACGGGCCGAAAGTCATCGAGTACAATGCTCGGTTTGGCGATCCCGAGGCGATGAACACGCTTCCTGTACTTGAGACTCCGTTCCTCGATGTTCTCAGGGCCGCGCGTGACGGCAAGCAGCTGCCCGAACTCGAATTTTCGGGACAGGCGACGGTCTGTAAATACGCCGTTCCCGCCGGCTATCCAACCGATCCCGACGCTGGCGCTCGAATCGAAGTCGACGAGGAGACCGTCGGCGACGGGCTGCTCTTTTATGCGAGCGTCGACGAGCGCGATGACGGCCTCTATACGACGACCTCGCGTTCTTTCGCGGTCGTCGGCCTCGCCGACAGTATCGAGGCGGCCGAAGAAATCGCCGAAAATGCCCTCTCGGCCGCTGGTGACGGACTCCGAATCCGTCACGACATCGGCAAAACCGACCTCGTCCAACAACGAATCGATCACATGGCCGACATTCGCAGCGAGTAGCGACGCAGCGCAGAACAACGGGTGTCATTTTTACAGTGTGAGGCTAATGAGTGGGTGTGACGACGTCACCACGTGATCCGGTCGGAGACGATGAGCCCTCCGAAGGCCCTCGCTCCCGCCGACATGACCGGCTTACTCGCACCCGAACGCCCGGAGGACGAAATTCGCTGTGGTCGTGGCCAACGGCGAAGTCGCCGCTGCGGATCGTCCTCAATTATCTCGTTATCTGGCTGGTTCGGATCTCGCCGAGTCTGCGGCTCAAAAACTGGCTGGTTCGACGACTCGGCGCGACGGTCGGAACGGGCGTTGCCTGGGGACTCGAAGCAACGCCCGATGTCTTTTGGCCTGAGTTGATTACGGTTGACGATCACGCAATCGTTGGCTATGATGTAACAATTCTCTGCCATGAGTTTCTCCAAGACGAGTACCGAACCGGCGAGGTTGTCATCGGCGAACGAGCGATGATCGGTGCGGGAGCCATTGTGCTTCCAGGTGTCAAAATCGGCGAGGGGGCCCAAGTTGCAGCCAACTCACTCGTAACACAGGATGTGCCACCCAATGTGACCGTTGCCGGCGTCCCGGCGACACCACTCGAACGAGACGCAGAATCGGAGTCTCAGTACGATTGACTGCGGACGAATCCAGACCGCAGGACAATCCGGTTCGGAATCGTGTGTTCCTCGCCGTTGTTTTCGATCCGTGTGACAAAGAGGTCGACTTCTTGGACGATGCCTGCCTGTCCGCCGATCGTCACCTGATCACCGATGCTGTAGGGCTGATTGAGCAGGAGATAGACGCCGGCAGCACCCGACGCGAGAAAGTCTTGGGTGGCGATTGCGGTGAATACGATGAGCGCGATTGCGTAGGCCGCCAACAACACGATCAGTGCATTCGTCGCCACGCCGATCTGCCCGAGCGCGATGAGGATCGCAACAAAAAGCACGCTGTATTTTGCGATCGCTGGAAGGACGTTAATTTCTGGGAGTTTGATTCCGCGGAGCCGTTCGGAGACGATGAGTTCGGTTTTGTCGGCCACCACGACCCCGATCACCAAGATGACGGTCGCAACAAAGAGCTGTGGGAGGAAGACAGCGACAGCCGCCCAAAAGAGGTCGGCAAATTCGAGGTCGGCAACAGTGACCGCGACAAACAGCGACAACAACATGATGAAGTAGCCGCTGAGTTTCGCGATGATCTGGACGGTCGAGGTCCCGAATTCACCGGCGGTTCGCTCAAAGGCGGTTCCTTCGATTGTTTCTGAAACTCCGGCCCGCTCGAGCAGTCGGCGGTTGAGTTTCATGACGCCGTAGCCGAGTAGAATACCGACGAGGATGATGCTTGCCGCGAGCCACAGCCGCGGTGGGACGGCTCGAATCCACTGGTCTGCGGTGACCTGGAGGGCGGCATGCATTGCGATCAGTGCTCCTCCGGATCGAGTTCAAGAATGAGTTTTCCACCCTTGAATGCCCGGACGAGACCATCGGATTCCGACAGAACAATCGCCGTTGCGTTCGTATCGCGGGTGATTGCACCACCAGCCATGTGGCGCGCACCGAGCCCTTTGGGCATGTCGACACCTTCAGCGGCGGGTTCGAGATACCGGTAGGCAGAGACGATCTTGCCCGAATCGGAGATGACGAACGCGCCGTCGAGCCGCGAAAACTCCTTGAGCATGACGTTGACGATCGGATCGCCGACGTGGACGTGTGATTTCTCGAATGGGTTGTACGACAGCGGCCTGGATTTGTTCATCACTTTGCCCGCATCGCCAACGACGAACAGCGCGCCGACTGGTTTGCCTTTCTGGCCTTTCCGGCCGAGTTCGAGGGCAACTTCGAAGACATCACTGATCACACTTGGATCGGCCCGCGAGTTCGTAAAGAGGTCATAAATGCCCGACCGCATGGTCTCGTCAACGCGAACCCGAACCGCGAAGTCGGCATCGTCGCTTAGGATTGAGCCAATGCAGGCGAGTGTATTGCCCTCTTCGACGAGGTCGGCGTCCATCGCCCCCTCAATCCCGAATTTGATCCGGTCTTTGATATTGTCAAATTCGATCGGGAGTTCGACGAAGGTCTCTGCCTCGACCGTGTTTTCTGGCCCGACGACGACGACGTTCTCCACAGCAGCGAAGCGTTCGAAGAACGCCCCGTTGGGCGAAAAAAGGAACACGCCATCGACATCTGCCACGAGGTCCGAAAGAATGTCGCTAAGGGACGTCATTGCTTCATACAATTCGGCGGCGTTAATAAAGGGTTTATGGGGTGTTGTCAGACATGCGGCAGACACGTGGCTGAATTGCGCGTCACCCGTGTGCCGATTCCGACAGCGTCAGTCTGCGGCTTCAAAGACGGCGACGTCTTCGACAGTCAGACCGTCTTCGGCCGCACGTGACTCACCGGAAACGAGGTCGGTCGCATCAACGGCTTCGTCGATACCGACGGTTTGGGCTTCGCCACCGAAGTTGAGCAGAACAACGTAACGTCCGGCCTCGCTTTCGCGGGCAAAGGCGACGACGTCCTCGGGTGAATCGGTTTCGTACTCGATTCGCTGTAGCTGCCCATTGAAGCCGAGCGATGGGTGGTCGTCTTGGAGAGCGATCAGGTCGTCATAGTGCGAGCGAATCTCTTCACGGGCGTGATCCCACGCAAGGTGGTCACGTCGGCCCCGCTGGCCGAGTTCTTGCCCACCGTAGAGCATCGGAATCCCTGGGAGCGTAAAGAGCGCTCCTGCTGCCGCTTTGGTTGCCTCGTCGCCACATTCGACAATATACCGTGTTTCGTCGTGGTTTTCGAGATAGAGCATGAACGCGGCGTGGTCCGGGAAGCCAGAGCGTTTGCGCCCCTCAACCGCATCGAGAATCGACTCGGCGTGCTGGTTGCCGTTGCCAACCTGTCGGAGCGTAAAGTAGAGCGTCGTATCGAAGTGGACGTCGAACATGCCCTCGTGGAAGTCGGCGATATACGGAATCGTCTCATCGAGAAGCAGGAATTCGGGGTCCTTCGATTTGAGTCGCTCACGCATTTCTTTCCAGAAGGATTCGGGGACGGCCCACGCCATGTCACAGCGGAAGCCGTCGGCGACTTCTGCCCACGTATCGAGTGCGTTGAGAAGGTGTCGGCGGACTTCGAGGTTGGTAAAGTCGAAGTTGGCGATGTACTCCCAGCCGAAGTAGGTTCCCGGCTCGCCGTTATCTTGCCATTCGTACCAGTCGTAGTAAGCCGAATCAGGGTTCTTGTATGCTGACTGGAAGTGTGGATGATCGCGTGCAGAGTGGTTCAATACGAGGTCGAAGAGCACCGACATGCCGCGGTCGTGAGCCGCTTCAACGAAGGCTTCGTAGTCCTCGCGGTCGCCCAGATCATTGGCGATGCTGAAGAAGTCGGTGATGTTGTAGCCGTGCGGTGCGCCGTCGTGCTGTAGCACGGGTGTGAGCCACAGGCAGTTGACACCGAGTTCGTCGAGGTAGTCGAGTCGTTTTTCGAGCGCCTCAAAGGTGGTTTCGGCCTCGTCGTCGTCGGCCGCGTAGCCACGGACGTAGATTTCATAGAGCGTGACGTCGGTCGCCCACTCCGGTGGGTCGTTGAGCCGGTGAACCGCGAAGTTGCCGACATCGCCGCCGTCGGCTCCAAGTCGCTCGACACTAACCGCGTCGGCAACACTGTAACTGTCACCGATGGCGACAGCGTGGACGCGAACCTGGTCATCGATTGCGTCAAGTGGAATCCGGAGTTCGCGGTCGTCAATGGTGACATCGGCGCGGGCGACACCGTCGCGATCATCGAGCAGGAACTCGACATCGAGCTCGTCGGCGCTCTGGGTCGAATCCGGATGTGGTTTCGGGGTTGCGCGGATGACGGCTTCGTCGCCCTCAATGCCGCCGTCGAGTCGAATCCGGGGGCGGCCGCCACTTTCGCCCTGCTGGCCGGCCCCGAGTGCACCCGAGCCGGAGCCTGAGGCGAAGCCACTCTGTCCGCTATAGCCGCTCTGGCCACTGTAGCCACTTTGTCCACTGTAGCCGCTCATTCCACTACGGCCGGCTGTGCCGGCACCCTCGCCGGTTGGTCGCCGGTCGCTCGGGAAGGCACGGATGGTTAATTTATGACGGTCGGTTGGGGTCGTCAATGTGACCGTATACCGGCCGGGGACATCCGGAATAAAATCTTCGACGGCGTTGGATCCGACAACCGTTTCGCTTGCCAGTGGAGCCTCACTGACGGTCCAACTGTAGTCGGCCTCGGGATCTGGATCGCGCGGTGCTAACTGAACGACATCGCCAACAGCAACAAACTGTGGCGCTCCTGGATGGTTCATACGTCTACAAAAACACTCCGTCACTTTGGTCTTATGTATTCGGAAATTACTGTTTACGGACGTAGTAAATAATTAGTTATAGTAATGGGGCTAATCTGGTTAGCAGCTAACGATAATAAGGGTGGTTCAAATGCGTACTATCCAATATCCGGCCGATATAGCTATATCCAGTAAGTTAGACGTCGCCCGGATAGTTATACATGATTATTGTATGAGTATCCGGATTTTTGTCAGTCATCTGCTGGGACAAAGCCGCCAATACTTAGTTGTGGACGGCCAATCAGCGAGTACATGCGACTTCGCACCGCGCTGAATGAGTATAAAAGCCACCGTGGCAGACGCTTCCCAGCGGAGTGTCCGACCACGGCCGGGGCATTTTCCGCTCATGGGGACCGACTCGTCTACGTCGATCCCGAAGGTAGTCTCCGAGACTATTCCTCAGCGCTCTCAGGACTCTATGGTATTGATCGATCGCGGCTTGGCATCGAAACATCCAACGGAACACGGTGGTTCGACGAATTTTCGACCGTTCGCCAGCACTATTATCGCGAGACGAACGTTGTCGAAACCGAGTACGACGCGAGCAACTTCACCGTTCACCAGTATGATCTCACGTTAGGGCGAGCGCACCTCACTCACGTCGAACTCCGTGGTTCGATTCCTGCTGATGCTGAACTCACAGCCTTCCTCACCTTCGCACCCGAAGGCCGAGAGTCACAGGTCGGCCGACTCATCCACGAGAACGCCGGTCCGGATGGAACAAACGCTGTTGAGGTCTTCCACCGAACTGAACACGACTACGTCACTGCCTCAACAGGGATTACTGAGGTTCGCGGCCAAATTCCCGAGCGATTCGAAGAGATCCTCTCGGGGGAGGCCTACGAATTCCCACGCGATGCCGTTATCGAACGGTTCGAAGACACACATCTCAGTGGCGATGTCGTTGTCAACGCGCCGCTCGAACGAACCGGACGGGCCGCAAAAACAACGCTCGTCACACAGCTGTCGGATCACGATACACTGGGTCGCCAACAGGCACTCGCGGATCTCAAACGCTGTGCAGAATCCCACCGGACGGCTGACGACATTCGCGAGGCGGGCCGCGAGCGAGCAACAGTCTCAGTTCCAGAGTCGGCGCCGAACGGCAATGTCGTTCGGGCCGACCTGCGTGCCCTCTCTTTGCTGACTGCCCCAACTGGGGCCCATATCGCCGCCCCGGAATTCGATCCGTTCTACAGCCATTCGGGTGGCTATGGCTACACGTGGTTCCGCGACGAGGCCGAAACCGGCCGGCACCTACTCGATGCCGACATGCTCCTCTCGCTCGGTTTGCAGGACAACCTCGAACAGACAGCCGAGTTCTTCTGTCAAACCCAGACGGACGACGGCTCGTGGTCACACCGTGCATGGGCGATCGATGGCTCGCTGGCACCCGGCTGGGCACATGGCCGGATCGAAAACGGCAACACCGAAGAGTATCAAGCCGACCAGACCGCCAGTGCGGTATCGTTCCTTGCGGAGCTGCTAACCGATCGAGGTGATACGCTCGATGACGCGCTTTCGGCCGATATTCGGTCTGCAATCCATGACGGCATTGCTGTTCTCGATGAGACGCTCGGCGACGATGGACTTCCACACCGCTGTCAGAACCTCTGGGAGAACATGTCGGGGCAGTTTACCCACACTGCGGCGGCCTATTTGACTGCCTATGCAACGGTGGGATCAGCTCCAGTCGACCCAGGATTGAAAAAGCACGCCCGCGGACAGGCGGATTTCATGGTCAACCGTTTTGAGACGCTCTGGAGCGATACACGGCAGGCCTACGGCTTGCGGCTGAACAAAAGTGGGAAGCTCGATGACCGAATCGACTCGGGAACCTTCGCGGTTGTCGACGCATTCGCCGCCTACGACCGACTTCCACAGAGTTCGCTCGACGAACAGACGCTCGACCGGCTGCTCGATCACGTCCAAAGCGTCTTTGACGCACTCTACCGTGACCCTGATCAGAGCGGAGTTGCCGGGTTGGCCAGATTCGAGGGCGATACGTGGCGCTCGGAAGGCCAACAGGGCGAAAAAATCTGGACCGTCTCAACGGCGTGGGGAGTCAACGCAGCGACGGATTTGGGCGTCATCCTCGCGGCATACGACCGCGACGACGACGCCGAAGAGTGCTTCGAGTTAGCCGGCACGCTCTATGAGTTACTCTTGCCAAACGGCCCGCTGACGACGAAATCGGGGTATCTCTCCGAGCAGGCGTTCGACGACGGGACTGTTGACGGGGCGGCACCGCTTGGATGGTCCCATGCACTACGGCTTCGGGCGACTGCAACGCTTCGCGAACAGAACGCGCTGCCGGTTGCAACTCCCGCACCGTCGGGGCCCGAAAGCCGGCCGCGGTGGACAACCGGCGAAAAGTACGGTGTCGGAACGGTGGCCGACCACGGCGCGTCGGACGCCTCGAAAGTGTGGTTTACACTGACAGAGGGTGCGCTCACCGAGGTTCGTTTCCCGCGGGTCGATCTCATGAACCTCCGGACGGTCGATTTCCTTGTCACCGATGCCGACAGCAAATCGACCTACACCGCTCGGACGCACAACGAAACACGGCAGGACGACGATACCGACACGGTCGAGCGTCGTGTCGAGCCGACTGACGACGACGCGCTCTTGTTCCAACACGTGATTACCGAGCGTGGGGACGGCCGCGGCCACAAGTGGCAGCTAACCGTTGAGTACGCGATCGACCCCGACCACGATGCAATCCTTGCGAATGTCGAGTTCGAAAGCGACGACGACAACGACTACGAGCTGTATGCAATGGCTGATGTTTCGCTGACCAATACTGGCACACGGGACCGTGGCTACCGGCTTGGTGAAAGCGGTAACTACCATCTAGCTGCTCGCGACGCAGAGGCGTACGACACTGGCTCGGAGGCACTGCTGACCGACGAAAACGGCGATGTCTACAGCGTTGCGGTCGCAATGACAACGACAAGCCGATTCGATTGGGCAACCGTCGGAACTGCGGGCTCCGATCACCTCTCAAAGCTGTTTTCGGAGGGCAAACGACCCGTTCCGAACGACCGGCTCGATGACGACAATATCGTCCTTGCGGGCCGTGTTGGAACCGGCGATCTCACCGAGACGGTTGCGGTCGGCTTCGGTGAACACGCCGATACGGCTGCCGCACTCGGCGAAGCCGAGGGTGCACTGGCAAACGGCTATGAGGATGTCCGTGCAGGCTATGCCGAAACGTGGGCCGACTTCCTCGTAGACAAGGAGATTCCGGACTTCGTTGTCGACGACGAGGCGCTGTACAAACAGTATAAAAGCTGTCTCATGGCGTTGCGTGCGGTCGAAGACAAAACCTACATCGGCGCGGGAATTGCGAGCCCGTCGGTGCCGTGGGGCGAAGCGGTCACCGCCGACGAGCCGAAAGGCTATGGCTACAACTTCGTCTGGTCGCGGGATCTCTATCAGGTCTTTACCGTCTTCGAGGCGGTTGGCGATCTCAAGACGGCAACGGACGCACTGCAGTACATCTACGAGTACCAGCAGGACGACGAGGGCTTCATTCCACAGAACTCCTATGTCAACGGGCTCACTCGCTGGGGTGGCGAGCAGATCGATAATATCTCGTTCCCGCAGGTCATGGCCTATCAGCTCGCCGAAAACGGGATCGAGTTCGATGAGGTCGAGTACGGCTATATCAACGTCAAACGGTCAGCGGATTACGTTGCTCGCAACGGCGCGGCGACCGCCCAAGAACGGTGGGAAGAAGAAGCCGGCTACTCGCCGTCATCGATCGCCGCTGAGGTTGCCGGCTTAGTCTGTGCGGCCGATCTCGCCCTTCGAGAGGGAGAATCGGCTGATGCGCTGCCGTGGCTGGCGCTCGCCGACGAGTGGACTGACCGCGTCGAAGAGTGGTGTGCGACAAAAACGGGGACCGAACTACACACTCACACGCCGTACTACGTCCGTGTGACCCGAGATGGCAACCCCGAGGCCGGCCATCTGCGGACGCTCGCAAACGCCGGGCCAACGCTCGACGAACGCGAGATTATCGACGGTGGCTTTCTCGAGCTAACGCGGCTCGGTATCAAGCCATACTCCGACGAAGTCATCAAAAACTCACTTATCGAGGTCGACGAGACAATTCGAGTTGATACGCCACAGGGGCCGGCTTTCTACCGGTACAACGGCGACGGCTACGGCGAACGTGGCGAGGAGGCAGAAGGTGCACCGTGGTCGGTTCAGACGAAAGGAAAGGGTCGGCTCTGGCCGATCTTTACCGGCGAGCGCGGCGAGTACGAACTCCTTGCGGGAACCGACGAGGGGCCGCTCGAACCTCGTGCGTTGCTCGAAACGATGGCCGGCTTTGCCAACAGCGGCCGGATGATCGCAGAACAGGTCTGGGATCGGCATATCGACAACGAATACAACTGGGAAATGGGTGAGGGAACCGGTGCGGCAACCCCACTCGCCTGGAGTATGGCGCAGTTCATTCGACTGGCCCACGGAATCGAAGCCGGCGAACCGGTCGAGATGCCCGCGGCGGTCGCCGACCGGTATCTCAATGGCTCGCGACCCGAGGGGCCGTCGCTCCGGGTTGAAACGCGGATTGTCGACGACAAACTCCGTGTGACCGGTGAGACAGACGGCGCAGTCGTTGCAGTCAAAGCCACCGAACAAGCGGTCATCGAGACGGTCGAAGACGGGAGCTTCGAACTTGAAATTCCAATCAGTCACGGCGAGACACCGATCACGGTGGCTGTGGCGACCGACACCGACTTGACGGCTGCCGGGACGACTGTCGAACGGTTCTCTATCTAGCTGGTCGGATCGTCAGTTGCATCCGGCCGAACTGTTCTACACGTTTCGCCCGCGGTGCTTTTGAGACTGCCACACGTACAGTCACTATGGCGACCTATAGACGCCGAACGCGAATCCGGGCTCCACTTGCGGAAGTCTGGGCGTTTCACTCGACAACCGACGGATTAGAGGCGTTGACGCCGGGCTGGATGGGACTCGAAATCGAGTCGATTCACGGCCCCAATGGCGAGCCCGACCCGCCGGAACTGCTTGAGGGAACCGAGATCACGATGGCCTCGAAACCGTTCGGCGTGATGCCAAAAACGGGCTGGATCTCTCGGATCGTCGAGCGTCGCGAGGGCGATGGCTACTGCATGTTCCGAGACGACATGCTCGGTGGCCCGTTTGCCCTCTGGATTCATACTCACGAGTTCTATGGCGATGGCGACGAAACCGTCCTCATCGATACCGTCGAATACGAACTTCCGGTCGGCCAGGCCCGTCGAGTCGTTGATCCGGCGGCAGTACTCGGTTTTGAACCGATGTTCCGATATCGACACCGACGGACGAAAGAACTGCTTGAATCAACCGACCAGTCGGGTAGCACGGGTGCGGTGGCAACCGCCGACTAGCGGCCCGCGAGTTATTCTTGAGGGGGCGTTTCAAGCGGGGTTTGACAGTGTTTACAACGGTCTCTGTCCGGTTTGTTCGGTGCGCCACATTTCGAACAATTTGTCCGAGTCGGTGTGTCGTCTGTGTTGCCCGACGATCGTACTGCTAGTACGATGAGAACGGAAAACACGAGGATAAATATCCCTAATGGACCAAGTGAAAGAAAAAACAGCGTGACAACGAAAATACAAAATCCAACAAGGATGTATAGTAAGAACGTCTAATAACGGTCCATAGCTTCTGTTTCAACGTATAGAATATAAATCCTTTCTAGCAGATAGTTTACGTGCCGGATTCCTAATTATCTTGTGTCAACGATAACCGATTCTACTCCGTTAGTTGTTAGGTGATTACATTGCGGTAGATTATCCAGCAGCGGCCGCTATTGACCGGTGTTTCTTTGCCGTTGATCGCCCATATTCCCTGTATGACCGTCGATATCGTTGACCTCGATCACGTGGCGATTCGCGTCTCCTCGCTCGACCGAGCCCTTGAATTTTATCACGACCTACTCGGCATGGAACTCCGAGATCAGGACAGATTTGCTGCAGGCGAGGTACCGTTTGTTGCCGTCGTTGCGGGCGGCCGTCATATCCACTTGGTGCCGACCGAGGAGCCAATCGATGTCGGCGGCGAGCACCTCTGTCTGTTACTTCGCTCTTCGACGGTGGAGAGTCGAACCGAACTGACGAGACTGCTCGCGGCGATTGCAGAAGCAGGCTATGAGGTTGAAGCCGACGAGCCGAAAAAACGCTACGGAGCCTACGGCCGCGACTGGGCAGCCTACGTTCGCGATCCGGACGGCCGACGCGTCGAGCTCAAACTGCACTGACTTCAAATGGTTCGCAAACAGGCGGTCTCAAGGGTTAGTCGTCGAAATCAATAACGAATGCTGCACCACCGCAGTCGCTTTCATCGACACTGATCGTCCAGCCATGGCCCTCGATAATCGTTCGGACAATCGATAGCCCCAGTCCAGTTCCGTTGCCCCCAGTATGGCCGTACTCAAATACTGCTGCCCGATCCTCCGGTGGAATGCCTGGCCCGTCATCAGCAACAACGATCTGGTTGTCGCCCCCAGTCACCGTGATTGAGACCGTCGGACCGACGTGGGTAATGGCATTGTTGAACAAATTCTCGAAGGCCTGTTTGAGCCGTGTTGGGTCCGCTATGACCGATCCCAGGGCTTCGAGTCCCTCGGTCGAAAGCGTGGCGTCATGGGTCGCAACGCCGTTCCATGCGTCGGTGACGAGTGAACTGATATCAACCGGCTCTGTTTCGCCGACTTCGCGGCCTTCGCGTGCAAGCGTTAGCAGGTCTTTTAGCAGTGCCTGCATGCGGTCGGTTGCGTTGCAGGCGGGCTCAAGCTGGTCGATCTCACCAGTTTCCATCGTGAGATCGAGGTAGCCAGCAACCACATTGAGCGGATTCTGTAGATCATGGCTAATGACCGAAGCAAACTGTTCGAGCTGTTCGTTTTGTCGTTCAAGAGCAGCCCGACGCTGGTGACGACGCTCGACATGGCCGATGAGTTCACCAACGGCTTTGAGCTGCTGTTGGACGGTTTCTGACCAGTGACGCGGTGTCTCGGTCATAATGACAAGCGTCCCCGAAAGCTCCCACTCGATGACGATTGGAAGTGCAAGGAGGCTGGCGGTCTGACACGGCGCGTGTGCTTGTGTCTCGGCATCGGTCACATCACCAGAGCGGTGTGGATCATAGCAAACCGCCTCAAACTGTCGAAGCTGTGAGGAAAATTCCGGAAAGTCCGTTGCCTGAATCGTCTCGTGTGCCAGCAGCGTCGAGAGCGGTCCAGACGCAGTGGTGGCCGAGACGGCCTGTGTTGTGTCCGAGTCGGCCGTCGTCGCCGATGCTGCGATCCAGCCGTGTTGTCGCCGGAGCAGGTCGTCAGTCTCGTCATACTGATAGATAAGACAGTGTGTCGCCCCGATTTTAGCTGCCAGCGACTGGAGTGCCCACTCGATTTTCATTGCCAGTTCGTCATCTGCAGCACTCATCAGCGAGCGTGAAACATCGAGTGCGGTCCCCTCTAACTCCGGTGTCCGGCCGGCAAACAGACTGGTAAGACAGTTCTGTAATCCCATGACACCGTCTGTTACCTGCACATTAGCTTCGAGATCCGGTGGTGCGGCCGTCTTTCGGGCTGCCGTCTCACGTGCACGAGTTGATTTGGCAATGGCCCCACACTCCGGGAAGGTGCCAGCGGAACGACCGATACGTTCGTCTGGCGGATCGGGGTGGTCAGCGTCGACACCGGCCGTGGTTGACGCCGTACTGGCAGGCGTGGCTGTCGGCTGCCCTGTGGACCGCTGTTTGTAGATCACGTCGGTAATACCGGTGCGAAATGCTTCTCGAACGAGGTCGCTGTCGGCAGTCTGTGCAAACAATACAAAGGGTGTCGATCCGAGTTCCTCAGCCAGTGACTCAAACAACGCGATGCCGTGGCTGTCCGGAAGTTCCGCAGCCGAGACAACACAGTCAACGGTCCTTTCGGCGAGTGCATGTGCTTTCCCGGCAGTCTCGGCGGTGATCACCTCCCACTGCGGTTCGAACGCGGCGGCAACCTCCTTACGGTATGTCGGATCCCCTTCGACATAGAGAAGCTGAAACGGGGACTCCGCGGTAGTCATATCCCTAATTCACACGGTCGTTCGTATCAACGTTCGTGTCCGGTTATCAATCCTGAATACGATCGGTGGCTACCAGCCGCACTTGGCGTTACTTGTGCGACGAAGTGGCGTAAATCGGCCGTTCGGCATACCCAATTGGGTCACGGACGCCAACACGCTGGAAGGCCTGCAGCCGGAACGCACACGAATCACAGGTTCCACAGGCTGGTTCTTCAGCACGATAACAGCTCCAGGTCTGCTCGAAGGGAACACCGAGTTCGACCCCGCGGGCAGCGATTTCAGTTTTTGTATTTTCGACGAACGGAACCTCGACCGTGATCGTGGTTTCGGGTTTTGTTCCAACAGCAACCATCGTCTCGAAGGCCTCGAAAAATTCCGGCCGACAGTCGGGATACCCCGCAAAATCTTCGCTATGTGCACCGACAAAAACGGCCTCACAGCCGTTGGCTTCGGCGTACGAGACGGCCATCGACAACAGATTAGCGTTTCTGAATGGGACGTAGGTATCAGGAATCTCCTCGCTGTCGAGATCAGCCTCGCCGACCGCGATTTCGGCGTCAGTCAGCGCTGAGCCCCCAATCTGTTGGAGGTGATCGGTCTCGATATGAAGAAAATCGGCCGCACCGAGCGTCTCAGCGAGCTGTCGAGCACAGTCGTATTCTTTTGATTCAGTCCGCTGGCCGTAGGAGGTGTGGAGGAAAAACAGGTCGTAGCCGCGACTGGCAGCCTCGTAGGCGGTCGTTGCACTATCCATTCCGCCGGAGACGAGGACAACAGCGCGTTTTGTCGTGTTGTCAGTCGGCAGGTCGTCAGTTGTCGTTGTTGCGTCAGTGCTGTCAGTACGTATGTTGTCGGCTGTTGTGGCGGTATCGGTGGGTGTGGATTCGGACATGGGTATGATTCGGGCTGGTTAGGTTTCGGGGGCGTCGTTCCAGAGGTCGACGTGGAGTCGTGGCGTATAACGGTAGCCAGTCTCGATGGCGAGATCGGCGACCTCGCGGCGGGTTGTTTCGAGCTGATCTCGGGTCTGGCCTTCGGGCATGAGAAGAATATCCGTATCCGCAATCGACGCTGACGACTCGGCGCGGAGCCGTTCGACGAGCGACTCGACTTCCGGGAGGTCCTCACGGCCGGTTAAGACGAATTTGAGTTGGAACGGAAACTGCTCGATAAGTGAACTGAGCGCTTCCGTGTCGATTCGCGCTGCCTCATGACGTTCTTGCCAGACGGCCGTCGCTGACTCGTCAGCATCATCAGCGTCGTCGCTTCCGGCAGGCGGCCGTTCGGGGGTCGGCGTTGACGACGCGAGTTTCGGGCTGATACTTGCGAGATCGATTGGGGTGTCCTCCGGTGGCGCAATCGTTCCGTTTGTCTCGACGGTGATGTGATAGCCTGCCGCCGAGAGCCGTTCAATCAACGTGAACGACTCTTCGTGGATGAGCGGCTCGCCGCCGGTGAGGACGACGTGGCCAGCGTTGAATTCAGAGACGGCCTTGATGATCTCGTCGAGACACATCCAGGCGTGAGTTGGCTCCCACGAGGTGTGGTACGAATCACAGAACCAACATCTGAGGTTGCAGCCACTCGTCCGGATGAAGATGCTTGGCACGCCCGCGAGCGTTCCTTCGCCCTGGAGCGATTCGAAGAGTTCGTTGATCGGGAGAGCAGGACCATCGGCTGGTCGTGATGTGGCTTCGGTGGTGATCTCGGCCTTGGAGCTAACGGGCATGGTTAGGGGCCGCTTGCGAGTTCGGCAGTTTCGCTGACCTCGGCGTGAACCTCAGTGACCGTATCGGGGAGCCGCTCTGTGAGTTTTGCTTCGAGGATGACGGCCATCATTTCGGCCGTTGGCGGAGCCTCAAGCACGACGAGTGCGTCGCCGTCGCCTGACTCCTCGAAGGCCTCGATTAGTGGATCTCCGCGTTGGACGAGAAACATATGGTCCCATTCGTCGATAATATTGGTCACGTCGCCTTTGTCGACGACCCATCCTTCCTCGGTCAGGTGTCCGGAGACCGAAACCGAAATTTCGTAATTATGGCCGTGTGGCCGGCTGCACTTGCCGTCGTGGTGTAATATTCGGTGGCCAGCACTCACCCGAATTGGCCGGTCGCGACCGACGTGAATCGTCCTGACACCCGCCCGAGAGGCGAGTGAAGATTCTTCAGATAATCTTTGAGGCATATCTTGAGCGTATCGGGATGGATATATAAATCCGTCTGTCCGGCCAAAGCCTCAACCCGTATCGGCTCGATTACTTGGTATGGGCTCTGAGGACGCCGAAACGGTTCGTGTGGTCGTTGATGACGGCGAGAGCGAAATCGAACTCACCGTCGAGCGGGGTCGGGTGCTGCGGGATGTGCTTTTGGAGGCCGAGGTGTCGCCGTACAGCCGACTAACTGAGCGGGCCAACTGCGGCGGCCGTGGGCTCTGTGCGACCTGTGGAGTTCGGGTTATTTCCGATGTCGAACCGAACCACTGGCATGACCGCCTGGCTGAGCGGTTTGGGTATCCTCGGCTCTCGTGTCAGATCGTGGTTGAGCAGGATTTGCGGGTGGAGATGGTTGAGAAGGTTGTGTGGGGGAGTCGGCAGAAATAAATCTCAAAATACTCGATAATATTATTGTTGGAAAATACTGAAGCCGTTTTCGAAGTCCTCCTTAGCACGAGCAAAATGGTTTCTGACTTGCTGATCGGAAATAGATGTTTCTGAAGTGAATGAAATAAGGGTATTCCCAAATCCAGTATCGAGTATAATCCAGCCACTGAAATAAAGCGTCCTACCGACTCTTTCTCGGTCCAGACTCGTATAGTAGAGAAAGATTGGAGGGAGGAATTCGAATGTAAAATAACCATCTTTTTTGGCAGAAACAGTTTCAATCTTGAATCCATTCGGAGGCTGTGGTGCGAGATCTGAATTCCACTGGATCGTTTTGAAAGCTACGCCATCCGAAGCGAAAGCGATGTGAATTTCTGCTCCCCCAACAGAGACATCTACTGGACTTCTATTCTCAATCTCAAGGTTGACTTGAAGTGTAGATATCGGTTTTACGAACGAGGGATTAGACCGGCGATTATGTTCAACTGAAACGCTTGCTTCGGATTTGATATGTACATCTTTGGCCAGTTTTGACGAATACCGTTTCTGGAGAGGATCAATAAAAACGACAGACCATTTGACACCAGGGATGTTACCAATTATTTTCACCAAAGATTCGAAGGCTGGGTGTGGAAGGTAGAGAGTGGCAAAGAGAAGTAGTATTGTAAGAAATGAGACCCCGAGTATCAAGAGTAACGCATCAATGAGAGTCATATAAGACCATTTGATATCTCACTATTTATCACCTCTTCTGACTGAATAAGATTTTGCGAGAATGTCGAGTATCCGCTTGGATCTAAGAGTGATG
>CAZCYW010000023.1:0-12641 GCA_964503105.1 uncultured Haloferacaceae archaeon
TTGCCGTGGTCGACGTGGGCGGCGATGGCGATGTTCCGGATGTTCTCCGGGTTGTCCATCAGCCGCTCACATTCTTGAACGATCTTTTTTCGTCGGCCCATTATACAGGGTGGTACCGGCAGGAGGGTGAAAAGGATAGTGTTTCCGCTTGCAGCAATCGGGTCGAATATGACGGCACAGCGGCCGAATGCGGCCTATTTGTGTGAACACATCTCATAGTAATTCCTGACTCAATTCGGTGGCTGTTGGGACGACACCGTCCGCGAAAGAGCCATATATCCAGCCACCATGAGACACATACACATGGATGTCCGCGTGCAGGGTACCGTTGCCCCCGATCCCTTCCTGAGTGCGGCCGACCTCCTCGAAACCGAATACGACCTTTCGCACCCGGTTGAGGTGCATCTCCGTGAAGACCCTGACCAACGGACGTGGGCTGCCCACTACCCCAACCGTCACGTACTCAACATCTCCCGACAGGCTGCAACCAGCGTCATGGCCCGTGAACTCGCCTTACACGAGTACGCCCACATGGCTCGGTACGAAGAACGTCACGCCTCACACACTCAATCAACCGATGAAGCCGTCTTTCTCGCACTCGCTGGTGAGTCAGTCGAACGCCGAAAACTGTCACACTGCTACCAGATCGCCAATCACATGAAGGATATCTACGCTGACGATATCACCTTGGATCTCGCTCCGGCGACAAAGCTCGTCGACTTTTTCGCTGCGACGCTCGCCGATGCGCTTGCGGATCGGCCGACAGCCGACCAGCGTCCGGGGGTTCGCTGTGAAACGCCAGCTGCCGACCCCGAAATCACTGCGGTCAATGCTGCGTTCGCACTTGCACTCGTCGAACGACACCAGCTCGTCAATCCTAGCCACCGGCTCTATGCGTTGGCACAGGCCGCCGGCGATGCCGCACCAACGGTCGATCTCTCGGCGTTCAAAGACCGATTCAAATCACTCGCTACTGATCCAACCGAAAGCGAATACCGAAAGACGCTGGTCGACATCACGCGGGCGTATGCAACCGCAACCTGAATCCAGCCGACAAGCCCAAAATACGAACGACAGCCAATGGGCTAGCGGGACGAACAAAGACGGCGAGTGGGCTGTTGCTCAGCCCATACTAAAACCGAAAATAGTCGCCCGCTTAGCGGGCGGCGGCGGCGACGCGCTCTCGCTCTTCTTTCTGCGAAATCGGGTAGGCCTGCATGTCGTAGCTGGCCGCACCAATCAACTGCTGGGCGAGCGCATCGGCCGCATCGGTCGACGACTTGTAGCTCGCGTTTTTCGTGCCCTGTGCGATGTATTTGAGCGCCTCGTCGACGCGGCGCTGTGGAGCGACATCGACGGCTTTGGGAACCGAAATTCCACCGTATTTCAGGCGGACGGTCTCCTCTCGCGGGGCGGCGTTCTCGACAGCCTCGACGAGCACCTGCACTGGACTTTCGTCGGTGCGGTCGTGAACAACCTCAAAGGCATCGCGGACGATCTTGGTCGCACGCTGTTTTTTGCCCGTGTTCTCCTCGGTCTGCATGAGTCGGTTGATGAGCCGTTCGACAACCGAGATCTCGCTTTTCTCGAACTGTTTCGAGGCGTGACGACCCATCGTGTGGGCGATCGGCGTCACATTGAGATACCGCTGGGTGCTGGGGTCGGTGTACTCGACTTCCGAGACGTCCCAGACGCCGAATAGGAGTGCTGTCGGAACCGAGGACTCCTCTTCTGCGTCCTCGTCGGCAGCGTCAGCCTCGTCGACGTCTTCTGGGGTTTCTGCGTCGAGTTCGACATCCTCAACGTCTTCTTCGGGGGTGTCGGTTTCGCTCTCGGACATTATCGCACCGGTTTCTCTGCGTTGCCACGGACGAGTTCGATCATCGAGACACCGTTGACCTTCTCGACCTTGTAGTTGACACCCGAAAGGTCGCCCATCGCACGACCCTTCGCGCCACCGATCCCGGCAATCGTGACCTCGTCGTGTTCGTCAATGAACGAGATTGCACCGTCACCGGGACAGAAGGCGGTGACCTGCTTGCCGTTCTTGATAAGCTGAACCCGAACACATTTTCGGATTGCCGAATTCGGCTGCTTTGCTTCGATTCCGACCTTTTCGAGGACGATCCCGCGGCCCTGCGGTGCGCCTTCGAGGGGGTCGGACTTCTTTTTGAGCCCGCGCTCTCTGCGAGCGTACTCGGAGTCGGACCAGCGTCGTTTCTGCCGGTCCTTATTGAGCTTCCGGGCGGCATATTTGCCGTTTGCCATGTACCATCTGGTTTCGGATGCGGCTACTTAAGCATCCCTCTTTGGATCCGATGAAACGGCCGCAGATCGCTTCTTAGGGGTCGCTAATCGAATCTGAGGCGGTTTTGTAGCGAAAATAACGGCAGTAGAACGACGCGTAGGCCACAAAGGCCCCAGAGAATCGTTCAGAGCCAACTCCCGTTAGGTCAGCTGAATATCGTCAATATCGTAATGTCGTGCCGCCAGCCGCCGGGCGGTATCGATATGTTGGCCGTCTTTGCCAATGGCGACTCCCCGGTCGTTTTCGTCGACTTCGACATAGGCGATCCGGTCGCCCTGCTCGGAAATCGTGACTCCGCGGACGACCGCGGGTGCGAGCACATTTCTGACGAATGCGTCGGCGGTTGCGGCGTCCTCAAGGAGCTCGATCCGGCGGCCGAGTTTTCGCTCGACACGTTTGACCGTCCGGCCGCTCGGTCCGATTGCATCAGCCATCTTGCCGGCCGGAATCAGAAAGACGACGCGGTCGCCCTCGACGAGACAGTCGTTCGGACTAATTTCGGTTTCCTCGTCGAAGAGTCCGATGAATTGCCGTGCCTCATCTGAGAGCGTGACGCGCATAATAGGAAGGTAGGTGTCTGGAAGTGTGATCGGTGTCAGCTGGTGGTTAGTCGTCTGCTGGGTTGGCGTCGATCGAGCCCATCCGTAGCTTCACGTCGCCGGTTCCAATCGAGACCGGCTTGCCGACGATGACGTTCTCGATAATGCCGTTGAGATCGTCGCTTTCGCCGTGTATCGCGGCTGCAAGCAGGTGGTTGACCGTCACCTCGAAGGCAGCGCGGGCAAGCACGGAGTCTTTCGAGCCCGAAATTCCGTGCCGCCCGATCGATTCGATCGTTCCCTCGTTGGTCATAATGTCGGCGACCAACATCAGGTGTCGGATATTCACATCGTCGAGACCCTGTTCACGGAGCGTATCGATCGTCTCGTTGATGATCGCCTCGCGGGCGGCCTCAATTCCGAGTTCTGCACGGATTTCGTGGATATTGTTACAGGTCGATCGGCTGGCGTCGACGCCCTCGATATGGAGCACGTCGCCAAAGGCCGACCCTTCGGTGTAGAGGACGAACTCTTCGCCATCGTCGAGCTGTTCTTTGCGGATCACAACCCGGCTAATGTCTTCGATGCCTTTGAAGACGATATCTCGAAGCTGTTCGACAAGCTGCAACAGTTCGCGGTAACTCGGCTCGTTCGGACCGAACTCGATCGCCATTCCCTGCTGTCGGGTGTCGACGCCGAGTGCGTCCTGGATTGTGTCGGCGATTTCAGTGGCGATGATCTCTGCGGAATCGACTGTTGGCCACCGCTCTAAGAGTGTCTCCTCGTTGAGGTCGATCCGGACGATCATATCGGCGACGTTCGTCGATACATCACCCAAGGCGAGAATCTTGGTCGCTTCAAGCGCCCAGACGACTTCGTGGGCCTTCTCGCGCTCTTCGGCATACTCGTCTTCGAGATAGACCGTCATCATCGGCGTATCGGGCGTTTTTCGCGCATCGACAAGCTCGATAAGTCGGGGCAGCCCTTGGGTCACGTCGATTTCTGCAACCCCCGCATAGTGGAACGTGTTCATCGTCATCTGCGTTCCAGGCTCACCAATCGACTGTGCGGAGACGGTCCCGACCGGTTCGAGTGGATCGACGCGCGTGTCAAGATACTGTGATTCGACCGCGCTGGCGATTTCGTCGGCCTGCTCGGTGGTGACACCGTCGCGGGCTTCGATCGTATCATAGACGCGGTCTTTGAGTCGGCGTGGCAGGTCGGTGTCCTCAACGATCGCTTCGATATCGTCAGTGACGTGGCTGTATTCAGTCATCTGACTCCACCTCCTCGTAGCCGGTTGCCGCATGCTCTGAGAGGTTGGTTCGCGGCTCGCTTCGACTGAGGAAGGCCTGTTTTTCTTCCTCGCTGTCGAACTCGGCGTCGACAATCCGTTCGGTGATGCCTTCGACATCGATGTCGAAGTCTTCGTTCGAAGAGACCCGAACCGGTGAGGTACCGTCTTCACCGAACTCGAACTGAACAATCGTACCGGAGGTATCTCTGACCGTGCCGTCGTACTGCGCTTCGAGCTCCGAGAGCGCGTTGATGAGTCGGCGCTGTAGGTAGCCGGATTTCGAAGTCCGGACAGCCGTATCGACCAGCCCTTCGCGCCCACCCATGGCGTGGAAGAAGAACTCGCGTGGTGTCAGTCCGCCACGGTAGGAGTTTTCGACAAAGCCGTGGGCCTCCGCAGAGAGGTCGTTCGGTTTGTAGTGTGCAAGCGTTCGGTCTTCATAGCCGCGGTTGATCCGCTCGCCTCTGACTGCCTGTTGGCCGACACAGCCGGCCATCTGCGTCAGGTTGAGCATCGATCCACGCGCCCCCGAGCGGGCCATGATGACCGCCGGGTTGTCGTCTTCGAAGTGATCTTCGGCAATTTCACCCGCTGAGTCCCGGGCCTTGCCGAGCGTCTGCATGATCTTCATTTCGAGCGTCTCGTCGACCGTCCGGCCGGGCAGCGATTCGAGGTCGCCGGCGTCGTAAGTCGCAATCAGCTCTGCAATCCGGTCGTAGGCGTTCGCAATCGCTTCATCGACCTGCTCGTCGGCGACCGGCGGAATCGACTCGTCGTCGATCCCGATCGAGAAGCCGAAGTGCATGATCGCACGCATTGCGAGCGATGCAATCTCGTTGATGAAGATCCGTGCTCGCGTCTCGGAATACTGTTTGACCAGTGTATCGACAATCTCGCCACCGAACGCCCCGACTGCGTCCTCGTCAATGGTTCCCTGCTTGTGGACGCCGTCTTCGATAATGACGGTGTCCCCAGCAGAGGAGGTAAATTCGAGGTCGAGCCCGTCAGGCAACAGGAGCGAAAAGACTGTGCGGCCGGTCCAGTAGGGGCCGGTCTCGTCCTCGCCATCCGGTTCAGGCAGCTCGTCGACGCGGGTTGCTCGCAGCAGGTCGAGCGCCTGTGTCTCGGTGAACTGTGGATTCTCGTGGGTCAGCAGGTAGGTCCCCGAGATATGGTCCTGAATCGCCCCGATGATGTTTTCACCGAATCGCGGGCTGAGAATCTGTTCTTGCACCCGCATGAGCACGCGGGCTTCCGCCCGTGACTCTTCGGTCTGCAGGGCGTGCAGGTTCATTTCGTCGCCGTCGAAGTCAGCGTTGTACGGCGGGCAGACAACCGTGTTGAGCCGGAAGGTTTTGTACGGCATCACGACAACCTCGTGGGCCATAATACTCATCCGGTGCAGCGAGGGCTGGCGGTTGAAAATCACGATGTCGCCATCGACGAGATGTCGGTTGACTTCCCAGCCGGCATCGATTTTCGTCGCAAGCTCCTCGCAGTTCTTTTCGGTTACCTTCAGCCGGCGGCCGTCAGGTCGCTTGACGTAGTTGGCCCCGGGGTGTTTTTTCGGCCCGTTCGAGACGTACTGCTGGGCCTCCTCGATATTGCGGTCGGTGACGTTGATCGTGATCGTCATCTCGCTTGCAACCCGATCCGGGACGCCGACCTCGTTGAGCGACAGCGTTGGATCCGGGCTGATGACCGTCCGCGCGGAGAAATTAACGCGTTTCCCCGAAAGGCTGCCACGGAAGCGACCCTCTTTGCCCTTGAGTCGCTGGCTAAGCGTTTTCAGGGGTCGTCCAGAGCGGTGTCGCGCCGGCGGCGTCCCCGAAATCTCGTTGTCAACGAAGGTCGTGACGTGGTACTGCAACAGCTCCCACAGGTCCTCGATAATCAGCTGTGGGGCTCCGGCTTCGCGGTTCTCCATAAACCGCTGGTTGATCCGGATGATGTCGACCAATTTGTGTGTCAGGTCGTCCTCCGATCGCTGGCCGTTGTCGAGCGTGATCGACGGCCGGGCGGTGACCGGCGGCACCGGCAGCACAGTCATGATCATCCACTCCGGTCGGGAGTGTTCGGCGTCGATACCGAGCACGTTGATATCATCATCTGGGATGTCTTCGAACCAGTCGCGAATGTCCGAGGGCATCAGCTTGTTCATGTCCTCTTCGGTGAGGTCGATATCGAGCGCTTTTTCGAGTGCGATCCGGCCCTCTTTGCGTGGACGGAACTCGCCGCCGAGAATCTGGTTGATCCGATCGAGCCCAATGCCGGTTTCGTCGGCAAGCGCCTGGGGGCTTATTCCCTCGTCGTCCTCGTCGTCGGGATCGGGCTGCATCGCCGACGCAATCGATTCTGAGTAGTCCCCCGAAAGAACGTTTTGGACCTCGTAGTAGGTGGTCGGCTTTTCGTGTTTGATGTCCGCCTGCGGCTCTCCACAGTGTGGACACGTACTCGACTTCCGGGCCTCTCGGACCGCTGACTTGAGGACAGTGTCTGGATCTTTGCCCAGTTCTCTGGCGTTGACGAGCTGCTCGCGGAAGTACTCCATTTTTTCCTCGGTGAGCGTCAGTCGCCCACACTCTCGACAGGTTGCCCGAAGCAGCCGCCGGATGAGCGTCGTAAAGCCGACGTGAATAACGGGGGCGGCCAGTTCGATGTGGCCGAAGTGCCCTGGACACGATCCCGAATGCTGTCCACAGGTTCGACATTCGAGTCCGGGGTCGATCACGCCGAGTCGGGGGTCCATGAGCCCCATGTCGATCGGATAGCCGTCGTCGTCGTAGGTGTCGGCGGTGATTACTTTCGTCGCCGACAGATCGCGATACGTCTCGGGATCCATGAGTCCGAACCGGATCCCACCGAGCTGCTTTGGTGTTTGCATTGACATGTGTATTTCCCCTTAGACCGCGTCCTCGAGTTCGAGTGTTGGTCGAATGCCGAGCGCCATCATCTCATCAAGCAGGAGTTTGAACGCGTAACTGATCTCCAACTCGTGGATGTTGTCCTCGCTGCCGGTTGCTGGATCGTAGACCCGCCGTTGTTCGCGGTCTTTAACCGCAATCATCCCGGTATCCGCCGAGACGTAGACGCGTTCTTTGTCCGATGAATCGAGGAGCCGTTCGTTGAGCACCATCGCCGCACCGTGGCCAATAATGGTGTCACGCTCCATCTCACCGACACGAAGCCCACCCTCGCGGGCACGTCCCTCGGTCGGCTGTCGTGTCAGCACCTGGACTGGCCCGCGCGAGCGAGCGTGCAACTTGTTCGAGACCATGTGGTAGAGCTTGTGGTAGAAAATAATTCCCACAAAGATGTTGGCCTCAATCTTCTCACCGGTGACACCCGAGTACATGACTTCCTTTCCTGACGATTGGAAGCCGTGGTCTTCGAGGGCACCGCGGAGTTCCGACTCGTTTTCGCCCTGGAACGGTGTTCCGTCGACGCGTCGGCCTTCGAGTGCGCCGACTTTGCCCCCAAGCATTTCGAGGACGTGGCCGACGGTCATCCGCGATGGCAACGCATGCGGGTTGAGCACGAGATCGGGGACAACCCCTTCTTCGGTAAACGGCATGTCTTCCTGTGGGGCCAAGTGGCCGACAACCCCTTTCTGGCCGTGCCGGGATGCGAACTTGTCGCCGAGTTCCGGGATTCGTTCATCTCGGACCTTCACTTTCGAGAGTTTCGAGCCGTCTTCACCCTCCATCAGCGTGACCGTGTCGACGACGCCGTCTTCTCCCGAACGCATCGTCACCGAGGTCTCACGTCGTTTCTGGGGGCTGAGTCCACCCATGTCGTCAGGCTCTTCGAGGAATCGCGGCGGGCTGGTCTTTCCAAGCAGCACCGAATTCTCGTCGACGACGGTCTCGGGGTTGACGAGGCCGTCCTCATCGAGGTGGGTGTAGGCGTCCTCTCCGCGAGCGCCACGGACGTCCTGGCTCGGAATCTCGAAGCGATCTTCCTGGCCGCCGGGATAGCGTCGTTCTTCGCCCTCGTAGGTTCGGAAGAAGTGCGAGCGCATGAGTGCGCGTTCGACCGACCCCTTGTTCATCACGAGTGCGTCCTCGATGTTGAACCCCTCGTAGCTCATGACCGCGACGACGAAGTTCTGTGCGGCCGGCCGCTCGTCGAAGTTGATCTGTTCTGTCGTCTGAGTTTTGACCATTGCCAGCTGCGGGTAGTGCAGCAGGTGTTGGCGTGTATCCGGTCGAATCCGGTAGTTTGCAGAGGGTAGTCCCAGCGACTGTTTCATCATCCCTGCGCCCATCGTAATCCGGGGGCTGGCGTTGTGCTCGGGATATGGAATCATCCCGGCACCAATGCCGAAAATCAGTGAGGGGTCGATTTCGAGGTGGGTGTGATCGGTGGTCAGATCCTCTTCGTCGACACCGATGAGAATGTCCTCCTCCTCTTCGGCATCAATGAACTCGATGTAGCCGCGCTCGACGAGGTCTTCGAATTCGAGTTCGCCGCTGTCGACGGCATCGATTTCTTCGTTACTGAGCAGTGGTTCGCCGTTTTCGACGACGATCAGTGGCCGGCGGGCTCGGCCCGCATCGGCGTTGATGATAACCTCCTGGGTTCGGCCACGGACCGAGACGTTGACCATCTCGCTGACGTCGCCGCGGCGGCGGGCTTCTCGGATCTGTTCGGCAAGCTGTTCTGGGTCCGGATGGGTTCCAACCAGACTCCCGTTGACGTATACTTTCGCTTCTCGTGCCTGAGCCATTGTTAGTCGTCCGCAGGGGTGGTTCGTTCAATGCCGTCAATACCGGGGATCCCCTGTACTCCCATCGATGACAGCTCTCGTTTCAGTCCCTGTTCGTCCTCGATATCCTGGCTCAACTCCATTGCCTGGGCGAAGTTCTTGACCAGTCCACAGTTCGGTCCTTCGGGTGTTTCCGATGGACAGATACGGCCCCACTGGGTCGCATGCAGGTCCCGCGCCTCGAAGTGCGGCTGCGAACGCGACAGCGGCGAGCGAAGTCGGCGAAGGTGAGACAGCACACCCATGTAGTCGGTTCGATCAACCAGCTGACTCACACCCGAACGGCCACCGACCCAGTTGCCGGTCGCAATCGGATGTTCGAGCCGTTCGGTCAGTACGTCCGAGCGGACGACTGTGCTGACCGACAGGTTTCGGTTTCGCATGTTGGCGCGTTCAAGCTGGTACTTCACGTCCCGCGCCAGCTTGTTGAGGGCGGTCCGGAACAGATCTGTCATCAGGTCGCCCGATACTTTCAGCCGCTTGTTAGCGTAGTGATCCTTGTCGTCGGCCTCCCGGCGGTCGAGAGCGAGTTCGAAACAGGCCTCGGCCATTCGACAGAGGTAGTAGGCTTTGTTGATCCGGACTTCTTCGTCTTCGACACCCTCTTCGTGGAGGTGTGGAAGGAGATACCGGTCGATGACGTAGTTTGCGCGTTTGAGCTGGTAGTTTTTGCCCTGCCCGCTGGCGACACGTTTACCAAGCGTCTCGATGGCCTCTTCGGTTGTCTGAACCGAGGCTTCCTCGAGATTTTCGAGCATGAACTTGACAATCTCGGGATCATCAGAGACGCGGTGGACGATTTCCTGGTCGGATTCGAGTCCGAGCGCCCGCACGAGCGTGACGAAGTCGACGCTGCCCGAAACCGATGGGAAGCTCACTTCAAGGAGGCCTTCACGGTTTCGCTCACAGAGGACGAGCGCGCGGTAGCCACGACGCTGGCTGAAGGTTTTTGCGACCTGGATGTCGTCACCGTACTTGGTGTCGTGTTCAGCGAGAATCTTGTTCGGTGCCAGATCCTCGCTCGTCATGAGCACGCGCTCGGACCCGTTGACGATGAAGTAGCCACCGGGATCGACGGGGTCCTCGCCGATGTCGATGAGTTCGTCGTCGCTAAAGCCGGTGATGTTACATTTATCCGAGCCGATCATGATCGGCATTCGGCCGACTTTCGTCTCCGTGGAGTCGACGACGGTTTCTGGTTCCTCGTCGCCGCCGCGAATGATCGACATTTCCATGAAGACCGGCGCGGCATAGGTGATGTTCCGGAGCCGCGCTTCCTGTGGGAACAACAGTTCTTCGGAGCCATCTGCCTCGCGGACACGCGGGGTCAGAATACGGATGTCACCGAGTTCGACGTAGACGGGTTCTTGGCCCTCTTTGTCGCCAATGTCGGTGTCGATTGTTTCCTTTTCGTCGACGACCTGTTGCATGCCGCGTCCAAGGAACGCGTTAAACGACCGGAAGTGGTGCTCGGCAAGACGGGCGTCCGAAAAGTACTCTTTCGAGACGACGCGTCGTGACTGACGGTTCATTCGACCACCAGCCGGTAGGAAATCGATGTTTCTGCGGTTCGAGATTCACGGACGATTTTGAGCACGTCGCCCGGGTTGGCCTCGTCGGGCAGCGCTGGATCGTTCCGTTTGATCTTCGGCAGGTCGGTACGGGTGATCTCATACTCGTCGAGGACGGCTTCGAGTTCATCCTCGTCGATGGGTATGTGATCGGGTACGAGTTCGTGTTGACTGACATCTACCATGGGTGAGTTATCTGACGGTGGGGAGAAGCTACTATCACGAGATACTACAGCGAATTACTAGACGAGGCCATTTAACAGTTGTCAACTTCGTCTGAGGCCAGTGGCTCACCGACCGGCGGGGCGTGTTATGCAGACACACGTTGTTGACTACTAAATGTCTTATGGGGCCTGACGGGAGCGACTCGCATACCGGATTCGAAAGGGAAGTCTTATCTATTACTCGCAGGTACGGTTGAGTACGGTTCGCCCGAGTGGTGTAGTGGCCCATCATACAACCCTGTCACGGTTGTGACCCGGGTTCAAATCCCGGCTCGGGCGTTTTCTCGGATTCAATATCTCTGAGCGACCGGCTTGCCGTGTCGCGACTACCACAAATCCGAGAAACGTTTGTCTCCGGATTTGAACCAGCGAGCGGCGCGAACGGAGTGAGCAAAGTGAGTGAGGTTCAAATCCCGGCTCGGGCGTTTTCGCAAACTCACGTAATGCCTATTCGTTGCTCGTCATTTGATCAACCAACAACCTCGTTTTTCCAAGCACAGCCACGCAGCATCAAACTCGCTCTTCGCGAATCGGAGTAGTGTGTGTACAACGTAGATTAGATACTGTCACGGTATCACACGACGATGTCGGGGTCGACTAACAAGGCTTAAACGTCTCCCCCTACCACGGTTAGTTGCGAAAGCCCGGATGGTGTAGTGGCCCATCATACAACCCTGTCACGGTTGTGACGCGGGTTCAAATCCCGCTCCGGGCGTACTTTTGCGATGAGCAACTCTCTGAGCACTGCATGTGCTCAGCAACATCGTGAGCCGCAAATACTTCTCTGAGCGATTTGAACCAAGGAGCGAACAGCGTGAGCAAGTGAGGTTCAAATCCCGCTCCGGGCGTTTTTCTCAACACTAACTGGTGAACAGAGCGCATCGCGTTGAGCCCAACGAGCAGAGCGACCGAGGTTCACATTGAGCGTGTTCCAAACAACTGAGTCACTAGTACAATTGATTACACGCCCCGAAATACATCTCACAATTGTTAACCAAAAATGAAAATATTCGAATGAACAAACACTTTTATGGGTTGTCTTTGTGGGATACGGTAGCAAATGGCGTCAAACAGTTCTGACACGGCAGCGTCTTTCTCTGATATCGACGACGGCATGATCGCAAACGCACAGGGCGCTGTCGGCGTCGTCCATGCAACCTCCGAATCGGTCGACCAGCGTCTCGAATCGATCCAGAAGGCCGCCGGCACACAGGTCGAAGATATGGAGACCGTTGCCGCTGATGTCTCAGAGTTGAGTGCGCTGATCGAAGAAGTCGCTTCGAGTGCCAGTGAAGTCAGTGAGACGACCGATCGAGCGGCCACAGCGGCGACTGCTGGTCGGGCGGCGACCACCGAGGCGAGTACAGCGATGACGACCGCCGAAACCGCAACCCAACAGGTTCAGACACAGATGCAGACGCTCGAAACACACGTCTCACAGATCAACGAGGTCGTCGATGTGATCAGCGATATCGCCGACCAGACCAACCTGCTGGCGCTCAACGCGTCGATCGAGGCCGCCCGGGCGGGCGAGGCGGGTGCCGGCTTTTCGGTCGTTGCAGAAGAGGTCAAATCCCTCGCCGAAGAGTCGCGCTCGCGGACCGAACAGATCGAAACCGCTGTCACCGAGATCCAGACAGTAACTGCGAACGTAACCGAGGCGCTCGATTCGGCTGTCGGGGCGGTCGAAGACGGAGCCGAACAGGTCGAAACCACCGGCGAGAAACTCGATGTGGTCGACGAAGAAATGCAGGCTGCAGCCAACGGGGTTGATGAGGTGTCGGTGGCTGTCGCCGACGGCGCAGAGGCAAGCTCTCGGGTGGCGAACGTTACCAGTGGAACGGCGGATGCCGCCCGTGCAATCGAGCAAGCGGTCACTGAAATCGACACTGCACTTTCGTCTGCACGGAGCCAGCGCGACGAGCGACTCAGGA
>CAZCYW010000023.1:12741-43305 GCA_964503105.1 uncultured Haloferacaceae archaeon
GAAATCGACACTGCACTTTCGTCTGCACGGAGCCAGCGCGACGAGCGACTCAGGAACGCACCAGCGGTTCCAACCGGTATTGCCGAGTTTGATGCCCAAACCGGTGGGCTTCCCGGCGGCTCCCGAAGCGTCATTACGACCGATACCACCGGCGATAACGGCCTTGGTTCGGCACTCGACGAGGCCATCGCTCGCTGCTGTGCAAACGCAATCGACGCGGGCTGGGCGGTCTCGTTGTCGCCGACCGCAACCTTGGACCGATCGACGCTGGCGGCGGTTCTCAGCCGCGAGGTTGGCATCACGCTTACCGATGCACTGGCGAGTAACCGACTCTTCGTGCTCGACCTCTTCGGTTCGTGGACTGATGGTGAGAACATCATCGACGTGACGACCCACGGATTGGCGCAGGCCAACGGTCGGGTCGATGCCCGCCGTGATCGGCCACTCTTTGTCATCGGAAACATCGCCGGCGAACTGGATTTGATGGGCGAGCAGGCCGTGAGAGAAACCACCTACAACAACGATGGTGACGTACTGAGCAGTGACGACCTCGTGCTCAATGTCGTTGACGCCGCAGCCGTCCCGACACAGCTCGCTTCGTTTTACGAGGGCGCTGCAGACCAGCAGTGTCAGCTTACGAGCCAGCACACCGATATCCACCAGTCGGCGTCGTACTGAGTCTCTCTGTTTGGCACATCTATCGAGCTATTGGGTGCCTACTTACGATTCAAGCCGCCGAAGCACGAGAAAGACCCCGATGGCGAGTCCTGTCAGCGCCATCGTTCCAAAAATAAACAGCGCGGCAACTGCTGGGAAAATCATCGCCAGGGCGATCAGGAACGTAAAGGCGAACAGAAACAGAATGATAATGAGCAGCGCGATCGCCGGCTTTTGGGCCGTTGCGAGGACAATCCGTTCTTTGAGCGTAAGCTCGGTAAGGTCGATATCCGACGTCTCGTCGCCGCGGTCCGGTGACGGCTCTCCGTTGGGAACGGCTGGCCCACTTCCCTCAGCGGCGGCTGGCTCTGCCTCGTCCCGAGCGGCTGGGTCGGAATCGGCGTCGTCCGTCTCATCGTCGCCCGAGGGATGCTCTGGTGCAACCACACTGACCATTAGGCCGGGACATTCGTGAGTGTATCGCTTGCGGTCGCCTTCTGACGCTCATGACGGCCAAAATAGTGTCTTTGCCGTTGGCTACAGCCGTTGGTCCCAATCGAGCCACTCGTACTCCCAGCCCGAGGGCGCGAAATACCCTTGTTCGTCGAACTCGGCGTCCTCTCGACGGGTTCGATTCCGCTCGTGGCCGCTTGCCTGTTCGCCGTCGACTAACATCGGTCGAAACTGGACCGGGCCGTACTCGTCAATCTCGCGGAGTGCGGCCTTCTCGACATCGGGGTCGCGTTCGGCGGCGACGAGCGTCTGTTGGGTCGTTCCGCGAGGGAAGACGATTCGACCGCCAGGCCCAAGCTGTTCGATGAGTGCTCGTGGTGGCTCAAGGACGGCACTTTCGACGAGGATGCGGTCGAACGGGGCATACTCGGGGTAGCCACGTGCTCCATCGCGGTGGTCGACAAGGACGCTGTCGTAGCCGGCTGCGTGGAGATTCTGTCGTGCAAGCCTGACGAGCTGTCGGTCGATATCGATCGCCTGGACGTGTTTGGCACCGACGATTTCGGCGCTTACCGCAGCCGTGTAGCCAACGCCTGCCCCGACGATGAGCGTCTCGTTTCCGGGCTCGAATTCGAGTGCCGTCAGGAGTCGAACAACGGTCTCAGGTCGGAGGACGCGCGACCCCGCCACGTCGCTGTCACGGTTTTCGTATGCGTTTTCGACGAATTCATGGCGTGGAACCGTCTGGAGGCACCCGAGAACGTCGGCTCCGAGTGGCCGCTGTCGGGCGTATTCGAGCCCATCGACCATGTCTGCCCGAAGCGTTTCGTGATCCATTAGCAACACTCGGAGGCCGACCGGCTAAAACACCACGCCACGATCCCATCCAACTGGTTTCGATATGCTTACCATGCCGACCAGGCGGTGGTCGTCTCGTCGATACCGTAGACACGTTTGGTGTCTTTCGCGTAGATCATATCGCCGTCTCTGTCGAACTTATCGAACCGGTAGCCATCGGCATCCTCACGGACGAACAGGCCGGTGATCGTGAATTCGTCGTCGCCGAAGGATTCGGTCTCGCCGACGCGGAACTCGTAGTCGCCGGGGACGTTGACTTTGAGACTCCGGGTGTCGTCCCGAGAGCCGTCTTTCGGATGCAGCGTCACGTTGACACCGACGTTGTCGACTGCGCGAGTCCAGACGGCTTCGACATCCTCCATAATGGCCGCCTCGGGCCGGTGATCGGCTTCGAGGAGTTCGAGCCCAGTCACGCGAACCTGCAAAATCGCTTCCGGGGTATCGACAATGAACTCGTCACCGATTTCGACAGCTTCGGTTGGATCGGTTTCAAGCCGGGTGCTAAAGGAGTCGCCGTCTTGGGAGACGATAATTTTCTTTTCGACGGTTGGTGTCGATTCGATCTGCGTTTTGTGGACGTGCCCACACTCGCTACAGCGGACGGTGACGTCGCCACCAGGCTTGAGTACCTCATGGACGGTGTCGTCGTGTGGCGAACAGGCGGGGCAGGAAAGTGCCACCCGGTCGCCGGCGTCAGTATCGCTCATAGGCCCGTCTACCGCCGCAACGCGTAAAAAGCCGTGCTTGTCGGGCGGGTGTGTGCCCGTCTACCGTGAGTCGGTTACTGCTGGTGGTTCAGTCGGTGACGTCCGGCCGCGGGAGTTCGAGTTCGGCCCCGTCGGCGAAGACGGTCGGCTCGCGGAGAATTCCATCGAGATGTAGCGGGGCGTCCGTCTCGCCACCGATACCCGCGTTGTCGCCAATCGCGATGTGGACGGTGCCGGCGGCCTTTTCATCAAGCAGGACCGAGCCGACGAGTTCGTTGACGCCGACGTTGGTGCCGATGCCCAACTCGGCGAGGTTGTAGGCTGCCTGTCCGACCTCTTCGGCAGCGGTTTGGATCTGTGATCTGATTTCGTCGTCACTAATCTCGGTCACCGAGCCGTCTTCGACCTCGAAACGGAGTTCGTCGCCAGCCTCAAGCAGGCCGTGGGGGCGCATTGTTCCGTCGACAACGTACGTGCCGGTGGCGCTTTCGGGGGCGACGAAAATCTCGCCGGCTGGGAGGTTCGAAAAGCCCCCGGCGTCGTGGACGAGGCCGGTATCGAGCAGCCACTCGCGGCCGCCGATCTCGAAGGTAATGTCGGTTCCCTGTGGCGATGTCACTCGGATTTCGTCGGCGTCGACGACCTGTTCGTGCATTGTTTGACTGTGGGCTCCAATCGCCTCGTAGTCGGCGTCAAGCCCGGCAACAAAGACCGATTCGGTGATTCCCGGCAGCGTCGCCCCGCGAGCACCGGCCTCGCAGGCCGCTCCGCGGGCGCGGGTGTGGCTGAGGCTCTTGGTTGTCGGTGCGAGAAAGACGTCGGCCTCCCGGAGGGCGGCTGCCACCGGCTCGGGTGGTTCTGCACCGTGTTGTGGTCCCGGCGGATAGCGGATGATGACGGGGTCGTCGGTATGCTCGCTGGCAACCGCATAGAGTATCTCACCGATTCGGTGGCGTTTGTCGTCGGTCACGATGAGACAGGTTTCGTCGGATCCAACGTTGAGACACTGAGTGAGTGCCGTTTCGGCCGCCTCTCGAAGGTCGGCGTCGGGAATTTCATCGGTGCCCGTTTGGGCGGAATCGCTCATACAGGTGCTTGCCGGTGGCGAGGGTTAGCCCTTACTGTGTTTTCGACGGTGCAGTGTCACCCGCTCGCGTGGTTTGTGGTTGTTCGTGTGCGTTTTTCAATAGAAAGGCCGCGAGAGGGATTTGAACCCCACTCGCTCCGCTCACGCTGTTCGCTTCACTCGCTGGTTCAAATCCTCTCGTGTGTCGGTTGCGACTCACGAAGTGCCTCGCACAGACAGTGCTCGGCAGTGTTGTTCGTCGCAAAACGCCAGGAGAGGGATTTGAACCCCCGATCCCAAAGGGAACACGCTTTCCAGGCGTGCGCCTTACCACTCGGCCATCCTGGCTCCCGTCTGTCCCTACCCTGTTGCCGATTTTAAACGTGTTGATCGTGGGTTCCTACCGGCCTTTCGTCACTACCCACGGTTCGACAACATACGAGACGGTTGTGACGACCATCCCGACCAGCAGTCCGATGGCCGCGATGCCCCCGATACCCACCGGCAACGGCCCACTGAGAATGAGGCTCCCCTGTGCAAGCACGATGAACGTCATTGCCCCAACGACGCCCCACAGCAGGCTCGATTTGCGACGACGGTTCACGCCTCTCGGTAGGTTGCGACCGCCTCGATTTCGACACCAACACCCTTTGGCAACGCACCTGCCTGTACCGCACTCCGGGCCGGTGGCTCGGACTCGAAGTAGGTCGCATACGCCTCGTTCATCTCCTCGAAGTCGTCGATATCGGCCAGAAAGACGGTCGTCTTGAGGACGTCGCCTGCATCGAGCCCCTCCGAGTCAAGTACTGCAAGCAGATTGTCGAGTACCTGTTCGGTCTGTGTCGTGATCGACGCATCCGCCAGGAGATCGCCCGCGGGCGTTAGTGGGATCTGTCCGGCAGTATAGAGCGTCGAGCCGTCAGTCGTTGCCTGACTGTACGCCCCAACTGCCGCCGGGGCGTCGTCGGTACTGATCACGCGTTTCATACAGCCGCCTGCTCACGCTGCGGACATAAATCCGCATGGCTTGTGCGACTCTCGACTGCGGCCCCACCCGTATCCAACCCGTCGGAAACACTGAAAAACCGTTATTCGGATGACGAACCATGATAGATTATGGCAATCAACACCCAGAGCCAGCCCGTGTCTCGGTGCCGGCAGTGTGGGTACACCGCACCCTCGGGCGACGACGCGTGGAACGAAATCAGTGCCCCGCCGTTTCACCGCATGACGCAGTGTCCCGACTGCGGAAGTACTGACGTACTGACCGGACGCTAAGCCCGCTTTGGGCGGTCGTTTCATTACACACCCTATTTCAACACGTCGACGACATAGCCCGATTCACGGAGTGTTGCCAACAGCTCCTCGGCGTGGTCAGGCCCATGTGTTTCGAGTTCGATTTCGACCTCTGTATCGCTCATGCCGATCTCTCGGGAGGTTCGTTCGTGGTGAATCTCATAAATATTGGCCTGGTGGTCCGCAATAATTTCGATCAGCCCCTCAAGGGCTCCGGGCTGATCCGGCAACACCGTCCGAATCTTGAGATACCGCCCCAACTGAACCATCCCCCGGAGAATCACCGTTGTCAACACATTCATGTCGATATTCCCACCGCAGAGTGCGGGTACGATAACTTCGCCTTCCTCGTAGTCGAATCGGCCTTCGAGCAGTGCAGCAAGCCCAACCGCTCCGGCTCCCTCGACGAGTGTTTTGCTCCGTTCGAGCAGGAGCGTCAACGCAAGTGCGATCTCCTCATCGGAAACGGTTACAACCTCGTCGACGTGCTCCTGTATGACTTCGAACGTCCGTTCGCCGACCGCTCGGGTTGCAATGCCGTCAGCGACGGTGTCGACGCTCTCTCGCGTGTGGATCGCCCCTTTTTGCAGCGAGTCGACGACGCTCGCAGCTCCGGCTGCCTGCACGCCAATAATTCGGACATCGGGCCGTTGGGTCTTGATTGCAGTCGCAACTCCTGCAATAAGCCCCCCGCCACCGATTGGGACGATAACTGTCTCAACGTCGGGCTGTTGTTCGAGGATTTCGAGACCGATCGTCCCCTGACCGGCCATTACCATCTCATCGTTGAAGGCATGGACATAGGTGCGGCCCTCTTCAGCTTCGATTTCGTGGGCTCTGGTTTGGGCCTCCTCGTAATCGACTCCGTGGAGGACGACTCGACCACCATAGCCCCGCGTCGCTTTGACCTTCGAAATGGGGGCGTGCTCGGGCATGACGATCGTCGAATCAACGCCCGCTCTGGTCGCCGCCAGCGCGACGCCCTGGGCGTGATTGCCAGCACTTGCGGTGACGACGCCGGCGGCCTGCTCGTCGGCCGACAGCGTCGTAATCCGGTTGAGTGCACCGCGAATTTTAAATGAACCCGTCCGCTGGAAGTTCTCTAATTTGAGATGAACCTCGGCGCCGGTCCGATCCGAAAAGGTATGCGAATACTCCATCGGTGTCACGCGAGTGACTGCTGTGACCCGATCGCGGGCCGCCTGGATCGCCGACAGTGAGAGCATATGTCTTTCTCAACCGAGGGGCAGTTAATCGGTTTCGATCCACCCAGTACAGCCGCTCTCTCGACAGTGTTGAAAGGGAAAGGGGAATGCACGCGTGTGACGTGCAACTGATCTATTGACCCGGAACTATAAAAATATGAGGCACGCGCGGTGAAAGTGAAAACCGACAGACTGCAAAGGGGTAAGGCGAGCTGTCAGACGGTCGTCTGTCAGAAGTCATCTGTAATCCGTTACCGTTTGACCACAACTGGCTCGGTCCGCAGATAGGTTCCAACGCGGTCATCGAACGACCCGGATCCGGGCCATGGACTCTCTTCAGCCCCAACGGCATCGAGTCTCCTCGGCTCACCAATATAGACCGCCGCTTGGCTGACTGTTTGGGCGAGTGATTGGTCCGTTGGATTCGTTTTCGGTTCAGTGTCACGTTGTCGTTCGGTTGTGACTGTCTCACGCTCGACAACCGGAACGGTAAATCGGCTGTATAGCCCCTGATCGACACCTTCGTAGGCGTCGAGCCGACCGAAATCAGGCACTGTGAGTAGCCGTCCACTGACACGGTTACCCGGAATGAGCGTCGGGTAGGTTCCAGAGACACGGCGTAGTCCCTGACAGACTGCCTGCCCGATGAATCGGTACGTCTCATACAGCCGTGAAACCTGTTCGTCGTCAGTGAGTGTCCCGTAGACAAAGACGGTTTCAGTCATCTTCGTGTGCCGTTCTCGACGGCCCCAATCGCTTCACACCCGATTGCGACCGTGTCGGCGTCGATATCACTATTTCGGAGTCTTTCGGGTGTATACCAGTCCCAGACCTCGGCGTCGGCTTCACCGGCTTCGGGGCTAATCTGTTGGCTCTCGACCGCTGCAAAATAGATGTGGTCGATGTGTTGGTGGCCAACCGCTCCGTCAGCATGGACGTTGATATCGTACAGAAGCATGTGTGCAGGCTGCGGCAACACTTCACCGGCTGGTGGGTTGAGAGCGGCTGTCTCTTGGAGTAACGTTGCCTCGAGGCCGGTTTCCTCACGGACTTCACGGAGTCCGGCTTCGTGCGGTAGTTCATCGCGGTCGACATGGCCACCGGGTGGAATCCGAATGCCGAGGCGATCGTGGTGGTGCAGTGCGGTTGCCCCGCTATTGACAATATAGACCGTCGAGGTAAAATGCCGTGTCGTCTCCATGGATTTCGCTCAGCGTCGACGGTCTTTGCGGTTCCGAAAGCGACCGTCCTCCGAACGTACCCACCAGCTAGACTGCCGACTGTTTTTCGTCGGCTTCGAGCAGCTCGTGATACCGGTTCCGGATGGTGACCTCCGAGATGTTGGCAACCTCGCTCACCTGGCTCTGGGTGACCTTCTGGTTTGTCAACAACGAAGCAGCATAGATCGCGGCTGCGGCGAGTCCGACCGGCGACTTCCCGCTGTGAACGCCCTGATGTTTCGCTGTCGACAGTAGTTCACGGGCTCGCCGCTCGGCCTCGTCCGACAGATCGAGATCCGAGGCAAACCGTGGCACGTACTGTTCGGGATCGGCGGGCCTGATCTCGAGTTTGAGCTCGCGGGCGACATACCGGTAGGTTCGGGCGATTTCGTCTTTTTCAACCCGCGAGACACCGGTTAGCTCATCGAGGCTTCGTGGCGTCCCGGCCTGTCGAGCCGCTGCATACAGCGCTGCCGTTCCCACTCCTTCGATTGACCGCCCCGGCAGGAGGTCTTCGTTGAGTGCACGGCGATAGATGACCGAAGCGGTTTCACGGACGTTCTCGGGGAGCCCAAGCGCACTGGCCATCCGGTCGATTTCGCCGAGCGCCTGCTTGAGATTTCGTTCTTTCGAGTCACGAGTGCGGAACCGCTCGTTCCACGTTCGGAGCCGCTGCATTTTCTGTCGCTGGCGGGACGACAGCGATTTCCCGTAGGCATCGCGGTCCTGCCAGCCGATGTTTGTACTCAGGCCCTTGTCGTGCATCATTTTCGTCGTTGGCGCACCAACTCGTGATTTGGTGTCTTTTTCGCTACTGTCGAAGGCACGCCATTCAGGGCCGTGGTCAATCTCGTCTTCTTGGACGACGAGCCCACAGTCACGACAGACGGTTTCGCCGTGTTCAGTATCTGTCGCGAGCTGGCCGCTGCACTCGGGGCAGCGCAGCTCCTCGTCGGATCGCGTTGTTCGGTCTTTCGACCGGTCGCGGCTCCGGGTATGCTCGTCGGTAAACGTACGGACGTTGTCGCTCATAATTGTGATTGGGGTGGTGCGAAAGATGAATCTCCCACACAGTTCTTCCAGTGACAGTATACACGGATCCAACCGTCTTAATTGTACCCCATAATATCACGCGCAAAAACCTCGAAAACTGCACGACGTAGCGGGGTTGAAAATCATTAACAATCACCCCGATCACTGCGGTCGGTTTTTGTATGACGATGGGGTCGATATCCCGCTTGAATTGCGCCGTAGTAGTGGGCTGTCTGTCCACTCGTCATCCGAACTTTCGTGGATCGAAACCCTTACTCTCAGCCCGCGATTCGACCCTTGTATGAGCGATTCGCCTGTCGGCCCCGACGACGTTCAGCACGTCGCTGAGCTTGCCCGGGTCACCCTCGACGAGGACGAACTCACCGAGTTCGCCGAGCAGTTCGCCGAGATTCTGGCCTACTTCGACGCCCTCGATGACGTTCCGGATGTCGAACCCGAGCCCGAACTAGTTAATGTCATGCGGGCTGACGAGGTTCGAGACGGCCTCTCGCAAGCGCAAGCCCTGGATAACGCCCCAGAAACCGAAGACGGCTTTTTCAAAGGGCCAACGGTTTCATGAGCGACGACGAGTACAACATCTTCGTCACCGAGACGCCAGATACCGAGCTCGTTGCAAGCGACACCGCAGAGAGCGAATCAGCACCCACCGATAGCCGACTGGCTGACAAAACCATCGCCATCAAGGACAACATCTCAACACAGGCGATTCCGACAACCTGTGGCTCAGCCATGCTGGCCGACTATGTCCCCCCATACAACGCAACCGTTGTTGACCGCGTCGCCAACGCGGGAGCGACACTCGTTGGCAAAACCAACATGGACGAGTTCGGAATGGGTGGAACGACCGAAACCTCGGCGTTTGGCCCGACACGGAATCCCGTCGATCCGGACTACGCACCGGGTGGCTCCTCGGGTGGCTCTGCGGCTGCCGTTGCCGCCGGTCTCGCCGACCTTGCTCTTGGAACCGACACGGGTGGCTCGGTACGGAATCCGGCAGCTTTCTGTGGTGTCGTCGGCCTCAAACCGACCTACGGGCTGGTTTCACGGTACGGCATCGTCGCCTACGCCAACAGCTTAGAGCAGGTCGGCCCGCTCGCGAACACGGTCGAAGACGCTGCGCTCCTGCTCGACGTGATCGCTGGCTCGGACCCACGCGACGGGACGATCAACGACGGCGGCGACGATTCGAACTACGTGGCCGCAGCCGACGGCGACGTCGATGGGCTCACTATCGGTGTGATTTCGGATCTCATTGACGGAGCAGACGAGGACGTTGTCGACACGTTCGAGGTGACCATCGAGGAGCTCGAATCACAGGGCGCAGAAATCACCGATATCTCCTTGGAATCGCTCGAACACGCCGTGCAGGCCTACTACGTCATTGCGATGTCGGAAGCCTCCTCGAACCTTGCCCGATATGACGGTGTTCGGTACGGCCCCGCTATCGAGAGCGACGGCAACTGGAACGAGTCGTTCGCGGCGGTTCGCGAGGCGGGCTTCGGCCCCGAAGTGAAACGCCGGATTCTGCTCGGGACCTACGCGCTGTCGGCGGGCTACCACGACAAATACTACAAAAAGGCACAGGATGCCCGTTCCTGGGTCAAACAGGAGTTTGACGCCGCCTTCGACGAGGTCGATGTTTTGGCCTCTCCAACGATGCCCGTGTTGCCGCCGAAACTCGGCGAGAGCCTTTCGGATCCACTCCAACTCTATCTAATGGACGCAAATACGGTTCCGGTCAATCTGGCGAATCTGCCGGCGATTTCCGTGCCTGCGGGCGATGTCGGTGGACTGCCGATCGGCCTCCAGCTAATCGGGCCGAAATTCGGTGAAGAGACGATTATCCGAGCCGCGAGTGCGGTCGAACAGTAATCCGCGTCGACACCGCGTAGTTACTTTTTTTACGACTTCCAGAACGCTCGCGTGAACAGCACCAACACCGGAATAATCTCGATGCGGCCGATCCACATAACGAGAATCATCAGCCCCTTGGTCGTCATCGGAAACACGTCGTAGGTGCCGTACGGGCCTGCGGGCCCGAAGGCGGGTCCGATGTTGAGGAACGTCGAGGCCGACGCGCCGATCGCGTCGAACTCGTTGAGATTCTCTGCGGCATACAGTCCGGTTCGTGCGCCGTCGACAACGATCAACACCGTAACCAGAAAGACGCCGACGACGGCGATGAGTGTGTAGGCATAGACCTCACGGATCGTCTGTTCGTCGACCGGATTGCCACTCAGTCGAACCGGACGGATCGCTTCGGGATGGATGACCGTAAAGAGGTCCCGCCGGAATGACTTGAAAATCATTACCCAGCGGAAGGACTTGATCGAACAGGTCGTCGAGCCGGCCATCCCACCGAGGAACATACATAGCAACAGGAGGTGTGTGGCAAACGGCGTCCACTGGTTAAAATCGGCGTTGGCATAGCCAGTCGTGGTGATAATCGAAATGACGTTGAACACGGACTGTCGGAGCGTATCGGAAAATTCCTCGCCGGTCGGGTTGCCACTCAGCAAGAGAACCAGCAGCACCAGCCCCGAAAACAGCAGGACGCTACCGAGATAAAACCAAAACTCCTCGCTGTTTCGTAGTCGCGCAAAGTTGCCTCGGAGGACAAAATAAATCAGGATGAAACTGGTCGATCCGAGGAACATAAACGGAATCAGCGCCCACTGAACGATCGGCTCGAAGGCTTCGATACTCAGTGGCTCTGGAGAAAATCCGGCGGTTGCCACGCTGGTAAAGGCATGGGCAACCGCGTTGTAGAGGTGCATATTTGGCGCGAGACCAACGAGATGCAGCCCGTATAGAACGGCGATGGCAGCCACTGTGAGTCCGGCGTAAAGTTTCCAGATTAGTCGGGCCGTATCCTCGATGTGTGGCGTGAGTTTGTCGACGTTGTCGTACTGGGTTTCGCTCTCCATGAGTTTCGCACCACCGACCGAGAGCTGTGAAAGAATTGCGGTTGCGAGGATGAGGATTCCAAGCCCACCGAGCCACTGAATCAGCTGTCGCCACATCATGATCGACCGGGCATGGATATCGAACTCGCGGAGGACGGTCGCACCCGTGGTCGTTAGCCCACTCATCGACTCGAAGACGGCATTGACTGGATGGCCGATTGTTCCTCGACCGGCGACAATAAACGGAATTGCGCCGACGAGCGCAACCAAGAGCCAGGTTAGCGAAACCATAAGCAGCGCCTCTCGGGGGCCGAGCCGTCCGTCCTCGTCAGCCGGAAGCTGTTCGAACAGGAGCCCGATAGTCAGTGTTACCAAAATTGCGATGAGAAAGGGGGCGGCCGACTCACTGTAATATATCGCGAGTGCGAGCGGGAAACACAAGGGAGCCGCAAGCCACTTGAGCACTGAACCGGTCAGATTGAGGCTGTACCGCCAGGCGACACGAATCGTCATCGAATACCGTACTCCTGTCTCGTAGAACGTCTCATGAAAGCTGACTTACCTGCCTACCGGTCGATTGAACCGACGCATCTTAGAGTTTCATGGTTGTCTCTTCGATTGCTTCGGCGTCGACGAAGAGCACGACGTGATCGCCGGGATAAATTTCGGTATCCCCACGTGGTGTAACAAACTCGTTTCGGCGAGTGATCGCACCGATCACGACGCCGTCGGGGAGTTCGCCAATTGATTCGCGGATGGGCCGGCCGACCAGTACGCTACTGTCTTCGACTTCAATCTCGATGACTTCTGCCTTGTCAGTTTCAATGAGCGCAACGTTTTCGGCTTTGCCCGACTGGGTGAGCCGAGTGATTTCTTCGGCAACGACGACACGCGGGTTGATCGCAACGTCGATGCCAACCGTCTCGAACAGTTCGACGTAGGAGGGAGTATCAATAATCGCAACCGTCCGGTCGGTTCCGAGCCGACGGGCGAGCAGCGAGACAAGGAGGTTCTTTTCGTCACTTTCGAGTGCGGCAACAACGACATCGGCGTCACCAATATGCTCGCGTTCGAGAAACGCGATATCGGTTGCATCGGATTCCATTACTAATGTTCGTGGAAGGTCTTCGGCGATCTGTCGGGCCCGTTCTGGATCCTGTTCGATGAGCCGCGGTCGGAAGCCACGCTCGCTGAGCAGCCGAGCGACGTGGTAGCCGATTTCGCTGCCGCCGATAATGGCGACTTCCTCGTCGCTGCCGGTTGCATGATCGGGAGCGAGCGCGTCTGCAAAGTTGTGGACGCTTTCTGGACTTCCGATGACGACGACGCGGTCGCCAGCTTTGATTACGGTCCCGCCGTCAGGGATGACGACTTCACCGTTTCTGAGCAGTGCCGCAAAGGTGAGCGAATCGTATTCGTCAGCTTGCTCGACGGTCTGGTTGGTGACCGGACACTGCTCGCTGATTTCGAACTCCGCCATCTGGACGCGGCCACCGGCGAAGGGGTCGACATCGACGGCCGCCGGGAGGCCGACGACGCGGACGATCGATTTTGCAGTCAGCAGGTTCGTACAGACCATATAATCGACGCCGAAGGCCCGGTCGGCTCGCTCCCACGTCTGTAAATATTTGCTGTGTTTGATCCGGGCGACTGTAAACGCCTCACTCAGTGCCGATGCTGTCGAGCAGGCGACGATATTGAGTTCGTCATTATCGGTACTGGCGATGACCATCTCTGCGTCGGCGATCCCTGCTCTGTCAAGTATCTTTGATTCGGTTCCATCGCCTGTGACGGTGAGTACGTCGTGGGCATATGCCAGTTCCTCGGCGCGCTCGCGGCGCTGTTCGATAACGGTAACGTCGTGATGGCTTTCGAGATCACCAGCGATGCTTTCACCGACCTGTCCAGCCCCGATAATGATGATATTCACGACGCAACACCAGCCATAACAGGTCATAGATGGAGCGATGGTTTAGCAGTTCTCATCAGCCCTGATTTTTGCTCAATGAGAGAGACGCCGACTCTTAGAGATAGTCCGAATCCGACTCAACAGTAAACACAACGGGCCGGTCGCGGCCTTCGAGATCTTTGACCGCCCGTTGGACGACGCGTTCGGCCTCATTACGGATGAGCGGGACGACCTTTTTGAGCACCCAGCCAAACGAGACCAGCCGCGGCAGGTTGAGCACGCTTGAATCCGCCGAGTCGGGGTCGAAATCGACCTGTAGCGACACGTCACAGGCAACAGTGGCGTCCTCGGGCGCATCATCCGGAAGCGACTCACGTGGCTCAATTCGCCAGCTTCCGTTGGCATTAATGTCTTTGATCACACGCCAGTTGATTGCTGCCGGTGGCTCGACGCTGACAACCTCTGAGTGGGCGGTATACGTGAGTTTCCACCAGGCAAACCGGAGGGCATACTGGGTGCCGACGCCGATATTGCCCTGTAGCCGGCGAACATCGGTCAGATATTCGGAAAACTTCGCATATCGGGGGAAGTCGAGGAGAAACTCGTAGATCGCCTCAGGCTCCTCGTAGGCCACCGTCCGCACAACGATTGTGTCCACACCAGCTATTTGGACGGCAGTGTGATAAGCCCGCAGGTCGGACCGTCAGCAAATCAGTACTGATCGGTAGCCGCTGACGAACCCAACGCTAATTCCACAGTCCCTTATACCTGTACACCAAGCCACACGGTATGGTCGATACAGAGCAGTTTACTATCGAAGGACCAGCTGGCGATACCGATTCCGTTGAACTCCCCGAAGGACTTGTCGGGACGCTCGCCGAACAGGGCGAAGAGCCAACAAAGGTCATCAGCGACATCATCGTCCAGGCGCTGGCACAGCACGCTCACGCACTTGTCCACCACAGCCAAGGCGAGCCACCGGCCGATCTCGTCGAGATGAACGAGGCTGTCGAGGACCTTTTCGAAGAACGGTTCGGCATGTCGCTCTCGGATGCGATGGGCCACAGCCACTAACGACTGACTCACTACTTAGTGCGTCGACAGTGCCGTCACGTCTGTTTTTGAGAGCGCAATCGTCAGGAGATAAATCACGATCCCAATCACAACGATCGAGCCGCCAGCGGGAAGGCTGAAATAGATCGAAAAGCCAAAGCCACCGAGAATCGCCGCTTGTCCGAAGAGAATCGAGAGATAGAGTGTCTCTCTAAAACTCATGGCAATCTGTGAGGCCGCGGCCACCGGAATCACGAGCATCGCGGCGACCAAAATTACCCCAAGAACCTGCATTGAGCCAACAACGACGACCGCAGTCATCACAATCAATAGCGTGTTGTAAGCGTTGACCGGGAGCTGGGCGACACGGGCAGCCTGTTCGTCAAAAGTGATGAACAACAGGGGTTTGTAATTGTAAATAACGGCAGCCACTACCGCAACACTGAGTGCTGCCATGAGCCGCGCTCCCGTGACGTCCACAACTGCAATACTGCCAAAGAGAATCCCCTCGATACTGATGCCGGTGAGCCCGCTTCCATAGCTGATAATAAGCGTTCCAATCGCGAAACTCCCGCTCAGCATAATCGCGATTGGAACGTCGCCATAGGTGTTTGTTCGGTCGGTCAGCCACTGGACGCCGAGTGCGCCGATCACCCCGACAATAAGTGCCCCAATGAGAATTGAGCCATCCCAGCCAACAAGCGAGTTAAAAAACAGGCTGGCGGCAACACCGGCAAAGGCGGCATGGGCAAGCGTTTCACCGATCAGCGCCATTTCGCGGTGGACAATGAACGTCCCGACGAGCGGGGCGACGACGCCGATGAGCACGCCCGTCGCCAGCGACTGCCACATGAACGGATGGCGAAACACGTTGGTTCCGAGGACTGTGTCCATGAGTCGGCCGAACGTTCGGAACTCCGCGTATGCACCCGCGAAAAACGGTACCCCGCGCAGCCAGTATAGCAGAATAAACCCGATCATCCCGACGGCGAGCAGGCCGACAAGTCCGACACCCAGTAGCTCGGCCGTTTCGCGCCGACTGTGTCGACGACGAACACGACCGAGTCGGCCGGCTGTTCCGGGCGCTTCTTGTTCATCCGGGGGCGTATCGAGGCTCATTGTCAGTGATTGTGGTGGACGACGTGTCCCGAAACGCCGTAGGCTTCGGTGAGCGCATCGCTCTCGACAAACGAGGCGGTATCACCGTGATGGAAGAGTTCGGTGTTAATACAGGCGATTCGGCTGGCTCGGTCGGTGACGACGCCGATGTCGTGTTCGATGAGTATAATCGTGATTCCCGACTCGTTGAGTGTTTTGAGCAGCTGATAAAACTCGTCTCGGGATTCGGCGTCGACCCCGACGGTTGGCTCATCGAGCGCCAGGAGGTCGGCCTCCGAGGCAAGCGCACGAGCAATATAGCTTCGTTGTCGTTGGCCACCCGAAAGCTGGCTCATCCGTCTGTCAGCCAGTTCGGTAATGCCGACGGTTTTGAGTGCCGTTTCGATGCTCTCGTAGTCCGTGTCGGTGAGCCGTGCGTGTGCCGAATGGGCAAACCGGCCCATGGTGACGTTTTCTCTGACGGTCACCGGCATCGTCTCGCTTCGGCTCGTCGAATGTTGCGAGACATAGCCGATCCGTTCGCCGGCATCGAACTCGCTGAGTGGCTCTCCGAACAGTCGAACAGAGCCGCTATCGGGCTCGTGGAGTCCCAACATGAGATGCAGCAGCGTGGTTTTCCCCGAACCGTTCGGCCCGATGAGCCCCAGAAACTCGCCGGGTGCGATATCGAGCGTGATGTCTCTGACGGCGACTTTGTCACCGTACGAAAACGTGACGTTTTCGAGACTGACGATGGGATTCACTGGTGGTTCATATAACGGTGTGCGACGGGCGTGTTTAGTCGTTTCAATTTTCTCGTTGCCGTGGGGTACTCCCGCATACTCACAGCCACCGAATCGCCGTATTGATCGCCAGCGGCTCAGTCGGCACCGAGCGCTTTGCGCAAGTTCGGAATATTCAGCTGTTCCATCTGATCGATGTAGTCCCAACCCTGTTCGTTCCACTCCTCAGTTGTGCCTTCGGCCGGTGAGACGGCTGCGACCTCGCTTGCGTTGCTTCCCTCGACAACCGCTTCTGCGACGTTGGGTGACTCGAATTTGTCGTAGAGAATGACGTCAATCTCGTTGTCGTTGACGAACTCGATGAGGTCGGCGATGTCGTTCTGGCTCGGCTCGGCATCCGGTGAAATGCCCGTCGGCGTCTTGAGCCGGAAGCCGTAGCGATGTTCAATGTATTGAAACGAGTCGTGACCGGCCAGTACACCGACCCGTCGCTCGGCATCGTCGATCATCGACTCAAACTGGTCATCGACGGCGGCAAGCCGTTCGTTGTACTCGGCGGCATTGGCCTCGTACGCTTCGGCGTTGTCGGGATCCATCTCACCGAGTCCGTCGGCAATCGTCCGCACTGCTCGCTGGGAGTAGACCGGATCAACCCAAATGTGTGGGTCGAACAGGCCGCTAATCTCGCCGCCAGCGGGTTCGTCAGTCGGCCCGCCGAGGTCGGTCCGAAGGGCTTCTTCGTCGCCTTGCTCGACGGCCTCAAGAAACGATTCAAGATAATCGTTTGGCCGGCGTCCCGGAAGAACGTCGTCGTTGCCGAAGCCTTCGAGGCCGTCGATTACGGTAATGCCGTCATAATCCGATTGGAGGTCCTGTGCGAGAAACTGTGCCCACCGAAACTCCGGTGTATCGAGATAGACGAACACGTCGGTGCTGGCGACGTTTCGCGTGAGGTCGCCATCGGGCTCCCAGCCGTGGCCCATCTCGCCGGTGTCGACCGGGTTCTCAAGCCGAAGGTGATCACCCACAATGTTCTGCGACCAGTCCCAGAGGCTGAAAAAAGCGGCATAGCCATCAGGATCCTCACCCGGCTCTGAGCCACCCAGACAGCCAGCCACCCCGGCAACGGCTATCCCCGCACCGCTTTGTAACACAGTGCGCCGATTCACATCCATACCACAACAAACCGGCTACGCGAATAAAAGTATTATTATCTAACTAGGTGTGGTTATTAATTTGGCTGGTATGGCGATGACTGCAGCTGCCGGGCCGTTAGACACCATATTATCGGATTTCGAGACGGTGTACGCTCGACCTCTTGAAGCGCCTGTTTTTACCGACCCACTGAGCCGGTAACTTCAAATACTGGTCCGTGTCTCACTCAACACAGCGGCAGTATGGCGTCACTAAATGTGACATTTATCTCACCAGAACCGGTATTTCATGAATAAATACGAGTGAGATGACCTATCAATTACCATGTGGGCCATAGCACACCGTGCTTTAAGAACATCCGGCCGAAATATGCGGGTTGATGGGTACCCTAACCGAGCTATTCGCGCCAGAGCGCATTGCGGTCGTTGGTGCGACCGCACGTGAGGGGTCGATCGGGCGGGCGGTCACCGCCAATCTTCTTTCGGATTACGAAGGAACGATTATCCCGGTCAACCCCAACTACGATGAGGTGATGGGCCTCTCCTGTGTGGAGTCCGTTGGAGAGGCTGCGGCCGATATGGCCGTTATCGTTGTTCCGCCGAAAATCGCCCTGCCAGCGGTCAAGCAGGCTGGCGAGGCCGGTGTAAAAAACGTTGTTGTCATCACTGCTGGCTTCGGTGAGACCGGTGGCGACGGCGCAAGCCGTGAACAAGAACTCAAAGAAATCGCCGCCGAATACGACATTGATCTCGTCGGCCCGAACAGCCTCGGGATCATGTCGACCTCGAACGGCATGAACGCCAGTTTCGGCCCCGAAAACGCCGAACCCGGCAGCATGTCCTTTATGAGTCAGTCGGGGGCGTTTATTACGGCCGTTCTCGATTGGGCCAACGACGAGGGCGTCGGCTTCAAAGACGTTGCCTCCCTCGGCAACAAGGCCGTGCTCGACGAAACCGATTTCGTCAATCACTGGGGCGACGACGAGGAGACCGACGTTATCATCGGCTATCTCGAAGGTATTTCCCAAGGGCGTGCGTTCATCGACACGGCCCGCGAAGTCACACAGGACACGCCGATTGTCTTGGTCAAGTCCGGACGAACGGATGCGGGTGCCCAGGCAGCCTCCTCGCACACCGGCACCATCGCCGGCTCCGAGCAGGCCTACGAGGCCGGGCTCGACCAGGCAGGCGTGCTTCGTGCTGAGTCGGTCCAAGACCTGTTCGATGCCGCACAGATGTTGGCTAACCAGCCGGTTCCCGAAAACAACGACGTGGCCGTCATCACCAATGCCGGCGGCCCCGGCGTGATGTCGACCGACGCGGTTGGCGATTCCAGTCTCGAAATGGCTTCCTTTAGCCAGGAGACACTCGATGAATTTTCCGACCAGCTCCCGCCGGAAGGCAATATCTACAATCCAGTCGATATCGTCGGCGATGCCGATGTCGACCGGTTCCGCGATGCGCTCGACATCGCTTTGGCCGACGAGAACGTCGGCTCGGCGATGGTACTGTCGTGTCCGACCGCCGTGCTCGACTACGAACAGCTCGCCGCCGAAACCGCTGAACTCCGTGAAAAACACGGCAAACCGGTTGCCGCCTGCTTTATGGGCGGCGAAAGCGTCAACGATTCCGCCGAAATTCTCTCGGATGCGGGAATCCCGAACTACTTCGATCCGTCCCGCGCGATCGGTGCACTCGACTCGCTGTGGCAGTACCGACAGATTCAGCGCCGCGAGTACGACGCGCCCGCCGAGTTCGACGTGGACCGCGAGGCCGCCCGCGAAATTCTCGAACGCGTCGAAGATCGCGGCGACAACCGTCTCGGTGTCGAGGCCATGGGACTGCTCGAAGCCTACGGCATTCCGATGCCCGATGGCGCGATCGTCGACTCTCCGGAGGACGCACTCAACGTTGCCAAAGACATCGAAGGCGACGTGGTGATGAAGATTGTCAGCCCTGATATCCTCCACAAATCTGACATCGGCGGCGTCAAAGTTGGTGTGAGCGACGATAATGTCGGAGACGCCTACGAGGATCTGATCACCCGCGCGCGGAACTACCAGCCCGATGCCAATCTGCTCGGCGTCCAGGTCCAAGAAATGGCCGACCTCGATGCCGGAACCGAAACAATCGTCGGGATGAACCGCGATCCGCAGTTCGGCCCGCTGATGATGTTTGGGCTCGGCGGCATTTTCGTTGAGGTGCTTGAGGATACGACCTTCCGCGTCGCGCCGGTTTCGGAGACCGAAGCCCGTGAAATGACAGAAGAAATAAAGACGGCTCCGCTCCTTCGTGGCGCACGAGGCCGTGATCCGGCCGATGTCGAGGGAATCATCGAGACGATCCAGCGGCTCTCACAGCTGGTCACCGACTTCCCGGCGATCATGGAGTTCGACATCAACCCACTCGTCGCAACGCCCGACGGCGTCGATGCCGTCGATATCAGACTCACTGTCGACCCTGAAGAACTATGAACACGCTACTCATCACCGCAACCGAGGAAAGCACCGGCAAGACCGCAATCGCCCTCGCCTTGGCGACGATTGCCCGCGACCGCGGGCAGTCGGTTGGCTACATGAAGCCGAAAGGCACCCGCCTGCAGAGCAACGTCGGCAAGACGCTCGATGAAGACCCGATGCTCGCCCGCGAGCTATTGGATATCGACGCCGAAATGCACGAACTCGAACCCATCGTCTACTCGCCGACGTTTATTGACGGGGCAATCCGCGGCCGCGAAGACCCTAGCGAACTCCGCGAACAGATCAAAACGCAGTTCGACGGTCTCGCCGAGGGCCGTGATCTGATGGTCGTCGAAGGCGGTGGCTCGCTGAGCACCGGCGGCATCGTCGATCTGACCGACCCCGAAATCGCCGAACTGCTCGGCGCAAACGTCGTCCTCGTCGCCGATTACACCCAGCCCGGCGATATCGACTCGCTGCTGGCGGCGGTCGATGATCTGGGCGACCAGCTCGCCGGCGTCGTCTTCAACCGGATTTCCGATACCGCCTTCGAAGAGCTCGATAGCGACGTGATTCCGTTCCTCGAAAGCCGCGGCGTCGAGGTCTTCGGTGCCGTCCCAATGGAACAGGAACTCGCCGGCGTCACAGTTGGCGATCTGGCAACCGAACTCGGTGCGGATATCCTCACCGACACCCCAACCGACGCCTACGTTGAGCGCTTCCTCGTCGGGGCGATGGGCGGCGACGAGGCGCTTCGGTACTTCCGACGCGCCCGCAACGCGGCAGCGATTACCGGCGGCGACCGCTCAGACATCCACACCGCGGCGCTCGAAGCCAACGGCGTGAAATGTCTGATTCTCACCGGTGGCCACCGGCCATCCTCGGCGATTTTGGGCCGTGCTGCAGAGGCCAACACGCCGATTTTGCAGATCAACACCGACACGCTGACCGCTGTCGAACGCGCCGAATCGGTCGTCCGAAGCGGCCGAACCCGTGACCGCCGGACCGTCGAAACAATGGCTGGCTTGCTTTCCGAACGCGTCGACGTCGACGCACTCCTCGGCGAGGACGACTAATCCGTTCACTGATTCGTTTCCGTTTTACCGGTTCGTTTCCGTTTTACCGATACTTGTTTTGGCCCTGCTGATACTCGTTTCCGCTCTATCGGCTCGTTTTTGTTTGACTAATGCTGACTGTCAGACCGAACGTATCAGATAATTCTTACTTAGTTGGTGCAACAGTATTCCCTGTTTATTTGTGTGTTACTGCCAGCTATGGTATGGCCCGAACGACTGTTGTCGGTCTCGACGGGGCGACCTGGCGGCTGATCCAGCCGTGGATCGACGCCGGCGAGCTTCCCGCGCTCGAATCGATTCGTGAAAGCGGTGTGACCGGCGAACTCGAATCCGTGTTGCCGCCGGTTACCTCGCCGAACTGGAAGGCCTACGCGACGGGAAAAAACCCCGGCAAGATCGGCGTCTTCTGGTGGCGAAACGTCGATGTCGACAACCAGCGGGTTCACCTTCCGGTCGAACGGTATCACGACAACGACGAGTACTGGGAGCTACTGGCTGACGATTCTCGCGTCGGCGTCGTCAACGTGCCAACGACCTATCCCCCAAAACAGGTCGGTGAGTTCCTGATTGCGGGACCACCCGACGGGGCCAACACGGGCTATGCGTATCCCGATTCGCTCGAATCGCGACTCGACAGCGAGTTTTCCTACCGCGTGATGAAACAACAGCATCTGACAACCGGCGAAGATGCGGCCTTCGAGGAGGTCTTAGACCTGATTGATTTGCGCTTTCAGGTCGCAAAGCAGCTCGCCGACGATTACGACCTCGAATTTCTGCAGGTAACGACCTTCTATCTCAACTCGCTGCACCACCATCTCTGGGACGGCGAGTACGTCAAAAAAGGGTGGCAATGCGTCGATAGCCACCTCCAAGACTTCCTCGATGCGGGCGACAACCTCGTCCTGATGAGCGACCACGGCCACTGCGAAATCGAGGTCGTCTGGTATCTCAACAACTGGCTCGCTCGGGAGGGCTACCTCCAGTACGAGGCCGACGTTGCCGACAGCTTCCACAAACTCGGGGTCAACTCCGACCGACTCAAGCGGCTGGTGAGCCGGGCCAACACCCGGCTTTCGGGTATCGATCTCGAGGCCAGGCTCACCGATCTCGCTCCCGAGTGGTTTCTCAACCGGCTGCCGAACGAGTCGGGCGAACTCGGCGGCAGCAAACACGATATCATCGACTGGGAACAGACCGAGGCGCTGGCCAGTGCTCAAGGGCCGGTCTACCTGACGGCTGACCCCGATAGCCAGCGCTATGCGTCGATTCGGACCGAGCTTATCGAGGCATTCGAACAGCTCACCGGCCCCGATGGCCGGCCGCTGGCCCGTGCAGTCCACCGGAAGGAAGACGTCTATACGGGCCCGTATCTCGATGAGGCTCCCGATATCGTTATCGACAAAGCTCCACACGTCAATATCCGCGAAAATCTCGGTGGCGACCGAGTCGTTTCCCGCGCCGACAGTTCCTGGAAGGGCGTCAACCGCCGTGAGGGCCTGTTTGCGGCAACTGGCAAGGCGTTTACCGAGGGGTCGGTATCGGGACTCTCGATTCTCGATCTGGCACCGACGCTTCTGCATTTGTGCGGCCAAGAGGTTCCAGCAGACATGGACGGAACCGTTCGTCAGGACATTTTTGCTGACGGGAGTGACGCTGCGCAGACAGCCCCACGCAGACGCCGGTCAGCACGGACATCGGCAGAACAGGACTAACGGTCGACAGTGAGTTTCAGTACTCTTCGTAGGCGAGATTCATCAGCCACTGCGAGAAGGAGTCGCTCCGTGGATCGACTTCCTCTTCACCGATAAACGGCGAGAGCATGTCGCCGGCCATCAGCAGTCGGAAATCGAGATCGCGGGCCGCCGGTTCGAGATAGTAGGTGTTGTGGCCGTTGTAGACGGCGTCTTGGCGTTTGATCAGCCCCGATTCCATCAGGGCCTCGGCAATCCGGCTTCCCTTCCGCGAGGAGACATCGAGTTGCTTCCAGAAATCGCTCTGGTGGATGCCACCCGTCTCGCGGATGAGTTCAAGCCCACGGTGTTCGTCGTCCGATAGGCCGTCTTCGATCTCGGAGGCGCTCATATGTGTGGCTCTCCGGACGCGACTCGCTTAAAGGCTGCTTTCGACCCGCCTGAACGTGGTCCGACAGGGCGGCCCATCGGCAAACCAATACTGGTCGATATAGCCGTCGTCGGTTTCGGTGAGCACAATCACCGAGGCTGATCGGGTTCCAAAGCCATCGCCGTGAACACAGACGCCATAGTCGTGATCGCCAAGGGTGGCTTTCGCCCGGTCGAGCCACGCGTCTCGTGACTCCGTGTCGGCCCACCGTAGTGCCTCTCGGACGGCAGTCGCATTGGCGGCCTGCTGTCGACCCATCGCAGGCCGCGGCGGCGGCTCGAAAAACGCCCCATCGGCACCGACGTTGACGACGACGTGGACTCCCGGATCGAAGTCAGTGACTCGAAGCGCGCCGTCCCATTCGAGAAGGGCCGCCTGCTCGCGGTCGGCGACGACAAGGTTAAATCCTGCATAGTCGTCGACAGCGGTTGCGTCACGAACGTGATCGATGGCGACAGTGGCCGAGGACGCTCCGAGGCAGTCGGCGACGAGCCGCCCTCTCGATCGTTGGCCGTCGAGATCGACCCAGCGGTTCGTAATCCCGACACAGAGGCCGTGTTCGTTGTACCCGATCCACGTTCCACCCGCCTCGCTATCGCGTGGGGCAATCGTCCGTGGAGCAGACTGATAAACAGCCGGCGGCTCGGAAGGCCGTCCAAGCGCTTCATCACGGTTTGCGGCGACGACGACCGGCGAGTCATCGAACACCTGCCATGCGAGAACGAGCGTACACACGAGTTGCGATCAGGCGTCAACAGTCAAGAAGCTACGGCTCGCTGAAACTCACGACTGATAGCCGGATACCCTAACATATATTCATGCAACACAGAGAGTCAGGATACATGAGCACAACAGGCCAATCCACGGACCGGACGCCCGAAATCGACACCGACCTCCTGATCACTGTTTCGGGGCCACCGGGCTGTGGCGCGACAACGCTTTGTAGCCGGCTTGCCGAAGCAATCGGCTGTCCCTACGTTTCTGGTGGCGACATTTTCCGCGAGCTCGCCGAAAACGGCAAGCTGAGTCTTAACCAGCAAACCGCTGAAGCCGAGAAATCGGCCGATATCGACCGACTGCTCGACAAACGGCTCCGCTCGATCGCCGAAAAGTGGGGCGCAACCGACAAGCCATTTATTCTCGAATCACGGCTTGCGGGCTGGCTTGCGGGCGAGCACGCTGACCTCCGAATCTGGCTCGATGCACCCGATGAGGTCCGAGTCAATCGGATCGAAGACCGTGAAGAAACCGAGGCTGAAATGCGGGTTCGTGAAGTCAGCGAGGCGGGACGGTATCAGGCGTACTACGACATCGATGTCGACGACAGAGAATTCTACGACCTGATGATCAACACCTCGCGGTGGAGCAAGGAAGGTGTCTTTACGCTCATCAAAACGGCCATTGAGCAGTACGATGAGGAGGCAGACGAGGGGCCGTTCGAGACGCCGCCAGTCGACGTCTAGATTCGGCGAAGCCGACTACAGTGGATCAATCAGTCGGTGCTGGGGCCCCCGCCGTGTCCTCAACAACGCCGCCTTTCCACGTTCCGAGCCGAAACCAGAGCACAGCGACGACAAACGAGCCGAGTGCGCCGACTGCGTAGGCCCACCAGAGTCCTGTAACGCCCCAGTCAAGTGCCGACACCGTGAGCCCGGTCCCCGGAATCGGATACGACCAGGCAAACGCCACGAAGAGGGCGAACGGAACGCGGAAAATCCACCGAGAGAGAAACGACAACACCATCGCAACCTTTGTGACGCCAGCCCCGCGGAAGGCTCCTTGGATCACCATCACGCCGCCAAAGAAGGCCCAAAACGGCGCAATAATCCGGAGAAAGACGATTCCTTCGGTGATCACGTCGGGATCATCAATGAAGATGCCAATTGCGGCGGCCGGGAAGGCGACGACGAGTCCAGCGGCGGCAAACAACAGCGCCCTCGTTGCCACCGTCGCCTTCCAGGTTACCTCGGCCGCACGACTCGGTGTTTTCGAGCCGAGATTCTGTCCGACGCCGGTTGCGGTTGCCTGTCCCACTGCGCCCGAGACGGTCCAAGAGACAGACATCAGTCGGACGCCGATACCGTAGGCGGCAATTGCGGCGACGCTGAACCGGGCGACGAAGGCAGCCATCACGACCGCCGCAAAGCTCCGGGCCCAGCCGTCAATGGTTGCGGGATAGCCAATCCCAACGAGTTTGCGCTGTATCTCCCAGTCGGGTCGGAGTTCACGAATGCGGAGTTCGACGCCGTAGCCACCTCGAATGAGAATATAGCTGCCCGCCCCGGCGGCAAACGCTCGCGCGATGAACGTCGCGACCGCCGCCCCCTGTGTGCCGAGTTCGGGGAACGGCCCCCAGCCGAGAATGAAAAACGGGTCGAGGACGACGTTGAGCCCGGCTGAAAGAACCATAAGCCACATCGCGGTTTTCGTATCGCCAGCGCCCTGCAGGGAAGCTCGAAACGCAAAAAACAAAAACGTCAGTGGCAGGCTCAGAAAGATGACCTCAATATAGGCCAGCGCCTCGGTATAGACCGCATCACGTGCGCCAATCGTCGTCAACAGCGGCTGGCGAAAGGCCAGCCCAATCCCCGCAAGCACGGTTCCAACGACCGTCGTCAACACGGCTGTTTGGGCGACGACCAAGTCCGCTCGCCGCTGGTTGCCCGCGCCGATGTGTTGAGAAACCAGCGCGATTGTTGCCGCCGTGATTCCCATCGCCGTCGAAATAAACATCCACGAGAGCGGAAACATGAGTGAGACGGCGGCGACGGCATCGCCACTGACGCGGCCGACCCAGAACATGTCAGCTAAGTTGTAAAATGTCTGCAGCAGGTTGCCGAGAACGAGCGGCCACGCCAGCGTCAGGAGCTTCGGGGTGATCGCACCGGTCGTCATATCGACCGGCGAGCTTCGTTGCGTCACGGCCAGCGCTCCGAGGATGATTGCAGCGCTGGACGCCGTGGCCGACTGTCGCCCGTCACACCGATCACGCGGGGGCGATTTCTTCGACCGTCAGGAGCCGTTGGTCCGGGTCGGTCGCCGCCTTGAGGGTGACCTCGCCGACCCGTTCGACCGAAATCGGTCGGCTCTCGCCAAGCCGGGTCGTCAGCGCGGGCACCCGGTCGACGAGATCGCAAAGGAGGTTAAGCGGCCGTGGGAAGTGTGGCTGGTTCGGGCCGTAGACTGGTCCGGGCCGAAGCACGACCGTTTCGAGGTTGAGATCGCCGATGGCCTGTTCGGCCCGTCGTTTCGACTGCAGATACGCCTGTCGGGCGGTGGGATAGTTGACCGCCGAGGACAGAAAGACGAACGTGTTGACGCCGGCTCGCTCGGCTTCGAGTGCGGTGAGAATGGCTGCGTCGCCATTGAGTCGTTCGAAGGTGACGCCGTTGGTGGGTTCCTCGTGGGCAATCCCAACCGAGTGGACGACGGCGTCGACGCCGCGAAGTCGGTCACGCCAGACGTGCGGCGAAAAAAGGTCTGCGCTGGTCCATTCGACCGATTCGGCCCAGTTGGTTCCGGGGCCAACGCCGATATCGGGCCGGCCGCTACGCGAGACGCTTCGGACCTCATGGCCCGCTTTGACTGCCTGTCGACAGAGTTCCCGGCCGATAAAGCCACTGCCGCCAACAACGAGGAGCCGTGTCATGTGTCGAGATACGGTCGGGAGGTACGTGGGAGTTGTGGTCAGCGATCGCCCTCGTGGCTCACCGGTCGTAGGGCACTCAGAGCAGTGTCGAAACCGCTGATAGGGCTCCGACTGACGCGGCCGTGATTACGACCGTCCAGACCGCGATACTGCCGGTCATCCAGACGGCCGTCGTCCGCCGTTTCGAGCCAAGTCCGAGCGCGAGCAGTGCGGCGAGATGAACACCGGTCACGATTGGGGAGGCGGCCGCCAGTCCGGGCAGGCCGTAGCGCTCCCAGAGCTGTGTGGCCCGCTTTCGGCGGCTCGATGGCTCACTGTCGGGAGAGTCACGACGCTGATCGAGATACGCGGCGAGCTGCTCGTGGCCGAGGATGATTCCATAAATCGGGAGGACGTTGCCCAGAAAGGCGGCGATCGCGACCAACACGGGCTGTGAACCGAGGCCGACCCCGAGGGGAATGACGACCAGAATTTCAAGCAGCGGGATTGCTGCCAACAGAAAAATGAGGAGATATCGGCCGAGACCGTCGGAATCCACAAGCAGCTCACGAGCCCAGCCCTCAGGACTCTGTACGAGAACCATATCGGCCACAACGCCGACCTCCTCGCTCCCGATGGGGCTCGGACTCAATATGATGCCAAGGTCGGCCCCGACGGCGGTTCCAACAGCCATTGGCTACCGAATAGCGGTGGCTCGTATAGTGATTGTTGAATCGCCCTCGAAGCACTCACACAGCCGACGACAGTGGCTTCGCCGATTCAGCCGTGATAATTTCGTGAGTCGATCTGATCAACGTCAGGTCAGTCGATTCGGTCGACAGAGTCGTCTTCGGCTGTCTGTGTACCGTTCGACCGAGACAGAAGCCCGCAGTTGCAGTCGGCTTTGAGCGCCGAGTAGACGACCGCTCCGAGAATGACGAGCCCCTCGATTCTGGCAGCGGTGACGACCCACGGCTTTGCGACCGGTGCCTCGCCCTCGTACTCGTAGCTGTATTTCGTCAGCACACGAACAAACCGCTCAGGGTAGAGAAACTCGATTAGTCCGAACAGCCCAATGAGTAATTTGAACATAGAGAGAATAAGGGCTAGTGACGGCAAAAACCCCACTGGTAGCTCCCACGGCGTGAAAAACGAAGGCTCTCGTCGACACGAGTCGTGCCGCCGTGGCTGATCCGTCGGTCGCGCGAAAGCTTTAGGCCATAAAGCGGCGTAGCTCGGCGCAATGAGTCGCGGGCCTGCACTGATTATCACCGAAAAGGACAACGCCGCCCGACGGATCGCCAAGATCCTCAGCGGCGGGACGGCCGACGCCGAACGCAAAAACGGCGTCAACGTCTACAAATGGGGCGGCAAACGTTGTATCGGGCTTTCGGGGCACGTCGTCGGCGTCGACTTCCCCGAGGAATACAACGACTGGCGCGATGTCGAGCCGGTTGAACTGATCGACGCCCCGATTGCCAAACACCCCACCCAGAAGAACATCGTCGCCGCGCTTCGCCAGCTCGCTCGGCGCGCCTCGGCGGTCACCATCGCCACTGACTACGACCGCGAGGGCGAACTCATCGGCAAGGAGGCCTACGAACTGGTTCGGGAGGTCAACGAAGACGTCGACATCGACCGGGTTCGGTTTTCCTCGATTACCAAACGTGAAGTGACCGAAGCCTTCGACAATCCCGACGATCTTGACTTTGATCTCGCCGCTGCCGGCGAGGCTCGACAGGTCATCGATCTGCTGTGGGGCGCTGCACTGACTCGGTTTCTCTCGCTGTCTGCCCGCCAGCTCGGTGACGACTTTATTTCGGTCGGCCGCGTGCAGGGGCCGACGCTGAAGCTGATCGTCGACCGCGAACGCGAGATTGACGCCTTCGATCCCGAGGACTACTGGGAGCTCTTTGCAGATCTTGAAAAAGCCGACAAGGGTGGCTTTGAGGCCCAATACTTCTACCGCGACGAGGATGACAACGAGGCCGAACGGATCTGGGATGGCGACCGAGCCGACGCCGTGTATGCGGCACTCGCCGACGCCAGTACGGCCGATGTCGACTCGGTTCGTCGTCGGACGCGAACCGACAGACCACCGGCTCCGTTCAATACGACGCAGTTCATTCGCGCTGCCGGCTCGCTCAACTACTCGGCAAAACGGGCGATGAGCATTGCGGAGGACCTCTACACGGCTGGCTATCTTACCTACCCGCGAACCGACAACACGGTCTATCCCGAAGACCTCGATCCACGAGAGTTACTGGGTGCATTCGTCGACGACACAACCTTCGGCGAGCACGCCGAGCTGCTGCTTGAGGCCGACGATATCGAACCAACGGCTGGCGACAAGGAGACGACCGACCACCCGCCAATCCATCCGACCGGCGAGCTGCCGAACCGCGGCGAGCTCTCGGCGGACGAGTGGGAGGTCTACGAACTCGTCGTCCGGCGGTTTTTCGCGACGGTCGCCGACGATGCGACCTGGGAACACCTGAAGGTCGTCGCTCGAGTTGCGGCGACGACCAGCGCCGACGCCGGCGGTGCCGAAGACCTCCGACTGAAAGCCAACGGCAAACGGCTTATCGAGGCGGGTTATCACGAGGTCTATCCGTACTTCAGTCAGTCCGAAACGCACGTCCCGGATGTCGAGGAGGGTGAACAGCTCTCGATTACCGAGACCCGGATCGAGGACAAACAGACCCAGCCACCGCGTCGCTACGGCCAGTCACGGCTGATCGAGACGATGGAAAAAATGGGAATCGGAACGAAGTCGACCAGACACCACACCATCGAAAAGCTCTACGACCGGGGCTATCTCGAAAACGACCCACCACGGCCAACCATGCTCGCCCGCGCCGTCGTCGAGGCTGCCGAGGACTTCGCCGATCAGGTCGTTTCCGAAGACATGACCGCCCAGCTCGAAGCCGACATGCAGGCGATTGCCGCCGGCGACAAAGGATTCGACGAGGTCACAGCGGAGTCGAAACGGCTGCTCGGGGCGGTGTTCGACGACCTGACCGACTCCCGCGAAGCAATCGGCAAACAGATTCAGGACTCGTTGAAAGCCGACAAGACCATTGGGCCCTGTCCGGAGTGTGACGACGACCTACTGATCAGAAAAAGTCGGTACGGTTCGTATTTCATCGGCTGCAACGGCTATCCAGACTGTACCTACACGCTGCCGTTGCCATCGACTGGCAAACCGCTGCTGCTCGAAGACGAGTGTGAGGAACACGGGCTCCGATCGGTCAAAATGCTGGCTGGCCGCAAAACGTTCACTCACGGCTGTCCGCAGTGTAAGGCCGACGAGGCCGACGAGGAGGACGACGAAATCATCGGCGTCTGTCCTGAGTGTGGGGAAGAACACGACGGCGAGCTGGCAATCAAACGGCTCCGCAACGGCTCGCGGCTGGTTGGCTGTACGCGCTATCCCGACTGTGAGTATTCACTGCCGCTGCCGCGCCGCGGCGAAATCGAAGTCACCGATGACCACTGTGCAGAACACGACCTGCCCGAACTCGTGATCCACTACGAGGACGATGATCGCGAGCCCTGGGAGCTGGGCTGTCCGATCTGTAACTACCGGGAGTTCCAGGCCCGACAGAACGGCTCGGAGCTCGAAAGCGTCAAAGGAATCGGCGAAAAGACGGCTGAAAAACTGAAAACCGCCGGCATCGAGGACGTCAAAGGGCTGAAAGACGCCGACCCGGATGATCTGGCGGGTGAGGTCGACGGTGTCGGTGCCGATACGGTTCGAAACTGGCAGGCGAACGCCGACTGAGCGTGGTTATCTGCGAGACTGTGAGCGCAAGTCTTGCAGTGAATCACCTATCAGTTATCAACATATTTGGTTACTTCTACTGAATCCATTGATTGTTGAGATTTACAAATAAAATCCG
>CAZCYW010000024.1:0-43295 GCA_964503105.1 uncultured Haloferacaceae archaeon
CTCTAATATATAGGGAGTATACTCGACGGAAAAACGGTTTTTACCGGGTTATTGTCCGGTATTCTCACTTTGCGTTAGTCATCTCGATAGCGCCCGAACTAGAAAATATTCGCCTGTTGGTAGACGCTGATCCCTTCGTTAGTGATCTCATAGGGCTTTTTTTCACGCGAATGGTTGGCGTTGCGAATTTTTTGAATTTCAATTGCTAGGCGCGTTTCTTGGAAATTCGATGTCCGGACATATTGGAGGAAAAAAACTGCGTCGGTGAGGTATTCGACCATGCCATGTTTCGAGACGTACGGAATTTCCTCGTTGGCCTCCGAGGTCAACATCGTCGTCACTCCGGCGCTTTTGAGCGACCGGGTAAACCCGAACACCTCGCTCCGACGGCGCGCTGGGTGGTCGTACATCATTTCCAACAGTGAGACCGAGTCCAACACGAGTCGTTCGGCACCGAAATCTCGGATAACCCGAGAGACGTCGTTTCGGATGCTTGCAAGGCTGTTTGCCATTTCGACGGGGTCGAGAACGACGACCGACAACAGCCCTTCGTCTTGATACGTTCTAAACGGCCAGCCCATTTCCTCGGCCGTCGAGAGGACGGCCTCCTCGCTCTGTTCGAGCGTAATAAAAACACCTCGCTCGCCGTTCGAGAGCGACTGGTTGAGAAACTGCAGCCCGAAGGTCGTCTTGCCGGTTCCAGCACTACCGATCACGCTCAGCAGCGAGCGGTCGGGAACACCGCCGAGAATCATGTCGTCAAGGCCGTCGATTCCAAGTTTGATCCGGTCGATATCTGACTCGAAGTCGTCATCGTCGAAGTCGGTCGAAGGGGGTTGCGATGGCCCCCCACCGCCGGCTCCGAAGTCGCCGAAGCCGAACTCATCACCGCCGCTGGCCTGCATTCCGCCGGGGGCATCTCCACCGGCTGTCTCACCAGCGCCGAAGTCACCAAAGCCGAAGTCGTCATCGCTGGCAGCCTGTGTCCCGCTGAAGTCGCCGTCGCCGGCCTGTGTCCCGCTGAAGTCGCCGTCGCCGGCCTGTGTCCCGCCGAAGTCGTAATCTGCAGTCTGTCTTTCGGCATCCGGTCGCGCACTAGGGGCTGTTGAGTCGACTGCCTTGTCGGTGAGATCGCCGCTGGCGTCGTCAACGCTGACATCGTCGGCTGTCTCGTCAAGGTTCGTCACCCGGTCTTCGAGTGTTGGTTCGCCGGTGGCTGTTGGTTCACCGCTGTGGTCACCACCTGCCGACTCCTGTTCAATTTGCTTTCGGTCTTCAGTCTCGGTTTTAGGTGCTGTTTCGGTGTTATTTTCGCGCTTGTCTTCTTCGGTGTCCGATCCGTCCCCAGCAGCTGTCGACTCGTCATCAATCTCACGCAGCGCCTGTTCGAACCAGTCATCATCTCGCTCGCTCACTGTCGCTCACCTCGCAGTCGTCGGGAGCCTCGACCGGCTAGAGAGACCACCGGCGGCCGTGGTGAGACATCGCTCATACCCGAGTAAGAACGGCAACCAGTATGAATGTTCCCCGTGGCTGACTATCGCCTGTCGAATCCGGCTACGCAGGGCTTTTGGTATCATAGCGTCAACGCCGGGCATGGAGGTCGGAATCGTCGCCCAACGGGGTAATAACCGGGCTGCAGCCGTCGCCGACTCGCTGTGGGTGGCACTCACCGACGAACAGGTCGCCTGCCGGCTGGATACCGCGACTGCCAGCGCGCTTGAGCGGCCCGAATCGGCTGCGGCCGTTGAGGGCTTCGACGAGTGTGATCTCGTTGTTTCCATCGGTGGCGACGGAACCTTTCTCTTTGCTGCACGGGCTGCCGGTGGAACCCCGATTTTGGGCGTCAATCTCGGTGAAGTCGGCTTTCTCAATGCTGTCCGACCGGAAAACGCGGTTCATGCCGTCCGTGCGGAAGTCGAATCGCTCTCCAACGGTACTCACGAGGTTCGTGAGGCCCCCCGGCTCACCGCGACCTGCGGGGACTTCGAAAGCGTTCCCGCAGTCAACGAAATCGTCGTCAGCGGCCCGCGTCGCGGCCACGGCGGCGGGGCAACCTTTTGCGTTGAAATCGACGGCTCGCCGTACTCGCAGGGGCACGCCGACGGGGTTATGATTGCGACACCAACCGGGAGTACAGCCTACAATCTCAGCGAGGGCGGACCGCTTGTCCATCCCTCAATCGGGGGACTCATTGTCAACGAAATGTGTGGGGTCGACGGGATGCCGCCGTTGGTCGTCGCCGGCGACTGTGAGGTTACGATTTCAGTATCCAATGCCGACGAGACAGTCGTTGTCACCGACGGCCGACGGCCTCACCGCCTCGATGTCCCCGCCGAAATCACTGTTTCGCGGGCGGAGCCACCGGTCCGACTCGCCGGGCCGGTCGCGGACTTTTTTGAAGCACTCGGAAAACTATCGTAACACGGCCTGGCCCCCGAAAACGTGCGATCGCGTACTCAGTACCGGGCTCGGATCCACTGGAGCCACGTCTGCCCGCAGCGTGGGAACGCAAGCATCGCGGCTATTCCGACTGCACCGGCCCATAGCAGCCCGCTCGGCCAGCTTCCGAGGAACGTCCCGACCGCCACGCCACCGAAGATTGCGACCACGAGTGCGACGTTGAAATAGATCGCTCGGAGCACCAAGAGCCACGGCGTCAACGTTACCCAGCCGTCTGTTTGGGTTGCGAGCGGCCGGATTGTCCCGGTTCGAATGAGTGTTCCAACAACAGTCATCGTCACCAGGGCGACGAGTCCGGTTGCTTTCGCATCGAACCAGCCGGCTGCTGGAGCATCCATAATGTACAAGAGGGTCGGCAGGCCGAACAACGCAACCTCGGCATAGATCCGAGTGGCGTCGTTGAGCATTCGGCCAAACCGACTTTTTTCGATGCGAGCGATCGAGCCATAGCCATACCACGAGCGGCGCGCTGTCGATGCCGCGACGGCTGTCTCTCTGCCGGGAGGACCAGTGCGTCGGCTCATAGACTCTATTTTGACTGATTGCAATAAAATATTTTCCCGACAGTACGGTCAATTTGGCTATTCAGCCTTTCAACAGGCTTTCCAGTCGCGACGGTCACGGACGGACAACACCGTTTTTGCCCGGACCGTTCCGTTAGTTACCCCACTTGGCGGTCCGCTTTGGCCGGTTCGAAATCGAGACCACGTCGAGCGGCTCATCAGCCGCGCGAAGCGCCTCAAGTGCGGCCTTCGCGCTGGCGGGTGTCGAAAAGTACGTTAGCTCCTCTTCGACAGCGATTTCGAGCAGCTTGCGATCCCGAGAGACAATCAGGTCGATTTCGCCTTTGCGCGCCGCATCAACGAGGTCGACGGCGTCGCTGAATTCGAAGAATTCGCCAAAGCCGGCGGCCAACTCCTCGCCAGCATCGGTATCTGGATCCGGGAAGATCTCGTCAGAGAGGTCCAGTGCAACCGTTCCCGACCGTGGAATCGATTTGTTGGTCGCGCTCTGGGCCTTATCGTAGGCCTTTCCGAAGCTGTCGGCGCTGCCCATGACCTCGCCGGTGGATTTCATTTCGGGACCGAGTCGTGGGTCCGAGCCCTGCAGGCGGTCGAAGGGCAAGACGACCTCTTTGACACTGGTCTGTTCGGGAATCTGCTCGTCGACTGCGAGGTCGGCGAGCGACGTCCCGGTCATGACTTTGGCGGCGAGTTTCGCAATCGGTACGCCCGTTGCTTTCGAGACGAACGGCACGGTTCGCGAGGACCGCGGGTTGGCTTCGAGCACGTAGACTTCGCCGTCTTTGACCGCAAGCTGGACGTTGAGCAGGCCAACGGTTTCGAGCGCCTCGGCGATTCCTTCGGTGACTTCGCGGACGCGACCCAGCGTCTCGTCGCTTAGCGACCGTGGCGGAATCATACAGGCTGAGTCGCCCGAGTGGACACCCGCACTTTCGACGTGCTCCATAATACCGCCGATCAAGACATCGTCGCCATCGGCGACAGCGTCGACATCGAGTTCAACCGCGTTGTCGAGGAACTGGTCGACGAGAATAGGCTTGTCAGGCGAGACACGAACCGCCTCCTCGATGTAGTGTTCGAGTTCGGCGTCGTCGTGGACAACCCGCATTGCGCGACCACCCAGCACATAGCTCGGTCTGACGAGCACGGGATAGCCGATTTCGTGGGCGAGTTCGAGCGCCTCGGACTTCGAGGTTGCGGTCCCACCCTGTGGCTGTGCAATGCCAAGGTCGTCCATGAGCGCGTTGAACCGGTCGCGGTCCTCCGCAAGGTCCATCGCCTCAACGGTCGTCCCGAGAACTTCACAGTCGAGTCCGCGACGGTCGATTTCGGCCTGTAGCGGTTCGCCGATGTTGACCGAGGTCTGTCCGCCAAACTGGACCATGACACCGTTTGCACCGGTCGCCTCGATAACGTCGGCGACCTCTTCGGCGGAAATCGGATCGAAAAACAGCCCGTCTGAGGTGTCGTAGTCAGTCGAGACCGTCTCAGGGTTGTTGTTGACGACGTGGGCTTCGATTCCGAGTTCGCGGAGCGCCTGAATCGCATGGACTGAACAGTAATCGAACTCAACACCCTGGCCGATACGGATCGGGCCGCCACCGACCACGACGACGCTTTCGATATCCTTGTCGACACGGAGTTCACCGGCGGCCGCATCACCGAGAAGTGGGCCGGTCTGGAACTCGGGCAGTCGCGCCGAGTAGTAGTATGGCGTCTGGGCGGCGAATTCTCCCGCACAGGTATCGACTTGCTTGTAGGTTCGCCCCGGTACCTGTTGTTCGACAGTATCGACATCCGTCGAGCCGCCGGCAACAGCCGCGACTTCCGCATTGGTGTGCCCAGCAACCGCAGCAGGCGTGAAGTCACCCTTTTGGGCCGCCTGCACCGAGTCGGTCACGCGCTTGAAGCGTTCGACGTACCACTGTTTGATTCCCGTGAGGTCCATGATGTCCTCGACGGTGTAACCGCGGTCGAAAGCCTCGAAGATGGCGTAGGGTCGGTCTGGCGAGGGGCGTTCGAGATACTCGGTTTCGAGCGTCTCGTCATCGACATCGACCCAGTCGACCGCCGGATCGTACTCCGATGATCGGAGGGCTTTCAACAGCGATTCCTCGAACGTGCTGCCGATCGCCATTGCCTCTCCGGTCGACTTCATCGCGGTTCCGAGTTCGAAATCAACGTCTTCGAACTTGTCTATCGGCCACCGTGGCACCTTGGTGACAATGTAATCGATTGCGGGTTCGAAGGCGGCGGTCGTCTCGCCGGTAATTTCGTTGGTGATTTCGTGGAGCCGCTTGCCGAGTGCGACCTTTGCGGTCACCCGGGCGATCGGGTAGCCGGTTGCTTTCGAGGCGAGTGCCGAAGACCGAGAGACACGGGGGTTGACCTCGACAACGCGGTACTCTCCCTCCGGTGTGCCATCGTCATGCCAGGCGTGTTGGATGTTACAGCCGCCCTGAATACCGAGTTCACGGATGACTTTGAGTGCCGAATCCCGCATTTTCTGGTGGGCTTTGTCGGGAATAACCTGCGAGGGGGTGACAACCGTCGACTCTCCGGTGTGGATGCCCATCGGATCGATGTTCTCCATGTTGCAGATGATGACACAGGAGTTGTCTGCATCCCGCATCACCTCGTATTCGAGTTCAACCCAGCCGGCAATCGATTCGGTGATGAGTACTTCGCTGTTGCGCGACAGGCGTAGCCCCTTGCGGACGCGCTCGACGAGTTCCTCGAACTCGTGGACAATCCCCGACCCCGAGCCACCAAGGGTGTAGGTCGTTCGTGCGATGACTGGGAGGCCCCCGACATCGTCGACGGCCTGTTCGACGCGATCGCGGAGTGCGCCAGCATCGAAGTCGGTGACTGACTCGCCCTCGGACAGCTTGATTGTCGTCGATTTCGGAACCGGTTCGCCGATCGACTCCATCCGCTGACGGAAAAGATCACGGTCTTCGGTTGCGTAAATCGTATCCAGGGGCGTACCCATGATGTCGACATCGTACGCTTCGAGAACTCCCTCTTCGGCGAGTTCGGCGGTGACGTTGAGCCCCGTCTGTCCGCCAAGCCCGGCGATAACGCCATCTGGTCGCTCTTTGCGGATAATTTCGCTGATGGCGTCGGTCGTGATTGGCTCGATGTAGACCTCGTCGGCCATCTCCGGATCGGTCATAATCGTTGCCGGATTGGAGTTGACGAGCACGACCCGTGCGCCCTCCTCCTGTAACGCTCGACACGCCTGTGCGCCCGAGTAGTCGAACTCTGCGGCCTGTCCAATCTGAATTGGTCCGCTCCCGATAAGTAGGATTGTCCGGTCTTCACCGGCCGTCTCGTCGCTCATTGTCCCTGCGAAGTACGTTCATCGTAATAAGGCCGACGATAAATTGCGAGATCCGTAGCGTTTTTCCGAATTTCGAAAGTAGTGCGGTACCACCTCGCATGTCAGGTAGTCCCTAGAGTCGGTCGCGGTCGGTTTCGGCGGTGTCCTGCGTCGAGCCAGTGAGCGTTACCGTTGGCGACCGTTGGCCAAAGCGCCAATCATAGAGCACGAACGCCACACCGAGTGCGGCGAGTGCGACAAAAGTGAGTTCTACTTCGTGTGCGCGGAACCACGGCTGATCAAGCGTATAGTGAAAAAAGAATACATCGGCGGTTGAACTGTCATGGAGCTCGCGGATGCGTTCGCCACGACTGCCATCGAAAAGGTGGTGGGCGTCGGGCGCAACTCCCCAGATTCCACCGAGAAAGGCGGCGGTGAGTCGGTAGCGAGTGAGTGGAAGCAGCCATACAACAGCCAAGACGGCGACGAATCCAACGGTAAAATGAACGATTGCCGGTGCCATTGGGTCGACTACGCGGTCAGTCCATATCGTTAGCCAACCCATAGCCTGTTTTTGTGAGCTCGAACTGTGGATAAGTACCGCTTAGTGAGCCACGTGAACAGCACTCACGCGGTCTCGGTAAGCTGATACTGGTAGGGTCGGCTCGCTTGAACACGGACGACACCCTGTTTGGCCCACCGGCCCAACACAGTCGCAATCTGGTGTGTACTTTCGAACGCCGTCTCTCCCTGTTCGTTGAGTGCGTGGAGAATTTCTCGTGCAGTCAGTGGTTCATCGGCCGCTGCGAGCACACCCGCTAACTGTTCGAACTCCGAGTGTGTGGCATGCATACACGGTTCACGGGGAGCACCTGTTTAGTTCTATGTGCGACAGCTGTCAGACACTATCACGAATAGTCGCTTGGCGTGCCCATACAACCGTTTATCGCCAGCTCAACTGTGTCGGCTTTTTGAGGATAACTCAATACAGCATTAGTGGTTAGGCGTACAGATCGTCTTCGCTGAGATCTCGTTGGCTCCGATACTCCTCGACGAAGGCTGTGACATCGAACTCGTGCATCTGCTGTTCGAACTCGGTGAGTGCGGCAGTATCTGCAGCGTGACTGACGGCATGTTCCATAAGTTCGATGACGAGTTCGACGATAATCTCGTGGAGTTTCCGCGAGTCGAAATCAGTCACCCAGAGCATTGCAAAGCCGACTTCTTGATCCTCGGTTGCGTCGTGGGCAAGGACTAATTCGGGAAATTCTTCAAGAACAATACCAAGCAGGTGTGGGGTACCAAACTCGGGCATTTCGGCGCTTGTCGTTTCGATTGCCTCCTGGAGGACGGCTACGAGAAATTCCGGGAGAAACCGGTCGGGCGGATGGACATCCATTACGACGCCGTGGGTTTCCCCACAGTCGCAGTCGAACTCCCGCATGCCGAGGTCGAACGCATTGAGCTGGACGGTCTCCCCGCAGGGCAGTTCGAGCGTCTCGCCGCGTCCACCCGGGACGCGTGGTTGTGCCATAGAAGGTGATTCGCGAGCAACGCCGTTAAATCTCGCGTTGTCGGCTGTTGTCGGATTTCGCTGTTAGCTGCCGTCGGACTTAGCTGTCGGCGGCGTCTTTGTCGGCCGCGCCGTCGACATCAACGTCGTCGAGCCCTGGGGCGGTCGTCGGGTCGACATCGGCGGGCTCGTCGGTTCCACCGCCGACGTGGAGTTCGCCTTCGCCGTCTTCGACGTAGACATCGTCGCTAAAGCCGGCAATCGCGTTTTCGTACGCCGGCTGATCCCGTTTTTCGGGCGTTTCGGGTGCGTCGGGAATTCCACCGGCGGGACGGAACTCGCCGAGCGGGTCGTCGACGGTGATTCCGTACCGTTTGAAAAACGATTCATACCGGCGGAAGTGGGCTTCGAACTCTTCGGCGGGAATCTCCATCATTTCGGTCCAGCCGTGATTGAAAAAGTCGAAGTTGGCCTGAATGTGCGTGATTTCGCGGGCCTCGGCCTCTGGAAAGCCCGCTTCGAGGGCGGCGACGTAGGTGTCCATCGTGGCATCGAAAAAGCCGTCCAGATGCGCCCGGCGATCCTCGCGGGCGGCCTCGTCGGCCTTGTTGAGAAAGATGTCCGTATGCATATCGACGAGCTTGTTATTCGCGATCTCGCCGATAACCGGGGTTGTCAACGCTTTTTTCGCGGCCCAGTGACGCAGATTCTGACGGATTTTCATCGTATGGTGAGTAGGGGATCAACAGGCTTGAAGCCCACGACGTGCGTGTCCGGACCCGCCGGTTCTGTCTCAACTGCTGTCAGATTTTTGCCGACAGCACTCTGTGAACGACTATCATGATTGTTCTCGTCGATAGCAACCGACTTTACCCCGCGCCTACAAACGGCGACGTATGACAGAGTCGTACGTGATCATCGGCGACGGGATCGCGGGCAGTTCCGCAGCAGAAACCCTGCGCGAGGAAGCTCCCGAGGCCGACGTGACCGTTATCACGGACGAGGGAGAGGCCCTCTACAACCGTATTTTGATCAAAGAGTTTGCGAAAGGCAAGCTTCCGGAAGCGCCGATCTCGATCCACGACGAAAGCTGGTACGATGATCGCGATATCGAACTGAAACTGAACACGCTCGTTACCAACATCGATCCCGATGGCCACTCCGTCTCGACGCACGACGGCGAGACCATCGAGTACGACAAACTCCTGATTGCAACCGGTGGTACGCCCACCCAGTTGCCGGTCGAGAACGCTGATGCCGACGGCATCCACCACTTTTGGACCTTCCAGGACGCGCGGGCAATCCGTGAAAACATCGAAACCGCCGAGTCGGCAACGATCATCGGTGCGGGCCTGCTCGGTATCGATCTGGCAGCAATCTGTGGGGCTCAAGAGGTACCGGGCAACTACCTCATGCGCGGGGACTGCTGGTGGCGGTATGCGCTTGATGAGGAAGGCGCAGAAATCATGCACGAAGCCATGCGCGAACGTGGTGTCACCCCGGTCTTCGACAGCGGTGTCGACCACTTCGAGACTGATGAGGATGGCCACGTTGTCGCCACGATCGACCCCAACGGCGAGCGGTTCGAATCGGACTTCGTCGGCATTGCCATCGGGCTCAACTTCAATACCGAACTGCTCTACGGACTCGATATCGAGCAGGACAACGGGATCATCGTCGACAAATACATGCAGACGAGCAACGAGGACATCTACGCGGCGGGCGACCTCACGCGATTCTACGATGTTATTCTCGGCGAACTGGCTCAAAACGGCTCGTGGGGCTCGGCGAAAGAGCAGGGAACGATTGCGGCGAAAAACATGATCTCCCCCGAAAGCGAGGGCTTCCGCTGGGTCTCGTCGTACTCGATTACTCACTTCGACTTCCCGTTCCTTTCGTTCGGCCATCCCACGATCGGCGACGAGTACGTCTCGAAAAAATACTCCGAGACCGAGTGGCGACGGGTTGCACTCAAAGACGGCAAGATCGTCGGCGGGGTCCTGATCGGCGATCTCGCCCCACAGAGCGGGTTGAAGAAACTCATGCGCGAGGAGGTTCCGGTTTGCGAGCAGACCGAGACACTCCTCAAGGAGTCCTTTAGCGCCGACGACATCGCTGCGGTCCAAGAACAGTAAGCGGTTTTTCCCGGGCAGTCTCTTTGAGTGCTCGACCCAATCGAGCCACTGAAGCGAAGCGGTTTTCGGCCGTTGCGGTGTATGACTGGATATATGGATGGAGGAAACGATTCCGGCGAGATGACGCTGGCGTTTGAACTTTCGGCGTTACAGTCGCTCAAAGACCCCGGTGCCGTTTTTGCGGATGCCCGACAGTGGACGAAATATGTCGGTGTCGTCAGCGAAAAGCCAACGTACGTCGTCACGAACTTTACGCGCAAACACCGGGTTAGACAGGACTTCTTCTCGGGGCCCCGCGGGGTCGTCGAGAGTCTCGAAAACGTAGCTGGCCAGTTCGATACCGACCGACACGTCTTCATCGGGATTGATGACGACGACGCTGCGATTGCCGAAGAGACCGGCTGGGAGTATCTTCCACTGGAAAATGCCGCCTCGGCTGCCGACTGGGAGCTCGCCGAGTCGTCTGCTGACGAGGACTTTTTCACCGAAGAAACGCGCGACGATTGGCCCTGAGTGTCGGCGCTCGCCGACGTAACCGATTGTCACTCACCAAACGAGTTTGACCGACCGAAAGTCCTAATCAGGTGACGGCCCTAACACGGTTAATGAGTCATCAGCTGCCCGATGTGCAGGCGACACGGCCGGAAGTTGCCGTCGGGCTCAGTCAGGTTGGCGTCACAGGTGTCGAAAAATTAGTCAAACTCGCACGGCCCGACAAGCGGCCGATTGTGCTTATGGCTGAGTTCGAAGTCTTCGTCGACCTCCCAGGTGGTCGAAAAGGAATCGACATGAGTCGTAACATGGAGGTCATTGACGAAATCCTCGAAGAAACGACCGAGGCCGAGGCTTACCGGGTCGAGGATGTCTGTGGGGAGACGGCCGAACGCCTCCTTTCGAAACACGACTACACCTCGACGGCCGAAGTCCGGATGACCGCCGAGCTGATCACCAAAGAAGAAACACCCGCCAGCGGCAGACAGACCCAGAACACCGCGACGATCATCGCGAGTGCAACCGCAACCGACGAGGGAACCCACGAGGAAATCGGTGCGGAAGTCACCGGAATGACTGTCTGTCCGTGCTCACAGGGTATGTCCGAGTCGCGTGCGCGAGACGAACTCGAAAATCTCGATGTCGACCGCGAAATCATCGACCAGTTCCTCGAGCGCGTCCCACAGCCTGGACACTCCCAGCGAGGTCATGCGACACTCACCGTCACGAGCAAGGGCAGTCCGGACGTTGATCTCGGCGACATTATCGACATCGCCCGCGACTCGATGAGCGCGCGGATCTACAACCTCGCCAAACGGCCCGATGAAGATCACATGACCTTCGAGGCGCACTCGGACGCCAAATTCGTCGAAGACTGCGTTCGAGCGCTTGCAGAAGGGGCCGTCGAAGAGTTCGATCATCTCGCAGACGAGGCTGTTGTACGGATCAAACAATCAAATGACGAATCGATTCACCAACACAACGCCCACGCCGAACGCGAGGTTACGCTCGGACAGCTTCGAGCCGAACTCAACGGCACCGTCTAACATTCGAGTCGAACGCGACGCTGACGCCTCACGTCAGGGCCACTCAAGCGGCGTCGCCCGCTCCCACCGCGGGGTAAACACCTCCCGAACGTCACCGGCAAACTGCTGATCTTTGAGATTGATCATCGCGAACGCCTGCTGTGGATCGAGCGGATTCGGCACTTCCAGACAGACTTCAACTCCATCGATAAGATTGAATGTTCCGTCGACAGACTCGTGTGTTCGAACTTCGAAATTCGAGTAGGAGGCGAGCTGCGAATTATACTGCCGGCCAACACGCTCAGGGAGGTTATCGACTAACGACGGCGTCATCAGTAGTTCAATGTCGACACCGCGCTCGAGCGCCGCTTTGAGTTTGGTGACGACCCGGTCGCTTGCACTCCGAAGGTCGACGCCGGAGGCCGGCGAACCTGCAACGTAGATAAGTTCGTCTTCGGCGGCCGCGATCCGTTCTAACAGGAGTTCGAGCGTCTCCTCAGCGCCGACAGCGGCCGTCCAAAACTGGCCGTTGACGGGCTCTGTGGTATCGATTTCCTCAAGCAGTGTCTCGACGATACCTTCGTACTGTTCAGCACGGGTATCGAGTTCCTGTTTTTTGTCCGCAAGTAGTCGGTCCAGCGCGATATCCGCCTCGACGGCAACGTACTTTTTTGGCCGACTGGCGGCCTGACTCCGAATCAGGCGGTACTGCTCGAGGCTGTTGAGAACATCGTAAATCCGTCCCATCGGCACGTCGCTCGTCCGTGACAACTCTTTTGCAGTTGTCGGTCCTGTGCGGAGGAGGGATCGGTACGACCGGGCTTCGTACTCAGAAAGCCCCAAATCGCGTAGGCTTGCCATACCACTCCATATCAGTCACACAGTAAAAACACACCGGCAGTTTATTCTGTGGGAGATGGAATCTGTGCTGACACCTGTTCGAGCAGTTCATCGGGTGTTGATGCTGGGCTGGTATCGCTGTGGCGAACGGCTGCGGTGCCTGCAGCCAGGCTCTTGGCATTCGGGATGACGACTTTTTCGTGATCGGCCACTCTGAGGGCTGCACGGTGAAGGTCCGAGCCGGGGTCGCCACCGACCTCGATGACGAGTGTGTCGTTCGTCAGCCGTCCAGCCACGCTTCCATAGTGGGCGACTTGGACGCCGAGTCGGTCCCATGCGCCCGCGAAGGCTTCGACGGCGTCGACTGCGGCCTCGCGGTAGCGCATTTCGCCAGTCAGTGCAGCCAGATCAACGAGGCCGTCGGCGAACTCCATGGCCGCATCAATCGGATAGAGTGGACGGTCACAGAGTCCTTCACCGGCTGGCGGGCCGTCGCGAAACGCCCCCTCAGCAGCCAGTGTCGCAAGCGTTTCGTCGGCAACGCGGCTCGCCACATCGGTATACGCCTCGTCGCCGAGTACCTGTCGGGCCCGACACCACGCGGTGACAACCCGAGCGGCGTCTTCGAGGAGGTGCGTTTCGCCTGTCTCGTCGCCAGCGCGATACCGGGTGACAACGCCTCTTTCGGTGTCGATCAGATCGGTCTCGATGGCATCGAGAATCCGCTCGGCGTACTTGCGGGCATCCGCGTCGTCGGTGTAGGCGTAGTAGGTCAAGAGCGCGTCGGCCGCAAGCGCGTTTCCCCCGGCAAAAACCGTGAGATCCGTCCGCGGGCTCGGCTGTGCGGCTCGTTCGTCGGCTGGCAAACTGTAGTAGCCCGCCCCCTGTCCGGGGCCCTGGCTCCCCCCGATGGCGACACCGGTCCACAGCGTATCGGTCAGGTAGCCGATTGTCTTTTTCGCGGGGTCGCGATAGGCGCTCTCGCCGGTATACAGATAGCCGTTCGCAAAGGCGCGAGTGAGTGCGGCGTTGGCCTCCAAAACTTTCTCGTGGCGGACACCCGACCAGTCATTGCTGGTGGCAAACCGGAAAAAGCCGCCGTCGACCGAATCATAGAGGTGCTGTGCGATCGCATCGAGCGTCTGTCGAGCCTGCTGTGGCTCGCGTTTGAGTGCAAATTCGATGGTTCGCGGCAGGGGAAATTTGGCGTCGCTGCCCCAGCCACCGTAGACCGGATCGAACTGGTCGGTTAGCTGGCCAGCGAGATGTTCTTCGATCCGAGATGAGAGTTCGCCGGCCGGTGTTGGCTCGTCGGCCAGTGCACGCGGAATTCGGCCGGCGGCTGCCCCTTTTTCACTCCACAGCTCCCGGATCCGATCGACGACCTGTCGCATGCTATCGGGACTGAGATAGGTTGCGCCTGTCAGTAATTTGCCGGTCGGAGTGAGAAAGGCGACCGTCGGAAAGCCGCCCATATTGTACCGTTCGCGGACGCGCGGGTTACGGTCGATATCGACACGGATCGGCACGAAACTGTCGTTGATGTTGGCGGCGATGCGTGGCTCGGCGTAGGTTCGGGCGTCCAGTTCGTGACACGCCCCACACCAGGTTGCGGTCAGCGAGAGCAGGATCGGCTTGGCGGTTCGTTCGGCCTCCCCGAAGGCTGCTGGACCCCACGGCCGCCAGTTGACCCGTGTCGAATCCGTCCTATCGTTCATACGAAGGCCTCCGGTCGGCTGGGTGCTAAGGCCTTCGGCAGCGGGTCGTCAGCCAGCGGCCGCGACGAAAGAGGTTATAGATGGCCGTGGTCAAAAGAGAGGTATGCGAACGCGCTATCTGCTCGCGTTGTTGCTGCTCATCCCGCTTGTGGACTCGTTTGTCCTCGTAGCGATTGTTGGCTGGGGGCTGTTGACCTGGCTCCAGACGATCGCACTCGTCGTCCTCACCGGTCTTATTGGTATGATCCTTGTCCGAGCGGAGGGCCGAAACACGCTCCGGCGGTTCCAGCGAAAGCTAGCCAGTGGGTCGGCACCGACGAACGAACTGCTCGATGGCGGGCTGTTGATCACCTCGGGGGCGTTTTTGCTGACTCCCGGACTTGTGACTGACCTGATCGGCTTTCTGCTTGTCGTGCCGATTACGCGGTATCCGATCCGCGCGGCGCTCAAACGCTGGGTCGTCGTTCCGTATCTCGACAAACAGACCGGTGGACTCGCGAGCGGAAAGGTCTGGACGTTCGGCTTTCCCGATCCAGAGAAGGCCGCCGGAGCCACCGGAGCCGACCCATTTTCCGGCGGCCAGTTCGGCGGCGAGCCGTTCGATGGTCACTCCAGTGGCGAGTCGGCGACGGGGGATGGGCAGGCCGACGACGACATCGTTGATGTCGAGTTCGAGCGGGCCGACGAAGAGCGCGATGAGTCACGTCGCGATGGTGCTTCCGAGTCGTAATGCTCACCTGGCTCTGTGTGAGTCTATCGCGTGAAATCGACTGACGTAGCCGCTGTTTGAAAAGGAAACTGTTAAACAGAACCCACCGCTACCTGAAGATGCGCCACGTTGGGCCGATAGCTCAGTCAGGTTGAGCGCTCGGCTGATAACCGGGAGGTCCGCGGTTCAAATCCGTGTCGGCCCATCACTGCAAACGGCGCAGACCTCCCCAGCCAATTCTTACCGGTCATTATACTCAGGAGACGTGAGTCTCATCACCACGGGTACTATGGGATGCGAGCGATTCTGTCGTCACTGATGAGTTCAGATTGGTATTTCAAAAGCGCTGTTAGCTGCGTTCTTTTTCATTCCCACAGATAGACTAATAATACAACCAGTTGTTTTACGAATCAGTCGGAGCAATTGAATGAATCTGCCCTCCACCGATGACCGAAGCATTTCACCGGTTGTCGGCATCGCTTTGATGCTCGTTATTGTCGTCTTGCTCGCGCTGACAACGGCAACGCTCATGCTCGGCTTTGCGGGCGAACTTGAATCGGCCGAGGAGGTTGACCTCTTTGACCGAACCCAGTGTCCGGGCTTCCAGACGTTCACCTACGAACCACCGACGTTCGACGATGTCTATACGACGATCTCTGAAAACAATTGTGCGCTTTGGTTGGATGCAGGCGACGTTGACACCGACAGTGACGGCCGAGTAACGCGGTGGTACGACAGCGGGCCTAACAACTTCCACGCTACACAGTCGACGGCAACCGCTCGCCCGTTACTCGTCTCGAACGCGATTAATGGCCAACCAGCACTGCAGTTCGATGGCCAGAATCAAGACACCACTGATCCAGCACAGACGAGTGGTGAGTTCTTGCGGCTTGAACGCGATGTAAGCGATCTCAATCTCGATGAGGACACTGGTATGGTCGTTTTCGCCGTTATCAACGTTGCCGAATTCAACCGCGGTGGAACGTGGACTATCGGTGAAGCCGGTGAGACCGGTGGTGAGTTCTCCATGCGCACCTGCAGCACGTTCACTGTCGATACCTGTGTTGTCGGCGGCGACTCAAGCGGTCATTGGCGTGCTCAGCAGTTCGGCGAAGCAGATGTCGACTTCGTTAGCCCCGAAACCGATAATCAGTGGGCTATTCTTGTCCATGCATATGACGGCGAGGAAGTACGCGTCCGAGTAAATGGTGAGCCGGTTGCAGGTGCTCCGGTAGCGCTCGATCTGCAGTCAAATCGAGACATTCAACTCGGCCGATGGGAGCGTACAGAAGACGACCCTGACTGGTATTTTGCTGGCCAGCTCGCTGAACTCATGATATTCGATCAGACGCTTTCGGACGAGGACCTCTCGAACGTAGAAGGCTACTTTGAGACCAAATTCCAAATATAAAACCCACTGCGACGGGCAGGAGTTGCACGCTGCGTTACGGCCGTGGAACGGCCGCGTGATTCTACTACACTACCGTCGCGCAACTATACAACCCCGCCGTCACGATATTGTTATCCGGCAGCTACTGCGAGACAGTCTCAGGCGTGTCTGCTCAGGCCGCCATCTCTCGACAGCTGTCGACGCTTTCGCGCAGGACTTCTGCACAGGTCTGACAGTGATCCATGTCGTGGCTGGCACACTCGTCGGCGCACTCTTCGGCGACATCCGCACAAAGGCCGGCTAACTGGGCGTGCGATTCGGCCTGTCGGGCCATAAACCGCGCATGCAGCGCCGTAATATCGGCGGCGTCCCGACAGAGCCGGATACAGCGGGCCATCTCTTCGCCTTCGCCGGCACAGGCATCCGCACACCATTCGCAGGCCTGGGCGGCTTCGAAACAGTTGTCGATACAGTGTCGCATCTCCTCGTCGAGGTGCTCAAGTTCTTGAAGGGCCATCGCAACCGACCGAACCACGTCAACCGTCACAGCCATTGTGGCACCATGCCGACACGATCGCGTCCTGATTGAAGCCATCCAGCGTACTGCTGGTTACCGATCAGTTGGTTCGGGCTTTCGGTCCGACGCTGGCGGATACCGGTGGTACCGAACATACCAGACGACGGCTGCAAGACCCGCCGAAACAACCGCCGGCCAGCGATCACTCGATAAATAAAAGCCCGGAATGGCGAACTGGTAGTCGGTCAGCGGCCAGAGCATCGGCGACATATGCCCCGACGGTGTCAACAACAGTGCATCGAGAAGAAGGTGCGAGGCGGCCCCGAGGGCAAGCAACCCGAAGACGCGTTTGCGGTACTCGGCTGGAACCAAGACCGTCCCGACGAGCACCGAAACCAACGAGTCGCCGACCGTGTGCAAGGCAAACCAGTCGAATGGAACGCCGAGCCACTCTTCGATTACGTCTGACGACAGGACGAGACTCACCTTCGTCATGTCCGGAATAAGTGAGCCCATCATACAGACGGTCACGTAGGGTGCGGTGAGCCAGTCATACCGGTACGAAAGCATCACCGCGATGCTGTAGGCCACCAGCGCGTGCGTCAACAGGTCTGCCATCCGTCGTTGCTTGCTGGTGTCGTGTGAGGCTCTTTGTCGTTGCGGTCGGTGATGGCCACCGCGACGCGCTGATATAAAGCTATTAGGTGGCGATATCACGTAGTGTTCAGTATGGAACTTACCGACGCGCAGTTCGAACAGTACCAGACCGAGGGCTATCTCGTCGTTGAAGATGCCCTCTCGACTGAGACCGTCGACGGCGTTCTCGGGCGACTCCGCGAGTACACCCACGGCGATCGCGAGCCCGAAACCTTCAGTTCGCAACTCGAACCACGGGTTGAACGCGGTGAACTTGACGTCGACGACCCCGGCGATGCCGTCCGGAAATTCGAGGGACTCGGGATGGTCCAAGAAGACGAGGTCTTCGCCGACGTCGCACATAACGAGACGATCACGGCCGTCGCAGAACAGCTGTTGGGGCCGAATCTCAAACTCCTCCGCAGTGCGGCGATGTTCAAACCGCCATCATTCGGCAGCAAAAAGGGGCTCCACCAGGACGCCGCCTACTATCCGATTCAGCCGATGGACCACGTGACCGTCTGGATCGCCCTCGACGACGCAACCCCGGAAAACGGCTGTATGACGGTGATTCCGGGCGCACACAAAGACGGCTTTCTGGGCCATGAGACAAACGAGTACGACACGGATATCGTCATCAATGACACCGAGTACAGCGAGAGCGACCTCGTCGAACTCCCGATGGACGCCGGCGACGTGCTGTTTACGCACTGTCTGGTGCCGCATTATACCGCCCCAAACTCGACCGATAGCTGGCGACGGGCGCTCATCATGTCCTACATGAACTCCCGATCGCGATTTACGAAATCGGCCGACGAACTGCCTGACTGGGTTGATTCGGTCCATATCCAGGGCGAAGCGTTCCCCGGCTGCGTCTGAGGGTCAGCCGGCACGGCGGGGGTCACTCGGCTCCAGCGCCGCTCGCCAGAGCCAAATAGCTCGCGTCGTAACTATCACCCGTGTCACGCTCGCCAGACGACCGCGACGACGGGACAGCCGATGGCACTGATGAACCGATCGACGCCGACGAAAGGACACCCGGCGACGACGGTGCGGGCAGAGCAACAGCCTCCAGTCCCGATGAGCCGGTCGAAAACACACCAACGGTCTACTGTTCGCGGTGTGATCGAACGTGGGAACTCGAGTACGAACTTGAATCGCTGTATGCCGGCAACCAGGCCTTCGAGCAGTTCGCGCTCGATCACAAACGACATACTGGACATTTTCCAGACGATGTGACGCCGTGGACGGTTCGGTGCCAACAGTGTCCAGCCGGCGACCGGTATCTCGACGAACCGCCGGCAAGACGGTGGGCCGAAACCCACGTCCGACATACTCACCACGAGGTGCATCTCGGTCACAACGATACTGCTGTTGCCATCAGTGTCAATGCTGACGGCACACTCACCGACAAGGCAGTATCGGAGCCGCCAGCTGAGCAATAGGGCCGCTACTCAGTCAGCCAGTCGTCGGCCCAGGCTTCGATTTCGTCGAAAACCGGACAGAGTGATTTGCCCTTGTCAGTCAGGCTGTAGTAGGTTGCAACCGGTGCATCCTCTTCGAGTCGCCGGCTGACAAAGCCGTTTTCTTGGAGATCATCGAGCACGCGCGAAAGCGTCCGCGAGTTGGCGTCCGTCGAGCGCTTGAGTTCGTTGAACCGCTTTTCACCCGCTTGGAGGTCGTGTAAAATCACGAGTCGCCATGGTGAGCCGACCTGTTCGATCGATTCGACGACCGGACAGGGGCCTGCATCCTCTGCTGTGGATGGGGTAGCCATTGTCTAGTGTGACAGCCTCAGTCTCTAAAACCGTTCCGCCCAGTGTGTCCCGGCCGGCTCAGTGTTCCACCCACGGCCGACTGTGAGAGTCACTCGCGTATGCGTCGGTAACACAGTTGTTAGCTGGTTGCTCTCGGGTCCGGGAAACAATATATGAGTTGCAGCCATACAGCTGGTTGTAGATTGTTACCTACAATATCGATCGAACTACTTACGCTGTCGAATCCAGTCCAAACGGCGTTTGACGGCGCACTCACCGCCGAGCTATTTTTGCTCGGCCGACTGCTCTTCGGCGGCATCCTCGCGTTTAACGGACTGAACCATCTTCTTGATTCCGAGGCAATGGTTGGCTATGCGGGCGCAAAAGGCGTTCCTGCACCGGGGCTGATGGTTCCGTTTACCGGCGGGCTCTTGCTCTTCGGTGGGCTGGGAATCATGGCTGGGGTCGTCCCAACCCTTGCAGCCGGCGCGCTCGTCGCCTTCTTGCTTATTACGACACCGCTTATGCACGATTTCTGGGCGGTTCCCGAAGAACAGAAACAGGGCGAACTAATCAACTTCATGAAGAACATCGCCTTGGCCGGTGCCGCACTCGCGCTCTTTGCGATCAGTGCGACTGCGTGGCCCTACAGCCTGTTGTAACCGTCGACCGGTCGCGTTCCGCGCTGCTTAGGACAGTTCAAGAACCTCAACGAGATTCGCTTCCGGATCTCGCACGAAACAGATTCGGGTTCCGGTTTCGGTTGTCTGTGGCTCACTCAGTGCTTCGACTTCTTCGGGGAGCGACGCATAAAACGCGTCGAGATCGTCGACACGAATACCGAGATGGGTTGCTCCCGGCTGGTTGAGCGTCGGCCTCGGGCGACTCGCTTGGGCAGGCTCGTAGGCAACGAATTCGAGTCGGATCGAGTCGAGATCGAGATGGACAAATCGGGCGCTTGCGTCTTCGATACCGACACCGGTCTCGAATGCCTCGCCCGAGACGGAAAATTCGGCACTCACGGACGCATCGAAAACGGTCTGATAAAAGTCGACGACACGGTCGAGGTCGCTGACGGTGATCCCGACGTGGTGGGCTCTTTGGGCTGTCATAGCCACACTTCGTGCCAGCGGTATCAAAACGCTTCGACCGTTTCTGGCGCTTACTCGTCGGCCGAGAGCGCGTGGGTTTCCGCTGCCCGAGCTAGGTGTGCGGCTCGTCGGGTTCGTGGTGTCACGGTGTCGCGGTCGGCAAACGTCGATAGCGCGCCGACGATCTCCCGCCAGTCGTCGGTTTCAAGGGCCTCGCTCACTGGGGACACCGGCTGATCGTCGGCTTCGTTCGCCGCCTCAGGCCCCCAGCTGTCGTCGATCTCGAAGACATATTCGGTTGGATCGATCCCACAGGCTCGGCTCATCGACTCAATGAGTTGCCACCGCCGTTCGGCGGCCGGTGAGTCGTCCTCGGGATGGGTGTTGCTGGCAAGCGCCTCAACGGCGATCAGCCAGTCTTGTGTCTGCCAGGTTGGTGGAGGGACTTCGGTCATGATCAGGCCAAAAAGACGTGTCGCGGGCGGTCGGCCAGTACGTCACGACCCCACTGGACGGTGTTGCGGAAAGCATCCGACCGGAAAAAGCCCATGGCGTCGTCTTTCGAGCGCCACTGACTGGCAATGAACATGTCATTTTCGTCTTCGCGGTTGACCATCAGATCCGTCTCCATGTGCCCCTCGGTTTCCGCAAGGACGCCACCGACGGTCCCGAATTTCTCGACAAAGTCCTCGCGGGAGTCGGGTTTGACCGTATAGAACATCCCCATCGTTCCAAAGCCCGACTCCTCGCCGGCACGTTCGACAATTCCGGGAAGCTCCGAGAGGAAGCCAGCCGCCGTTTCGGCGGCACTCGCGGTCTGCCAGATCGAGACGACGGCCGTCCGATTGCCACCTTTTGCGCCGTAGACGGCTGTTTTGACGTGGCTGCCGTAATGATCGAAGTTCTTGCGGAGTCCATCGACTTCTTCGAAGAGGTCGTCGCCGTCGGCTTCCGAGTAGAGAACGGTCGCATAGACGTCCTCACCGTGTGGTTTGCCGGCGTAAATGTTGAGATCGGCGAGTTCGCCGCGAATCGCATCGTCGCTGTTCTCGTCGGCACCAGTGTTGGTGTTGTCGCCATGTGCGTGGCTCTCTCCATGTGGATGATCTCCGTGGTGCCCGTGTTCCTGTCCGTGTGGATGGTCGCCTGTCTGATTGTGTCCGTGTGGACTTGCTTCGGTCTCGCCGTGGGCGTGTCCGGCTGTGCCGTGTCCGTCCGTGTCGTGTTCGCCCGTCGGGACCGTCTCGCCTTCGAGATACGCAAGCAGGTCTTGGGGCGGGAAGCGCCGGCCAATGTAGAAGTCGTCGAATTCGCCGTATTTCGAGGTCGCCTCATCGAACCGCATTTCGTAGACGATGTCTTTGATATCCGTTGGGTCGGCTGCAAACAGCGTGACACCCCACTCGTGGTTGTCAAAGCCGACCGACGAGGAGATGATCTGTTTGATTTTGCCAGCGTACTGCTTGCCGGTCGAACCATGCCCAGCCATCAGGTCGGCGCGCTCGTCGAACGAGAGAGTATACCAGTTGTCGGTCTCCCCGCGGCGCTTGCTCATTGGATAAAACGAGACATATTCGTCGTCTGGGAGTTCGGGCTTGAGTTTTCCCTCGATATACCGACGGAGTCCGGTGTCGACCTGCTCGATATCTCCCTCGAAATACTCGTCGGAGACGTACCCAGAGACTTCAGTGACCGAGACGTAGGAGGTCGGCTGGTCGGTGAATCCCGCCAATGCGGTCTGTTCGAACTGCCGTTCGGCCCGTGATAGCGAATCGAGCGTCGGCCGCAAATGGAGGATCAGCAGGTCAGCTTTGTGCCCCAGAATCGAAAAGATCGCTGAGGCTCCCTCACCATCGGCGGTATCGCTGACCGATTCGTGGGCGGCGAGGTACTCGTGGCCCTCTCTGATCGCTCGTTGTTTGTCGTGTTCGGGGGCGCTGCGCCATGCGTCCCAGTCAATCGTCCGAAAATCATGCAACACATACCAGCCTTCGTCGGTCTGTGGGACTGCAGCCATACAGGGGCTTGGTGCCCCGGTGGTATGGGGTTTACGTGTCACCGCCTTCGACTGTTAGTTCAATAGCTGCGGGCCGAAGATCATGAGCAGCAAACTCACGAGCATAAGGAGCCCGACACTCGTCGTAACCGCCCGGGTCAGCGTTGCTTTCTCTGGAACTGGCAGTCGCGAAATCACCGCTTCTGCGGAGGTTCGCAGGATGTGCCCCCCATCGAGTGGGAAGGCTGGAATACAGTTGAACAGCGCGAGGTTGAAATTGATCCAGCCGGTCCAAAAGAGGATGTTGGCCAATAAGAACACACTCGTCTCGCCGAAGACGGCCAGCGGACCGGTAACCTCATAGAAGGCGACATTGGCATCGACAAAGCCAGCAAAATTGAAGTCCAATCCCTCATCGATGATTGAGGCAAACGGCAGAATCAACAAGAACAACAGGACGATCGCCAGTCCGTCACCGACATCGCCACTGAGAATCGACAGGAAGTTTTCGGCCGGATACGGCATGACGCCGAAGCTGTTGACGCCAATGCCGCTCATATCGGCGATATCGTAGATCCCAACGAGGACGCGGTCTTCGTCCTCAGGATGTTCGCCGAGCTCGACTTCGTAGGTTGTCTCGTCGCCGTCGACGTAGCCGACGATTTCAATGGTGTCTCCGGGCTCGAATGCCGAAAGCGTCTGTTCGATATCATCAAAGACGACGGCGCGCTCGCCGGCAACCTCGGTGACGACGATCCGCTCGTCTTCGGGGGCATCATCGGCCGCCAGCGGGCCGCCGGGAGTCACTGTTGCGAGCACACCGAACGGCCCACTGGCGGTGGTCTCTTCGCCGGTTTCTCCGTCTTCGATCGTGAGCTCAACGAATGACTCGTCAGCCGCCGCCGATCGAATATCACCCTCGGTTCTGACAGGCGTGCCGTCGACCTCAGTGATTGTTTGGATTGTCCCTTCCTCCGAGACAATGCCGTTGTCATCACCGGACTGACCGGCCGCAAACGGTGAGTCGGGAACGAGCGAGGTAATCAGTGCGGTCCGGTCGAGGGTTCGCTCGCTGTCATCTGCGAGTGTGACTGTCACCTGTTCGTTTGTGTTGGTATCGAGCGCAGCGAGCAGGTCGTCCTCGGAGTCGATCTGTTCGCCATCAAGTGCGACGATCCGATCGCCCTGCTCGACTCCTGCCGTGTCGGCTGCGCCTCCGGGGAAGACCCCGCCGACAGCAGCACCCGGAGCGACGGCGATTGCGCCCGCAACCGGCCCGAACAGCAGGGCAAACACGAGGGCGGTAATAATGAGGTTGTTGAGAACGCCAGCGGCGTACATCCGGGTCCGTGGGCCGCGTTTGGCGGCTTCGGCGCTTTCCTTATCGGGTTCGACGAACGCCCCGATCGGGAGGAATGCGAAGAGTGCAACTCCCATTGATTCGATATCGATGTTTTCGACCCGGCAGAGCAGGCCGTGGCCTCCCTCGTGGACAACGAGGCCAACAAGCAGGCCGATGATGATCTCGGGGGCGACCTCAAGCGGGAGGAACTCGTTGACGCCTGGAATCACTAAGACGTTCTGTGGGCTCTGGAGGACGTTTTCGGTCGGCGGTGACTGAATGAGTGTGACACTTTGGACGATCAGCAAGAGGAACGTCCCGACCATGATGACAAGTGCAACACCAATGCCGACGTTGCCAACGGCCCGCCAGAACCGCTTCGGCCCGGCGAGCCAGTCGAGAAACGCCCGGCCACGTTTCGTATGAACTGTCAGTAGTGGTCCAGAAACCGAGACATATCCCGGCAGCAGGCCGCGCCGGTCTAATGCCATGGCCCCTGCGGTGTACGCGAGAATGCCCGCAAGAATCCAAAACAGCGTACTCATTGTCCGCTGTTAGTTCTCAGCACGTGAAAGCCGTTCGGGTCGTCGGCTCTCGCGCCCGTCACACATGAACACACATATACCCCGCCACCTAAGGGCCATCCATGAGCGCACTTGTCGACTTCGTCGTCCGACTGCTGACCGACCTCATCGTGATGCCCCAAATATTCATTGAAGACGTCTTCCTTTCGGACCCGCTGTCGGCGATTATCATCATTTTCGGCAGTCTGTTTATTGGCGTCGCCAGCGCCGTCCTCGGCTACGCTGTCCTCGGCGCACTCGGCGTGCCACTGCCGCGACTCGGCCGCGGTGCTGACAACCGGGTTGAGTAACGTGGTCGATGGGGGCCTGCCCACGGCTGACGCTAGCGATACCGGTGCTGAGAAGTCTCCCGGTGAGAACACGGAGGCGATGACAGTCGCCCTCATCACCGTCGGCGACGAGCTACTCTCTGGAGATACGGTCAATACGAACGCCAACTGGCTGGCAGCACAGCTCTCCGAGCGGGGCGTCCGCATTGCTCGCGTCCTCTCGGTGCCCGACGAGCGCGAGACGATTGCGAGCGCTGTCGGCACCTATCACAGCATGTTCGATGCGGTGCTCGTCACCGGGGGCATCGGTGGAACACCGGACGACGTGACGATGGAGGCCGTTGCCGACGCCTTCGACCGACCGATGACTGTCACCGAACTGGCGCGGCACTCGGTTGAGAGCCGACTGGCCGAACTCACAGCCCGGCTGCCCGACCGTGAGCTTGCCGTCGACGTTACGGCTGAGGCGGCACTCCCCGAGGGAAGCCGGCCGCTCTTGAACGAGACAGGGCTCGCCCCAGGCTGTGTGCTCGACGGTGTCTACGTGTTCCCGGGAATCCCCGGCGAACTGAAAGCGATGTTTGAGTCGGTCGCAACCGAGTTTGCCGGCGACCGGCGCTCGGCGTTTCTCTATACAGTCGAACCCGAGGCCAACATCGTTCCTTCGCTCGAAGCGGCAATGGATCGGTTTTCGGTCACGGTGGGCTGTTACCCCGACCGAGAGGCCGATCACAACCGGCTAAAACTCACGGCGACCGACGATGAGGAACTCGCGGCGGCCAGCGAGTGGCTGTTGGCGATAATCAACGCGAGTGAGACGCCCGTCTCTCGAAATTGGACCGCCGAGGAACCGCAGTGAGTGGGCTGGCCGAAGTGGCCGTCAGCCGACAGCGTTAGTCGTCTGTCTTTACGTCTGCTGACAGCCCTTGGGCGAGTTCGATATCCGGACTGTTGTTGAGTGTCCAGGCGGTTCGTTCGGTGACGGCTTCGATCACTTCTCGGGCCGAGGGATAGCCGTTGCCCGACTTCTTGACGCCGCCGAACGGGAGTTGGACTTCTGCGCCGATACACGGCAGATTGCCGTAGGCCAAGCCGAGTTCGGCGTGGTCGCGGTAGTAGTTGATCTGGCGGTAGTCCTCCGAGATAATCGACCCTGCAAGGCCGTAGGGCGTTGCGTTCTGGAGTTCGACCCCGCGTTCGATATCACCGTCGTACTCGATGAGTGCAACATGTGGACCGAAGACTTCCTCGCGGATGCAGTCGAGTGAGTCGTCGTACTCGACTTCGTAGACGAACGGCCCGACCCAGTGGCCGTCTTCGTGGCCCTCGGGGATCTCCTCGGGAGCGAGTTCGCCCCGGTCGACCAGCACGTTCGCACCCTCCTCGCGGGCCCGCTCGTTGCCGGCGAGCACCTTCTGTTTGTGTTCGGCCTCGATCAGCGGGCCCATGAACGTTTTTTCGTCGAGCGGGTCGCCAACAGCAACCCGCTCGGTTGCGGCGACGTAGCGTTCTTTGAACTCCTCGTAGACGTCGGTGTGGACGATGAGTCGTTCTGCCGACACACAGCGCTGGCCTGTGGTTTTGAATCCCGACAGCACGGCCGCTGGAACGGCGAGATCGAGGTCAGCCTCCTCGGTGATGACGACCGCGTTTTTGCCACCCATCTCGCAGGCCGCGAGTTTGCCCGGCGTTCCACCGACCTGATCGGCGATATGGTGGCCGACCTCGGCGCTGCCGGTAAAGAGGACTGTCGCCACGTCGTCGTGGTCGACGATGGCCGCCCCGGCATCGCCGTACCCCTGAATCATATTGAAAACGCCATCGGGAATCCCGGCGTCGGTCATGAGCTCGGCAATGGCATGTGCACAGCGGGGTGTCTGTTCGGCGGGCTTCCAGACGACCGTGTTGCCCTCGACGAGTGCGACTGCCATGTGCCAAAACGGAATCGCGATTGGGAAATTCCACGGCGTAATGCAGCCAACGACGCCGCGGGGTTTGCGACGCATGTAGGCGTCTTTCGAGCCGATTTCTGAGGGCACGACGTCTCCGTGGGGATGCCGAGCGTTGCCGGCGGCCCACTCAACCATGTGGGCGGCTTCGACGATGTCCGCACGCCCTTCGTTGATTTCTTTGCCGCACTCGCGGGTTACGAGCTCGCCGAGTTCGTCAGTTCGCTCTGTGAGTGCCCGATAGACGTCCCAAAGATATTCTGCACGGTTCGGATACGATAGCTCGCGCCAAGAGTCGGACGCCGATTCGGCGGCCGCGACCGCGCGATCGACCTCGTCTTGGCTGCCCCGCGGAAACTCGCCGATCGGTTCGCCGGTTGCGGGGTTCGTGCTCAAAAACGTCTCCTCACCGGCAATCCACTCGCCATCAATGTAGTGACTAAACTGCTCCATACCTGTGCTTGCATGGGGCCGACCCAATAGGGCCACCCTCCCATGGGAGGCTCCAACGAGCAACTGTTAGCTCCGGTAGCACGTTGGGAACTGCCGGTTTCCGAACCGGTTTTACCCAACCGTGTTACCACCAACCGTGTACCGCCGGTTCAACACTGAGGTGACGCCACTTGCCGCACTCGGCTTTGCCATCTTCGCCGCCAGCACGAGCGCAATTTTGGTTCGCTGGAGTGCGGCACCAAGCGCAGTTGCTGCCTTTTACCGTGTGTTGTTCACGACACTCTTGGTTGCCCCGATTGCAGTGGTTGGTTACCACGAGGAGTTTGCGCGACTGTCTGCTCGTGACATCGGGGTTGCAGCCATCGCTGGCATCGCGCTCGCGATTCATTTTGCGGCATGGTTCGAGAGTCTCAACCACACAAGCGTTGCCGCCAGCGTCACCATTGTCCAGAGCCAGCCACTGTTTGTCGCCCTCGGGGCTGGGCTGTTGCTCGGTGAACGTCTCAATCGGGTCACAATTATTGGCCTGACGGTCGCTATTGTTGGCGGTATCGCGATGTCGTTCGGCGGCGCGGGCGAGGCTCCCGTCTCGGATGCCACCGCCTTTGGCAATCTGTTGGCGCTGTTGGGTGCGGTGACAGTCGCGGGCTATGTGCTTGTGGGCCGCTCGATCCGCCAGCGCGTCTCGTTGTTTCCCTACGTTACGGTCGTCTATACGGCCTGCATGCTCAGCCTGTTCGTTCTCGTCGGCGTCCAAGGACATGCGTATGTTGGGTATCCACCACGCGAGTGGCTGCTTTTTTTCGCGATGGCGGTCGGTCCGGGCGTACTCGGCCACACCATTATCAATTGGGCGCTGAAGTATCTCGAGTCGGTTGTTGTCAGCGTCGCCTGGCTCGGTGAACCCGTTGGCTCGACGCTCCTTGCGCTTGTTTTGTTGTCGGAGATTCCCGATACAGTCACGGTCGCCGGTGGGCTGATTGTGCTCACGGGCATTTACGTGACAACTGTCCGCCGAGGCCAACCGAGTCGTCCTGGCTGAGTCGACACCGCATTTATTGCCGTCCCAACGTAGTTACCCGCCGAGGTAGAGTTTTGAGACTTCGGGGTTGTCTAAGAGGCCGTCTGCGTCATCCTCGAAGGCGACCGTCCCCTGATCGAGTACGTAGCCTCGGTCGGAAATGTTGAGCCCCTTGGTTGCGTTCTGTTCGACCATTAGAATCGAAGTGCCGCCCTCGTTGACCGTCTGTACGTCTGCAAAGACGCTATCTGCGGTGTTCGGAGCCAACCCAGCAGAGGGTTCGTCAATCAATAACACGTCGGGCTCCATAACGAGTGCGCGCGCAAAGGCGAGAATCTGTCGCTGCCCGCCCGAAAGCATTCGTGCCTTCGCTGACCGCTTTTCTTCGAGCAAGGGAAACTGCTCGTAGAGTGTCTCGATTATTTCGCCGAGGCGGCTGTCCTCGCGGGCGACCCCGCCCATTCGGAGGTTTTCCTCGATGCTGAGCGAGCCAAACACGTTGTTGGTCTGTGGGACGTAGCCAATTCCTTCGCGAACAATGTCTTCGGGGGCCATTCCCCCGATTTCTTTACCGTGATATTCAACCGACCCTGCCCACGGTGACAGCATGCCAAAGGCCGTTTTGAGGACGGTCGATTTGCCCGCCCCGTTGGGTCCGATCAGACAGACAATTTCACCGGGTTCGACCGACAGCGACAGGTTATTCAGAACCTGTGCGTCGCCATAGCCACTGTCAACCCCGCGCAAAGAAAGGACCGACTCGCTCATTCGGTACCTCCGAGATACGCTTCGATGACGCGGTCATCGCTTTGCACCATCGTTGGCGGTCCTTCCATGAGAACACTCCCACGGTCTAACACGATAACCCGGTCGGCAAGCCCCATGACGAACTCCATGTCGTGTTCGATCAACAGGATCGTCATTCCCTCCTCGTTGAGCCGGCGTATCTGGGCGGCTAGGCTCTTTCGAAGCGTTGGGTTGACCCCGGCGGCCGGCTCATCAAGGAGCAGAATGTCGGGCTCAGCAAGCATTGCCCGTGCCAGCTCGACAAGCTTCAATTGACCACCGGAAATGTCGGTTGCTGGCTGGGTTGCCAACTCACTGATCTCGAACTCTTCGAGTAGTCGGTCGACTGCCGCAAGATTCCGTTTTTCCGCCTCGTTGACTGCCGACGGGCTTGTAAACAGCGTAAGGAACGACTCGCCGGGCTGGTTCCGTGGGCCGACCAACATGGCCTCACGGACAGTCATTCCCTCGAGTTTTCGGGGCGTCTGGAACGTCCTGATCAGCCCGTTGTCGGCGACATCGTATGGCTCGCTTCCGGTCACATCGGTCTCATTGACCAACACCTGGCCGCTATCGGGCTCATAGAATCCTGAAATCAGGTTAAACAGCGTCGATTTGCCCGCTCCGTTCGGGCCGATGAGCCCGGTGATGGTGCCGCGTTGAACGGTAAAGCTTGCATCGTCGGTGGCGACGAGTGCACCGAAGGTTTTCCGTAGCTCCTCGACTCGAAGGACGAAGTCAGTCTCACCGGTGTCGACACGACTGGTGTGTTGTTGTGATTCTTGACTACTCATGTGAGTCACCGTGAGGTCCGTTTTCGTCGGCCGACTGGGACGACGAGTCAGCAAGTGCGTTCGGCCAGATTAGTTCACGTTGCGGTGGCAACACGCCCTGTGGGCGGAATCGCATCACGAGAACGATCAGCAGGCCGATCAACAGCAATCGGAGCGGTGCGCCATCTATCGGGAACCACGCGAAGTCGTTGAGGAACCGCGAGCCCTCTCGGATGGCGACGACAACGAAGCCGCCGAGCAGTGCCCCGCGGTTCGAGCCGCTTCCGCCGAGGATCACCGCAACCCAGACGTAAAACGTCGTAATCGGGTCGAGATCACCTGGATTGACAAACAGGTTGAGGTGTGCATAAAACACACCCGCAACGGCCATGATGACGCTCCCGAGGACGAACGCCTGCATTTTATACGAGAACGTGTTTTTCCCGAGACCGCGAGCAAGATCCTCGTCGGAGCGAATTGTTCGCAAGACCCGCCCCCACGGCGAGCGGTGCGCGCGCTGAAGGACAAAAAACACGGCCCCGAGCAGTGCAAGCAACAGCGAGACGTTGAGGAGTTGTCGCCAGAAATTCGACCCAAGCGTCAGTATCGCAATGCCTGTGTTGATGCTTACGTCGGGCATCTGTTGGGGGAGCGTTCCGAGAATTGGCCAGTTCTCGAAGAAACTCGGGATGCCACGGATACCGGCGCTCCCATTTGTCCACTGGCTTTCGTTCTGCATGAACATCCGAATGACCTCAGCGAGCCCGAGCGTTGCAATCGCGAGATAATCGGCTCGGAGCCGAAGTGTGGGAATGCCGATAGCAACGGCAACCACAGCCGCCAGCACGATTGCAACTAACAGCCCCCAAATCGGGTCAAACCCACCAGCAATCGGCGAGTTGCTGCCGGTCATGAGTGCTGCGCCGTACGCGCCGAGCCCGAAAAACGCCGCAACGCTGAAATTGATCAGCCCGCTGAAGCCCCATTGGGAATTGAGCCCGAGTGACAACAGCGCGTACATTCCTGCAAGTCCGAATAAAAACAGAAAGTACGACGCACCGAGGACACCACTGAGCAGCGCGACAACCAACAGCAAGATGGCAAAGCCGAGAACGAGCGTCACGCCTCGCTCTGCGGCGGTCAGCCCGCTGAGACTCTCGCTGATAAGTTGGCGAACCATCGTTAGACCCCTCCTCCGTCGTCACCGGCAATGCCGGTTGGCCGGACCAACAACACGGCGACCATAATGAGGAAGGCGACTGCTTCGGCGTAATTGATGCCGATTGGAATACCGACTGCACCGAGCACCGGCGTCATTTGGACGACCATTCCGATCAGCAAGCCGCCGAGCATCGCTCCGTAGACCGAGCCGATCCCACCGAGAATGACTGCGGCGAAGATGACCAAGAGGAGGTTAAAGCCCATCCGTGGGGCCAGCTGGTTGAACAGGCCGAGAAACGCTCCGCCGGCACCAGCGAGTCCAGCACCGATGATCCACGCCCAGAGCCGAATCCGGTAGGTCCGAATTCCGCTCACACGCGCGAGATCAGGATTGTCCGCCATCGCTCGCATTTTACGGCCCAGATCGGTGTACTGCAACAAGACGTGGAGGCCGCCAACGAGCAGTATCGCCGACAGCACCATCGCGACATCGTGGGTCGTTACCCGGATCCCGTACGGAATCAGTGCTTCTATCGGTCGCAGTGTCGGGATATCGTACCGAATCGCACTGGCGCCAAAGCCAAGCTGAATAACCGCCCGATAGATGAATGCAACACCAATCGAGGTAATCAACAGCCCGATTGCGCTGATATCGAGTGGATCATAGATGATCCGCTGGGTAAGAACTGCGACGCCCGCGGCGACGGCTGCGCCGACCATGAGAGCAATAAAGAACCCAAGCGGGAGCCCGAAGACACCGGCGCCGAGACCGCCGATCGCCCCAAAGGTGACGAGTGTCGCATACGCGCCGACGGTCATGGTATCGCCGTGCGCGAAGTTCGCAAAGCCCCCAATGCTATAGATTAGCGAGAGGCCGACGCTCCCCAGAACGATGATACTACTGTAGACAACGCCGTTTGCCGCAAGTCCGATAACTGACATCCTGGATCTCTTAGGATTGGCGGAACTCGATCACTTCGTAGTCGTGGTCTTGAACTTCGAATACCGCGAGGCTGCCACGTGGGTCACCATTTTCATCGAAGTCAATCGGGCCACTGACGCCCTGGTAATCGATGTCATCGGCAGTGCCGCCATCATCGAGTATTGCATGGGCCTCTTCGTAGGAAAAGACCGCTTCACCATCCGGACGGGTTACGTCGCGCACGACCTCGCCGAGTGCTGCCCCCGAGAAGTCGTCGGCTGCCTGAATCGAGAGGGCTGCGGTGACGACACAGTCATAGCTAAAGGCCGACCACGCGGTCGGTGTCTCACCGAACTCGGCCTCGAAGTCGGCGGCGAACGCCTGATAATTCTCTTGATCTTCGGGTGCCGCAGGTTCGACGAGCTTCATGCCGTCCATGCTGCCCTCGGGTGTATTTTCGATCACTGTGTTGCCGCGGTTCGAGTCAGCTCCGTATAGCTGAGGTTCATAGCCGCTTTGGAACATCTCACGAACCTGTGTGGCAAACTCTTCTTGATACGTAATATGCAGCCACGCTTCGGCCCCTGAGCTGTTCATCTCCGAAACGAGGCTCGAATACGACGCCTGTTCGCCGTCGTGTGAGCTGTCGTAGACGATGTCGCCTTCGTAGGCCTCTTCGAAGGCGTTATAGAGGCTTTCGCCGAATTCGTCGTTGATATACGTCACTGCAACCTCGTCGTATCCGTCATCGAGGATGATGTCGGCGAGCGCAATCGACTGGGTTCGACCGCTTGGTGACATCCGCAGCAGCCCAGGGAAGTCTGTCAGTCCGAGACCCGTCGAATTCTGACTAAGCTGGACGACATCGGTGTCGGCAATGACGCTCTCGTAGATTGATAACGAAACCCCCGAGCCGACGGCCCCGATCACAAACGGAACACCATCTTGATTTACCAGTTTTTGGGCCGCTGAGACGCCGCCTTGACTCTGACCCTCTGAGTCTTCAACAATGATCCCGAGTTCGCCATCACGAACACCGACTGCGTTGACATCTGCCAGTGCGAGTTCGACTGCACGCTGGTTACGTTCGCCAAAGTCCGCCAACGACCCGGTTAGCGAGTCAATCATTCCGATGGTGTAATCCCCCTCGTCATCATCGTCGGAGCCACCCGACCCATTTTCGTCATCTGATGTACTAATACAGCCCGCAAGCGTAACGGTGCCAGCAACACCGGCAGCCTTGAGAAGTGTTCGTCGGTCAGGATTGTTTATGATATCATCTGCCATGATTGTCGGTTGAGTAGTATTGGCATTAACCTTCCCCCTTCCATGGTCGGGTGGATTCGACGCTATTATTCCAGCCCCCTCATGTCAGAATAGTATGGTAGGGTCGGTATTGAGAACCGATTAGTTCGTTGGAGTGTCTATGATCCCACCAATCGCCAACAATTTCGTTGCTGGTGAAACTCCTCAAACGGCAATTGATCACGTTGCACGGTGTAACGATGACGGGATTGCCGGCATTCTCAACCTGCTTGGCGAACACTATACCGATCCAGCGGACGCTGATGCTGACACACAGGCGTATATTGATCTCTTGGGTGCCCTTTCGGCGGCGGGTGTTGAGGGCTGTATTTCGGTAAAACCCTCACAGATTGGTCTGGATATCGGCGATGAGGTATTCAAATCGAATCTTGAATCAATTGTTGCCGCCGGTCAGAAACACGACCGCTTCGTCTGGATCGATATGGAAGATCATACGACAACGGACGTGACTCTTGATGCCTTCGAAACCCAGACGCTCGCAGCGGATGGTGACGTTGGGCTCTGTGTGCAGGCCAACCTCAAACGGATACGCGAGGACGTCGAACGACTCGCCGAGCTCCCCGGCAAGGTTCGGTTTGTCAAGGGAGCCTACGACGAGCCCGCAGCCATCGCGCACAAAAATAAACAGGCTGTTGACGAGGCCTACCGTGAGCTGCTCGCCTACGCGTTTCGTGAATTCGACGGCGGGATCGCAATCGGGAGCCACGATCCAGCAATGATCGAGTATGCTGCCGACCTCCACGCCGAACACGGAACCGATTACGAGGTCCAAATGCTCATGGGCGTTCGAGAGTCGGCCCAACGCGACCTCGCTGCCGACGGTGTTCCCGTCTATCAGTATATTCCGTACGGCAGCAAGTGGGCTTCCTACTTTTACCGGCGTCTCCGAGAGAGAAAAGAAAACGCACTGTTCGCCCTCCGGGCGATTGTTGGTCAGTAGTCCGGCGAGGCGGTTTCTATTCCGTTATCAGGCCTAGCGAGCGGTGTTCGTGACTCAGCGTCTGTTCTCAGGTGGGTCAAGAAGCTTTGATTCGGCCTTCCGAAGGTGTTCGAGTAACGTTGTTTTCGAAACCCCGCGAAGCTCTGCGAGTTCACGCGTTGAGGTCCCGCGTGGCCACTCATAGTATCCCTCCTCACGAGCGAGATTGAATACCTCCCGTTGGGTCGGTGTGAGCGAGTCAACCCGGTGTTTTCGTGCTGGCCGACTTACCTCACCAGTGGCGGTTATTCGTTTAATTTCGACATCAGCACCCGCGTCCTCACAGACGTTTTGCAGGGAGGGTTTGATGTCACTCCGGTTGCCAGCGAAACACACTTGCCAGACCTCTCTGCCGTCTTCGATACGGACCGGCGCGCTGTGAACGAAGCCGTGGCGCAACAAGACGGGACAGACCATGTCGCCGGGATTGTATTCGAGAAAGAACTCTCTGACCACATTACCCGGTGCATCGTGGCCCGCACCAAAGCGCTTCTGTAGCTCCATGAGATTGCCGCTATGTGGGGAGGATTTGATATGCTCAAGGAGTGTTTCGACCTCATCGAGAGTGTCGCCGAACGCAGTGAATAGCCCGTTTACCGACCCGGTATGCTGTTCGGTCGTTGGTCTGTTATAGATTGCATGCGCGAGGATTCCGCCCGGCACGTCGCGAGTCGCATCAATTGCCCAACAGTTTGGATGCCAGAGATCAAGTGTGAGCCGTGAGCCCGTGGTCGCTGCTGCCTCACTCATATATGTGTGAACTGTTGGCAAACAACATAAGGCTCACGTCCGAGACCGTCCGCCACCTGCTTGGTCTTGCTGGCTGTCGCTATCCGTTCGGCGCTTACTGCGTCGCCTGCTCGTAGGCTGTCGCAGCCAACTCGATCGCTGACTCTAACTCCGGTCCGAGCGGCGAGCCGACAACGATACTGTCGGCGTGTTCGAGCACCGCAGCCATTCTGTCTGCGACCGTCTCGACGGTTCCGGCCATACAGAAGGCATCAACCATTGCTGGCGTCACGAGTTCGAAGGCCTCCGAAAAGTCCCCGGCACTGATTTTTGTGCCGATCTTCTCGGCGATTTCGCCGTCGATTCCGTGTCGGGCGAGTACTGGCGGGGCTGCACCGGCGGTAATAAACGCAACCGGCGGACGGGCAGCCGAGCGGGCGGCCTCCCGGTCGTCAGCGACGCTCACACTCGCATAGGCAGCCAGGTCGAACTCGCCGCGTGAGTCGGGCCGGTCGGCTTTTCCTTTTTCAACCTGCTCGCGAGCCCACGCCAGATCGTCTTCGTGCGAGCCGTTGAACAACAGGCCGTCGGCGTGTTTACCGGCCATCCGACACATGTGGGGTCCCTCGCCGCCAACATAGACCGGAATGTCGCCCCCGGAGGGTGGCTCGTAGTTGAGCCCGGCGTTCGTTGCGTCGAAGGTGCTGTCCTTGCTGATCCGTTCGCCAGCCCAGAGCTGTTGGGCGGTTTTGAACGCCTCGATAACGGGCCGGAGGCCACGATCATCAGCATAGCCGAGATTTGCGAGCGTCGATGGATCACCGGGGCCGATGCCGAAGACCGCCCGACCGCCGGTCGCCTCGTCGATGGTTGCGACCTTCGAGGCCAGCGTGACCGGATGAATCTCGAAGGGATTGGCGACACCGGGGCCAACCCGAAGGTCGTCGGTTGCCGCGCCGATATGGTGGAGTGCGGCAAACGCATCGCGGTTGTTGTAGTGACACGACGAAAATAGGGTGTCGTAGCCGGCGTCTTCGGCCAGCACGCCGAGTTCGGTCAGTCGCTCGATTGGGTGTTCGGGCGTTAGTTCGATGGCGAACATTAGGCCTCACCTCCGGCGGCCGTGTAATCCCAGCCACGGAGCGCTTGTCTGACGTAATCACCCGATAGATCGCGGAAGTGGTTCTGGCTGCCCGGCATCTCGCCGAATTCGAAGCCACGGACGACGATCACCGGCGTTCCCGCGTCGCCTTCGCCGGCGACGAGGTTGGCCGCGGCGGCCAGTTCGTCGATGACGTTCTGGACGGTCACGCCGAGTTCGCGGCCGTCCCGGTCGGGCTGACCCCGCCAGTCACGGCTCGCGGGCATGCCGTCCCAGCCGAGTGCGACGCCGCGTTGGCCATACCGGAAGGGCCGACCACAGGTGTCGGTGACGATGACCTGCTCGGCGGGAATTTCGGCCTGTATTCGTGCGGCACTCTCGCTGGGGCGTTTCGGGAGCAACAGCAGATCGCTGTCGGCGACATTCGAACGGTCGATCCCGGCATTGACACCGACGTGGCCAAAGCGGGTTTCGGTAAGCAAGAACGGGGCCTCCATGATGACTTCGACGCTCTCTTCGAGGACGGCCTGTGCAAACCGTGGATCCCGGTCGTGGCCATCGAGTGCTGACAGCCGATCGGCAATCTCGCGAGCTCGCGGCCCAGCGGGATACTCATCGAGGTCGGCAAGACGACCTTCGGCCTTCGAGACGACGGTGCTTGCGACACAGACGACATCGTCGGCTCTGAGATCGACGCGGTCACGGATTATCGCGGCGAGATCGTCACCGGGTTGGATCTCGGGAATGTCGTCGACAGCGAATAGTTCCATACAACTCACACGGCTGTTGTAACAAAAAGGGCGACGATAGGGGCCGGCTGAACCGGTGTCGCGGCGGCCAGCACACGCTGTTCATTGTCATCTGAAATATCAGCTTTTCGAACAATGAAAACCGTGGTATCTGTGGGCGACAATACACTGATGATGACCCACGTCGTCACTGTCTTCCTCCGAAACCGTGGTGCGGTGCTCCTCAGCCAGCACACCGCTGACGCTGAAACAACTCCCGGCCGCTGGGATGGTCTCTCAGCGCCGATACAGGGCGATAGCGATGCAGTCGTCACTGAGGCTCGTCGGCTCGTCCGCGAGACACTCGGTCAGACACGACTTCGACTCGCCTACGCGGGCGAGCAGCTATCGGTGAGTGCCGGTGGCCGCGAGCGGACGGTCCACCCCGTTTTATTTGATACGCCGACCCGCGATGTCGACATCGATCTCAGTCGCTCAGAGAGATCATTCGACACGGTCGAATGGGTCTCGCCAACAGCCATACTCGACCGTAAGACGGTTCCGGGGCTCTGGGAAGCCTACCAGCAGGTTGCCGCTTCAGTGACAACCGTCGCTGCGGACACGGTCCACGGCTCGGCAGCGATTTCGATTCACGCCCTCGAGGTGCTTCGGGATCGAGCCGCCGTCGCCGACGAGTGGGAGTCGGTTGTCGAGGTTGCCCGCGAACTGCAGGCTGCGCGGCCGAGTATGGCCGTTTTGGCGAACCGGATCAATCGGGTGATGAGTGGGGCCGACCGCTCGCCGACGGCCGTCCACGACCGCGCACTCGACGCGATCGAGGCCGCCTGTGATGCTGATTCGACGGCTGCGGCGACCGCTGCCGATCGATTGGAGGGGCCGATCGCGACGCTTTCGTGGTCAGGAACGGTCAGAGATACACTTCTCGAACTCGGTGCCGAGGTGACCGTTGCCGAGTCACGGCCCGATTTTGAGGGTATTGAGCTCGCAGAGGCACTCTCTGCGGCCGGGATCGATGTCACCGTCACGACCGATGTTGCCCTTGTCTCGCTGTTGTCGAGCCGGGAGTTTGGCGCGGTGCTCGTCGGTGCAGATACGATCTTGCCGAAGGGTGATGTAATCAATAAAACCGGAACCAGGGCGCTTGCGCTGGCCGCCGACCGCGTTGACGTCCCGGTCTACGTTGTCGCCGCCCGTGACAAGGTTGCGACCGACGACACCTTCCACCCCGAGTTCGGGCCCGATTCGGCGGTCTATGACGGCCCAGAGCCCGTGTCGGTTGTCAATCCGATTTTCGATCTCACCCCGGGTGATCTCATTGATGGCGTCATCACTGAAGACGGATTGCTTGATCAACGCGGGATTACGGTCGTCACCGCCCAACACCGGTCGAATACCGACTGGCTGGCAGAAGAATAATTGGGAGCGATCAGGGAAGCAGATTGCCGATTGCCTCGTAGACAACCGCGGGGTCGACGAGGACGCCACTGAACAGCGCCGCAAAGATCACGACGAGTGCCTTACCGTATCGGCTGATAAGAACCCGAGTTGAGGTCGGCAGTTGGGCGCGGACGATCGGCAGGGCCATCACGCCGAGGAAGAGGCCCAGGCCACCGGCAAAGACGTTGTCACCGATATTTTGCAGGCCGATGTAGATGATGATGACGCCAGCGGTGTAGCTGAGGATTTTTCCTTTCTCCATCCAGATCCGGTCGAACATTCCCGTCCGGGTTCCCGCATCGAGGTCTTCCTCGTCGGCTTCAGCCTCGGCTGTCTCTTCTTCCTCGGGGATGTCGTCGTCGGCTACGTCGGTTCCCTCGTCGTCGGGTGCGTCTGTGTCTGCTGGTTTCGTATCGCTCATTGGCTTTTCGTCGTTGTCTCCGGTTGGCTCGCTGACGATGACATCGATATCGGTTGAATCGGTTTCACAGTCGATGGTGAACCCGAGCGTCTTGCCGGCATCGGCCGCCGTCGTCTGATACTCTAACACCGCCATTTTGGCCGTGTGGGCATCGATATCTAGCGTGGCTGAATCCTCGCTCTCGTCGAGTGTGAGTGTGACTTCCCTCGCACCCGGAATATCTCCTTTGTTTTCAATCGTGACCTCGACTTTGAGCGTTTCACCCGGATCAACGTCGGTTTCGTCGTCCTCCTCGCGGTCGGTCGCAAGTGTGACCGCGGCGACGACGAACGCCGCCTGTTCGGGTTCGGCCAGGATGTAGCTCGCGGCCCCCGGCACCGATGCGACTGCTTGGGCGACACTCGCGGGCGCGGCCGCCGCGAACAGTTCCGTCCGCGAAAGCAAGACGACGGCGACGTACACACCGGCCGCACCGGCTCCACTGCCGACGATGATTCGAGCCGGCGAAAGGGTGGCTTCTTCGTCCTCAGAATCCGGTTCGATATCGGTTTCTTCGGGTTCCTCGTCGTCTCCACTCGATCCTGTTGTTCCGTCCGAGTCGTCATCGGCCGGCTCCTCTTCGGGTGGTTCTTCCTCTACGGGCTCGTCATCATCGTCCGACGAAGACGACGAGGAACCACCGGTAGTGGCCGCAGTGACCGACAGCGACACCGAGTCCTCGAAGCCGCTCGCCTCGGCGGTGAGCGCCGTCGTCCCAGAGCCGGTCCCGGTCACCTCGCCGCCATCAGCCACGGTTGCAACCGAGGGGCTTCCGGTCGAGTAGTTGGCCGGTTCGGTGGCGGTCTGGGTGGTTCCGTCGGTCAGCGAGAGGGTGACCGTTGAGTCGGCGGTGTCGTCCTCGTCAAGGTCGGTTTCACTGAGGCTGAGTGTGTAGTCGTCGACCTGCCAGACGAGCAGTGGGTAGTCGTCAGTGGCGATCCAGACGGGGTTGAACGCGAGTTCAGTGGTGTCGTATACACTCGAACCTTGGAACTCGTCAGTGGTGAGGCCAGTGATGCCGTCAACTTCTTGTGTACCTGAAGAATCAGTTCCACTTGATTCAGTATCCCAGTAGGAATCGGTGATATCGCCTTGACCGCTGCCGACAAACCCTCCCGGATCGCCCCCACTATTTATTGTGACAAATCCAATCGAATACGATGTTGAAATAGACCCACCCATATCTCCTACAAATCCACCAACACTCTCATCTCCGGTTACATTCCCTGACGATGTCGAATTTTCAATTGTACCGGCCTGTGTACGTCCGAGAAAGCCGCCAACACTAAATTCCGCTTCGACATCACCTGTTGCAAACGAACGTACAATATTTCCACGCGCTACTCCAACAAATCCTCCGACATCCTCTACGCCAGTCACATCACCTCTTGCAGAGGAATTTATCACATCTGTATCTCCGCCTAATTCTCCAGCAAGACCACCCACATTCATGCTATTTGTTGCGGTGATCGTGATGTTGCTATGTGATGCGGAGATATCCTCAACACCATCAGTCCCAGAACTTGACCCAACTAATCCACCAATAAACTCTCCGTTTTCAGCGGTGATTGTCCCGCTTGCTGTTGAGTCACTGATCGACACACTGCTTGAACCGACAAGGCCACCGATGAAACTTGGCGTATCGAATCTAATATTGATAACAATATCAACCGTTACGCTGGTATTGGTTATCGATCCTGCAACTGCACTTCCGGCTAGCCCTCCAACTTCATTTACGGATTCAACAGTGATATTCCCATTCACTGTCGAAGAACTAATTAGTGCGCCGCTGTTTCCGATGAGTCCACCAATTGATCCTGTGGGTCCTGAGGCTCTACCTTCAACACCATCTAAACTACTGGTAACATCAACTTCCGAATTACTGGCTGTTATTTCTCCATCTGGTGAATGTCCGATAAGTCCACCAACATTATATAAACCGGATACATCCCCAGTGGCGCTAACGCCTGAGACGGTTCCACTATTGTTGCCAATGAATCCACCGATTGAAATGCTAGTAGAGTCATCAGTATCGATGAATTCACCAGTTACGCTCACTTGAGCAGATGAATCCGAGATCTCTCCTGTACTTATACCTGCAAATCCACCGACATTGGAATAACCGATGACAGTTCCATCAATTTCGACCTGTTCGATAGTTCCGCTACTGTTTCCAACAAGCCCCCCGATGTTGTCTCCTCCAGTTACCTCAATCTCTGTAAGAACAAGATCTGAAACACTTCCAATATCACTAATACTCCCAAACATCCCAACAGAATTTGAATTTTGTCGGTCGATTACGAGTTCTGAGATGGTGAACCCGTTCCCATCGAACGAGCCACTGAACGTACTCGTCTCATCACCAATCGGCTCAAAACCAGCCCCATCATTCCACTCCTCGGTGTCACTCGCATCAATGTCTCCATCGAGGACGTAACTCGCACTCAGGTTCGCAGTAACTGCCTGCAAGGCGTACTCGTCAGCGACAATAATGGATCGGCCTCGCTGCCATCACCCGTTGACTCGGCAACGAACCGCCAGGCCAACTCCGGATAGCTCGCGGTTGGAATCCAGTTCTCGTAGAACCCAAATCCGTCCATGTTGCCGGCGACGGTGGCGTTGTTGCCGGTCATCTGTGCGGTCGTCAGACCGGTGCCACCGTCGGACGACGACTGGTTGGTCTCCTCGGTATCCCAGTATGAATCAGTGACACTGTCACTGTTGAACCCGACAAGCCCACCAACATTTTCGACACCAGTTCCAGAGCCGTTGACGGTACCGGTTGCAAACGACTCTTGAATCTCGGCCGTGTTGTTTCCGACCAGTCCGCCGACATTTGACGTCCCGTCGACTGAGCCGTTTGCTACGGCTCTTTGCACACTCGCATCTGCGGTGTTGTTACCAACGAGTCCACCGATGTCAGTGGTGTTCGTCCCCTCGACTGTTGCGCTGCTGAAGACACCACTCACAGCGCTCTCCCCAGTGTTGAGCCCAATTGCACCGCCGAGGGCACTCGCGTTCGTTGCGGTGATTGTTCCAGTGACTGAACTGTTTTCGACGATACCATTCCGATTTTCTCCGATGAGTCCACCAGTCATGTTGCCACCTGTAATAGTGGCCTCTCGGAGGCCAACCTGCTGTACCGTTCCCTCAGTAACGCCAAAGAGTCCGACCCCATCCGTCTCCGAGCGGTTGATTGTGAGTTCGGTGACTGCGTAGCCGTTTCCGTCAAACGTCCCCGTAAACGGATCAGTATCATTTCCGACTGGCGCGAATCCATCCCCACCATTCCACGCCGAGGTATTACTCGCATCAATATCGCCCACAAGCGTGTAGTTCGCACTCAGATTCCCGCTCATCGCCTGCAACTGCGAGGCATTCCCGATTTCATACGGACTCGCTTCTGTCCCATTGCCTTCCAAATCCCCGGGATCAATATCAACAAACGGATCGCCCACCACCCCGCCAGAAAAGACCGTCAAACCGATGATGACGACACAGACCGTCCAACAGAGCCCTCGGAATCTCATTGGTCACCGCTTCGGCGCGGCCGTCCGCGCTGCTCGTGTTCCGTCTGCGATCCACCATCAGATTCGTTTCCGTCTACACCTATCATGAGTTGTTGTCGCCGAGAGTGCTGCCCGTCGAGAAAGACTGCAGATTCACACTCCCACGCTTGTGTGACTATCTCGGCAACGGATAATATAGCCGATGCCAGCGTATAGTGGTATGGCCGTCTCTCACCCTCAAAATACCATTTTCGGTGATACTCAGGGAGCGAAGACATTTCAGGCATGCCAGCTAGTGCGGGATATATGACGCTGCGCTCGGTGCGAAAACGAACACGCCAGCTGCTCGACCCCACTCACGTCGATCGGGGTGGCACGGTCGTCAACTGGTTTATTATGAGTCTCATTCTGCTGAACGTTCTCGCAGTGATGTTCGAGACGGTCGACTCGCTGTATGCTGCCTACCAGCCGTATTTTGTCCTTTTTGAAGCACTCTCTGTACTGCTTTTCACGATCGAGTATCTGGCGCGGATCTGGAGTGCTGTCGAGGCCGGGGCTCCCTACGACCGGCCTGTTGTCGGCCGATTAAAGTTTGCAACCCGCCCACTTCTCGTGTTCGATCTAATCGCCATCTTGCCGTTCTATATTACACTTCTCGGAGTGGGCACGGATCTCCGATTCCTCCGTGCACTCCGGCTGATTCGGTTTCTCCGGCTCTTTCGATTGGTCCGATACAGCGAGTCGATGCAGGCGTTCGGCCAGGCCTTCTACCTCAAACGCGGCCAGCTTGTCGTGGCGATGACGGGTAATCTCATTCTTCTGGTGATTGCTTCCTCGCTCATGTACTTTGCCGAAGGGCAGGCTCAGCCGGAGGCATTCCCCTCGATCCCCGAAACGATGTGGTGGGGAATCGTCACGCTCACAACCGTTGGTTACGGCGACATCACCCCTATTACGCCCTTGGGACAGGTCATCGGGAGCGCCGTCGCAATTCTCGGAATCGGGCTGTTCGCACTTCCGGCCTCGATTATGGCTTCCGGCTTTATCGAAGGCTCATCGTATGAAACCGGTTTCTGTCCCGACTGTGGCCACGAACTCGACTGGGAATCGGATTTCAGCGGTGGCCGGCCCATATACGAACTAGAGAGTCGGATTCGGATCGACATTACCCGCGAGAGCACACTCGAGTACGAGTATCACGGCCTCCATGGTGTCGTCGTCGAACACGACCATGAGGCGACGAGTATCTGATTGAATTGGACGAATCCGGCGAGACGATCACCGCCAAGTGGCGGGACCTTCGGAGTCCGTTAGGGGAACTGCCGTAGCTGCTCGTTGTGCGTATATACACGACAACCACTCTCGTCAACACTATCACGACCACCACACCCATCAACTCGTCTGCTGTCGATGTCTGCTAGTTGTCGTTGACCACCCACACCGACCAGCTGAGCGTCGCTGTTGTGTAATAACGGATCGTATTCCATACCAAACGTACCAACCGTCCACCAATCGAGGCCTATTCTCACGAATTGAGAACTCAGATGTGAGTATATGTTCCTACCAGCCATTGATCCAGATAGAGGGAGATCACAATGTCAACCAACACTGAAACC
>CAZCYW010000025.1:0-41425 GCA_964503105.1 uncultured Haloferacaceae archaeon
ACGTCGAGACGCCCCACCTCTTCAGAACGGAACTCTGGAAGCAGTCGGGCCACTATGACAACTACGTCGACGACATGTTCCTGCTCGACGTCAACGACGAGGAATATGGCCTCAAACCGATGAACTGTCCGGGCCACGCAACGATCTTCAATCAGGCCTCCTGGAGCTACCGCGACCTGCCCGTCCGCTACGCCGAAAACGGCAAGGTCTACCGGAAAGAACAGCGCGGGGAACTCTCTGGGCTTTCGCGCGTCTGGGCGTTCACGATTGACGACGGCCACCTGTTCGTCCGCCCAGAACAGATCGAAAGCGAGGTCAACGACATCATGGACATGATCTACGAGGTGCTCGAGACCTTCGGCCTGGATTACGAGGTCGCCCTTGCAACCCGCCCGGAGAAATCCGTCGGTAGCGACGAGATCTGGGAACAGGCCGAGTCACAGCTCGAGTCAGTGCTCAAGCAGTCAAACATGGACTACGACCTCGAAGCCGGCGACGGCGCGTTTTACGGCCCGAAAATCGACTTCGCCTTTACCGACGCCCTTGGGCGCAAATGGGACGGCCCGACGGTCCAACTCGATTTCAACATGCCCGAGCGTTTCGACTTGAGCTATACGGGTGCGGACAACGAAGAACACCGCCCCGTGATGATTCACCGGGCGCTCTACGGCAGCTTCGAGCGCTTTTTCATGGTGCTCATCGAGCACTTCAACGGCAAGTTCCCGCTCTGGCTTGCGCCCGAGCAGGTCCGGATTCTCCCGATCAGCGACGACGAACTCGGCTACGCCTACCGGCTGAAAAACGAACTCGAGGAGAACGACTTCCGCGTCGACATCGAAGACCGCTCGTGGACGCTCGGCCGTAAAATCCGCGAGGCCCAGACCGATCGCGTCCCCTACATGCTGGTCGTCGGTGGCGACGAAGCCGAAGCTGGAACCGTCTCCGTTCGTGACCGAAAAGAGCGCGAACAGCAGGACGTCGAGTTAGAGATGTTCATCGACCACCTCACTGACGAACGAGAAGCCAAACGCGAAACGCCGGATTTCCTCGACTAACTAAGAGCCGCGTGCGGCTGTCGAAGGGTAGACTACCGTTTTGTCGGTCGCCACTTGTCACCAGAAGATGTCGTTATGCAAATAACTCCGAGCGTAAAGAGATATTAGCTTCAAAAGCAATATGATGATATGAGTGAGAACAGCGAGCACGACCCAGTGGCTCTCGGAGAGTCAACGGGGATCGTCTCGCTCGAAGACATTCCGCTTCACTCGACAAATCTGCTATCATTGCTCGACGAGCGTGGCACCATCCAGTACCAGAGTCCGTCGGTCGAACGACTGTGTGGGTTCAGCCAAGACGACTTGGTTGGAACACCCTGTACCGAGTGTCTTCATCCTGATGACCGTCAAGCGGTGTTTGCAGCGTTCAAAAACGTTGTTTCGAGTGACGAATTTATTGTTGAGGCGATCGAGTACCGCCATCTAACTGCGGACGGGACGTTTCTGTGGGTCGAATCGGTCGCATCCTCGAATCCAACCCCAAACGGCTATTATGTTATCAACACCCGAGATATTTCGAAACAAAAGCAACAAGAAACAGAGCTACTGGCTGCCAACGACCGGCTCGAAGAGTTCGCCCGAATCGTCTCACACGACCTCCGAAATCCACTTGCGGTCGCCCAAGGCTATCTCGAAATCGCTGAAGACGATACGCCAAACGAACACCACGCGACAGTGTCGACCGCGCTGGCTCGAATGGAGACGCTCATCGATAGTCTGTTGGAAAATGCACGCGTCGAGATGCAGGACCCGGATGTCGGGCCAGTTGACCTCACGCAGCTGAGCCAAACCTGCTGGCAAAATATTGTGAGCGACACAGCGACGCTCCGTACTGACGGGGACCAACTGATTTATGCGGATTTACTGTCGCTCACACAGCTGCTTGAAAACCTCTTTCGGAACGCGATCGAACACGGCCGGAACAACGGTGTTGTCACAGTTGGTACACTTGCTAATGGTTTTTATATTGAAGACGATGGCTCGGGAATTCCAGTAGCCGAGCGCGCAGAGATATTCGGAGCGGGATACTCGACACAATCTGCCGGGACCGGATTAGGACTCGCGATCGTCAAACGGGTCGTCGATTCCCACGGATGGCGAATCCGAGCTACTGAAAGCCATACCGGTGGGGCACGGTTTGAGATCACCGGTGTCGACACTGTCTCGTGAGCAGCTAAGGGTGCATTGGAGTCGCTTCGGTGCAATGTCACTGTTCGAGAGTTATCTATGGACGTTCTCAGAGACCTCTTGAGATTCCAGAGCGTCCGGATTTCCGAACGCTGCATGTCATTATATGTCGTCCGTTCATCTTCCATCATATGCAGGGCCTTCGGTGGATACAACTAAGCAATGAGGAACGAACTGCGGTTCTCGGAACCGGCGGAACGGGTGTGCTATCGTTTGGGACCGGCATCGATGAGCCACCGTTTTCGATCCCTGTCTCGTATGGCTACTATGCTGATACCACAAGCCTCTATTTCCGGCTGGCATTCCCCGAAGACAGCCCGAAACGGGGACTTGTTGAGAATCCGGTTTCGTTCGTCGTCCACCGCGAGACCGACGCTGGATGGCGGAGCGTAATCGCCCGTGGCCAACTCGAAGAAGTCACTGACGAACCCTACGAATCAGCCGCTTTACAGGGAATGTGGGCTGTCGATATTCCAACAATCGACATCTTCGAACGGCCGCCCTCAGAGATTCCATACCGAACCTTTCGGCTGCGCCCAGACGAATTTTCGGGCCGCAAAGAAGTCGGGACCGAAACGTGACCTCAACGTTTTGAACTGGCGATAGACACACATCGACGGTTTTGACAGTCTCCGACAGCACCGGTCTTTTTGACCATACCCGACATCGAATCCGGTATGCGCGCCGTTCGCTTTCACGATCACGGTGGAACCGAGGTCTTACAGGTAGACGATATCGACCGCCCAGAGCCACAGGGTCACGAGATACTCGTCGAGGTACACGGCGCGGCCGTCAACCCGGTCGACACCTACTTCCGAGAGGGGTCCTACAAGCCGTTCACGCTGCCGATGATTCCCGGTATCGACGTTGCCGGCGAGGTCGTCGCCACGAGCGAGTACGTCGAGGGATTCAGTCCGGGAGATCTCGTATATGGCACGGGAATCGGTAAGGACCACTACGGCGGCTATGCCGAGTACGCCGCCGTTCCTGAGGATCGGCTTGTCGTTCTTCCCGATGGTGTCGATACCGTCGCCGCCGGCGGGGCGGGCGTCGCCGCCGTGACCGCGTGGCGAGCCCTTGTCGATCACGCTGCGCTGCAGGTCGGCGACCGCTGTCTCATTCATGGTGGCTCAGGTGGTGTCGGCCACGCAGCCGTCCAACTCGCCGCGGCCGCCGGCGCACAGGTAATTACGACCGCCAGTCCTGACTATCACGACCAGCTGACTGAGTTGGGTGCAGATGTCGTCCTCGACTACGGCCGAGACGACCTCGCGGAGGCGGTCATCGACGCCGCCGAACAGACGAGTGGTGCTGGTGAAGGTGTCGACGTGATCCTCGATCACCGAATGCACGAATACCTCCAGTTCGACGCCGAGGTCGCCGCCACGGGCTGCCGAGTGGTCGGAATCGGCGAGAAAGACCCGAACGTCGGCTTTAGCCAGTCGGCGGCCGCTCGAGGGAAAGACCTCCAGTTGACAATGATGAGTATGTTCAACACCCCGGATTTCCGGGTCCCGCTCTCGAAGCTGGCGACGCTCATCGGATCGGGCGACCTCGAGATTCAGGTCGCAGAAACGTATTCTCTCGACGAAGCGGCCCAAGCCCAGCGGGCCGTGCTCGAAGACAGCTTCTTCGGGAAACTCGTTGTGACGCCGTAACCGACAGTGGTTACAGCCGCCGGCTGTGTGGCTACCGATTTATGTCGATTGCCACCAACAGTCCGCACATGACAGTCGAGTTTGATTTCAGCGACCGAATTGCCGTCGTAACAGGTAGCTGTGGGGCACTTGGAAGCGCCGTCGTCAACGCCTTTGTCGAGTCCGGGGCGACAGTGGCCGCCTGTGATATTGTCGATATCGACAGCGAAGAGTCACTCTTGGAGTCCGGTGAAGCAATCAGCTTCTACCAGGCCGATTTCACCGACGAAGACGCCGTCACCGAGACAATCGACCAGGTTGTCGAAGACCACGGCCGGATCGACTTTTTGTTGAATATCGCCGGGACGTGGCGCGGCGGAGACCCAATCGAGGAGACCGACATTAGCCAGTTCGATATGCTGTTCGACGTCAACCTCAAGACGATGTTTCTCGCCTCGAAACATGCGATTCCTGCACTCAAAGACACCGCGGGATCGATCGTAAGCGTCTCGGCGCGGTCGGGCTTGGAAGGTGGCGCAGGTGACGGTATCTATCGGTCGACCAAGGCGGGCGTCCGGATTCTCACCGAGACCATCGCTGAAGAAAACCTCGGGGCCGTCCGAGCCAACTGCGTCATGCCAAGTGTGCTTGATACACCGATGAACCGCGAAATGATGGATCACTCCGAATCATGGGTCAAACCCGCACAGGTTGCCGAAGTCATGCAATTCCTCTGTTCGGATGCCGCCGAGGTCACCAGTGGTGCGGCGGTTCCGGTTTACGGTGAAGCCTAATCTGCCCCGCCGGGGCGTACCGGTTACAGGAACGTTCCCTGAATAAACTCGATGTACTCGAGTATCGCGAGTACAAGCGTGACTATCAGGACGAGCGGGACGAAATACCGAACAGTATGCAGCCAAAAGACGCCGAACTGACTTTCGGTTCGCCCCTTTTGTAATTCATCTCGGGCATCAGCCGCATACACCCAGCCAATAAAGAGCGACAGCAAGAGGCCGCCGAGAATCAGCAGAATGTTGTTGGCAAAGAGATCGTAGGCATCCAGGTAGGTGAGATCAAGTGCGGTCGGAATACCAATGGTAAAGATAACGACTGCAAGGCCGACAGACGCCGGAACACGGTCAATCTCGAACGTGTCGATTACGTACGAGACAACAACCTCGAAAATACTGAACGCACTTGAGAGGGCTGCAAGCAACAGCATGATGAAGAATATACTACCGATTAGCGCTCCGGCAGGCAGTTCGTTGAACGCCGTTGCAAGACTGATAAAGATCGCACCAGCACCACCCTCACCGGGAGCAATACCCTGGGTGAACAGGAACGGGAACACAACGAGGCCGGCCAGAATCGCAATCGCAGTATCGATTCCGACGATAATGCCGCTGTCGGCCAGCAGATTTCGGTCTTCACCGAGATATGACGCGTATGTGAGCATCACTCCCATCCCGAGCGAGAGCGTGAAAAACGCCTGACCAGCGGCGGCTGGCAATACAGCGATTGCGTCCGAAGCAAGGGTGCTCATATCCGGCGACAGGTAGTACTCATAGGCTGCGCTTGCACCGCTAAGTGTCGAACCGTAGACGGCAAGTCCGACAAGGAGAATGACGACGGTTGGGACCAAGACGGTTGCAGCTTTTTCAAGACCGTTTCGAATGCCCAACGCAACGATTCCTGCAACAAGTGACATAAACAGTCCATGGAATAGTACCGCATTTGTCCCCGAGGCGGTACTGAGGAAGAACGCCTCTGCGTCCGCCCCGAAGCCGCCGGTAAGCCCGGCGACGACATACTGAATGACCCAGCCACCGACGACGCTGTAATACGAGAGGATGATGAATCCCGCAAGCGCACCGATTGCGCCGGCAAACTTCCAGGCGGGATGGCCGAGTTTGCGAAAGGCCCCGATCGGGTTCTGCTTCGAACGCCGACCGATCACGAATTCGACGAGCAACACCGGCAATCCGATCAACAGGACCAACAGGAGATAGACTACCAAGAAGGCGGCCCCTCCCGATTCGCCTGTCAGAAACGGGAACCGCCAGATGTTTCCAAGCCCGACGGCACTCCCAACGGCCGCAAGGATAAATCCTACGCGCGTTGCCCACGTCTCGCGTACGTCCATTGTCCACTATTGGTTGGATCAATGTGTTAAACGTACCTTTTGTTGTGCTAAAATTCACCTGAAACTAAAAGTATGGACAGTTTATTGCTTTTCAGTGAATATACTTCCATAAAATAATGTACTCTATATGACTGTCACAGTGGTTCGTTGCGGAACCCTTTTGCCGCACGTGGTTGTCGATTATGATCAATGACTGTTGGTGGTCCGAGATGACGATGGACGACCGGATCGATGAGCTGCAAGCAAAGCGCGAGCAGGCCCGCAAAGGCGGCGGTGAAGACCGTATTGCCAAACAGCACGACAAGGGCAAGATGACCGCCCGCGAGCGCATCCATTATTTCCTCGATGAGGGGACGTTCCACGAGTTCGATCAGTTCCGCACGCATCGAAACCATACCTTCGGGATGGAAGAACAACAGCTGCTGACCGACGGCGTCGTCACCGGCTACGGCAAAGTCAACGGCCGGACCGTTTTTGTCTTCGCCCACGACTTCACCGTCTTCGGTGGCTCGCTTGGCGAAGTGTTCGCCGAGAAAATCTGTAAGGTGATGGACAAGGCGATGGAGGTTGGCGCACCGGTTGTCGGGCTCAACGATTCGGCTGGCGCACGGATTCAAGAGGGCGTTGGCTCGCTCGGTGGCTATGCCGAAATTTTCCGACGAAACACCGACGCCAGCGGCGTGATTCCACAGATTTCCGGGATTTTAGGCCCGTGTGCAGGCGGCGCGGTCTACTCGCCGGCGATCACGGACTTCGTCTTCATGGTCAAAGAGACGAGCCACATGTTCATCACCGGCCCGGATGTCGTCGAAACCGTCACTGGCGAACAGGTGAGTTTCGAGGAACTCGGTGGTGCAGTCACCCATTCGTCGACCTCGGGAGCCGCCCATTTCGCGGTTGGTTCCGAAGAGGCGGCACTCGATGAGATTGCTCTGTTGCTGTCGTATCTGCCGCAGAATAACGTCGAAGATCCGCCGCGAATCGATCCGTGGGACGACCCTGATCGGCGGACCGACGCGCTGGCGGATATCGTCCCGAAAGCGCCGAAAAAGCCCTACGACGTGATCGACGTCATCGACGAAGTCGTCGACGAGGGCTCGTTTTTCGAGGTACACGAAAACTTCGCGAAAAACATTGTCGTCGGCTTTGGTCGACTCGACGGCCACTCGGTCGGTGTCGTCGCCAACCAGCCACGCGTCAATGCCGGAACGCTCGATATCGACGCCTCCGAAAAGGGAGCCCGTTTCGTCCGGTTCTGTGATGCGTTCAACATCCCGATTATTACCTTCGAAGATGTTCCGGGCTTCATGCCGGGGACTGATCAAGAACACGGCGGGATCATCCGTCACGGGGCAAAACTGCTCTACGCATACGCCGAAGCAACCGTCCCGCTTTTGACCGTTATCACGCGAAAGGCCTACGGTGGGGCCTACTGTGTGATGGCGTCGAAACACATCGGTGGCGACAGCAACTACGCCTGGCCAAGTGCAGAAATCGCCGTGATGGGCCCAAAAGGTGCGGTCAACATCCTCTATCGACGAGAGCTCGCGGATACGGACGATCCAGAGGCCCGTCGACAGGAACTCATCGACGAGTACCGCGAGGAGTTCGCCAACCCCTATACGGCCGCCGACCGGGGCTTCCTCGATGACGTAATCGAACCCGGTGAAACCCGCCAGCGACTGGTTGCAGACTTAGAAATGCTGCTGGCGAAACGGGAAGACAAGCCCTCGAAAAAACACGGCAATATCCCGATCTAATCTGATGGCCACCGACTCACCGGACTCCACCGACGGCGAACACACCGGTTCGAGCAGTCAGCGCGGCGCGGCCACCGTCGGCGATGCAGCCAGCCGAACGGCCGTCTCAGCGGCCGAACTCACAGGGATTGCGACGGCCGACTCACATGAGGCCGCAGCGATTGCGGCCGCAATCGGTGCACATCTCCACGATCAAGCGACCGCGGCGGCTGCAGCGAAAGCGGAGTCATCGACCGAGCCGACCAGACGGAGTTGGCGGTTTGCCGGCCGACTGGAATCGGTCGGAAAGCAGTGCAACCGGCCACCGGCAACGACACCGACCAACGGCTGGTCGGCTTCAGGCCGCGCAGATCGATTTTGAGGGGTTGAGGCGATACAGTGGTTTAGATCGGTACTTCAGTGTTTGCCTCTGTTAGAACGCTCATTGAGTGTCAGGTTCGAAACGGAGTGCTACATAAAGAAGTGCAGTAGCGTAGATGGAACAATCCTTTCATAATAACGGCGTACAGGTTTTCCGTTCGAAGATATGTCTAAATTTACATGTATCGGTGTGTTTTTGTACATCCAGCAGATGTACATGCGTATGTCGAAAGCAGATTCGAACGACTCCGACCCCGAAATCGACCGGATCAATCTCCGGATCTCTCGGCCGTTTCTTGAGGTGGTCGACGAAACGTGGCGCGAGCGTGGATTCAACAGTCGAAGTGAGTTCATCCGCTACGCACTTCGTAATTCAGTAACCCATCCCGAAGGCGCAGGCGTATGGAAAGACGTCGCGATCAGTGAGGCGCAGTTCGATTCGGGTGAGACAGTCTCAAGCGACGAAATTACGGCAACGTATGGGATCGACGACGAGTGACGACGAGTGGGACTGGGTGTTTTCGCCACGAGCCGAAACCCAATTATCACAGTTACAGCCTGAAACTCAACAACGGATTATCGACAAACTGGATGACGTTGTAACCTCGGAGTGGCGCGATCCCGACGACTTCCTTGAGCCGCTACAAAATTCACCCTTCCAGAAACTCCGTATTGGTGATTATCGAATTGGCTGTCGACTGCGACGCGAGTCACACCTGTTACGGGTCGAAAGTATACGAAAGCGTGACGGTGCGTATCAGGGAGACGATTAATACGAATCCTGCATACCCTCAATTACGCTACGTGCGACCGCAGTCTTACACTGAGTACTGTTCAACAACTGGGACAAATCACGTGCAAGATACGCGCGTTATATTATGCGCGATTCCAGTCTCTTTTAGATGATTTCCATAGAGCCTAATATTTATACTCCCGGTCGTCCCATGTTTCGGTCGCAGTTGTCTCATCACCAGCAAGAAGCGGTGCGAACGAACTGCTTTGGGTCACGATTCGCGGCAGGATTACACCCACGCCAATGAGGACGGCGAACTGAAGCGCGAGGCCTGTTTCCGTGAGCGCACCCATGAAAAAATACACTGTTGCGCCCGCGACGATACACGCCAACTGAACCTGTTTGCCCGTTGGTTTCACACGTGACCCATCGATTCACCATACGTGACTGTTCCGATTTACCGAACGGATGACACGTAACTGGTTGCAACGCGGATACAATCGGTGACTGCGACGTGAATACAACCGGTGACATTCTGTTCGTATCGGCGCGTCACTGACTGGTGGATCGGTAGCATCGACCGATAGAATCAGGTACTCATTCGGACAATGGTGTTGCAAGAATGTTCAGTAAGGTTCTAGTCGCCAACCGTGGGGAGATCGCGGTTCGAGTGATGCGTGCCTGCGAGGAGTTGGGCGTACGGACGGTGGCCGTCTACAGCGAGGCCGACAAACACGCAGGCCACGTCAGATATGCCGACGAAGCCTACAATATCGGTCCCGCACGAGCGGCCGATTCGTATCTCAATCACGACTCGGTCTTGGAGGCTGCCGAACAAGCCGGCGCGGATGCCATCCATCCAGGCTACGGCTTTCTGGCCGAGAACGCCGAATTCGCTGCCGCTGTCGTCGACCACGGCTTTACGTGGGTCGGCCCGAGCCCTGACGCCATGGAGGCACTCGGCGAGAAGACGAAAGCTCGCTCACTGATGCAGAACGCCGATGTGCCGGTTGTTCCGGGGACGACCGAACCCGTTTCGTCGGTCGAAGAGATCACCGAGGTTGCCGACGAATACGGCTATCCAGTCGCAATCAAAGCCGAGGGTGGTGGCGGCGGCCGCGGTCTCAAAGTTGTCCACAGCGAGGATGAGGTCGAATCACAGTTCGAAACCGCCAAACGCGAAGGTGAGGCGTACTTCGATAACGACTCGGTCTATGTCGAAAAGTATCTCCAAGCGCCTCGACATATCGAGGTCCAGATTCTTGCGGATCATCACGGAAACGTCCGACACCTCGGTGAGCGGGATTGTTCGCTGCAGCGTCGTCACCAGAAGGTAATCGAAGAAGCCCCATCGACGGTGCTCGACGAGGAGCTCCGCGAGCAGATCGGCGAGGCGGCCAAACGCGGCGTTGACGCGGCCGAATATACCAACGCTGGGACAGTCGAGTTTCTCGTCGAAGACGGGCAGTTCTATTTCATGGAGGTCAACACCCGGATCCAGGTCGAACACACAGTGTCCGAAGAAATCACGGGTATCGACGTCGTCAAATGGCAGCTTCGGGTTGCCGCCGGCGAGGAACTCGCTTTCGAGCAGTCCGAGATCACGTTCGATGGCCACGCCATGGAGTTTCGGATCAACGCCGAAAACCCCGCAAACGACTTTTCGCCTGCGACCGGAACGCTCGAAACCTACGATCCAGCCGGTGGCATCGGCATCCGCATCGATGATGCCGTCCGACAGGGCGACGAGATCGGTGGCGACTACGACTCGATGATCGCCAAACTCATCGTTTCTGCGGCCGACCGCGAGGAGTGTCTCACTCGTTCGGAGCGAGCACTGGCAGAGTTCGAAATCGAGGGCTTTCACACCATCATTCCGTTCCACCGACTTATGCTGACCGACGAGGCGTTTTCGAACGGTGAGCATACAACCAACTATCTCGACGACGTGCTGGACCACAGCCGAATCGAGGAGGCTGTCGCCCAGTGGGGACCAACAGCAGACGGCAGCGACAGCGAAACCGACGAGGAAACGAGCGAACGAGAATTCACCGTTGAGGTCAACGGCAAACGGTTCGAGGTCGCACTCGAGGAACATGGTGCACCGGCGATCACCGCCGCAGGCGGTTCGAATCCCGGTGGGATGTCGCGGCCCCCGCAGGCGAAACCCGACGATAGTGAGGAGACGGCCGCTATCGAAGGCGGCGATACGGTTACTGCCGAAATGCAGGGGACGATCCTCTCGGTCGACGTCGAGGTCGGCGAGGAGATCGCCAGCGGCGACATCGTCTGCGTCTTGGAAGCAATGAAAATGGAGAACGACGTTGCCACCGAACGCGGGGGGACGGTCAGCGAGATCCTGATTGCAGAAGGCGACAGCGTCGACATGGGCGACGTGTTGGTTGTCGTAGAGTAGTTACGAGAGGTGATCGAGGTCTCCTCGACGTTCGCGGTGCATAATGCCTCCAGCGAACCGTCGAAGGGTGTCGACGAACTCATTGGCGACGAGCACTTATTCGAGGAGATGTACGACAGTTCGACCGCATAAGCGCGGTGTTGGCAGCGTATTCGTTGTCCGCAAATAACACGCACTGGCAGCAACGATTTTCACACTGCCCGCAAACATGGTGCTATGGCTAAGATCAAGGACAGCGTTCACGACCACATTGCCGTCACGGGCGTTGCTGAGGACCTTCTCGACACCCCGATGGTTCAACGGCTTCGACATATCAAACAGCTCGGAACCGTCCAGTTCGTCTATCCATCGGCCAATCACACTCGCTTCGAGCACAGCCTTGGCGTCTACCACCTTGCCGACCGTGCGCTTGCGGAACTCGGAATCGAAGGCCGAGAGGCCGAACGCATTCGGGCGGCCGCACTGCTTCACGATGTTGGCCATGGGCCGTTTAGCCACAACATCGAGGAGCTAACCTACCGCCATACGGGGAAGTATCACGACGATGTCGACGAACTGCTGGCTGCCGGCGAAGTCGGTGAGATACTCCGAGCACACGACCTCGACCCGGCTCACATTGCCGGGCTCGTCGCCGGCGAGGGGCAGTTCGGCCAGCTCGTCTCGGGTGAACTCGATGTCGATCGGATGGATTATCTCGTCCGTGATGCCCACCACACTGGCGTGCCCTACGGCACGATTGACGCCGAACGCCTTCTCCGAGAGCTCACGTTCGTCGATGGTGAACTCGTCTTAGATGAGGGCAACGTCCAGACGGCCGAAAGCCTGCTTCTCGCTCGCGCGCTGATGAATCCGACCGTCTACATGCATCCAGTCGCCCGCATCAGCAAGGCGATGCTGCGGCGCGCCAGCGAACAGCTGGTAGCGACGACCGATCTTTCGGGTCACGAACTCCGTCGAATGGACGACCATGACCTCCTTGTCGCGCTCAGACAGACCCCAGAAACGGCCACGTTTGCCGACCGGTTTGACGCTCGACGGCTCCTCAAGCGTGCTGTCTGGGCCGAACGCCAGCACGTTCCAGACGAGCTTGTCGGGGCCGACCACGAGGAGATTCGGTCATTGGAGGCGACGATTGCCCACCGAGCGGCGGTCGACGAAGCCGATGTTATTATCGAGATTCCCGATGAGCCCTCGATCCGCGAGTCGACAACGCGGGTCGTCGTCAACGACGAGATCCGGAATCTCGGCGAACAGTCGCCGCTCGTGAGCGCACTGCGAACCGCTCACCACGGCCAGTGGCGACTCGGCGTCTACAGTAGCCCCTCGACAACCGACCGCGTCGGGACGCTTGCGGCCGAGGAGCTCGGACTGTCGCTTCCTGATGGCCTGGTGAGCGACTCGCGGCGGGGACTCCATGCGACGTTGGATGAATTCGAGTAGGATTCTAGGGGCTCGGGCCGACCAGTGCGGTTCGTGGGATTGAAGCCACCTGCCGCAAACTCACTGTGCATGAATGTCGAGGGAACCGTTCTCGTCGGTCCGGAGTTCGAGCCGATCGACGGTCGCGTCGTCGTCGAAGACGGCGTGATTCAGGAGATAGAAGAAACAAATACGGGTTCGCAGTCGATCATCATGCCGGCGTTTGTCAACGCCCATACGCACCTCGGTGATTCGATCGCCAAGGAGGCGGGCGCAGGGCTTTCGCTCGATGCGCTCGTCGCCCCACCGGATGGGCTTAAACACCGGCTGTTGCGGGCGGCCGACCGTGAGACGAAAATCGACGCCATGTCCCGGTCGCTTCGATTCATGGAGCAGACGGGAACGGCTGGCTTTATCGAATTTCGCGAAGGTGGGGCTCCCGGTGTCGAGATGCTCCGTGAGGCGCTCGCACGCCGGAAGATCCAGCCGACTATCCTCGGCCGTGAAACCGAGGCTGCACTCGAGGCTGGTGATGGCTTTGGCGCATCGGGAGCCCGCGATGGCGACTTTGATGAGCTGCGGAATGCGACCCGGCGGGCAAAAAAACTGTTCGGCATTCACGCCGGCGAACGTGATCCATCAGACATCCACCCGGCACTCGATCTCTCGCCGGATTTTATTGTACATCTCGTTCATGTCGAAGCGCTTCACCTCGACCGGATTGAGGACAGCGAAATTCCAGTCGTTGTCTGTCCCCGATCAAATCTCGTTACGAACGTCGGTGTCCCGCCGATTCGTCAGCTGAACGAGCGGACGACTGTCGCACTTGGAACGGACAATGTGATGACAAACAGTCCCTCGATGTTCCGCGAGATGGAGTTTGCCGCAAAACTGAGTGATCTCCCCGCCCCGACAATTCTCCGAATGGCGACACGCAATGGTGCTGAGATTGCGGATCTCAACTGTGGCGTCATCGAACCGGGAAGAGAAGCGAAACTGCTCGAACTCGATGGCAACTCGGATAATCTCTGTTATACAAAAGACATTGTTCGCGCAATCGTCCGACGGGCCGGGCACGCCGATATCAAGCGCGTCCATCTTTAGTCGAGAGCCGACCGAATCAATTCTTAGACCGCAGGCCGTTCGGCGGTCTCAACACCATCGCGTTCAGCAGCGACCGGTCGGACATCCGCCCACGTGTGGCCGACGATGTAGTAGGCGGCGACCAGCGCGTAAAACTGGACGAACAGCCCGAGGATCGTCCCGATCACCGGGACGACCGAAAACACGCTGACGACGAATGCGCCGGCGAGGATCACGGCAAATGCGTACAGCCAGCCGACGGCGTAGGTTTTCGTCGAGATGGCAGCCCAGATCGTTCCGAAGGCGAAGCCACCGGCCAGTCGGTCGGTCGAAACGTAATTTGACAGGGCTGCCGGCGTCACGTAGATTCCGGCAAGTGAGGCTGCAAAGGCGACAACCGCGAGCAGGAGTGCTACCGTCCCACCAATAAGGCCACCTGCAGCGCTATCACCAAGGCCGAGCAGGGCAACACCAATTCCGAAGATGCCGATGATTCCCAACAGCGCCAGCGGGACGAACGAATAGACGAACGCGATGACGAATGCTTTCGCCCCGTCAACGCCCAGATCACCCCACTCGTCGAATACCGGTGGTTCGTCGTTGCCGGTTGTCGTCTGCCGAAGAACACGGACAAGATACCCCAGTACAAAGAAGATGGGGATGATCAGGACGCTGAGGATCGACAAGAGGCCGCCGATGGCGACGGTTCGTACCGCATCGTCGCTCGCTCGAAGGTAATTGAGGGATTGTGAAATCATTGCAATTCGCTTCCTCTTTGTTCGATGAGATATTAAACTAGCCTATAGTACCGTTTCTAAGCCACTCTATAGCAAGATTGTAAAACAAGTGATTGGGTACAATCATTTTTCGGTCAACAGATCGCTCACTGGAGCGGCCTAAGGGGGTCATCTACAGTGTGTCTCTACAACGAGTGTGAAGGGGTGTGAGTGGCTAGTGGATGCGAGTGGCCGGTCGGACACGGCTTGCGATAGGCTAAACAGGCCACAGTAGTACTGACCACATATGACGGATATCCACCCGAACCAGCGGGTTGCGGTGCTTGCTGATTCACAGAACCTCTATCATACTGCCCAAAGCCTCTACTCACGGAATATCGACTACTCGTCGCTGTTGAGCGAAGCGGTCTCAGATCGCGAACTTACGCGTGCCATCGCGTACGTAATTCGCGCAGATTCACCCGAAGAAGAGTCGTTTTTCGAGGCGCTGATCGACATCGGCTTTGAGACGAAAATCAAGGAAATCAAAACGTTCGGCGACGGGACCAAAAAGGCCGACTGGGACGTCGGCATGAGTCTCGATGCGGTGACACTTGCCAACCACGTTGATACCGTCGTGCTCTGTACGGGCGATGGCGACTTTTCACGGCTCTGTTCGCATCTTCGCCATGAGGGCGTCAAAGTCGAAGTGATGGCCTTTGGGTCCTCGACAGCCGAAGAACTCATCGAGGCGACCGACGAGTTTACCGACCTCTCCGAGCGCGAACAGACCTTCTTGCTCTAAGATGGTTTCGCTGCCACCAATCGAAGCGTTGGCGCTTCCGTTTACGTTCGGGATGGCACTCGGGCTGGCCTTTGGGCGCGTCGTCCTACAGAGCACAGTGCTCGGGGTCCTGCTCGGAATCGTCCTTGTTGGGCTGTTTGTGGCCGTTCGCAGCTGGCTGGTCTCATAGGCGAATCCACCTGCTTTTGTACGTCCACCCGAATCGCTCGCTATGAGTGACGAGCAGGCTGACGGATCAGCAGCCCCAGCCACCGACGGGCAAGCGGCTTCACACCGCGATATTCAGTCATTGCGAACAATCGCCGACTACCAGTTCGGAGCCGGCGCTGGGAACGCACTGTTTCCACCGGCAGGGTCGTTCGAGATTCGTCGGTCGACGGGTGGCCGGCCGCGACAGGTACTCACAGCCGGCGAGCGGCTGGTCTCGTATGGAACTGACGGCCGGTTCACCCTCGGCATCGGCGGTGGCAAACGACTGGGAGACGCGCTTGCAGCACCGACTAGCCGGGTTGTCGTCGGCGACGACTCCGAACCGTTCGTCCGCGACGGGAAGAACGTGTTTGCGAAGTTTGTGAGCGACGTTGATCCCGAGATTCGTCCGGGTGACGAACTATTGGTCGTCCACGAGCGCGGTGACCTCTTGGCGGTCGGCCGTGCAGAACTCTCGGCGAACGCGATGGCCGACTTCCAGACGGGAATGGCGGTCAAAGTCCGCGAAGGAATCGACGAGTAACCAAAAAGACGGAAGGCGGCCGATAGCGAGACGACACACTCGGTGGGAGTCAAAACCGATCAGAAGAACCCAGCGAGCCCCATGGCTTCGAGCAGTGGAATGCCAACCCACAGCGAGCCAAGTAGATAACCGCCGATTGCGCCGCCATTGAGTAGCGGCAGACCGGCGTGGGCACGGCCTTTCATGACCATCGACATGAGAACGAGGAGGCCCCCAATCGTCCCGACCAACGCAAGGAGTGCTGGAAGGTTGAGTTCGATAAGCGGAACGGCATACTGTGGCGCTGGCGAAAAAAAGGCTGCACTGGCGACAAGGACGCCCGGAATCACCGCATCGCCGAGGCCAATAAAGAATACATCACGGCTCGAATCGGTCTGTTCGGCTGTTGGGTCTTCCGGCGAACTGCCTTCCTCAGCGTCGGCGTCACCCGCAGCACCCTTTCCGAAGTCGTCATCGAGCAGCGAGTACGACAGCGACAGCGGAATAATCAAAATCGCGGGAATTCGGAGATCCATCACGCCGTCAGCGAGATCAAGCATGTGTTTGGTTTTGTAGACGCTAATGGCGTCATAGACCGCCAGTACCGTTAGTAAAATCAGTGCGGGCAGAATCCCGAAGGTGATGCCGAACAGCCCCGCCGCGCCCGCACCCATCAGTACGCCGGCGGTGTTGACGACATACCATTCGGGGTAGTACCAGAGCGCAAGGGCGACGGCCCCACCGAGAAACACGGCCACGAGTGCGGGCATGAGCGCCGAAAAAACGTACCACGAGAGGACGCCACTGGTAAAGACGATGACGACGCGGACGACCCAGTCGAGATTGTATTTAAATGCCGCCAGAAAGCCGACGGTGGCAACGAGGATGGCTCCGATATACAGGAAACTGTTTGTCGGATCGTCAGGATTTTCGACCGGCTGATAGCCCTGTTCAAAAAAGGTCTGAACCAAAGCGAGTGCGCCAAGCTGGACCAACAAAAACAGCAGCACAGCGACGGCAACACCGCGGTACTCCCGAGGGAACATGACTGGTGTACGAAAGCGAGGGGTTTGGCCGTTGTGTTTGACGACGAGGGGGTTGCAATCGGGTGTCGCTCACTACAGCGGGGCGTTGCCGGCAACGCGGTGTCGCCACCGAGCGCGTCGGCACCTATTTTGCGTATAGTTTGGTTCCGACAAGCTCGGTGAGGCCGGTTCCGGTCGGTGTAATCGCGACATATGGCCCGTCGACGGGGCCAAACACGTCGACGATCCGGCCAACGGTCGAGAGTGATTCGTCGATGACCATCAGCCCGATGTCGGGGGCGTCGTCGGTTTCGAGTTTGACGATTGCCAGCCCTTGGGCCGTCCGGTCGACCGTTCCAATTCGACGCACGTTACTCGCGAAGCAGACCGAGGTATGCCCCGATTGCTTGGACGAGATCGTTTTTCGAATCATCGGCCCCTTGGACGAGAACCCGTCCGCGGGGGTCGTACTCCCGCGAATAGGTTTTGTCGCGTTCGATAACCGCATCGTAGCCGACCTGTTGGACTGCCGTTGCGATTTCGTCAACCGTCGGCTCGGTGACTGCGAGATCTTCGGGCACCCGTCGGCCGCCTGAGCGTGTCAGCTCGGCGTCGAAATACGCCGGCCAGAGGACGTTCTCTACCATATGCAGACAGACTGTCCCCCGGTGGTAATACCGTTACGACTACCAGTCGGACCGGTGGGTCGACCCGAACCAACCGAATCGGGCCGGCCAAGAAATTATATTCACCCGTCATGAAACGCACTGTATATGCCCCGTAGTCGGTCGCAGTTCGAAACCTCCCCACGCGAATATGCAACGCCACAGGTTGGCCGAATCTCCATACAGGCGCTCGAATTTCTGTGTGCCAACCCCGAACAGGCGTTTCAAAGCAAAGAAATCAGCGCCGAAATTAATGTGCCAGCCAAACGAATCAACCCAGCACTTTCACAGCTTCGACAGTGCCATGTCGTCGAATTCCGCGACGATCACTGGGCGGTCACACAAAAAGCCCGTAGCACACTTGGTTCGGCCGCCTCGAACGTCGAGACGTCTGAGCCGTCCTGAGGGCCGAACCACGTACCCTGAGCCGCCGCGAGACTGAACGCAAGCCACGAGGAAGCGATACCGCCCTGGGGTCTGTACGGCCTTACTCCACAAGTTGCTCGAGTTCAGGCTGCTCGGCTACTGGCTGGTGGGTCGATTGCGCGGGTGCTGGCTGTGTGATCGATGACTTCTGTGTGGTCGATGATTCCTGCGGCATTGATGACTCAAGTAATCGTTCGAGGCGCAGTTCGAACTCCGCATCGCTTAGTTCACCGGTTGCATACCGGTGTCGGAGCCGTTCGATCGGTGTCGACGGCGACTCGGGCGTCGAAAATAGTCGGTATAGCTGGCACGTAAGGAGTGTCAGTGAAATCATCAACACAGCAAGCACACTCAGTGCGATCCATGTCGGAACGGCTGTCGCAAAAAACAGTGGCCCGGTGAGAAACAACGATAGTGCGATCCCCGAAACGTATGGTTGGCCTCGGAACCAATCGGCAACAGTCTGCCCGATAACATCCATGCCCGGCGATATGAGTCATTCCAGTTAACGATTGCTTTCATCTCCGTCAGTGAGTACAAAAAATGGGCAATTGGATACGATTGTTTGATTGGTTGTGCGCAACTGGATTGTATCCGTTCGTTAGCTGGCTGGCTTACCGACGAAACAGATAGCCAGCGACGCCACCGAGACCGAACACCAGCGTCAGCGGCAGCCAGTAGCCTGGGTCCCGCCCGGTCAGGCGGCTGTGAACGAAGACCGCCGACGCAAGCACTGAATGGGCGAGTGCAGTCACGACGAGAAACGTCGAAAGCGCGACCATCAGTCGCCGGCGACCTTGCGCGAAAGCCCCGCCGCCCGGAGGTCGTCGCCGTCGACCGATGACCGGAGGCTATCCATGCCGTCGAACCGCTCGATCCCGAAGTTATCGGCATAGAGCTCGGCGACGCGGCTGACTTCCGCCTCGGTGAGTGCCGGAACCTTGGAGGCACCGGCCCACTCGGTAATATCGGCTTTCGTCCGGAATGTCGGCGTGACCGTCGCAACCGAATCGTGACTCAGGAGGTAGGCGATCGCGGCCTGTCCCATCGTGCGCTCGCGGCCACCCTCGCCGTCAGCGCGTTCGAGGAATCGGAGGGTTTCGAGTTTTTCCCAGCCGGTTTCGTACCACTCGTCGGGTCGGAAACCGCGGTGGTCGCCCGCTTCGAGTTCGGTCTCGGGAGTGACCTGCTCGTTGAGGAGCCCCGATGAGTGAGGAACACGCGGAATCAAACTCGTCGAGGAGCCGGTTTCCTCGATGGTCTCGAGGAAATGATTTCCGACGTCCTGTTCGAAGACATTCCAGACCAACTGGAGTGAATCGAATTCTTCGGCGATTGCTTTGTCGCCCTCTGCGAGCCAGCCGATCGAGGGACCGAGTGCCCAGCCAGTTGCCTGAATAATGCCGTCTTCGGTGAGTTCGTCGAACACTTCGAGAATGTCCTTGTCGACCTCATCGACATCCGCATTGTGCAGTTGGAGCACGTCGATCGAGTCGACGCCGAGTCGGTCAAGACTCTTTTCGGTGGCCTCACGGACATATTCGGGTGAGATTTCCTTGGGGAGTTCGCCGTGGCCGGCCTGTGGATGGTTGTAGAAATCGTAGCCGATCTTGGTTGCGAGGGTGATCTCATCACGGTAGCCCTCGAGCGCGCGGCCGATGACGGTCTCGGAGTTTCCGTGGCCATAGACATCGCCGGTGTCGATGTAGGTGATTCCTTCCTCGATGGCGTGGTGGATCATGTCGATCGACTCGTCTTCGGTGCGGTCGCCCCACCAGTCGGTGCCGACGACCCACGCGCCGAAGCCGACCTCACTGACTGAGACGCCCGAATCGCCGAGTTCTCGATGCTGCATACACTATGGTAGGCGATAGAGCCACTTAGCGAAACTGGTTCGTTGTCAGTCAGTGAGAATCCTCACTCGTCGAATGCTCCGCGCCATTTTTTCGGGTCGCGCTTGCCACGGCCTGAAGCGAGCGCTCGCGCCTCGTTGAGCAGTTCAGTGTGATTGTGGACGATATCGGTCATTGTGACGATCCCGAGTAGCTCGAGATCGTCGATGACAGGGAATTTTTTCAGATCTTGCTTGCGCATCCGGCTGACAAGGGTCGTAACCGTCGTCGAGGGCTCGACCGTCTTCAGTGGCCGGCTCATCACCGATCGGACTGAGACCTCCTCAAACGGTCGGTCGGCCCCATAGCCGACTTTGAGGGCGTCGGTTTCGGTAATGATTCCGACCGGCGAGCCCGTATGCATCACGATCACGCTACCGACCCGCTCGCGCAACATTCGTTCGGCTGCGGTTTTCATGCTGGCTGTCGATGAAACCGTCACAATTTCCGTACTCATCAGTTCACGAACACGCATTCGTGGCGGTCGTCGCCCAGACTACAAAAGTTTAATCGCCAGCCACTGAGAGTATCGGGAAATGGCGATGCTTCCGATCGATGTTCTCTGTCTTACGATGGACACCTCACCGGACGACGATCCGGTGTTCGACTGGTGTCAAACGAACTGCCGTCGGACGGCATGCCACTCGGTAAACGATATTGCCACCGGTGTGGTCGATCCCGCCGACTTCGATGTCGTCTGGTGGCACAGCGAAACGATTGGGCACGAATCACTCAAAGCGGCTGGGAAACAGGCTGCTGGGGCGCTCACAGCCCACACCGAAGCCGGCGGTGGGCTATTGCTGACCGGGACGGCGCTTTCGGTCGTCGACACCGTCGGTATCGACACGGTTGCTCCCGATACTTTTGGGCTCGAATTCGTCGACGAAATCGGTGGGATGAGCGTAAAGACCCTCCATTTCGACCATCCAATCTTCGAGGGGCTTGAGGGGTGGATCCGGACGCTTCCGCCGGGTGAGTATGCGGGCGCTCGGTACGAGACACTGATTCCAGCACATGGCCAACTGCTGGGCAGCGAAATCCGCGGAGATAGCCGGCTCGTCGGAACCAACACCGTTGTTTCCTGGAGCGTCGGCAACGGTGCGGTCTACGGTGTTGGAGCCGGAATTAGTTTCCACGACCATGTCGAGGGCGAATTTGCCGTCCGACGCGACCAACTGCTCTGCAACCTGCTCACGACACTGGCGAGTCGCCGCCGTCCACAGTTCACCGATCGGCCAACGACACAGAAGAGTCAGCAGGCACTCCGTGAGCGGCTTGCCGATGATCCCCACCGGCCGGGATATCATCTCACCGCTCCGGCACACTGGCTCAACGATCCAAACGGTCTGATTCAGTACGACGGCACCTACCACCTCTTTTATCAGTACAACCCTGGCGGCCCGTTTCACGGGTCGATCCACTGGGGACACGCCACGAGCGACGATCTTCTCACCTGGACCGACCAGCCGGTCGCACTCGCGCCGGATCCCGACGGCCCCGACCGCGATGGCTGTTGGTCGGGCTGTGCAGTTGTCGACGATGACGGGACGCCGACGATTCTCTACACGGGCGGGCGCGGTCGCGACCAGCTACCCTGTTTGGCGACCGCAGCCAACGAGGAACTTACGGGCTGGAACAGAGACCCGCGGAACCCCATTATCGAGACGGTTCCCGTCGACCCACCACTGCTCGAAACTGACAACTGGGCCGCCGAGTTCCGAGACCACTGCGTCTGGCAGGCAGATGGTGTCTGGTACCACCTCATCGGCGCTGGGCTCGAAGACGGCGGCGGCGTTGTCCTGTTGTACCGCGGGGAAAGCCTCGATTCGTGGGAATACGTGGGGCCACTCCTTTCAGGTGAGTACAACCGGCCGTTCACCGTCTGGGAGTGTCCGGAACTGCTCGAATTCGATGGCCGACAACTGCTTCATGTGTCGAACTACGAAACAGTCAGATACGTCGTTGGTACGGCCGATCTCGAAGCGCCCGACTTTGCAGTCGAACACGAGGGAATCATCGACCACGGCTGTTTGTACGCGCCACAGTCGCTCGAAACCGACAACGGCCGACAGCTCATGTGGGGCTGGCTCAAACCCGACCGGACGGTCGACGCCCAGTGGGACGCCGGCTGGTCGGGCTGTTTTTCGCTGCCGCGTGAGCTCTCGCTTGACGCTGAAGGGCGACTCCGACAGCACCCCGCAGGCGAGCTTCGCGAGCTCCGTGACCGGCACGTCGCGGTCGAAACAACCCTTGCCGACGGCGACTTCACCGAGCTGAGCCTCTCAGGCAACTGCTACGAGCTCTCGCTGACAGCCGAGTGCGACCCGGATGCAACACTGGAACTCGGCGTCTTCGAGTCTCCAGCACGGTCCGAGCGAACCACGATCCGGTACGACGGCACAGCCGTCGGTGTCGACCGCTCGGAATCGAGTCACAGCCACGAGATTGGAACCGACGAACAGCGGGTCGACGTGCCCGGAGAGACCCTTGATTTACAGGTGTTTGTCGATGGCTCGGTGCTCGAACTGTTTATCAACGGCCGTGAGTGTCTCACCTGCCGGGTCTATCCGACCCGCCGGGATGCCGATGGCGTGTCGCTCTCGGCAGTTGGTGGCGATGTCGTGGTTGAGCTCGATGGATGGGAGCTACTGCCAACGTTCCCTGCGGGGCACCGCCGGCAGTAATCGACCGCAACCAGTGGCTGGCAGCCGCAGATATTTGTCTCACAGCCTCGTACTCGTATGAAATGAACTCGTCAGTGCAGGTGTCAGTCGGTGATCCGTTTCCAGCCTCACTATCGACCGACCGGCTCACCCACCTTGCGAACCGTGTTGCAGGCGAGTCGACCGCAACCCTCTCAGTACGGGCCCCGGCGAGCAACACTCCGATCGGAACCGTTCGGGCCTGCGACACTGAGACAACGAAAGCCGCGGTCCAAACGGCACGTGAGGCCCAACGCGCGTGGGCGGAGACACCGGTTGCCCAGCGGGCCGAAGTAATCAGTCGGTTCGGCGAGTTAGTCCTCGAACACCGAACTGAACTGCTTGATCTGCTCCAGCTTGAAACCGGCAAATCGCGTCGAACCGCCGTCGAAGAGCTGTTTGATATTCCACAGACGTGTGCCCACACAGCCAGGTTCGGGCCGGCTGCCATCGCCGAAACGCGTCAGCCGGGAGCAGTTCCACTCGTGACGACCGCAGCCGTTACCCACGAACCGGTTGGCGTTGTCGGCGTGATTTCACCGTGGAACTATCCGCTCACGTTGGCAGTCGCAGACCTGGTTCCGGCGCTGCTCGCGGGCAACGCGGTCGTGATCAAGCCCGATGAGAAAACGCCATACGGAACGCTCTTTCTTGCCGAACTGTTCGAGAAGGCAGGGCTTCCTCGGGACGTGTTGTGCGTCGTCACCGGTGAGGGGCCGACGGTCGGCCCGGCACTTATCGACACCGTCGACTACGTCGCCTTTACCGGCAGTACCGAAACCGGCCGGCTGGTCGCCGAGCGTGCGGGTCGCAACCTCATCGACTGCTCGCTTGAACTGGGCGGCAACAACCCGTTCGTCGTCCTCGATGACGCCGACGTCGAGACGGCCGCCCGCGGGGCGGTCACCGCCTGCTTTTCGAATGCCGGACAGCTTTGTCTTTCGGCAGAACGAATCATCGTCGCTGACTCGCTGTATGAACCGTTTCTTGACATGTTCGTCGACGAAACCGAGAAACTCACGCTCGGAACCGGCTATGAATATGAGGCCGACCTCGGCTCGCTGATCGACGCCGACCAGCTCGATCGGGTTGCGTCGCATGTCGATGATGCTCGCCGTCGTGGAGCAACTGTCGAAACGGGTGGCCGACACCGCCCGGATATCGGCCCGTTTTGTTACGAACCAACGATTCTCACCGACCTCCCACCGGAATCAGATGCGGCCTGTGCGGAGACGTTCGGCCCCGTCGTGTCGGTCATGTCGGTTCCAGACGAGGCGGCGGCGATTGCCGCCGCCAACGACTCGGTATATGGGCTCAATGGGAGTATCTGGACGACAGATCGAACGCGAGGCCAGCGGGTTGCCCGCGAGATCGACTGTGGAACCGTCTGTGTCAACGACGCCTTTCTGGTTGGCTGGGGCGCGCTTGATGCGCCGATGGGTGGGTTCGGTGACTCCGGGCTCGGCCGTCGTCACGGGCCGGAAGGAATCACCCGCTATACCGAGTCGCGAACCGTTGGTGTCTCACGAGTCGGCCCGCTTGGGTTTCCCGACCGGCTTCCAACAGGCTGGTTTGTCACAGCCATGGTTGGAGTCGCACGGCTCGGCCAGCGGGCCGGACGGCTTCGACGACGGTTGAGAGACCGGTAACTCAGCGGTAGGCTGACCGAGGCAGCTGGTCAGCGGCGCTGGTCTCGCGGTGATACGGCGTCTCTGGAAGCGGCTCCTCGGGTAGTGGGAGGTGGCCATGATCGAGCGAGCCGAGGATCCACGTCTCGCTGCCGGTGATCCCGAGTCGAACCGTCGGTGCAGGTGTCCCGCCAAACCGCCGCTGTTGTTCGGCCTCCGAAAGCAGCGCAATGTCGTCGAGACTCGGTCTGTCGAAATCGTAATAATTGAAAAACGAGTTGACGAGCAGTTCGTCGCCGTGGTCGTAGACCAGCCACGAGTAGGCTTGAAACGGCGCATTGGATGGATTGGTAAGGACAAGCCCCGAGCCGTTGAGTGGTTCGTATGGCCCGAAAATCGACTCCGCGACAAAACCATAGAGACCGTCGAAGCCCTCCACACCGGGTGCAAACGTATGTCTGTGACTCGAAACAAAAAGATAGACACGACCGTCACGACGGACGATATGTGGCCGTTCGAGTTCCTGATTGACGCAGGTCGAATGGAGAATAGGTGGACGGAGCTCAAACGCTGTTGGATCGCCTGTTGGCGACTCGGCAATGCCGATGGCACCGTTGTACGCTTGGTGGGCGGGGTCACCGTCGCAGGCTGGTGAGCCAGCGGAAACGGGCTTGTTGGCCTCGAAGAGCAGATACGTTGAGTCCTCGTGCTCGACAAACCACGGATCGCGGAACGTATAGATCAGTTCCTGTGACTGACTCTCGGTTTCGTAGTACTCGCCGTCGGCTTCAAGCAAGATCGAGTGGCTCCACGGACCCGAGATAGTGAGCCCCGCATCGTCGGTTTCGATGGTTCCGCCGCGGCCCAGCGCCAGCCGTTGGGTGTAACTGAGTTCGGCTTCGCCTCGGCGGCCCGCAGCCGTGTAGTAGGCGAAAACCGATCCGCTCGTCTCGTCGTACATCGCTGACCCCGCCCACTGACGGGAGCCAAACGGCTCACTTTCGGCAAAAACCTCCCCGCCGGTTTCCCAGCTGCGACCATCGGCCGAGTAAAAATACCGGAGTGTCGCCACGTCGTGACGCTTACCCGGCAGGATCGACGAGGATGCGGTCAGCGCAAAAATCACCCGGTAGCCATCGATTTCTGCAACCGAGCCATCCCGCGAACGCAGCCACCACGTATCCCAGAGATGAAGATCCGGATCGATCGGGCTCGCCGGCGGATAAATAATCGCGGTTGTCTGTGCACTCGCCCGGCTGATGCCGTCAGCCTGTGGCCGCGTCCACGTTGATGGCGTGTTCGTCGTCTCCCCGTGTTGGGGGCTGTTCTCAAAGCTCATCGGCTACGGATTCCGACCCGATACGCAAAGAGATAACTGTTTACTACGGGGTAAGTAATAGAAACACACTCGCTATCGAAGCGGACGCCACGTCGCTCTGACGGAGTGCACGCACAACCGAATCCATTTACTCGCTCGCAGATAAGAAGGCGGTAATGACGAAGCGACATGTGTCCCTGCCGGCGGCGGCCGCCGCAGGCGTTGAGAGAGTTATTACGGAGATTGACAAGCGGCTCTCGTCGGATGAGGACACCTGTGCGGTCGTCGAAGACGTGCTAATCGATCTCTTCGGCGACCGAGAACCATACGAAGCCTGGCAGGCTGGCGAGACGGTCTCACCGGCAACACGGGTTCGGCTGCAAGGATACGACCCGTGTAACGCGACCATCGAGTCGGAGTATTACGCGGAGAAAGATGAATCGAAATTCACGCGCTCGAAACACCTCCAGTGGCTCTGGCGGCAGTTCGATGCGACCCCGATGGCGGACAACGTCGGGTTCGCGTTGCCATTCCGACAGATGCTTGCAGCGCATCTCTTCGATGACTGTGGTGACAACTGCCGGTTTTTCAAGGGGATTACAGTCACCTACGGGCACAATATTTCGGTCGGTGACAACGTCGTCATTCACGACGGCGTCCATCTTGACGACCGCGGCAGAGTAACGATTGGCGACCGAGTGTCGGTCTCCGATGGGGCACATCTGTACAGCCACGATCACGACGTTGTCGACCAGACGGCGGTCAGCAACTATCACACCATTATCGAGGACGATGTTCGAATTACCTACGATGCGATGATTCGGGCAGGCTGCAAACTCGGATCGAACTCGATTGTCGGCGCACGAGCGATTGTGCAAGGCGATGTGCCAGCGCATCATATCGTCGTTGGCATGCCAGCCAAAAGCGTGAAGATCAAACCCGGGTTTGACGCGACGGCCGAACCAATCGAGACCGGTCGACTCGAAAGCCGCCGGGACGAGCGGGAACTCGACTACGAGCTAGCTGATGATATTGCGCTTCTCGATGAGTTCCAGCGGTCGCTGTCGCCCACGGCGAAGTAACGCGTAGAACGGACAACGAATGTCAAAAGCCATCGCCATCAATGTCGCTGCAAACACCAATCTCCCCGGCGTCCGGGGGCCGATCTACCCCGATGGGAGCTTCGTCTATCTCCCGATTCCCGAACGCGAGCCGGTCGCAAAAACGGCCGACGTGCCGACCTACGGCGACCTGCTTGCGGCACTCCCAGCGCTCCCGTTCGAGTTGCCACCGGCAACTCGCGAACAGTTGGTCCATCTCGATCCCGAGTTTGCGAGCTATCCCGGCTGTTCGGAGTACACCTACGGCGACGAACACGGCGTCAAAGCCGGCCCACTTTCCGAGCTATCTCCGGGTGATTCACTCCTGTTTTATGCAACGCTGACGCGCCACGAACCGCCGGCCAGCGTCGAGACCGGCCCCTCGGTTGACTGGGTGAGTCCCGACTGGGGAGCGTATCTCATCGGCGAGTTTCGCGTCGAGCGCGTGCTTGATCGGGCAGCCTGTGACTCGTTGTCGGCTCCCGACCGATCGATGTTTGCCACCAACGCCCACTGCAAGCGCGAGTCGTTTGATGCCCAGGTACTGGTCCGTGGGGCCGGCGACTCACGGCTGTTTGAACACGCGATCCCACTGAGCACAGCCGAGACAGGATCGGCCGCAAACCCGATTGTCACTGACCTTTCAAACGATTCGGGCCGGGGACCGTGGTGGCGACGCCGGCTCTGGTTCGATACCGCAGCGACGAACCGGCTTCGCAAGGTGATCGATTGCCCACCCACAGCCTACAGCCAGTGGGCATGTGAGTAAGTCACTGCACTGCCAGAAGGCGATTCCGTACTGCCATATTGACCGCCTAACAAAGCCCCTCACACCCCCCAATTTGTGTAAATATGGTAGCTGCAATCCAGACGACCATCATGAGACCGGGTATTCCAGGCGGTACTCGTCGATGACTTCGACGATCGTCACCGACAGCGTGACTCACAAATTGCCCATCAGAACCACTTTCAGGATGTCAAACTAGTCTTCATTATGCAAACAGTTGTTCTCGCGGCCGGTGAGGGGACCCGGATGCGTCCACTGACAGCCGCCAAACCGAAACCGATGCTGCCCGTTGCGGGTCGTCCACTGCTCGAACACACGCTCGACCGCGCGGCCGACGCCGGTGCGGACAAATTCGTCGTCGTCGTCGGCTACGAAGCCGACCAAGTGCGCTCGCGGTTTGGAGCCGAACACAAGGGTGTCGAACTCGACTATGCCGTCCAAGCCGAACAGCGCGGCACCGCCGATGCCGTCCGGGCGGCCGCAACACTGCTTGATGACGCCCCGTTTGTCGTCCTCAACGGTGATGCGCTCTACGACCAACAGTCGTTGAGGACGCTGTATCAAAGCGGGCCAGCAGTCGGCTCCTACCGCGTCGACAACCCCAGTTCCTATGGCGTGCTTCAAACCGACAGCACGGATCACCAACGAGTCACTGGCGTCGTCGAAAAGCCAGCGAATCCCGAGTCGAACCTGATCAATACGGGCTCGTATGTATTTCCCGCTGCAGCCAAAGAACTGCTCAATGTCGATACCTCCGAACGTGGAGAACTCGAACTCACAGATGTACTTGAAGCCGTTTGCAACCAGTACGAAGTGACTGCCATTCCGTTCAACCGGTGGCTCGACGTCGGCCGGCCGTGGGAGCTACTGGCGGCCAACGAGTGGCTAACCGAGTCGCTTGCGACCCGGATGGATGGAACGGTTAGCGACGATGCGACACTGTCCGGAGAAGTTGTCGTCGAAGCCGGGGCAACGGTCAACGCTGGCGTCACGATCGAGGGACCAGTCTATATCGGCAAGGGGGCAACGGTCGGTCCGAACGCGTATGTCCGTGGCGCAACGATGATTGGAACGAACGCAACAGTCGGCCACGCGGTTGAAATCAAAAACAGCGTCCTGATCGATGGCGCAACAGTCGGCCACCTCTCGTACGTCGGCGACAGTATCCTCGGCCAGGATGTCAATTTCGGCGCTGGAACGGTGGTTGGAAACCTCCGTCACGACGGCGAGGCCGTTTCGATGACCGTCAAAGGCGACCGGGTTTCAACCGGCCGGCGAAAGTTTGGTGTCGTCGTTGGCGACAACACGAAGACGGGGATCAACACCAGTCTCAACGCGGGTGTCGTGTTGGGAGCCGGTGTGACGACGACTCCCGGTGAGGTTCTCGCCCGCGACCGGTGGGAGTAGCTGGCGAACGAAACGCGAGGCTGTCGGCTCAGGGAGATCGCTCGCGCCTGTTGGCGTCGTTATGAAGAAACAGCCGTATCGGTGTGTTCTTCGGCGATTGTCTCAATGACCTCCCAGTTTTCGATGACGGGCGTACAGACCTGATAAATAACACCGTATGTCTCGCCGGTTTTCGTAATGAGGTCGTGTTCGACAAGGACAGAAAGATGGTGCCGAACCGTCGTATAGTCCAGCTCAAGAGCGTCAGCCAGTTGATTTGCGTTTCGTGGCCGTTCTCGAAGCGCACGGAGGAGCCTGAGCCGGTTGCCGCCGCCACTTGTGCCGGTGAGAACGTACCAGAGAACCCCATTCATCACTCATAATTGACTGTCCCTCCTGCTAAGCCTGACGGCTAACTATTGATATATCAGTGCTACTGAAACAGCTAGATTTTCACTGTCTCATACAGGTTGTACTAAGTGATTATTTTACGTAGTATGGCAACTATTGTTATCAGATACTATTTGATACCGGCCAAATAGGGAATAAATATGGCACAAGGCCGGATAAAATCCGGAAATCTAACAAAAGGCTCCGTCACCAACCGACGAGCGCACAATGGCAAATCAGAACCGCCGAACCCTACTGAAGACCGTCGGAGGAATTGCAACTGTTGGACTACTCGCTGGCTGTGCCGATGAAGAGGCACCGCCGGACGAGGAGGCTCCAGAAGAGGAAGAACCTGAAGACGAAGAGCCCGAAGACGAACCAGAGGACGACCCAATGGAGGAGGAAGAAGAACCTGAGGACGAGCCAGAGGACGACCCAATGGAGGAGGAAGAAGAACCTGGAGATGATCCGATGGAAGAAGAAGAACCAGGCGACGAACCTGGTGATGAGCCAGGCGATGAACCTGGTGACGAACCCGGTGACGAACCTGGCGATGAACCAGAAGACGAACCCGCCTAAGAGGAATCACTTCGCACAGAGACTCCTTTGCTGTTTTCGTCGTCCAGCCGACACAGTTAGCGTCTCGGTTACTGTTGTGCAGCGTCGATCTGAGAGCGCGCAGCAGAAACCAGTGTCTCAACCGACTCAGCAGTCCGTGCTTCTGCAGTCACCCGAATGAGCGGCTGGGTCCCGCTGGCGCGGATCAGCAGCCAGCCATCCCCTGTTTCGGCTCTAATGCCATCGGTTGTCTCAACCTCATCGTATGTCTCCTGAACGCGTTCAGCAACGCGCTCCATTATTGCGGTTTTGTCCACAACAGAAACGCTCTCACGGCGGAGTGGATAGGTCCCAACCGAGTCAACCTGTTCGGAGAGTTTGTCGCCGTTTCCGACAAGCACAGCAAGTTTGACCGCCGCCAACGACCCATCGGGACACAGTGTTTCGTCGGGCCAGATCCATGCACCTGAGGGCTCACCGCCAAAGACAGTCCCTTCTTGTGCTGCGTGTTCGGCGACAAACACGTCGCCGACTTTGGTTCGAGCAACGCGACCACCGACTGGTTCGATCGCATCGTCGACACAGAGACTGGTATCGACCGGCGCGGCGACCACACCGCCCCCAGCCTGGCTGACCGCTCGCCGGGCGAACAGCGCGAGCAGGACATCTTTTGGGACGAACGTCCCCGTCTCGTCAACAGCCACCATCCGGTCGGCGTCGCCATCGTGGGCAATGCCGAGATCCGCGTCCGTCGAGCCAACCTGTGCGCAGAGTGCGGTCAGTGTCTCGGCGGTCGGCTCGCTTGGCCGACCCGGAAACGCACCATCTGGCTGAGCGTTGAGTGTCGTGACATGTGCCCCAAGCTCGCCCAGTGCCTCGGCCGTGACGCTCCCGACACCGTTGCCGACATCGACAACGATGTCTAAGTCGGTGATTGCGTCAGCTTGCGCAGACGCAACCGAGTCGACGAGAGCTGCTGTATGGGCGGCTGCAGCGGCGGTATCAGTAGTCCGGACACCGGTCGCATCCCAGGGAGCCAACTCGAACCGATGAGACTCGACGAGCTCGGTGATGCGGTTGCGACGCTCGGTGTCGAACGCCTGTCCGGATGGCGTCCAGAGCTTGATTCCGTTGTCCTCGGGCGGATTGTGTGAAGCCGTGAGGACGATGCCAGCATCCGCGTCATGTCGGGCAATACTTCGGGCCACAGTTGGTGTCGCGTTCATCCCAATATCGATGACGTCTGCCCCACATTCACAGAGGCCTGCTGCGATCGCATCAGTCAGAAAGCGGCCGCTATCACGGGCATCACGGCCGATCACAACAGTTCGAGCGCCGTCAGTTGCGACTGCACGGCCGACTGCTAAGGCGAGTGCAGCCGTTACCGTTTCGCCGACAGGACCTCGGACGCCGCTGGTTCCAAACATACGCTGAGTATCGGCGGCTGACATAATTAGTTACCCGACGCTTGCGCAGGGATGCGTACCGTTATTTTGTGACATGCCTGTTGCGAAATTCACGTTTCGGAATACCCATACTGTGATAGTCCCTGATACCCACTCATACTGTGTTACTAACAGGACAATTTCGGAGACAAAGAGTCGGCATTGATGTCACCAACGAAAGAGTATAAGGTCACTCAGTCTGGTTTAGATAGTATGGACGCAATTGTTCTTGCTGGTGGTTATGCCACCCGAATGTGGCCGATTACCCGTAACCGACCGAAAATGTTGCTCCCGGTTGGTGACACGACAGTGATCGACCGGACGCTCGCTCAGCTCGAAGACGACGACGATATCGATGACGTGTATATCAGCACAAACGAGCGGTTTGCAACTGACTTCACAAACTACGTCGACGAGAAGGGCTACGAAAAACCCGAACTATCCGTTGAAGACACGAGCGACGAGGACGAAAAGTTCGGCGTCGTCGGTGCGCTCGCCCAGCTCATCGACCGCGAGGAACTCGAAGACGACCTACTCATCATCGCTGGTGACAACATGGTTGGCTTCGATATTTCGGACTTCGTCGAGTTCTTCGAGGAGAAACAGTCGCCAGTGCTTGCAGCTTACGACGTTGGCGACCTCGAACGTGCAAAGTCCTATGGACTCGTCGAACTTGATGGCGACCAGGTTGTCAACTTCCAGGAGAAGCCCGACGAGCCGAAGACAACGCTCGCCTCAATCGCGTGTTATGCCTTCCCAGCGGATGTCCTCCCAAAATTCGACACCTATCTCGAGGACGACCAGAACCCCGATGAGCCCGGCTGGTTCCTCCAGTGGCTCCAAAGTCGCCAACCCGTTCACGCTTTTACCTTCGATGACATCTGGTTCGATATCGGTGAGGCGGCCGCCTATCTCGATGCTGTCGACTGGAAACTCGGTGGCGAGCCACTGATCGCTGATGATGCAACCGTCGAAAACAGCGAGCTCAACGGCTCGGTTCACGTCATGTCCGGTGCAACCGTGAAAAACTCGACAGTCACTGATTCACTTATTTTCCGGGACTCCCATGTCGAGGATGCAACACTCACCAACACCGTCTTCGATGAAGAAGCCGAGATCACGGGCATTGATCTCGTCGAGAGTCTTGTTGGCTCACAGAGTGTCCTCAAACCCGAGTAAGCACTCATTACTCGGCGACACCGCTGTTTTGTGCACGCTTACAGATCGAATGTGACCGCTCGGAAGCGCCGCCGAAACCGAATCAGGCAAAAGCGATGGTCACATCCGGTGGAATACGTATCATCTAATGGCTGATAACGAACTCGCGAAAGATCTCGGTGTTGGGGCGGCACTGACCGTTGGTATCGGAACGATGATTGGTGCCGGCGTCTTCGTCCTCCCGGCGATCGTTGCCAGCGATGTCGGTTCACTTGTCGCACTGGCGTTTTTGCTTGCAGGCATACTCGCATTCATCAATGCGTTGTCCGTCTCAGAGCTTGGAACTGCAATGCCCGCTGCAGGCGGATCATACCACTGGGTTACTCGCGGACTAGGGCCGCTGTTTGGCTCTGTTGCCGGGTTTGGTGACTGGATCGGGCTGGCGGTCGCCTCAGCGTTTTACAGCCTCGGCTTCGGGATCTATCTCGGAGTTGTCCTTCCACTGCCAACAGTCGTCTTGCCGCTCGTGCCGCTAACCCTTTCAGCAGCACAGGTGGGGGCGCTCTTGGCGGGAGCGCTTTTTGTCGGCCTCAATTATCTCGGCGTGAAGGGAACCGGTCGCCTCCAACTCGCTGTTGTCGCAACACTCGTCAGTATTCTCGTCGTATTCGTCGTCGATGGGCTCTGGACGGTTGGAATCGACGCACTGGCCGTCTTCGAGGTCACATCGTTCGACGGCCTGTTCGGTGCGGTCGCACTCGTTTTTATTTCGTACCTTGGCTATGCGAAGATCGCAACGCTTGGTGAGGAGCTTCACGATCCGGGACAGACAATCCCAATCGCTGTTCTCGGGAGCGTCCTCACGGTCACGCTCTTGTACACCCTCCTGACAGCGTTGGTTGCCAGCCAGATCGATTTGACGGCGCTATCGCCAGACGTACCGGCTGTGCTGGCGATTGGGGAACTCGCGTTCGGGCCACTTGGGGTTGCACTCATGACCATTGCGGGGCTGCTCGCAACGGCGTCGAGTACGAACTTTTCGGTTCTCGCGTCCGCACGAATCACCTTTGCCATGGGCCGACAGCATCTCGTCGGCGAGTGGCTCAACAAACTCCATCCGCGGTTTGCGACCCCATACCGGTCGCTCCAGGTAACGGGGCTGCTGATTGCTGGGTTTATTCTGGTTGACGATCTGGTCTTGCTTGCGAAAACAGCCAGCGCATTTCACCTCGTCGGATACGGACTGCTCAATGTTGCACTCATCGTGTTCAGAGAGTCTGCCGTCGAATACGAGCCGGAGTTTCGGGTCCCATTGTATCCGTTGACACCGGTTTTAGGAGCCGTATTTTCCTTTGGCTTGCTGGCGTTTATGGGCTCGACCGTGCTGTGGCTTACTGCCGTACTGATTGTTGGCTCGGTGAGTTGGTATCTTATTTACGGCCAACACCGCACCGACGACGAGGGGATTTTGAGCCAACAGATTCTCAAACAGTCGGATAAACTTCCGGATTCGGCGGTTGCTGCGACCGAGGCCGCCCGGCCCGAGCGGGCAAACTTCCGCGTGATGGTCTCGTTGGCCAACCCACGAACCGAACGGGATCTTATGTCGCTGGCCTGTAGTATCGCGGCCCCGCGAAACGGGGTTGTCGTTGCAACCCACGTGGTTCGTGTTCCCGACCAGGTTCCGCTTCATCGCGCGCGAGCGAACCGCGAACGATTCGATAGACAGTCCGAACAGCTCTTGGCGGCTGCACAGAAGGATGCTGATGACTTTGGGGTGCCCCTCGAAACACAGCTCATTTACTCTCATCGTGCGCTCGAAGAGGTATTTGATGCGGCCGACCGTTTTGCGGCCGACGTACTTGTGATGGGCTGGCGATCCGGCTCGCCGGTAACCAGCGGACGTGCCGAATCTGCCTTTGACGAGCTGGCCGAAGACCTTCCCTGCGAGGTTCTCGTACTCAAAGATCAGGGGTTCGATCCCGAACAAATCGTCATTCCAACGACTGACGACCCGAACTCCGCACTCTGTGCACAGGCGGCTCGCCTCTTCGAACAGACCTACGGAAGCGAGATAACGTTGTTACACGTTGTTGATGGCGAGGGAAAACGCCAGGGTGCCGAGCGGTTTCTCTCCGATTGGGCTGATGAGCATGCCCTTGAAAATGCCTCGTTTGCGATCGAGACGGATGGTGATGTCGAAGCCGCAATCGGGAAGCTAGCCGCTGAGAATACGATGTTGCTGATGGGTGCAACCGAACGTGGGCTGCTGTCTCGACTCCTCCGTCGGTCACTGATTTTCGATGTCGTCGAAACCGTTGACTGCTCGGTCGTCCTCGCTGAACGTCCCCATGAGCGGTCGCTTCGCGAGCGACTTTTCGGTTGACAGTGCTGAAACGTATGACCCTGCCACCAGAGACAGATTCCGTTCGGCCCGGAAGAATTCGTGCCGCGAACGGATTGTTTTTGAATTAATATTGTCCAAAATGCACACAAATATTTTAGGTTGAAAACAATATACTACTTCAGTATTTTCGAATATACTAATTGATTGCCAAAAATCCGATACAATCTACGTTTATTCAGTTATTCTCAACATTTTACTAAATACACATATCTGTCACAAGCAGATTGAAATGTATAGAATTTACATTATTAGTGCTCTAACGGACTGGAGGGGCAGACTGCATACTGAAAGTGGTTTTGCCGGTGTAAACATACAGAACTGTATTCGGACGGCACGTTTTTGCCAATTGGTCTCGATTCCACCGTATGACCACTGTTGGGATGCTCCGACGCTCGCTTTTGGCCCTTCCAGCCAATGAGCGTCGGTTACTGAAACAGGCCGCCGAAAGCGCCGCTGATGAAGTTATTTTCGACCTCGAAGATTCCCTCGCACCGGGTGAAAAACAGGCCGCTCGTGGGGATCTCATTGCCGCTGTCCGAGACCATGACTGGGGCGAAACCAACCTCAGCTACCGGATCAACGCGACACATACCCGGTGGTGGTACGAAGACCTAATCGAGCCGCTTACCGCGGTTGGGAGCGATCTTAGTCAGGTTGTTGTACCCAAGGTTCGGAACGAAGAGGATGTCCATGCGGTGGCGACCTTGGTGGACAGTATCGAGACCAACGCCGGGCTCGAGCGGAACTCGATCGATCTCTCGGTTCAGATAGAGACTGCTGCCGGGATGAACACCGCAATCGAAATCGCAACAGCTAGCGATCGGCTGACCGCACTGATTTTTGGACCGGCCGATTACGCTGCGTCAGTTGGTGCCATTAAGGGCGCAGCCGAATATCCCGGTCACTACTGGCATTACCCGCTCTCTCGGGTCGCCCATGCCGCTGGCGGCGCAGACCTGCTCGCAATCGGTGGCCCGTACCCGGCAGCCAATGATCCACAGGGATTCCGTGAGGCGTGTACGTACGAACGGGCGCTTGGCTATGATGGAAAAATGGTCATCCATCCACAGCAGGTACCAACAGCAAACGACGTGTTTTCGCCAACCAAAACCGAAGCCCAACGGGCCAAACAGATCGTCCAACAGTACCAGACGACCGATCCGGATGATGTTATTTCCATTGATGGACGTGTCATCGACAAAGAAACCTATCGGATGGCCAAACGGATTCTTTCGAAGGCCGAAGAAGCCGGCGTCATCTGATCGAGGCGGTGCATTGTCGACGAGGCTTTCAACATGCGTTCTACAATAGAGAACGAATCTGTGTCTGTATGCAAACGTCTATTTTTATTCTCTCTTATCACAAGGTGTCACGAAAAGTGTTACAGACGTATGCGTGTAATGACCGTCTGAGAAGCACTGAAAAGACTGAGTAATCACCGCGCAGTCTATCGGTTTCTATATCGTAGAACGCTCTTCTCGTTCACACAGACAAACCGTTTATATAATCGGACAGTTGAATGAGAGACAATGACGTACAACGCAACAAGGCGGGTTGAATCAAGTGTTCGGACGTTTACGATCGTAGAACACCTCGAAGCGCACGGCCCAGACGGCATTTCCGCGATTGCCCGCGAACTCGATATGAGCAAGGGGATTGTCCACAATCATGTAAGCACACTTCGCGAACTGGGATACGTAACAAAGCGTGGAGCGCAGTACCAGCTCTCAGCGAAATTCGTCCAAATCGGGCAGCACGTACAGACGGAATCAGCGGTGTATCAGGCAGCCAATAGCCTCCTCGACACATATGCCGAGCGAATGGACACGGGAGTGGTTTGTCTTCAGCAAGCCGGCGACATGGGGATTGTCACCAGTAGCTACCGACTGTCTGCAACCCATGGGCTCGCGGTTGGCACTGCGATTCCACTGTCGCGGTCCTTGCCTGGCGTTATCCTCCTCATCGAAGCTGGTGAGTCACCGACTGCGAGCTCAACGTACGATACTGATGCAATCGCTGAGAGCCTCACTGCCAAGGAGCCAGTCCACGGCGAACTTACCGCAGACAGCGAGACGCACTGTATCGCCTTTCCGATTACTGACAACGCGTCCAACTGCCACGGGAGCGTCGGGATCATCCTCCCAGTAGCCGACCACGACGACCAGCGAACCCAGCTGGATGAGACCGTAAAATCGCTCCGCGCGCGGATCGAAACACGGCTTATACAGGACGACACGGTGGAGCGATCCTTCACCACTGAAAAACACTCGTGGATCGACGGCTAAAGACGATGTTCGCCCTGGCAATCAGTTGTGTGCATGTATGTACAAATAGCACAGATTCTACTCCAATCGTAAATATAAATTCATAGTGTGTGTATTATTGTGCCACCTACGTATTAAGAAATCTTTAAGTGTTGGTTCGCGGTTACAATTGAGTGTTGCATGAGTAGAAAGCCAAACATACGTCACGCAGATACTCATAAAAGTAGAATAGCCCCCTCCAAGAACGGCATCTCTCGCAAGAAACACAATGTAGAGGTGACCAACAGTGCCTCCTGTTGACCCACTCTACTGGAGCCTCGCAATTATTCCGCTTGTCTTGCTGATGGTAACGCTGGTTGTGTTTCGCTGGAAAGCACACGAAGCAGCCTCAGTTGGTATGTTTGCCGCGATTTTGATTGCCTTTGGAATGTATCAGATGGATATTGCAGATATCGCCGTTGCAAGTGCGGTCGGCGTCTGGGAAGCAGTGGCAATCCTGTATATCATTATTCCGGCACTGATATTTTACCACATTATCGACCGGGCTCGTGGCTTCGATGCGCTGCGTGAGCAAATCAAGTCGTTCACGAGCAATGAGCTCTTTCTCGTGTTGGCCGCTGGATGGGTGTTTGTCTCGTTCATGCAGTCAATCTCCGGATTCGGGACGCCGATTGTCGTCGTCGCCCCCATCTTGCTCGCACTTGGCGTCAAACCAGTGTATGCGGTCGCAATTCCACTTATCGGCCACGCGTGGGCCAATACGTTCGGGACACTCGGCGTTGCGTGGGTGACTCTCGAAGGCGTCGTGGATATGCAGGAAGTGTTGCTTACGGCCCTCAGTGCCGGCGTCTTGCTCTGGATCGCAAACGTCATTGCCGGACTGACAATCGCGTACATTTACGGCCGACGGAAAGCGGTCAGCTACGCGTTGCCGATGGTTGCAGTAATCTCGTTGGTTCACGGTGGCGGACAGCTTATCGGGATCTACTTCTGGGAGCCAGCGTTTGCGAACTTCTTTGCGGCGACACTCGCGTTGCTCACACTCGCACCGCTCTCGAAGCTCTCGATATACGCATCACCAGCTGATGGAATCGAGACTCGCCCAGCAATGAAAGACGACTTTTCGGGCCTACGCGGCGAGAGTCCAGCTCCGGCGGTTGCTGACGGCGGGACGGCCGTTGACGACTCGGCAACTGAGCCACGAACTGATGGCGGAATGGCCACTGCGTCCCGCGATGTCGACAGCGACCTGATGAGCCTCAAACTCGCGGCACTGCCGTTTGGTGTGCTCGCGGTGTTGGCGTTCGTCACGGCAGTCATCGAACCGATTGGCGAAGCGCTGGCGACTGTCGAACTCGCAGTTCCGTTCCCCGGTGTCGAGACCGGCTTTGGCGTTGAAACCGGTGCCATCGGAGCTGGTGACGGTCTCGCGTTGATCAACTATCCTGGGATGTTCCTGTTAGTGAGCGCGCTCGTCGCCTACCTCGCCTACAGCTACACCGGCCACTATGAGAAAACCCGACAGCTCACCGACGACGATCAAGAAGGCTTTCTCGCAGTCGTCCTCCGGACGGCCATCCCTGCTTCGATTGCGGTTGTCGGCTTTCTCGTGATGGCGCTGGTTATGGATTACAGCGGCCAGACGAGCGTCCTCGCACAGGGACTGGCAACGGTTGCAACGTCCGAAACCTACGGGTTCCTCTCGCCGATTATCGGCGCGCTCGGTGCGTTCATGACCTCAAGCAACACGGCTTCGAACATTCTGTTCGGTGGACTCCAGCTTGAGACCGCAATTGCACTTGGTACCTCCGAGTCGTGGATTCTCGCCGGCCAGACTGCCGGCGGGGCCATTGGAAACGCCATGTCGCCAGCGAACGTGATCCTCGGGACGACGGCGGTCGGTATCGTCGGCAAGGAGGGTGACGTGCTCCGCAAAGTCATTCCGTGGGTCGCGGCGGTCTGTGCCATCGTCGGCGTCGTGATCGTCGCCGCCACTGCGGTCGGCTTCCTGGGGGCGATCTAAATGGACGCCATCAAAGCCTACACCGCGGCGTTCGTCCTGGTTGCACTCGCGTTGCCACTGATAAGCTACGGCTCGACGAGCGGTGCTGAAGCGCTCTCGACGGCCGGCTTTGCGGCGATTGTCGTCGCCGGGATCATCCCGCTCGTCGTCCGGTATCTCGAAGACCCTGCGACGGTCTGAGGACAGCGGACAAATTAATCACACCCTTTTATTTAGTCGCACGATCCACGAGAGACATACACACAGTTGCGAGACAGCGTACAAGCATCAAAAAAACCAAACTAAGCAGCCGCCGTCGGACAAAAACACACCCTACCCACTCACCGATTACCACAGAACCTGATCATACACGTCATGTACACACACCATCGACCCGGCCGCCCGCCGACACGTGCACAGCGCGGACTGATCTGCAGTCCACACTACCTCGCCAGCAGCACCGGACTGGACATCCTCCGCGATGGCGGCTCGGCCGTCGATGCCGCTGTCGCCGCCAACGCCGCACTCTGTGTGGTCTACCCACACATGGCCGGATTGGGCGGCGACGGCTTTTGGCAGATCTGTGCGGACGGCGAAGTCAGCGCGATCAACGCCAGCGGGCCCGCCGCAAGCGCGGCAACCAGAGAGTACTACGACAAACTCGACTACGAGGAGATTCCCGAACGTGGCAGCGCCTCGGCGTTGACCGTCCCCGGTGCGGTCGACGGCTGGCGGCTGGCCCACGAGGAACACGGTAAACTCCCCTGGAGCCGGCTGTTTGAGGACGCCATTACCTACGCACGCGAGGGCGTCGCGATCACCGATGATTTCGCCCGCTGGATTGCTGTCGACGCCGAGGTGCTCGCCGAGCAGCCGACCGCCGCCGAAACCTTTCTGACCGACGGCGAGGCCCCCTCGGCCGGCACCATCCTCCGGCAGCCGGCACTCGCCGACTCCTTGGAGACGCTGGCCGACCACGGCCCGCGCGAAGGGTTCTACGAGGGTCCGGTAGCGACGGAGTTCTGCGAGGGGCTGGGCGAGCAGTCGCCGCTTGCGCCAACCGATTTCAGCGAGTACACTGCCGAGTGGGTCACCCCACTCAGCACCGAGTACCGTGGCTATACGGCCCACTCGCTGCCGCCGAACACTCAAGGAATCGCCGCGCTCCAGATTCTGGGGTTGCTCAATGGGTTCGATGTTTCGGCGTGGGGCGACGGCACGGCCGACTACTATCACCACATGGCCGAAGTAACAAAGGTCGCTTTCGGCGACCGCGACGCGTGGGTGACCGATCCGACGGCCATCGCCCTCCCGGCCGAACAACTGCTGTCGTCGTCGTATCTCAGCGACCGGCGGCAACTCATCGACCCGTCCCAATCGCTACCGGCCAACGTTGAGCCGGGCATTACGCCCGAGGGAATCGACCCGCAGCCACAGGACCCTGGCGGCGACACCTGCTATTTGTCAGTTGTCGATGACGATGGACTGGCCGTCTCGATGATCCAGTCGATCTACTTTGATTTCGGTAGCGGCGTTGTCGCCGGCGATACCGGCATTATTCCACAGAACCGCGGGTCGTTCTTTTCGCTTGATCCGACACACATCAACAGCCTCGAACCTGGCAAGCGGACGTTCCACACGCTGATTCCTGGACTGATCACGAAAGACGGCGAGCCGTGGCTGCTGTACGGCACGATGGGCGGAGAAGGCCAACCCCAAACCCAGGCCGCACTCGTCTCGCGCATCGTCGATTTCGGCTACGACGTCCAGACCGCGATCGAGGCTCCGCGGTGGCTCTTCGGCCGAACCTGGGGCGACGAGTCGCGGTCGCTCTCGCTTGAGGGCCGTATTCCAGATGGCGTGGTCACCGAACTCCAGCGGCGCGGGCAGCCAGTGGCGATGGCCCGTGACTTTGACGACACGATGGGCCATGCTGCAGCGATTAGAATCCACAGCGACGGCACGCTCGAAGGCGGCGCTGACCCACGCGGCGACGGAGCTGCACTCGGCTACTGAGGAAAACCAGAATGTATACAACAGCAACACTCACAAACAGCTACTATATGCACAGCACAGTCGACACTCGGTCTTTCAGTGCCAATGAGTAGTGTCTATCCGGAGAATATCGACGCGGTTGCACGCGATATCCTGGGCTACTCGCGGTGGTGGCAGATCGCCGCCGCAGCCGCCATGATGGCGCTGGTGAGTCCCTACCAGTACGTCTGGTCGTCGCTCGAAGGGCCGC
>CAZCYW010000026.1:0-30008 GCA_964503105.1 uncultured Haloferacaceae archaeon
TCTCGTCCTTACCAAGGACGCGCTTTACCGCTAAGCTACCCAGGCAGGCAATCAATGCTTGTCCGGATGTCTCTTTAGGCGTTTCGATTCGGCGGCGCCGCCATGCGATTTTGTGACTTGGTTGTCACCGGTCACTGACCGACGAGGCGACCGGATCGTCAGCCGTTGGCGAAAAATCCGAGAGTTGGCGTCGCAACGGCTCAGAGACGACAACGGCAGCCGGTGGCAACGTATCAGTGTACTCTCTGCTCGCGGCGGCAACCGACCGAAGCAGCGCCTCGCTCGGCTCGCTGCCGGCGGCGGTCGTCCCTGCCCGTACGGCCAGCGTGAAAATGTCGGCTTCAAGGTTGCGGTCGCGGGCGTCAAATTCGTCGGGCGAACCCATCGACAGTGTCTGATCGCGACCAAAGGCTTGAACGGTCTTGACGGCCGCATCCGAGGCCTCGGTGTGCGCAAGCAGTGAAAACCCGCGCGAGACGAGTACGTCAGCAGCGAGGATATCGAGGTCGGCGTCGATCTCGGTGTCGCTCTCGGTATCCCACGGCGACTCGCGAGCGAGCGTTCGGGTGAGCCGAAGCCCCTCGTAAATAAGCTGCACGCCGGCGCTCCGTTCGAGCAGCGATTCGGTGTGAACCGACGGATCACGGAGGGTGGCACTCACGAGTACAAGCACTCCGGGAGCCATCGATGCGTTTGTAAGGCGGTCGAAAAGCACCGCACGAAGACGTGGGGGCTCGATGTCCACCAGTGCCTCGCGTGCTGCGGACCGAGCCCGCACGGCGTCGTCCATTATTCAGCGATACGTGAGCAACGCGGAAAGACCTTTGCAAATGATGGTTGCGACAGCACGGGGCTCACCACGCCAAAGGCCGCGCGTAAATCACGCTGGGAGAGTCATCAAACCGAGTCACCGGATACCATAGAACGGGCGCGTTAAGTCAGTCGAAACCCTGCTGTGTATATGAACTGGGCAGACGCCGACGCAACGTCCCGCTTTTCGCGACGGGTGGGTTCGAACCGATGAGCAAGGACGTCATCAAGGTCCGTGGGGCCGAAGAGCACAACCTGAAAGAGATCGATGTGACGATTCCCCGCGAGGAGTTCACGGTTGTCACCGGTCTCTCGGGCTCCGGGAAGTCGTCGCTGGCATTCGACACCATCTATGCCGAAGGCCAACGCCGGTATATCGAGTCGCTGTCGGCGTATGCCCGCAACTTCCTCGGGCAGATGGACAAGCCGAAAGTCGAAGCCGTCGAAGGGCTTTCGCCAGCGATCTCGATCGATCAGAAGAACGCCGCCAACAACCCGCGCTCGACGGTTGGAACGGTCACTGAACTCCACGACTACCTCCGACTCCTCTATGCGAGGATCGGCACGCAGTACGACCCGATTACCGGCGAAGAAGTCGGCGAACAGAGCGCCCAAGAGATGGTCCGACAGCTCTTAGAACTCCCCGAGGGAACGCGAGCGATGATTGCCGCGCCAATCGTCCGCGACCAGAAAGGCGCGTTTGCGGATCTGTTCGACCGGCTGGTTGCCGACGGCTACTCGCGGGTCGAAGTCGACGGCGAACAGTTCGACCTCACGCTCGAGACGCCCGAGCTCGACAAGAATTTCGACCACACGATCGACGTGATCGTCGACCGCGTCAAGCTCACTGACGACGCACGGTCACGGATTACCGACAGTGTCGAAACCGCACTGGAGGAGGCCGACGGCGTCCTCAAGCTGATCGTGCCGGACCCACCCGAATCGCTCGATATCGGCTCGAACAGCCGGGCGACCGGTGATCTCGCTGGCGACGGTGACGACCGACTCGTCCTCGAATTTTCCGAGGCCCTTGGCAACCCGAACAGTGAGTTTCAGTTTTCTGAAATCGAGACCCGCTCGTTTTCGTTCAATAGCCCACACGGGGCCTGCCCGGAGTGTGAGGGAATCGGCCAGGCCAAAGAGGTCGACGAGGATCTGATTATTCAGGATCCAACGAAACCACTGAAACACGTGTTCGAGGCCTGGAGCTACAAGCGCTCGTATTACCGGACCCGAATCGACTCAGTAGCCGCACACTTCGGTGTTAGCGTCAACACAGCATGGGAAGACCTCGACAACGACGTCCAACGACAGTTCCTCTATGGAACCGACCGACAGGTCGTCTTCGAGCGCACCACGCGAAACGGGACCCGTCGCAAGCAGAAACGCTTCGAGGGTGTGATTCCGAACCTCGACCGCCGGCACGTCGAAACCGACTCGAAAGGCACCCGCGAGCACATCGAGGACTACATGGCGGTGACGACCTGTCCGGCCTGCGACGGCACACGACTCAAAACCCAGTCACGGCACGTCCTCGTCGACGGCACGGCGATCACCGAGATCAACCGGCTGAGTATCGGCGACGCCCGCCGACACTTCGAGGGCCTCGAAGCCAACTTGAGCGAGCGCGACCGGACAATTGCCACCGAGATTTGCAAAGAGATTCGGGCGCGACTCGGCTTCATGGAGGAGGTTGGACTCGAATACCTGACGCTCGATCGAGAGGCCTCGACGCTGTCTGGTGGTGAGAGTCAACGAATCCGGCTGGCGACACAGGTCGGCTCCGGGCTGGTTGGCGTGCTCTACGTGCTCGATGAGCCCTCGATCGGGCTGCACCAGCGCGACAACGACCGCCTGCTCAACACACTCGCGGGCCTTCGTGATCTCGGCAATACGCTCATCGTCGTCGAACACGACGAGGAGACGATGCGGCGGGCCGACACCGTCATCGACATGGGACCGGGCCCCGGAAAACGCGGCGGCGAGATCGTCGTTCAGGGTGATTTCGACGACATCTGTGCGGCCGACAACTCGATTACGGGCGACTACCTTTCGGGTCGAAAGGACATTCCCGTTCCCGAAGAACGACGCGACGGCGACGGTGAACTGCAGATTCTCGGCGCGCGCCAACACAACCTGGCAGATCTCGACGTGTCGATTCCGCTTGGCGTTTTTACCGCAGTCACGGGCGTTTCTGGCTCCGGCAAGTCGACACTGATGCACGATATTCTCTACAAGGGACTGGCCCGCGAGATGAACAACAACACGTCGGTCGATCCCGGCGAACACGACGAACTTGCGGGGCTCGAAGCAATCGAAACCGTCCGGCTGATCGACCAGAGTCCGATCGGTCGGACCCCGCGTTCGAATCCCGCAACCTACACGGGTGTTTTCGATTACATCCGTGAGCTATTTGCGGAAACGAAACTCTCGAAACAACGGGGCTACAAGAAAGGCCGATTTTCGTTTAACGTCAAAGGCGGCCGGTGTGAGGCCTGTGGGGGACAGGGAACGGTCAAGATCGAGATGAACTTCCTCTCGGATGTCCACGTGCCCTGCGAGGAGTGTGGCGGAGCGCGCTACAACGACGAAACGCTCGATGTGACCTACAAGGACAAGACGATCGCCGACGTGCTCGGAATGGAGGTGGCGGAGGCCTACGACTTTTTCGAGGCCAACTCACAGATTCGGCGGCGGCTCAAACTGCTAAAGGATGTCGGGCTCGACTACATGTCGCTCGGCCAGCCCTCGACAACGCTGTCAGGCGGGGAGGCCCAGCGGGTCAAACTCGCCGAGGAGTTGGGCAAAAAACAGACCGGTGACACCCTCTACCTGCTCGATGAGCCGACAACCGGCCTCCACAAGGAGGACGAACGGAAGCTGATCGAGGTGCTGCAGCGACTGGTTGACAACGGCAACAGCGTTGTTGTCGTCGAACACGAACTCGACTTGGTGAAAAACGCCGACCACGTCATCGATCTCGGTCCCGAGGGCGGCGAAGGCGGCGGCAACGTCGTCGCCAGTGGAACGCCCGAGTCGGTCGCCCGCGTAGACGACTCATACACGGGTCGGTATCTTCGAGATTATCTCCCGGCGGTCGATATCGAGGGGCCACGGGCTGACCGACGGAAGCCGGCGACCGTTTCGAGCGACGACTAACAGCCGGCGAAGGCTGACAAAACGGCTTCGCTGGCACCAGTTATCAACTCGGGGCAGTATATCGTGTTATATTATTATCGTCAGCTTAAAGAATAATAACTGGCTATGTAGCGATACGATGACGAAACATCCACGCAGTCGACGTTCAATTCTCGCATCCACAGGGACGCTTGCTGCAGTCGGCCTCGCCGGCTGTCTCGGTGGCGACGACGAACCGGCAGATGATGGTCACGATGACGATCATGACGACCACGATGATCACGATGATGATCACCACGACGACCATGATCACGATCACGACGACGACCACGACCACGACCACGAGGACCCCGCCTACGACCTCGATATCATCGACCGCAGCACCGACGAGATCGTTGCCTACGTCCACGGTGACCACTGGCACGGTGGCCTTCCGGACGTAGAAGCGGGCGACAATCTCTCACTTGGTGCGGTCTTCACCGACTCAGACGGTGAAGAAGTACCACTCGGAACGGACGAAGAATTCGAGCTCAACGCAGTCGTTGCAGAGGGTGCCGAAGAGGGTATTGTCTCAATCGACCGCCACGGTGATCACGTCCACATCAACGGCGAAGAAGCCGGCCGAACGGAAGTCGTCTTCCAGCTATTCCACGACGACCATTCCGACTTCGATTCCCCACCGATCGACGTCGTCGTCGAATAATCGGTCACTGACACGAGTCGCCCACTCGCACACGAGCTTTTTTATTTTGTCTCCCGACTAGCCAGCAATGGCTCCCTCCTATCTGGCACTGAAGCGAACACTCTGTGTCATCGGTGACGACACAGCCACGGCTGATCCACCGACCCTGACCCAACGACTACAGGGCTATCACCTCGAATCGATTGCAGTCGATCCACGTGCTCCCAACCGGCTATTTATCGGGACCGCCGAGTCGGGGCTCCGCAAAAGCACTGACGGCGCGGCGAGCTTCAGCCGTGTCGGAGCTGAAACAATTGGACCTGAGCGGATCACCGCGGTCGCTATCGGCAGCCGGCATCCAGAGACAGTCTGGGTCGGAACCGAGCCCAGTCGAATCTACCATTCGGCCGACGGCGGCGAGACGTGGACCGAAAAAACGGGGCTGACCGACCTCCCGTCGGCCGACGAATGGTCGTTTCCGCCGCGGCCCCACACCCACCACGTCCGGTGGATCGAGACCGACCCCTACGACAGCGATCACCTCTATGTCGGCATCGAGGCCGGCGCATTGGTCCAAACCCACGATGGTGGCGAAACGTGGGAGGACCGCCGGCCGACAGCGCGGCGCGACATCCACTCGATGACGACCCATCCGGAGGCCCCCGGTCACGCCTGGGTCGCTGCCGGTGACGGCTACGCCGAAACCAGAGATGGAGGCCGCACGTGGACGAAACCCCAAGAGGGACTCAGTCACCGCTACTGCTGGAGTGTCGCGGTCGACCCGAATGATCCCGCATGTGTGTTGGTTTCGGCGGCCAGCGGTGCGTCCTCAGCACATACGCCTGAACGCGCCGATAGCTACGTCTATCGCCGCCGGGACGGCCAGCGCTGGCAACGACTCGATGGCCGTGGGCTGCCGATGGGTGAGGGGGTCGTCCGCGCGGTGCTCGCTCGGGGTCAGCAGGCCGGTGAGTTGTATGCAGCAACGAATCGCGGGCTCTACCGGACGGGCGATCAGGGGAGTTCGTGGGTCGACATCGGTCTCGCGTGGCCTGCAGAATTGCGGACACAGACGCCCCGTGGACTTGCCGTCGTCCCGGCCGAAAGCGCGCCGATATAAACTGACAAACTATATGCATAGCGCTCCGAAGAGACGGATATGTATGATTTCGTCGTGGTCGGCGTTGGTCCCGCCGGTGCCCGATTCGCTCGCCGGGCGGCCGAAACCGGCTATGACGTGCTCGCACTCGAAAAGGGAACCGTCGGGACGCCCTTGGCGTGTTCAGGGCACGTCAGCACCGATATCTGGGAGTACGTCCCCGAGTCGGCGAAAGCCGAGCTGTTTCAGAACCGGATTTACGGGGCGAACTTCTCCACGGGTGGCCCCGAGAGCGACCCGCATCTGTTCTACAAAACTGAGGAAATCTCGAACGTCATCGACCGGGTTGGTCTCGACCGGACGCTCGCCGACTGCGCGCGAGACGCCGGAGCCGACGTTCGCGAGGGCCACACCGTCACCGACATTGACGAGCGGGCCGACCGCGTTGTCCTCACGGTGAGCGTTGCCGGCGAGTCGGGAACCCAGACCGTCGAAGCGCGGATGGTCGCCGGCTGCGACGGGCCGATTTCGCGGGTGCGAAACACCGTTGGCCTGCCCGACCCAGCCGAAACACTCCACGGCGTGCTCGCGTTCACCGACGAGCCCGACGGCGGCGACCACGTCGATGTACATCTGACAGCCCCGCGATTTTTCGCTTGGCGGATTCCCCGCGGCGAGGCCGGCGTCGAGTACGGACTGGCTGCCCCGCCGGGGACCGAGGTCACCGAGCTCTTCGAGCAGCTCACCGACAGCTACGGCGTCGAGACCGACACATTCTGTTCGGGGGCGATTCCGATTGGACCGCCCGAGACAGTCACCACTGACCGCGTCTTTCTCATCGGCGATGCGGCCGCCCAAACAAAGCCCTTCACCGGCGGGGGGATTCTCTACAGCATGACCGCCGCCGACTGTGCGGCGCGGCACATCCAGCCCGACCGCCCCGACTCGCTCGACATCTACGAGTCGGCGTGGCGACAGGCGCTCGCGTCGGAAATCCGACTCGGCCACCTCATCCGGCGGGGTTACTCGCTTCCCGAACCCGTCCAACGCGCCGGGTTGACGGCGCTGTCGGGCGAAATCGGTGTCCACATGGACAAACCGAGTTCGTTCTTTTCGAAAGCACATTTGAAGCGGCTGTTCTCGTGAATTGAGGGCTTTGGCAGCGAAGTTGCTGAGAGCGGTTGCTTGCGGTTAGTATGAAAACAAAAAATCCGCAGGAGGTCAGTTAGGGCCAGTTGCGCTGGCTGATCGTGTTGGTTGAGCCGCCACCAGGGTTCTCCCAAATGACACGCACTGTCTCACCTGATTCAGCTACATCACTCCCGCCACCATTGCTCCCGTTAAATATGTCCACGGTATTTCCTGACCGAATTGTACTATCATCCCAGCCAGATGAATTGTATCCTTCGGGACCGTCATCATTTGGATATGCAACGTTTCCATCAACAGTTACAATAAGCTGACTAGTATCAATAGAATCGCCACCATCGTGCGTGATTGTCACATTAGTATTTCCATCAAAATCATAGCTGAATGACGCAGACGGCGCATTGTTCGACACTTGATCGCCGAGGCCGAGGACGAACGCCCCGATAACGGCGGCGAGAATGACTGTAATGGCGACCATCAGGATAACCCCGATAACCGGCGAGACAGCCCGATCTTCCGTGAATAGTTGTTGTAGGTTCATAGGTTGTTGGTCACGTACTCCCACAAGCCGTACCTGCCGTGAGGGATCGACGCTGCCGGAGCCCGCAACCACACCTGCTCACGACAACAGCCCCACGTTCAGTACGCGCGGACAGTAGCGATATGCAGACATTATAGCCTTCTTACTTAAAAGGTGAGGCGTCAGTATCAAAGTTGATACTAAAAATTGGTGAGCGGCCGATATCCGGTGAGAGACCGACGAGACGAACGCGGCGGGCGAGCGTCGAAACGGGTGGGTGTGGTGCTGAATTGCGCCGGCGTCGATGCTGTAGCCACGGATGAAATCAGCCGAGTTTAAGGGTCGCCGCCGAAACTCTCAGATATGGACGACCGAACCTACACCGCGGACGCCGAACCCGGCGAGACGGCCACCGTCGCCGGCTGGGTCCACGAGATCCGGGACCTCGGCGGCATCGCCTTTCTGATCCTACGCGATACGACCGGCAAAATCCAGATCAAATTCCAGAAAGACGAGATGGACGACGACCTCGTCGACACCGGCCTCGGCGTCGCCCGCGAGAGCGTGATCAGCGTCTCGGGACTCGTCGAAGAGGAGCCACGCGCACCGACGGGCGTCGAGATCACCCCCGACTCAGTCGACGTGCTGGCGGCCGCCGACACCGAACTGCCGCTCGACCCCTCGGGCAAGGTCGACGCCGAAATCTCGACCCGACTCGACAACCGGACGCTCGACCTCCGAAAAGAGGAGGTCCAGGCGGTCTTCACCATCCGTGCGGAAATCCAGCGCGCCGCCCGCGAGACCTTCCGCGATCTGCACTGTACGGAGATCAACACGCCGAAAATCGTCGCCACCGGTACCGAGGGTGGCACCGAACTCTTCCCGATCACCTACTTCGGCGAAGAGGCCTTCATGAACCAGAGTCCACAGCTGTTCAAACAGCTGATGGCCGGCTCGAGCCTCGAACGCGTCTTCGAGATCGGCCCGATTTTCCGCGCCGAAGAGCACAACACCCCACGGCACCTCAACGAGGCAACCTCGATCGACTTCGAGGGAGCCTTCTGCGACCACCACGAGGCGATGGACGTCGCCGAGGCCGTCGTCAAGGCCGCCTACCAGGCGGTCGCCGACAACTGCGAAGCCGAACTCGAAGCGCTCGGGCTCACCGAGACGTTCGAGGTTCCCGAGGGCGACTTCCCGCGACTCAGCTACGAAGAGGCCATCGAGCGCATCAACGCGACGGGCAAACTTGACGACCAGCTCCTGTGGGGCGACGACCTCCCGACCGAAGGCGAGGTCGCACTCGGCGAAGATGTCGGCGAGCACTACTTCATCACCGACTGGCCCAGCGAGATCAAGCCCTTCTACATCATGGACCAGGCCGACGACGAGCAGCTTTCGACCGGCTTCGACCTGATGCATCCCCGGATGGAACTTGTGTCGGGTGGCCAGCGCGAACACCGCTATGAGCACCTGATCGAGGGCTTCGAACAGCAGGGGCTCGATCCCGATGCCTTCGAGTACTACACAAAGATGTTCAAATACGGGATGCCGCCGCACGCCGGCTTCGGGCTGGGTGGCGAACGGCTCGTCATGACCGTCCTCGGACTTGAGAACATCCGAGAGGCTGTGTTGTTCCCGCGAGACCGACAACGGCTTTCGCCGTAGTCGGCGAGCGGGAGCAAGCGATTCCCTCGGAATCGCCCAGTTCCCACGCGACCGGCAGCGCCTGTCGCCGTAGGAAGCGAGGCCGCCTGAGACCTCGACAGCGAATAGCGAGGGACGAAGTCCCTCGGACCATGCGAACGGGTGTTTTGCACCCGTGAGCAGACGGCCAGAGCCGTGAGCAAAGCGAGTCTCGTCAGATCGTCAACGACTTTCGCCGTAATCGGCGAGAAGGAGCAGGGAGTAGAGAAACGGTACCGCCAACGGTTGCTTTTTGTCGTCTTATGCGGTAGAATCATCTGTGAGCCAGCGTCGTACCGACCAATCGGCCCCTGTGGAGGGCGATGAGACGCCATTGGAGATGATAGTTGGTGGGCTAACGATCGGCGGCATTTTGGCGCTCGCCTTCGGGTTGCTCTTTCTCGGTGTGCCGTGGTTCTGGGTCGTTTTTCCGGTCGGGTTTGCAGGTGCCCTACCGGTCGCCATCGGGCTGACGAAATGGTACGAACGCAATCGACGCGAGACGAGTGCGGCGTCGAATCCAACCGAGCAGGAAACGGCGCTTGAAACGCTCCGGAATCGCTATGCACGCGGTGAGATCAACGAAGACGAGTTTGAACAGCGACTGTCTGCACTCCTCGAAACCGAGACGGTCGATGGGGCCACCGAGTACGCGACGAACGAGCAGGCCCGCGACTGAGCGTCCACGAGCCCAACAGTTCGCGTGGACGCTGATTGCGTAATCCAGGCTGTACCCGCTTAGTCTGCGGTCCTCGGATCCCCAGAGAGGGGCTGTCTCGGAACCAGATCCAATTCCTCGCGGGCTCGGTGGCGAAGTTCGTCACGGGCCTGCTCACTTGCTAACGCCTCGTCGATAATGTCCGAAAACCGGGCGGCGGCTAACGTTTCGGCGACGATAACAAACAGCGCACCGTCGGCTAACAGTCCTTCGACGGTAGCGACCGACCGCGCACGGACAATCACGTCGACATTGTGATCAATGGCGACGCCGCACACGAACCGTGAGGTCGACTCGTCAGGAACCGTCGAAACGATCAGTTCAGCGGTGTCGACACGGGCGCGAGTCCATGTCTCGTCATCCATCGCATCACCGAATATCGCGGTCGACCTGGCTTCGCGGGCGGCCGCCAGCCGAGCGGGATCGATCTCAACGACGACCACCTCACGGCCGGCGGCTTGACAGCGTTCGGCGATGAGTCGGCCTACGGTGCCGTAGCCTAAGACGACGACATGGCCCGAAATCCCCTCAGGTGGCGTCTCATACTCACGGGCGAATCGCGAGGGAACCGGCGGGGTTCGGCTGGCGATCCAGCCGGCGAACTGATCCTGTTGGTTGCGAATAATGCTCGCAAGCAGCATGGTGATGACCGCCGCGAGCACAACCGCATCAAATAGTGATTCGCGAATCAAGCCGAGCAAAAAGAGTTCGATGACGAGAAACAGCGCGAACTCGCTGACCTGGTTGAGACTCATTGCGGTTCGGCTCGCAGTGCGGATCGCATAGCCACGGTACAGCAATCCGAGTGCGGCGACAACGGGGTTTATCAGCGCCGCAGTAAGCACTAGCACGGCTGCATAGCCCACGGCCGTCAGTGAGAGCCCCGGTGCGAGTGCGCCGACAGTGACAAAAAACAGCGGAACGAAAAAATCTCGCAGATAGCCGAGTTGGGCAAGCGTCTCGACGTTGTGGGGATACTCACGCGACATCGCAATGCCGGCGGCAAACGCGGCGACGACGATTGAGAGACCGACGAACTCTGCGACCGCAATAAACCCGATAATAATGGAGACACCAACAAGCATCATCACTTCCTCATTGCCCTCGGCAAACGAGGCAACTGCATCAAAAACGAACAGCCGAATGATGAGTCCGGCCGCGAGCAGTCCACCGCCAACCAGTGCGCCCATCGATCCCTCGCCATAGAGAATCGCACTCAACACCAAAATCAACAGCACGGCAATCACGTCTTGGACGAAGTGAGCAGCTTCGGAAATTCGCTCGTAGGGGCGGCGTGGCTCGGTCTGCGGAGTGAGATGGCCCAGCCCGACCAGTGAGGAACTCACCCCTGCGGCGACGCCGAACACCACTGCTTCGGTTACCGAAAAATCAAACAAAACGCCGAGACTGAGTCCGAGAGTTCCAACAACGCCGACCTGCAGAAGGGCGACAAACGATCCGTCACCGACAACCGACCGAAGGCCACGGGGCTCGACTTCGACGCCGAAAAAGAAGACCAAGAAGGCGATGCCCCACTGGGCGAGTTCGAGCAGTTGTGTCTCGTCAACGAATGGGCCGACGAGCAGACCTGCAAGCAGGTAGAGCGGCACGAGTGGAATACTGAGGCGGCTGCCGACGAGTACGAGCACGCCGACCGTGACGAACAGCACCGTCAGTACCGATAGAATTTCGACCATTAGTCGTCCCCTCCCGTATCGGACCCAGTCGTTCCGCGTTGGGTCTCTCGTCGCCCGAGCGTTGCCAGCGGCTCGGACAGCCTATCAACAACCGAATGACCCTGTTGTAGATAGGCGTCAACAAAGTCGGTTATTGACTCGGCGGCCAACAGGTCGCGGATGACGACATAGCTTGCACCTGCCTCATAGAGACTGCGTGCCCCCTCGGCAGTGCGGGCCGCCCCGAAAAACGTCGCTTGCGCTGTGCAGTCTTCGAGGAGTTGTCGATTGAGCGAGGGGTCAGTTTCGACACAGAGAATAAAACTGGCGTCTTCAACCCCGGCTTCCTCACGGATGTCGCTGTGTGCGATATCGCCGTAAACCGTCGACACATCAGTTTTGTCAGCGAGTATTTCGAGCTGTCGGACGTTCTGGTCGACAACGACAACGTCGCCGAAAGCCGCGTCCAACTGATCAAGTACGGGACCGACGAACGACCGGTAGCCGACGACGAGTGCGTGGTCGCTGTGGCTTTCGAGGTCGATGTCCTCACCCCCACTGAGGAGTTTTCGGAGGTATGGCTCGGCCGGCCCGTAGAGCCGATGGTTGAAGAGAATGATGTACGTCGAAACCGACATCGTCACGATGGCCATGAGCGCGAGAAAGCCGAGGATGTCCTCGCCAATCATCTCTTGGCCGACCGCGAGCGTGCCGACGACAAGCGAAAATTCGCTGACCTGCACCATGTTGATGCTCCCCAGAAACGAGGTCTCATGGGAAAACCCCTCTCTGTCGATCAGATAGAGCATGATGAGAAAGTTACCGACCATGAGCACCGCGGCGGCGATGAGCGCAAGTTCCCAGTGGGCGAGCAGCTGGTCGAGTTCTAACTGGAGGCCGATACTGGCGAAGAAAATGACGAGAAAGAAATCCGTGACGGGCCTGATTCGCTCTTTGATTTCGGTGCTGTAGGGCAGTTGGGCGACGCTGAGTCCGGCGAGAAACGCACCGACTTCGACGGTGAGCTGGAACGATTCGGCGACGTAGATGAAGAGAAACGCCCAGCCAACGGCGGCGACAAACAGCGCCTCGTGGTCGCGTGTCGTTCCGTGCAGCAGTGGCGGCAGCAAGAACCGATACGAGAGGTATGCCGCCACGCCGATCAGCACCATCAGCGCAAGTACGCGCCCGACCGTCGACAGCGCGTCACCGATGCCCTCGGGCACGCCCGCAGCGACGAGCGCGAGAATAATGACGAGATAGATGTCTTGGACGATGAGTACGCCAATGTCGATTCGGCCCGGGAGGCTATCGAGTTCGTCTTTGTCGGCGAGGACTTTGACGATAACCGGCGTTGCGCCGAATACCGTCGCCAACGCAATCACGATGACCTCGTTCCACGCAAACCCGAGTGCGAGCGCGATGAGAAACGCCAGCGCCGTCTGCAGTATCGTCTGCCCGACCGCGATATTGATGACCGGGCGGAGAATCTCGCGGATACGATCAAGTCGCATCTCGATGCCCAGGACGAACAACAAAAACCCCAGCCCGAGTTCGGCAAGTACCTCGATAAGCTGGTCCTCGGTGACAATGCCGAGAAACACGGGACCGACGATGAGCCCAGTCAGAATGTAGGCGACGATGGTTGGCTGACGGAGTCGACGGGCGAGCGCTGCCAACACCGTTGCGGCGACGATGACGATCGCAAAGTCGGTGGCAAAGGCGATTTCACCAGTCATCGACCACCTCGAAGCGCGCCGGTCCGCAGCCACCAGCGACGCTGTTGAAGAGACTGGTTCAGCACGCCCGTCTGTGAGTTACTCATGTCTCCAACGACGTGCGAGTGGCTTTTCAGTTCTTGTCACTCCGCAGAGACATTCAGGAAAGACCAGACGTACGGCCACGCGGCTTATACTGTCGAGTGACGAACAGAATACGATGACAACTGCCCTCTCGGACGACGTCCTCGAAGAGGCCGCCTCCCGTGGCGAGACACTCATCATTCACGACCTGCTTCGGCTCATCGAACGGTTCGATACCGGTCCCGGTGTGCCCGACACTCGGCTCGACGCATACCTCAGCGCGCTTGGTGACAATCGGTTCAACGAACAGGCGCTACGGGACGGGCTTGAAAAACGGCTGACTGACAGCGAGACGTGGGTCGAAGAATCCGCGGTCTACCGGCTCAACGGCGAGATCAGTGCCTTTCCACCTCGGTGGCACGAGGATCTCGTCGGCGAGTCAGATCTCACCCAGTACGTCGCCACAATGACTGCCGCCGTTGAGGGTGGCTCTGCGGGCTATGACCACGGCGGCCATGGGGAGGGTGTCCCTGAAAAGCTGCTGTGTGATACGGCGACTGTCTTCAGCGGGACGAGCTACAAAGACGCAATGCGCGAGGCCGCTCGGCTGCGAGACGCCAACCTGCTGACCGCCGATGCCGACCAGCATCCCAATGCGCGGATACAGCTTACCCCTGCAGGTGCCGAACGGCTCGGTATCGACCCCGAATCAGCGGTCGCTGTCGACACTAATTCTGAACGCGAGCGAAAAAAAGATCCGCGAATCGATGAATAACTGTGCCGCATTCGGCCGGTGTGTCACGAGCGTTAGTCGTCTGCAGCCGAGAACCGACCCGTCGCTCCGTAGTCGGCTCCGGCGGTGATCTCGTCGGGTTCATCGACGAGATAGAGGATAATGACCATTGTCACGATGTATTTCGTGATGATATCGAGGATGCTGTAGCCCCACGAGGTTAGCCCGACGCTGAGGACGGCAATGCCCTCAACACCGAGGAACCACAGAATTGGGTAGCCGAACCAGCCGACGACAGTGAGGATTTTGAGCGTCGTAAACAGCTCGCCGGTCCCGGTTACCTCGGCTTCAGCCGACCACTCAACAAGGATGATGTAGACGATCACGAGGAAGAAAATCGAACTCAGCACGAACCACCACCAGCGCATGAGTACTGACGAGGTCGTCAGCGCGGCGGCCAGGCCGGTCACACACATGGCAATCGTGAACGCAACCGAAGTGAGGATTTTCGTCAGATTCGAGCCCGCAATCATTCCTAAGGCAATGAGGATGAACGGCGTTGAGAAGGTCCACGTGAGATACCGCCCCCACATGGTGAAAACCTCCTCACCGGCACGAGCATGACCCGCCGGCATCTCGATAAAGCTGATCGTCAGCCCCGAGGCAAGCCCCGTATAGCTCGAAATCGAGACAACCGAAATGAGCAGTGTCGAAATAACGATTAGTTGGGCTCGCGGATCGACGACGTTCCGAGCGAGATAGACGATGGCGAGAATCGTCAGCCCCGCAAGCGCGATATTTGTGACGAACGAACTGGCAAGCAGCAGATCGTTAAAAACGAACTCGAAGGTTTCACGTTGTGTTTCTGGTACCTGAAGCAGGCTGTGCTGTGCATCTGATCGAACAGTACTGGAGGGAATCATAACCAACAGTAGCCTACAGGAAGGCATGGACAATTAATGCTTGTACATCTGACATGTATGTCGCTCGTGAGAACCTGTCACAGCGAAAGACAGGAGTGTGGCACAACGCCCACAGACGAGTAGTCAGTAACTCGACAGAGTTCCTAAAAGAGAAGCGTTAATCAGCTCCATACGCTGTCAGCAGTATGAACAGCGACGGTGGCCACCGGACGGCGACGGCGTTCGTTCCGGGGCATATCACGGGCTTTTTTAGCGCCCACCCGGCGGACAATCCATGTCAGGCGGGAAGTCGTGGCGCTGGGCTCGCACTAACCGACGGTGTCACCGTCCGTGTCTCGCCCGGCTCCGGGGTCCGGCTCAACAACGAGCCCATCGAAATCGACCCTGTCGAAACAGTCTGTCAGAAACTCGGCGTTGCGGCTGCTGTCGAAGCTGAGACGCCGCTGCCGCTTGGAGCGGGCTTCGGTGTGTCGGGAGCAGTGACACTGGGAACTGCACTCGCAGCCAACACGGCGTTCGAGTGCCAACGAACCGAAAACGAACTCGGCACCATCGCCCACTATGCGGAAGTCGACGCCGGGACCGGGCTCGGCGATGTCGTCGCCCAGGCTCGCGGTGGCATACCGATCCGTACCGAGCCGGGTGCACCCGGCTATGGAACGCTCGACGGACTCACTGGCCGGCCACAGATCGAATACCTCACTTTCGGCGAGCTCTCGACCGAAGCAATCCTGACCGGCGACACCCACCAGCTGTCAGCCGCCGGCGAGACAGCCCTCAACCGGCTGCTCGAGACGCCGACTATCGAGCAGTTCATGGCCGTCTCACGACAGTTCGCACACGATGCAGGACTGCTCACCGATGAGGTAGAAAGAGCGATGGCTGAAGTCGAGGCCGCCGGTGGACAGGCCGCCATGGCGATGCTTGGCCGGACGGTTTTTGGAACCGACACGGCGCTCACGGATGCGGGCTACGAGCCAAACGTTTGTGGGATCGACGCGGCGGGAAGCCGGCTGCAGCCTGTTGGGGCAGCTGACAGCGCCGAAAAGCGAACGTTTTGACGCCAGAGCCGAACAGTCGCACAATGAGTGAGATCGACCTGCCCGAGGACCACCCTCGGTATCAGTCGCTGTTGACGCGCCATCGAATCGAAGCCGGTGTCGAAAAGGGGATCACGAGCAAACAGGGCCTTATTGCAGAAGGCCGTGGTGAGGCATTCGACTATTTATTGGGCGAACGGACGATTCCGAGTGCCGACCAAGCAGCACAGGCAGCCGCCGCCCAACTTCTGCTTGCTGACCAGCCGGTTATTTCGGTTAACGGCAACGTCGCTGCCCTCGTCGCGCCCGAAATCGTCGATCTCGCTGACGCTGTCGGAGCCGACATTGAAATCAACCTCTTCAATCGGACGCCCGACCGGATGGCGGCGATTGCCGCACACCTCCGCGAGCACGGAGCCGACGAGGTCAAAGGCCTGACTGCTGATGGCCGGATTCCCGGCTTGAGCCACGAGCGTGCAAAGGTCGATGCCGACGGAATCGGCTCGGCAGATGTCGTGGTCGTGCCGCTCGAAGACGGTGACCGTGCGGAGGCACTGGCCGCGATGGGCAAAACCGAGATTGTTATCGATCTCAACCCGTTGTCGCGGTCGGCACAGTCCGCTGCAATTCCGATTATCGACAATATCATTCGCGCGGTTCCGAATATGGCGACCCACGCTCGCACGCAACAGGAGATGGATCGAGAAGCCTTGGATTCGATCGTCGACTCGTTTGACGCGGCCGCTGCCCGCAACGCAGGCGAGACGGCGATCCGAAACGGCGAACTCAGCTAAGCACTCGGCGAGTACGTATCAAGAAGCAAGACGACCGTACCCGGCGGGTTGGTCACGATGCCGTCAGGGGCGACGACAACAAGCCCAACGACGACCGCAACCGTCAGCGCGACGAGGATCATCAGAATCGTACTGATTTGATTCATCGCCCGCCTTGCGCTACGAAAGGTATCCAGGGGATCGCTGCTCGATCGAGACATTCACCATCCGATTAGCTGCCAGCCTGATAAATCCGTACGAAACTACCAGTGGGTTCGATGCGCCTGAGTGTCCCGCCAGGCTGAAATAGCACTTTGTCGCTTGCGGTGGTCGATCCGGTATGGCCGACCGAACACAGCAGCCGACTGCCGACAGCGCCGACCGACAGCCACCGAGTCAGCGGGTCGCCTTCGTGACCGGAGGTGCTCACGGCATTGGCCGGGCAATCGCCCACCGGTTTGCTACCGATGGGCTGGCGGTTGCCGTCGTCGATATCGATGGTGCGGCCGCACACGATGTGGCTGGTGAAATCAGCGATCTCGGCGAAAATGCGGGCGAAGCAATTGCGCTTCAAGCAGATGTAACCGACCGAACATCGCTCGAAACAGCTGTCGAGGCAACGGTCGAGGCACACGGCGGGATCGACACCCTCGTCGCCAATGTCGGTATCTATCCGGCCGGCCGGCTGGATGAGCTCAGTGATGGCGCTTTCGAGCGCGTGATAGAGACAAACCTGACTGGAACATTCCGAAGTGTCAGCTGTTGTCTGCCCGCCCTTCGCGAGAGCGACGCTGGTCGGATTGTCCTTACGTCTTCGATCACCGGGCCAATCACCGGCTATCCGGGCTGGAGCCACTACGGTGCAAGCAAGGCCGGCATGCTGGGATTCATGCGGTCGGCCGCACTCGAACTCACCGGCGACGACATTACGATCAACGCCGTCTTGCCCGGCAATATCCGTACCGAAGAACTCGACAAACTCGGCGAAGACTATATCCAACGGATGACCGAAAGCATCCCACAGCGTCGACTTGGACGGCCCGAAGACGTCGCCAGCGCGGTTGCCTATCTGGGGTCGCCGGAAGCCGGCTATATCACCGGCCAGACGCTCGTTGTCGACGGCGGCCAGACGCTGCCGGAGTCCCAAGAAGCCCTGGCAGGGATGGACTCGCCGGTCGAATAACGGCACACAGTCGAGTCGGTCGCCACCGAGTCGTCTATAGCTGGTCGCGGTCGTGCGGGGCGGAAAAATCGAGATCCGGGCCTTTTGCGATGATGCCGTGCGGCGTCACATCGGGATGCGTCGTGTAATAGTGCTCTTTGATGTGGTCGATGTCGACCGTTTCGGCGACGCCAGGCTGTTGGTAGACATCTCGGAGATAGCCCCAGAGATGCTCGTACTGGTGGATGTACTGGACGTTACACATAAAGTGCGCGTGGTAGACGTGATCGAATCGAATGAGCGTCGTGAACAGACAGATGTCGGCTTCGGTGAGCCGGTCGCCCGCGAGGAACCGCTGGTCGGCCAACACCTCCTCGTAGTGATCGAGTGCCTCAAACAGTTCATCGACAGCCTCGTCGTAGGGCTTCTGCTTTGTTGCAAAGCCAGCACGGTAGACGCCGTTGTTGATCGGCTCGTAGATGTCGGTGATGAGCTCGTCGACCGTCTCGCGGATCGCTTCTGGTGCGAGGTCGACATCGTGCTCGCCAACGTCGCGAAAGCCCGTCGAGAGCATCCGAATGATCTCTCGTGACTCGTTGTTGACGATCGTCCCCTCTTTCGTATCCCAGAGCACTGGCACCGTGACGCGACAGGTCGCATCCGGGTCGGCCTCGACGTAGAGCTCTCGGAGGTAGTCGCTGCCGTGGAGTTTGTCCACCGTACAGCCCGGTTTGTCGGGCGTAAACTGCCAGCCGTCCTCGCCACGGTAGGGATCGACAACCGAGACGTCGATGGCGTCTTCGAGGCCCATCAGCGCCCGGACGAGAAGCGTTCGGTGGGCCCACGGGCAGGCGTACGAGACGTAGAGATGATACCGGCCAGCTTCGGCTTCGAACCGGTCGTCAGGCTCGGCGTCGACGTGGCTGGGAACGTCGCTGCCGGCGATCCAATTGCGGAACGGCGTTGTTTGTCGCTCGAAGGCTCCCTCCTCGTTGGTCGCCTGAAAAGTATCGGTTCGCCATTCGCCGTCAAGAAGCATGTTCATCGGGGTTGATACGACGGGATGAGCGGCAAAAAGGATTCCTTGAGATTGTGTCTGTGTTACCACTCCGCCGACCGAGCCAATCAAAACCGACTTGTACCACCAGCCAATATCACTAAGTGGTATGTCACAGTTTAGCGGTTTTAGTCAGGCGAACGAAGCACAGGTCACCCGCGCAATCACCGAAGAGTGGAGCGAGGAGTTCATGGACTTCACCGAGAGCGACGTCATCATCGTCGGCGGCGGTCCCTCCGGCCTCATGGCTGCCAAAGAGCTCGCCGAGCAGGGGGTGAAAGTGATGGTCGTCGAAAAGAACAACTATCTCGGTGGCGGCTTCTGGCTCGGTGGCTTTCTGATGAACACGGTCACCGTCCGCGACCCATCCCAGGAAGTCCTCGACGAACTCGAGGTTCCCTACGAGGAAAGCGACGAAGCCGAGGGGCTCTACACCGCCAAAGGGCCACACGCCTGTTCGGCGCTCATCAAATCCGCCTGCGATGCCGGTGCGAAGATTCAGAACATGACCGAGTTCACCGATATCGTCGTCCGCGAAAACCACCGCGTCGCCGGCATCGTCATGAACTGGACGCCGGTTCACGCCCTGCCCCGAGAGCTGACCTGTGTCGACCCCATCGCCGTCGAGAGCGACCTCGTCATCGACGCGACGGGCCACGAAGCCGTCGTCGTCTCGAAGTTGCAGGAGCGCGGCGTGCTCGACGCGCCCGGCATTGCGCACGCCAAAGAGCACAACGTCGGTATGGATCAGACCGAAGACGGCCAGTACGGTGCGCCCGGTCACGATTCGCCCGGCCACGACTCGATGTGGGTCACCGAGAGCGAGGACGTCGTCGTCACCGAGACGGGCGTCGTCCACGACGGAGTGATTGCGACGGGTCTCGCAACGGCAACGACTCACGGCCTGCCACGGATGGGCCCGACCTTCGGAGCCATGCTGTTGTCGGGCAAACGTGCCGCCTCGATCGCGCTGGACGAACTCGGCAAAGACGGCGACGCGGTTGACTTTAGCGTCCAGCCCACCCCCGCTGACGATTAACTTCGTCGACTGATCGCCACAATCAGCAGACTGTCAGCCGGTCCCCGCTGCGCCATCATCGAATATCGGCCCAGCGACCCCCTCTCTATTCGTTCGTCGAACCGTTCTTAACAAATCCCGTCTAACGGCCTGTATGTACGTGCTGGGCCACATCGGTATTTCGCTGCTCTTGTTTGCGCCCATCGCAGCAGCGTTGCTTGCCGCAGGCCACGTCGGTATCGCGGTTCTCACCGGGGCCCTCATGGTCGTTTTCGGCCCGCTTCCGGATCTCGACGAGTATACAGACCGCATCGACCACCGCGGACCGACGCACACCGTCTGGTTTGCGGGTGTGGTCGGCCTCGGGGTGGGTCTCGGGGCGTTCGGTATCGCCACCGTGAGTACCAGCCTCGGCGTCGATGTCGCCGCAGCCACCGGTTTCGACCCGCATTCGATTGGGATCTGGTTCGGGGCGATCTCGACGCTCACGATTCTCGGCCATCTCGCAGGCGACCTCATCACACCGATGGGAGTCTGGCCCTTTCGGCCGGTTTCGGACTGGCACCACACCTTCGATCTGACGCCTGCGAAAAACCCGCAGGCCAACCAGCTATGTTTTGGAGCCGGTGTGATTGCGCTCAGTTCGGCGCTCGTCCTGGTGTTCGTCTGACCCGCGAGGACGACCCCACAAGGATGATTTCAGAAGGCTGACCACCGAAGCCGTTTGAACCGTTACGAAGACCGTCGAAGCCGTTTGAACCGTTACGAAGACCGTCGAAGCCGTTTGACACCGCTATGAAGACCGTCGAAGCCGTTCGAGTCCTCGCTGGAGCCGCGGGTTGATTTCGCCGGCGACCCGAATGTCGTCTTCAGTTACTGCGTCAAAGAGCAGGACCGAGCCCAGATAGGCAGCGACAACGACAACCGGCAGGGCGGCTCCGACAACGTATAGATTGTCGACGAGGATGACCACCGCCGCGCCGCCGAGGGCTGCCGGCAGCGACGCGGCCACGATCCGTCCAAGCTGCATCGTGAACGGATGAATTCGACGGAGTACGTAGAGTTCGATCAGTGCGGCACCGCCGGAAACCGACAGTGCGGCCGCCGAGCCGATTCCCGCGCCGAGAATACCGATCCGCGGGACAAGCAGGATACTGAGGACGATATTCGTGACCAACAACAGTCCCGTGTTGAGAAAAACGAGCCGCGAATAGCCAAGTCCCTGCAAGAGCGAGCCACCGGGGCCGCCGCCAGCGATACTGACGATGTAGCCCGCCGCGAGCACGGCCACAACCGGCGTTGCCACCGCGTACTGCGGTGTAAAGACGATCGAAAGGTAGGTACTGGCTCCGAGAACGACGATCAACAACAGCGGTGCTGTCAGCGCCAGTACCCAGCGTGTAGCCGTCTGATACCGTTTTCGTACTTCAGTGGTGCTTTCTCGGCACTCGGCGATGAGTGGCTTGAACACGGGTGCGAGCGCGGCAAAAAAGATGAACAGGTTTTCTGCGAGCATGTAGCCAACTCGGTAGAAGCCGACGTCTTCAGAGGCCAGAAAGTAGCCGACGATAACGTAATCAATCTGTCCGAGGACGACGTAAATCACGCCCGCAAAAGCCAGTGGGACCGAGTACCACAACAGCGTCGGTGTCGACATAAATTCGATATCAGTCCCGAACAGAAACTCAACGTTTCGAACGAGGAGTATCGACCCAACGACAATACAGACGAGTAGACCGATGACGTAGCCACCAACAACACCGAGCAGCCCAAAGCCCGCAAGCAACAGCCCAGCAGTCCCGATGAGCCGAACCGTCGGACGGGTGATATCACGGATGTAGACACGGTATTGGAGCTGTTTGATCGCATTAAAAACGGCGAGCAAGACGTTGTATATCGCGAGCAAGGGCAGTGCAACGCTGAGCAAGAGCAGGGCGATTCGGAGCGAGGGTTCGCCAAACAGGGTTGCGAGCGTGTCCGCAGCAAGCGCGAGCGCAACGCCGGTGCCGATTGCGGTCCCCAAAACGAAAATGACCACCTGGAGGACAACCCCACGGGCTTTCGCCGTCTCACCAGCGGCGAGATGTTGGGGGACGTAGTAGTCGATCGCTTTCGGCAACCCGAGCGTCGCAAAGACTTGGACGAACAGAATTACCGAAGTTGCAAGGACGAATAGCCCATAGATCGACGGGCTGACCAGCCGTGTGATAATCGCGATGATAGCAAAGCCAAAAGTCTTTTTGACGATATCGCCGACCAGCGTGATGCCACTCTGTGTCGCAAGCGTAACACTGCTGTCGTCCGAAACGGTTGGATCGTCGCCGTCGGTCGTTGACGAAACCGTTGGATTGGGTGGCGGTGAAATCGGCGGCTCCTCTACAGAGGGGGGATCACTCACCTGCAGGCCCTCCTCGCAGCGCGACCACGACGGCGATTAGAGCGTCGTAATGACATCAATTTCGTAGTCAGCGACCCGAGCAGCCTGTTCGCCGATGCCCGGAAATTCGATTTCGAATGGCCACCGATTGCTTGCGGTGACGTCATCGATATTTTCGACTGTGCTGTCGAGCTGTTCGTCGTCGTCGTCGAAAAATCTGGCCCGGAGTTCGACATAGCTGAGTTCGCGATCGCTCACATTTTCGGCGATTCCTTCGACCCACACCCGCTCGTCGTCAGCGCCCTCGTGTTCTCGCAGGAGTGTTGACTCGGTCACCACGACAACCGGGTCGTCATCGGGCTCGTCCTCGGTCTCGTTGCCAACGGGGCCGACCGGCGCATCGAGACAGCCGGCACTCCCGGCAGTCGCGAGTGCCGCAATCCCGACGAGCAGCGATCGGCGGTTCATCGGCTCTGTACTATCTTCAGGAGCCAACCATCATTAGTTATCCGGGATGTGTATCCATCGATCGGCATTGCTCAAACACTCACGTATCGACCGTTCCAGCACTTACACGGCCAAATCCGAGACCGTGCCGATCGTACTCGGCGTCCGAACACCGCTCGTGGAGCCGTCGGTGGGCGCTGGCAACTCGGCGATCGAGCCGTCCCAGTGGGTCGGCTGCCTGCCGTACCGACCGTGGGTTGGCCGTGATCACGAATCGGCGGAATAAGCCATTGAGTGGTCGTGCGGCGGGCAGGCTGCTTCGGGCGAGATCAAGGAGGCCAACTCGGCCACCGGGGCCGACGATCTCAGCCCACCCGTCGACAACCGCCGCGGGGTTCGCAACCATCCCGACGACCAACGAGGCAAACAGAGAGTCGATTTGTTGATCTTCGCCGTCGGCCGTGACGACATGTTGGCCGAGCGGTGGCTGGGTTGCGTCGCCACGGACAACATGGACGTTCTCCCAGCCGGCCTGTTGAATTCGAGCTGCTGCAACCTCAAGTACGCCAGGGCTGAAGTCGACGCCGACGACCACGCCGTCGGGACCGACACGCTCACGGAGCAGCCGAAGGTTTGCGCCGCTGCCACAGCCCATTTCAACGACAACATCGTCGGGCTGTGGATCGAGAAGGTCGATTGCGGCCGCCCGGAGCGACCCAATACCTGGTGTTCGGGTCGCAAGCAAATCGTAGAGCCATGCCCATCGCGTATAGAATCGTTGGGTCGGACTGCGGGCGTCGTCCATACCTACCTCTCTCAGTGGAATGCGAAAAACGCGGCGGCAGGGTTAGACGACTTTGCGGACGACAGAGGCGACCGTTGGTGCGTCGGGACCGAGGACATACGAGATGGGTTCGATCCCGAAGCCACCGGTCTGATAGAGGACGAACGTCTCGGTGAGCCCCCCATCGGGGTCGTCGTCGGCCGCGGTTGCCGCAGCGATTGCAGCACCAATCGTCGCGTGGAGCTCCTCGCTTGCCTCCGAGTCGAACCGGACCGTCGTGTAACCGGCGTCCTCGAACTGTTCGAGCAAGTCAGGGTCATACGTGATATTGAGTCCTGCACAGACATCGATACCCTGCTCGCGGGTCGAAAGCAGAATCGAGGCGACGTGTTCGCTCACGCCGAACTCAGGCTCGGCGGGAACCGTTGCGCGACCTTTAATATCGAAAATCCGTCCCGGAACGCCCGCGACATCGTCGACGGTAGTGGCATCGGGTAGACAAGCAACGAGATTCGAGCCGACATTCGGGATGAGTGTTGCAAACCCACTCATGCTCGTCAGCGTCCGCAGCCCGCGACGAACCGAGGATCGAACCTGTTCTGTCTGTCGAATCCGGCTATCGGGATCGTGGACCGAAAAGTCGATGTCGGCCTCGATGAGCGCGGGCATTGCCGACTCGTGGAGATCTGCGAGCAGATCACCGTCTTCGAGCTGGCGAATCAGCACTTCGAGTTCCACGAGTGCTTGCACGCGGCTCATATCGCCGGTCGATAGCCCGTCGGCAACCCGTTCGACGAGGTCGACAACGCGGTCGTCCGCGGCAATCCGCTCGTTTCTGGCAACCTCGCCGTGAGCGTATTTCGAGACCGCAGACTGGCTGATTCCGAGCGCATCGGCCACCTCGCGCTGGGTGAGCCCGCGGTTGCGAAGGGCCTCGGCCAACAGCGACCGCAGCGTCGGCAGAAACTCCTCGACGACGAGCTCTTCAATAAATTTCATTGGTTGGTGTCTCTCGGCACGTCGGTATCAGTCTCATGGTCTGCAAGCGGTTCGTCGACGTTGTGTCCATCAAATTCGGGGTCGTTCTGGATTTTCGAGGCTCGCGGGCCGTGTTGGTCCTGATATTTCGAGCCGCGTTCGGCCCCATAGGGCCGGGTCGAGGGTGATTTGAGCTCCGTAAAGACGAGTTGGGAGATGCGCATGCCCGGAGAGAGTGCAACCGGGGCTGCACCGAGATTCGAGAGTTCGAGTGTGATCTGGCCGCAGAAACCCGGATCAATAAATCCTGCCGTGGCGTGGACGACAACCGCGAGCCGGCCGAACGAGGAACGGCCCTCGACGGTCGCAACGAGGTCCGGTGGAATTTCGACCCGTTCTTTCGTGGTTCCGAGCACGAAATCACCGGGATGGAGAATGAATTCGTCGCCCTCTTCGACGTACGTTTCTCGTACGTATTCGTCGACTTCGTCTGCCCGGTTCGGATGGATACAGGGAATGTTGGTTCGCTGGAATTCGAGGAACTCAGAGCCCAACCGCATATCGATGCTCGCCGGCTGGACTTGGGTATCGAGGTCATCGATCGGGTCAACAAGGAGATCACCCTCCGCCAGCCGTTCGAGTAAGTCGGTGTCCGACAGTATCATTGTATGCTGCGTTCGACGGTGACGGTAAAAATCCATACACTTGTCCTGCTCACGAATCGTGAATCGATTCGAGTCGGCCGACGAGTTTCGCATACATGTCGGGCGCACAGTACCAGCCGCTGTCGATCATCCCGTCGATCACCAACCGGGCCGTCTCGACAGCCAGCACCTCACGACTGGCGAGCAAGAGCACGAGATACGCTGTCCCTCGTGTCGTGATTCCCTCGGTAGCTGCGACGTCGCGGCCGTGTGCTTCGTCCATTACAGCGACGCCCCTGACAGCCGCCGCGTGGGTCAACACGGCCACGTCCGCGCTGCTGAGATTTGGGTTCCGTTCGAGTCGTCCAAACATGGTAGACTCCTCGACAGTCACGACTTGGAAGCGCCCATCATCGACGCTCCGTTCGATCCGCCGGGCGTCGGGGTACCCCTGCTCGATGCCGGTTTCGACGACCTCGCTATAGACACGTTCAGGAATCAGACACGGCTCGTCGAGGCCCTCACAGTAGCCGAGTGCGTCCGTTTTGGCGAGATAGATGAGCGGCGTCGCGTCGAATACCCACATTCAGAGCGCCTCGAGATCACCGTCGAGATGGTCGGCGTCGACCCACGTGACATCGTTTTCTTTCGCGAGTTGGGCGAACTCCCAGACCGACAGCTCCGCGCGGGCGGCGGCTTCGCTGAACGTAATCATTCCCTCGGCGAGTTGGCCGAGTGCGCGTTGTCGACGCCACTCGTCGAGGCTTTCGGAGAGCAGTTTTCGAACAGCCGTACTCCGGTCGAGGTTTTCGGCTTCCAGATACGTCTCCAGTTCAGTCTCCAACTCTTCGGGTACCCGTGCAGAGATCGTTCCCATAGTGTATACATTGTATGCTTTGTATACAAATGCGTCGGTGACTGCAGCCGATGGCTCCCGACCGGGACATCGATCCACAGTCTCTTAGCGACAGCCCACACAATCAGCCAGTATGAAACAGGTCATCGCCGCCCGGACCGATATTGGGATGGGGCGGGGCAAACTCGCCGCCCAGGTCGCCCACGCCTCGCTGTCAGCCTACGAAGATACCGACCGACGGACGCGAAAAGCATGGAAAGGAAGCGGCCAAAAAAAGGTCGTTGTCAAAGCCCAAGGCGAGTCGGCGCTCTTCGAGTTGGCCGAAAAGGCTCGTGTTGAGGGACTGCCCCACGCGATTATCCGAGATGCGGGCCACACCCAACTCGAACCGGGAACGGCGACGACAATTGCTGTCGGGCCGGGGGATGACGAATTGGTCGATCGCGTGACCGGCGAGCTGTCGTTGTATTGAGCGCCGTTGCGCTCGACGAGTCCCACTTAGGATTCGACGACGAAGCCCTCCTCGTCCAACAGCGCTGGGAGTCGCTGGCGGTGATCTCCCTGAATTTCGATCCGTCCGTCTTCGACGGTTCCGCCGGCACCGAGCCGTTGTTTCAGTCCTGACGCGAGCGTCTTGAGATCGACCGCCGAGTCGTCAAAGCCCTCGACAACGGTCATTGGTTTGCCGTAACGCCGGGATTCGACGTGCACGCGAAGGCGCGTTTCTGTGCGAGCAAGATCGCCCTCGATATCGAGGTCGAGGTCGTCCGGAAGGCCGGTGATGTCATCAACCACAATCGACGTACGCGGGCGACCCACATACGTGTTAGCTCTCTCAGAAGCCGAAGAGTGTCGCTTCCGCCGAAGGGACAGACCGATGTGGCTGCCCGCAAAGCCACACGTATGAACCGAGACGAACGCCGCGAGGTCGCCGATGCGTGAGGCCCACCCGATAGAGCGGGCCGTCGGGATCGACTATTATGTAAGTGACGCCGACGGCATCGGCGGGACACTCCGCGTTGAGCCCGAGGATTTTCAGGTCCACGAAATCGAACACTTCGATCCCGAACCGCTCGATTCGGCCCCCGGAGCGTATCCAGAAATCCTGCTTCGGGCAACGCTCCGGGAGTGGGATACCAACGATTTTGCGGCTCGCGTCTCGGACGCACTCGGAATCAGTCGCGAACGGGTTGCGTGGGCGGGAACCAAGGACAAACACGCGGTAACGACCCAGCTGTTCACCATCCGCGATGTCGACCCCGACGCGGTCGCCGCCCTTTCGGTTCGAGGCGCAGAAATCGAGGTTCTGGGTCGGACCGGCCGGTCGATTTCGTTCGGCGATCTACACGGCAACCGCTTTGTAATCCGGGTTCGCGACGCTGCGGCTGACGCAGCCGAGCGAACAGCTGACACGACGGCGGCGCTCAGAGCGTTCGTCGAAAACGCCGGTGGAACCGAACAGACTGCCGGCGTTCCTAACTGGTTCGGCAACCAACGGTTCGGTAGCCAGCGGCCGGTTACCCACGAAGTCGGACTCAACATCGTCCGTCAAGAGTGGCGCGAGGCCGTGCGGTCGTACGTCGCCAACCCCTTCGAGACGGAGTCGACCCGGACACAGGCAGCACGCCAGTTCGTCGCCGAAGAGGCCGAACGCGACGACCCCGACTGGCAGGCATCTCTCGACGAAATTCCGGGCTATCTCGGCTACGAACGGTCGATGCTTCATCGCCTGATCGAGGATGGGGCCGAAACCGACGCCGACTTTCGCAATGCGCTGGAGGCGGTTCCGTGGAACCTCCAGCGACTCTTTGTCAACGCCGCACAGTCATACATTTTCAACCGGATTCTCTCCGAGCGGCTGCGTCGTGGACTCCTGTTTGACCGACCTGTCGAGGGCGATGTGTGTTGCTTTGCCGACCGCGAGGCTCCTGATGGGCTCTACGCACCCGATACCGACCGACTGCAGCGAGTTTCGGGCAAGCGGGTGAGTGTCATGGAACGACACTGCTCGCGAGGCCGTGCATTTGTGACCGCACCGCTTGTTGGAACCGAAACCGAACTGGCCGACGGCGAGCCCGGCGAGATCGAACGTGGGATTCTCGACGACCTCAGCCTTTTGCCGGCAGATTTCGAGCTGCCGGGCAACTTCGAATCAACCGGAACTCGGCGTGCGATTCTCGTCAGAACCGACCTTCAGGTCGACCCCGATGCACTCACCTTCGAGTTTGCACTGCCAAGTGGGTCGTATGCGACCGCACTGATGCGAGAGTATCTGAAACAGGGACCACTGGATCTCTGAGCCCAGTGAGCAAACCGTTTACTCGCCACTCGAAAACAGGGTGTAATCGGTTTCGGCGGCCGCAAACGGCATAACAGTCGCATTTCGCTGGGCGACCCACGACAGCCGCAAAACGAACGAAGCGAGAATCGCCAGTGGTGCAAAACAGGCGACCATGGCGATGAGCGTTGCCCCGACGATTGCGGCCGCCGGCAGCGCCTCGATTGTCGCAAGGTCGTAGACGGCGAGCGTCGCCGCCAAAAACAGCTGTGCTGGAAGTCCGACGAGCAAGAGAATTCGCGAGAGAAACGAGAGCTCCTTTGTGATGTAGACGGTTCGAAAATACTTCCGGGCGACATCAATATGCAAGAGATGTTCACGGATTGATTCGAAGAGCGCTTGCTGAGTGTCCGAAAGCTGTGTGCCGTACTCGGTTTCGACCCGCGAGAGATCATAGAGCTGTTGGGCCTGTGTCGTCCCGAGTGTCGCCGCAATCGCCCCGAAAATCTGTTCGTCCGCAGCGGGCGTATCGAGTGCCTCGGTAACTGCGTCGACATCACGACGAAGTGCCGAAACGAGGGTTCGGAGCTCTTCGGACAGTTCAGCGCCACCGTTGGCCGACTCGTTAGTCGTTGGCTCGTCATTGGCCGACTCGTTAGTCGTCGGGTCGGTGTCGATAGTATCAGCCAACGATTGGGCACGAGTATCAAGATTCGTGTGGAGGACTAACAGAAACGAGCCCGGCTGAACCGGACTAACCGGCTGATCCATGACCGACTGAACCTGATTTCGGTAGTCGACGGCGTTTCTCGTTCGTTGTTCGAGATCTCCCGGCGAGCCGAGTTCGCGCGAAAAAACGAGCTGGTTGATCGCAATAACGACAGTGATGAGTGTGAGATTGCCGCCCAGAAAGGCACTGATAAGCAAATAGAGCGGATCGCCGGGCGCTCGTGGAAAGAGGTTGACCGCGAGCAAGCTAGCCAACAACAGAAAGATTCCCCCGAGCAGAGTTCCGGCGACCGCCAGACGGTCACCGTCGATGACAACCCACCTGAAAAGTGCCTGTCGAACCGAGGAGAACGGGCTGCTCACAACCGGGGTATGGACCGAGCAAACGCAAGCCGCTACCGGCCACCTACGCACAAAAAGTTCAGTTCGGTAACCGGTTGCCCCCGATTATATCCGGGTGGTAGCTGAGTAGTGAGTATGGAGTACACCACACTGGGTACGACGGGAATCGACGTCAGCCGACTCTGTCTCGGCTGTATGAGCTTCGGCAAGGAACATCGCGACGAATGGATGCTCGACGAGGAGGGCGGCCGCGAACTCATCGAACGCGCCATCGACCTCGGAATCACCTTTTTCGACACGGCAAACATCTACTCGCAGGGCGAAAGCGAGGAAATTCTCGGTGAGGTGCTGGCCGAGTACGACCGCGACCGATTCACTGTCGGGACGAAAGTCCGGTTCGAAATGGGCGACAACCCACAGTCGGCGGGACTGTCGAGAAAGACAATCGAACAGGAACTCGATAATTCACTGGAACGACTCGGCATGGAGACGGTCGATCTCTATCAGATCCACCGCTGGGACTATGACACCCCAATCGAACAGACGCTTCGGGCGCTCGACGATGCCGTCCGGCGCGGCAAGGTGCG